>JBOZRS010000075.1:0-142654 GCA_050789065.1 Microvirga sp.
GCGGCTCGAAGAGCCGGGAAGGGGATCCAGACCGTTGCGCTTGTCCGTGGATTCCCTTCCCCTGCGGTGACTGCGTCACCTCCGGCCGGGAATGACATTGAGGAATCCCACCGTGTCATCCCCGGCGGTCCAGAGGACCGGGAAGGGGATCCAGAGCGCAGGGCGTATCCGTGAATTCTCGTCCGCTGCGCTCCGGGATCGGGAACGACCCTTGGTTGGGGCTTAGACCCGCATCGGCATCAGGACGTAGAGCGCCGAGGCGCCCTCGCGGTCCTGGACGACCGTGGGTGAGCCGGGATCGGCGAGCTTGAACAGGGCCGTGTCCCCGTCGAGCTGGGCCGTGATGTCGAGGAGATAGCGGGCGTTGAAGCCGATATCGAGCGGGGCCGCGTCGTAATCGACCTCGATCTCCTCCGTGGCGCTGCCCGAATCCGGGTTGTTGACGGTGAGCGTCAGGCGGCCTTCGTTGAGCGCGAGCTTCACCGCGCGGCCGCGCTCCGACGAGATGGTGGAGACGCGGTCCACGGCCTTGGCGAAATCCGCGCGCTCGACCACCAGGACCTTGTCGTTCCCGGCCGGAATCACGCGCTGGTAGTCGGGGAAGGTGCCGTCGATGAGCTTGGAGGTCAGCACCACGCCGTCGAAGGTCAGGCGCACCTTGGCGGAGGACAGCTCGATGGTGACGTTCTCGCTGCCGTCCTCGACGAGCTTGACGATCTCGGCCACGGCTTTGCGCGGGATGATGACACCGGGCATGCCCTCCGAACCCGTGGGGGCCGGGATCTCGACCCGGGCGAGGCGGTGGCCGTCGGTGGCGACGGCGCGCATCACGATGGACCCGCCCGTATCGTGGGTGTGGAGGTAGATGCCGTTGAGATAATAGCGTGTCTCCTCGGTCGAGATCGCGAACTGCGTCTTCTCGATGAGGCGCTTGAGGTCGCTGGCCGCGAGCGTGAAGCGGTGCGGCAGGTCGCCGGCGGCGAGATCCGGGAAATCGCTTTCGGGCAGGGCCTGCAGCATGAAGCGCGAGCGGCCGGAGCGGATCTGCATCTGGCCCGCATCGGCGGTCATTTCGAGCGAGACCTGCGCGCCGTCGGGCAGCTTGCGGACGATGTCGTAGATCACATAGGCCGGAACCGTGGTCGAGCCCGCATCCGTGATGTCGGCGGGAATCGTCTCCGTCACCTCGATGTCGAGGTCGGTCGCCTTGAGGCGCAGGGCGCCATCTTCCGCGCGCAGCAGAACGTTGGACAGGATCGGGATCGTATTGCGGCGCTCGACGACGCGGTGCACATGCCCGAGCGCCTTCAAAAGAGCGGCGCGCTCAACAGTAACTCTCATAACCCAACATCCGTTGTCGTTGGAATTCCGTTCTTGCCTGGAATTCTTGGCCGGTCACCCGGCATCAGAACGGCCGGATGAGACAAGCGAGGCGGCAAGATTGGCGGGTGTTGCCCGAGAAAGCAAGGCCGAGGCCTTGTTTCCTCAACAATCCGGCCTCTTGCCGCCTGGCGAAATTTATTCCTGCAGCATCCGTTTGAGGAGTTCGACCTCATCGGAGAGCGCGTTGTCCTCGCCGAGTGCCTTCTCGATCTTGCGGACCGCGTGAAGCACCGTGGTGTGGTCACGCCCGCCAAAGCGGCGGCCGATCTCGGGCAGGGAGCGCAGGGTGAGCACCTTGGACAGGTACATGGCGATCTGGCGCGGGCGCACCACGGCGGCGGTGCGGCGCTCCGAGAGGATGTCCGAGCGGGAGACGTTGTAGCGCGAGGCCACCAGCTTCTGGATGTCCTCGATCTTGACGCGCTTGGGCTCGCGGTTGCGCACCAGATCCCGGATCGCCGTCTCGGCGGTCTCGAGCGTGATGGTGGAGCCGGTCAGCGTCGCATGGGCCAGGAGGCGGTTCACCGCGCCTTCCAGGTCGCGCCCGTTGGCCGTGATGGCGCGGGCCACATAGGCGATCACGTTCGGGCCGACCTCGAAGGTCGGGTGGATGGTCTTCAGGGCCTCGACCCGGGTGGTGAGAATCGAGGCGCGCAGCGCCTCGTCCAGGGCCCCGACCTCGACCACGAGGCCGCCCGCGAGACGCGAGCGCACGCGCTCGTCGAGGCTCTCCAGATCGGCCGGCGGACGGTCCGCCGCGATGACGACCTGACGGCCCGCATCGATGAGGGCGTTGAGCGTGTGGCCGAATTCCTGCTGGATCTGCTTGCCCTGGATGAACTGCACGTCGTCGATGATGAGCAGATCGATGCCGCGCAGGCGCTCCTTGAAGGCGAGCGACGTCTGAGCCTTCAGGGAGGCCACGAAGCCGTACATGAAGCGGTCGGCCGTGAGATAGATGACCCGGCGGCCCTGCGAGCGCATTTCATGGCCGATGGCATGGAGCAGATGGGTCTTGCCGAGACCCACGCCCGCATGGAGGTAGAGCGGGTTGTAGATCGCCTGGCCGTTCTGGGAATGGGCGACCCGGTCCGCCGCCGCATGGGCTAGGGCGTTGGAGCGCCCGACGATGAAGCTCTCGAAGGTGAGGCGCGGATCGAGGGGCGCGCCGCCGAGATCGGAGCCTTCGCCGCGCTCCTCCGGCAGAGCCGTCATGATCGGGGCCTTGGGTTCTCCCGCGGCGCCCACTCCCGGCAGGGGTGCGGCCATGCTCGGACGGGGAGCTTCGCTGGGACGGCGGGGAGGAGCGGCGTCCCTGGTGCCCAGGGTGTTGCGCACGCCGATCGAGACGCGCTCCACGTCGCCGGTCTCGGAGCGATAGACCGCGAGCACGCGGTCGGCGTAGTGGGACTCGATCCAGCTCTTCAGGAAGCGGGTCGGAACCGTCAGGTACGCGCAGCCCTCGATCACCGAATCCAGCTCCAGGCGGCCGAACCAGCTGGCGAAGATGTCCTCGCCCAGCTCGGCCCGGAGACGGCGCTTCACGCGCGCCCAGACATCCGAAGCCGTTTGCTCCCCGGAAGCTTCCATGCCGCTCTCGTTCGAAGCCGCATAGGTGCGATGGTCCTCGCTGCGATACATCAATATCCCCTCCACGAGATCCTGCCTGTCGGCCAGAACCCCTACGCCACGCTTGTTCTGAACACATCGAGACACATCTGCCTCACAGATTGTCCAAAACTCAGCGCCCCCAATTGTACTGAAGTTTATCTTTATACAGACAAGACGAGATGATCGTTCAGCGTCACCTCGCGTGCACCCGATCAAGGTCTATCAAGTGTACCCCTTGGCTGGGGATGAGCTTTCGTTTGCTTCGTGAATGAATGAAACAACGCGCTTTCCCCGTATTCGAGTTCTATACCTTGAGACTTGATTGGATGACTTCGCGGCGGACCGTCGAAGTAGTTTGACCTTACACAGGGACGGGGAGGGGGTGCAACAGACCCGAGTCAACAGCCCGCCCCCAGAGAGCCTCCAAAAGGGTCCACAACCCCGTCCACAGGTTTTCAGGTGCGGCGATAAAGCCCTGACTCTGCAACCGATTCACTGTTCCATCACAGCCTGTCCGCAGGCACTCAAAAGAGTTTTTCTGCAACCTTGATTCAGGATCGATTCGGGCTGGCTGATGGGGTGATTCCGATGCTTCGCGAAGCTTTGCCTGCTAAGCTGCTGAATATGCTTAAGCTTTTATGTGCGTTTTGAATCTCGGGGCAGGCGTCTTTCACCCTTTGATTCCGCCGCCAAGTCAAGGCCGCGTGTGGATAAAAAGAGGGGGGCGATTCCACCCCCAAAGACGAAAAAACCCGGCCTTGCGGCCGGGTTCGATTCCGATCGGTCAGGTCTCTGTCGGAGCGGCTTTTAGGCGCTCAGAGCCTTGATGCGGTGGGTCAGGCGCGACACCTTCCGCGAAGCGGTGTTCTTGTGCACGATGCCCTTCTGGGCGGCGCGCATCAGCTCGGGCTCGGCGGCGCGGAGCGCGGCCACGGCCTCGTTCTGATTGCCGGAGGCGATCGCCTCCTCGACCTTGCGGATGTAGGTCCGCATGCGGCTGCGACGCGACTTATTGATCGCGGTGCGCTTCACGATCTTGCGGGTCATCTTCTTGGCGGACACGGTGTTGGCCATGGCCAATCCTCGTTCTGTAAAATCCGTCGCGGCGAGCCCGGCAAATCGAGCCCCGGCAGCGACCGGTGATTGAATGGAAACCGAAGAGCCCGCGGGACGCGCGGGCTCGTGTGTGGCGGCTTATAGACGCGAGACGGGCGAACGTCAATGTCGGCCGGCCTTTGCGCGTCAAAAAAACGCCGGGAGCACCTTTTGGAGCGCCTGATGCCAGGGATTGGACGGGTCGAACAGGAGCCTGAGCGCCATGAGGCTCGACACCAGGACGGGGAGCGGGCGGATGATCCGGCTCCCCAGGCGCAGGGCCAGACGGGATCCGACCTGGGCCCCGAGGAACGAGGCTCCGGCCATGACGAGGCCGACCCGCCAGACCACGGTGCCGGTCGCCGCATAGAGAAAGAGGCTGCCGAGATTGCTCGCGAGATTGAGCAGCTTGGTATGGGCGGTGGCGCGCACCACGCCGTAGCCGAGCAGCGTCACGAAGGCGAGCATGTAGAAGGAGCCTGCCCCCGGCCCGAAGATGCCGTCGTAGAAGCCGACCGCGACCGGCGCGGTCAGGCCGAAGGCGAGCGCCGACATCCGGGTATGGGCATCCGCGTCCCTGATCTTCGGCGAGAGGGCGAAATAGAACGCGATGGCGATCAGCAGCACGGGGATCAGGGTCGCCAGCACGATGGCGGGCAGGAAGCGGACGCAGAGCGCCCCCGCGACGCCGCTGACGAGGGCGATCAGTGCGAAGACCCAGGCCCGCTGCCAGTCGATCATGCCCCTGCGGCCGAAGATATAGGTGGCGGACGCGGCCGCGAAGGCTCCCTGGACCTTGTTGGTCGCGATCGCCTGGGCCGGACCGAGACCGGCGAGCATGAGGGCCGGCACGGTCAGAAGCCCGCCGCCTCCGGCGATGGAGTCAACGAAGCCGGCCAAAAAAGAGATCGCGGCCAGGGCCGCGATCATGTCGAATCCGATATTGTCCACGGTTCAGCGGTTCTTGAACTCTGCCGGGCGCTTTTCCACGAAGGCCGCCATGCCTTCCTTCTGGTCGGCGGTGGCGAACATGGCGTGGAAGAGGCGCCGCTCGAAGCGGATGCCCTCGGAGAGCGTCACCTCGTCGGCGCGGTTGACGGTCTCTTTCGTCATCATGGCGATGGGCAGCGACATGGACGCGATGGTCTCGGCCGTCTTCATGGCTTCGTTGAGAAGCTCGGCGGCCGGAACGACGCGGGCGACGAGGCCCGAGCGCTCGGCCTCCTCGGCGCGCATCATGCGGCCCGTGAGGCACATCTCCATGGCCTTGGCCTTGCCGATGAGCCGGGTCAGGCGCTGGGTGCCGCCCATGCCCGGCATCACGCCGAGCTTGATCTCCGGCTGGCCAAACCTGGCGTTGTCGGCCGCGATGATGAAATCGCACATCATGGCGAACTCGCAGCCGCCGCCGAGCGCGAAGCCCGCCACCGCCGCGATCATCGGCTTGCGCCGGCCCGCCACCTTCTCCCAGCCCGAGAAGAAATCGTCCATATAGGTCTGCGGGTAGGTGAGCGACGCCATCTCCTTGATGTCGGCCCCGGCCGCGAAGGCCTTTTCCGATCCGGTGATGACGATGCAGCCGACGTTCGGATCCGCCTCGAAGGCGTCGAGCGCCCGGTTCACCTCGCCCAGGAGCGTCGAATTGAGGGCGTTCAGGGCCTGGGGGCGGTTGAGGGTGATGAGCCCCACCTTGCCGCGCGTCTCAACGAGAATCGTCTCAAAAGCCATGCCGGCATCTCCTCCTCGATGGAGTTTCACCGGTAGGCGAGGCCATCAGGCTCGGCAAGGGGAAATCGGCACGGGAAATTCGAAAAGCCCCCATGGAAAAGCCGTGCCCGGTCGATCGGGCACGGCTTCGAGGCGAGGGCTTATTCCACGACCCGCCGGTAGAGGTGCCAGGTGGCGTGCCCCAGAACGGGGAGCACGATGGCGAGCCCCACGAAGAGCGGGATGAAGCCGACGATCAGGGCGCCCGCGACGATGAGCGCCCAGGCGGACATGGTCCTGAGATTGTTCAGCACCGCCCGGACCGATGTCTGGATCGCCACCGCGGCACCGACGTCCCGGTCGAGCAGCAGCGGGAAGGAGACCACGCTGATGGCGAACACGACGGCGCTGAAGATGAACCCGAGGGCATTGCCGAGGACGATCAGGAGCCAGCCGTTCCGGGTGGTGAAGACCTCGTGCAGGAACGCCGACATGGAATTCGGCGCATGCCAGCCGAAGAGGGACTGGTAAAGCGCCTGCGCCGTGGCGAGCCAGAACAGGAAGATCACCATGAGCAGGACGCCGAGCGCCACGATGGACCCGATGGAGGGCGAGCGCAGCACGTCGGCGACGTCGCTCCAATGCGTCTCGAGCCCCTGCTCGCGGCGGCGGCTGAGCTCGTAGAGGCCGATAGCCGCAATCGGGCCGACCAGGGCGAAGCCGGACATGAGCGGGAAGAGGAGCGGCAGCATGTTGTAGCCGAAGGCCACGCCCGCGAAGAAGAGCCCGAGGAGCGGATAGAGAAGCCCGAGGAAAACCAGGTGGGTCGGCATCGCCCAGAAATCCGCGAGGCCTTTCGCCAGAACGTCCTTCAGATCGGCGGGCGCTATCCGCCGGATGGTCGGGTGTTCCGGGGTCTCCGTCGCGCCTGAAACGATGTGGAATTTCGCCATGGTCATCCCTCCTGAACGGGGTCGTTCAAGCGGTCGCGAGACCAGGTTATGCAGTCGACGCTAACGTGGAGTCGCAACCTGCAAGTCTGGCCGCATCATAGGGCATTCGGCGATTCCTGTCGCCCCCGTTCGCGCCGGGAACATATTCAGCCCCGTTTCTGGCAATGGGGACAATAGAAGGTCGACCGTCCGGATTGCACCAGACGCGCCACCGTGCCGGTGCAGCCCGGGGCGACGCAGGGCTCGCCCTCCCGGTCGTAGACCCGGAAGGAGTGCTGGAAATAGCCGAGCGAGCCGTCCACCTGCGCATGGTCGCGCAGGGTCGAGCCGCCCGCCTCGACGGCTTCCGAGAGAACGTCGCGGATCACGTCGGCGAGCCGGCGGGCTTTCTCCGTCGGCCGTCCCGTCCTGGTCGCGAGCGAACCCGCGGGGGCCTCCGGGTGAAGACCCGTCCGGAACAGGGCCTCGCACACATAGATGTTCCCCAGCCCCGCGATGAGGCGCTGGTCGAGGAGGGCCGCCTTGAGCGGCGTGCGCTTGCCCGCGAAGAGCCTTGCGATGGTCTCGCCCGAGAGTTCGTTGCCGAGGGGCTCGATCCCCATCCCGGCGAAATGCCGGCAGGTCTCGATTTCAGACCGGGGCACCAGATCCATGAAGCCGAAGCGGCGGGCGTCGTTGTAGGTGACGGCCGCGCCGTTCGAGAGGTGAAACTCCACATGGTCGTGGGCGCTCTGTCCCCCGTGCTCATGGTGGAACTCCCCCGGCATCCGGGTGGCGCTGCCTTCCGTTACCAGAAAGCGGCCCGACATGCCCAGATGCATGACCAGCACCTCGCCGGACGAGAGATCGGCCAGGAGATACTTGGCCCGGCGGCTGAGGGCCCTGACCTCCTGCCCCTCCAGGCGCTGGGGGAACCGCTCGGGAAAGGGGAAGCGCAGATCGGGCCGGCGCTGCACCACCTTGGTGAAGCGGGCTCCGACCATGGCAGGCTCAAGACCCCGGCGCACGGTTTCGACTTCGGGCAGTTCGGGCATCAACCATCTCTTTGGTTCTTGAAGCGCCTTACATAGCCATCCGGTCCCGGTTCCGCTATGGATCGCCTCAAGACAGGACGGAGGCTTGCCAGGATCATGACCGACGAGAAGACCCATTTCGGGTTTCAGTCCGTACCGCTCACCGAAAAGCAGGGCCGGGTCAACGAGGTCTTCCGCTCGGTGGCGAGCCGCTACGACCTCATGAACGACCTCATGTCGGCCGGGCTCCACCGCCTCTGGAAGGACACTCTCGTGTCGACCCTGCGCCCGCCGCGCGACCGGCCGTTCCGGCATCTCGACGTGGCCGGCGGCACCGGCGACATCGCCTTCCGGATCCTGGACCGGGGCGGGCCGCAGACCCATGTGACCGTGCTCGACATCAACGGCGAGATGCTGAAGGTCGGAGAGGAGCGGGCGGGCCACCGCTATGAGGGCCGCATCGACTTCGTGGAGGCCAATGCGGAGGAGCTTCCCTTCGAGCCGAAGACCTTCGATGCCTACACGATCGCGTTCGGGATCCGGAACGTGCCGCGCATCGACCAGGCGCTGCGCGAGGCGCACCGGGTGCTCAAGCCCGGCGGACGCTTCCTGTGCCTCGAATTCTCGAAGGTGGACGTGCCGGTTCTGGACAAGATCTACGATGCCTATTCGTTCAACGTCATCCCGAGGCTCGGCAGCATGGTGACGGGCGACGCCGATTCCTACCAGTATCTGGTCGAGTCGATCCGCCGCTTCCCGCCGCCCGCCGCCTTCGCGCGGATGATCGAGGAGGCGGGCTTCCGGCGCGTGACGCATCGCTCCCTCACGGCAGGCGTGGTCGCGATCCATTCGGGCTGGAAGATCTGACGTGATCGGCGGTCTCGTTCATCTCGCCCGGAACCTCCATGCCGGTTTCGTCCTTGCCCGCGAAGGCGCGCTGGCGCTGATCGATCCGAGCGCCCTGCCGCCCGCGGGGCGCCTGGGCCTGAGGCTGGCGCGCCTGATCGAGAAGCCGCAGGCCGGCGACGGTGCGGCGCGTCTCTCGAAGGCGCTGACGCGGCTCGGGCCATCCTACGTGAAATTCGGCCAGTTCCTGGCGACCCGCCCCGACATCGTGGGCGTGGCCGCGGCCCGCGATCTCGAGCGCCTGCAGGACCGGATGCCGCCCTTCCCCCGGGACGAGGCCGTGCGCATGGTCGAGATCGCTCTCGGGCGCCCCATCGACGAGCTCTTCCTGGAGTTCAGCGACCCGATCGCCGCCGCGTCCATCGCGCAGGTCCACAAGGCCCGGATCCGCACGGCGGAGGGCGAGGAGGTCGTCGCCGTGAAGGTGGTGCGGCCCGGCGTCCGCGAGGGCTTCGCCCGCGACCTCCAGGCCATGCGCGCCGCCGCCCGTCTGTTCGAGCGCGTCGTTCCCGAGGCGCGCCGCCTGAAGCCCATGGAGATCGTCGAGGCGCTCGCCCGCTCCGTCGCGGTCGAGATGGATCTGCGTCTCGAAGCCGCCGCCGTTTCCGAGCTCGCCGAGAACACCAGGAACGATCCCGACTTCCGGGTTCCCAAGCCCGAATGGGACCTCACGGCCCGCGACGTGCTCACCACGACCTGGATCGACGGCATCCGCCTCAACGATCTCGAAGCCATCGAGACGGCGGGCTTCGACCGCGTCGCCCTGTCGCGCGCGGTGATCCAGTCCTTCCTGCGCCATGCCATCCGCGACGGCTTCTTCCACGCCGACATGCATCCGGGCAATCTCTTCGTGGACCGGGAGGGCCGTCTCGTCGCCGTCGATTTCGGCATCATGGGCCGCCTCGGCATCAAGGAGCGCCGCTTCCTGGCCGAGATCCTCCTCGGCTTCATCCGGCGCGACTACCTGCGGGTGGCGCAGGTGCATTTCGAGGCGGGCTACGTGCCGCCGCATCATTCGGTGGAGGATTTCGCGCAGGCCATCCGGGCCATCGGCGAGCCGATCCACGACCGGCGCGCCGACGAGATCTCCATGGCGAAACTCCTGACGCTGCTCTTCGAGATCACGGCGCTCTTCGACATGGCGACGCGCATCGAACTCGTCATGCTGCAGAAGACCATGGTCGTGGTGGAGGGCGTGGCCCGGAACCTCGATCCCAAGCTCGACATGTGGACCACCTCCGAGCCCGTGGTGCGCGAATGGATCGAGCGCAACCTGGGGCCGCTCGGCCGCATCGAGCAGACGGGCCGGGGCCTGTGGACGCTCGCGGGCGTCATCGGGGACCTGCCGGACCTCGCCCTGCGCGCGGAGCGCGTCCTCAACCAGCTCGAGGACGTGACCGCGAAAGGCGTCTCGCTCGATCAGGACAGTGTCGCCGCCATCGGCCGCGCGGAGGCGCGCGGCAACCGCTGGGGCGTGGCGGCCTTGTGGATCATCGCGGCGTCGCTGATGATCATGCTGTTCAGAGGGTTCGCATGATGGCGCTTTCGGGCAAACGCATCCTCCTCGTCATCGGCGGTGGCATCGCGGCCTACAAGTCGCTCGACCTGATCCGCCGCCTGCGCGAGCGCGGCGCGTCCGTGCGCTGCATTCTGACGAACGGCGCGCAGCAGTTCATCACGCCGCTCGCGGCCTCGGCCCTGACGGGGCAGCGCTCGCACACGGACCTCTTCGACCGGGAGGACGAGGCGGATATCGGCCATATCCGCCTGGCGCGCGACGCGGACGCCGTCGTGGTCGCGCCCGCCACGGCCAATCTCATGGCGAAGATGGCAGGCGGACACGCGGACGATCTCGCCTCGACGGTCCTGCTCGCCACGACACTGCCGATCCTCATCGCGCCCGCCATGAACGTGCGCATGTGGCTGCATCCGGCGACGCAGCGCAACCTGGCGACCCTGCAGGCGGACGGCGTGCAGGTGGTCGGGCCGAACGAGGGCGCCATGGCGGAGGCCGAATTCGGCCCCGGCCGCATGTCCGAGCCTCTCGAAATCGCCGCCGCCGTCGAGCGGCTTCTGGTGCCTTCGGGGCCGCTGGCGGGCAGGCACGTGATCGTCACCTCCGGTCCGACCCACGAGCCCATCGACCCGGTCCGCTACATCGCCAACCGTTCCTCCGGCAAGCAGGGTCACGCCATCGCGAGAGCCGCCGCCGAGGCGGGGGCGCGCGTCACGCTGATCTCGGGCCCCGTCGGGCTGCCCGATCCTGCCGGAGTCGCGACCGTTCACGTGGAGAGCGCGCGCGAGATGCTGGAGGCGGTCGAGAAGGCGCTTCCGTCTGATATCGGCATCTTCGCCGCCGCCGTCGCCGATTGGCGCGTGGCGAATGCGGGCGGGCAGAAGATCAAGAAGAAGGACGGCGCGCTGCCGGAACTCTCGCTCACCGAGAACCCGGACATTCTCGCCACCATCGCCCGCCGCAAGGAGGGCCGGCCGCCGCTCATGGTGGGGTTCGCGGCCGAGACCGAGCATGTGATCGAACATGCGAAGCAGAAGCTCGCGAAAAAGGGCTGCGATCTCATCGTCGCCAACGACGTCTCGGCGGAGACCGGAGTCATGGGCGGCGATCGCAATACGGTGCATCTCGTGACCGCGTCGCATGTCGAGACCTGGCCGACCCTGTCGAAATCCGACGTGGCGAAGAAGCTGGTCGAGCATGTGGGCACGATGCTCGGGGGCGCCAAGCCGGGGAGCGCGGAACCATGATGCATGTGCTTCGCGTCCAGCGTCTGGACCACGGGAAGGACCTGCCGCTGCCCCGTTATGAAACGGCCGGCGCCGCGGGCCTCGACCTCATGGCCGCGAACCCGGCCGACGCGCCCCTGGTGCTGCAGCCGCAGGAGCGGACGCTCGTTCCCACGGGCCTTGCGATCCAGCTGGAGCCCTGCTTCGAGGCGCAGGTGCGGCCCCGCTCCGGGCTCGCCTTCAAGCACGGTGTGACCGTGCTCAACGCACCGGGCACCATCGACGCGGATTATCGCGGCGAAGTGAAGGTGCTGCTCGTCAATCTGGGGCATGAGCCCTTCACCATCACCCGCGGGATGCGCATCGCCCAGATGGTGGTCGCGCCCGTGACCGTGGTGGAGCTGGCGGAGGTCGCCAGCATCGACGAGACCGGCCGCGCCGCCGGCGGATTCGGATCGACCGGAACGGGCTGAGGGGACTTTCGCATGAATTTTCTCTCTCGCCGCTCCCTTCTGGCCATCGCCGCCGTAACCGACATCGCGCTCCACGCCCGTCCGATGCCGGTCTCCGCCAAGGCGCTGGCGTCGCGCCACAACCTGCCTCCGCGCTATCTCGAGCCGGTGCTCCAGGCCCTCGTCCGCCAGGGCATCCTGAAGGGGGTGCGCGGGCCGCGCGGGGGATACGAGCTGGCGCGCGAGCGGCGGCGGATCACGGCGGGCGACATCGTGCGCATCGCCATGGCGACCCTGGAGGAGGACGCCTCCTCGCCACTGCCGGAATCGCGCCTCGCCGAGGTGGTCGTCGCACCGCTCGTGCAGCGTGGGACCGAGGCGTTCCTGGCCGAGCTGGATCAGGTGACGGTCGAGGATCTCTGCAGCCGGGCTCAGGCGGAGGGCGCTGTCGAGAAGCCCCGGACCGTTGATTTCACAATATAGTATGTGAAATAATAGGATTATCGACAGCTATTGCGAAAAGGACTAGGATCCTCTCCGGATATCCAGGAGGACCTCATGGCTGACACCCTCAACGCTTCGGGCACCAACACGAAGCCCGGCCGCGGCCGCATCTACGGCTCGATCACCGAGACCATCGGCAACACCCCGCTCGTACGCCTGAACCGGCTGCCGAAGGAGCACGGGGTCGATGCGGAGATCTTGGTTAAACTTGAGTTCTTCAACCCGATTTCAAGCGTGAAGGATCGCATCGGCGTCAGCATGATCGAGGCCATGGAGGCCGATGGCCGGATCGGGCCCGGTACGACCCTCATCGAGCCGACCTCCGGCAATACCGGCATTGCGTTGGCCTTCGTGGCGGCGGCCCGCGGCTACCGCCTGATCCTCATCATGCCGGAGACCATGTCGATCGAGCGCCGCAAGATGCTGGCCTATCTCGGCGCGGAGCTGGTCCTCACCCCCGGCCCCCAGGGCATGAAGGGCGCCATCGCGAAGGCGGAAGAGCTCCTGCGGGAGATCCCGAATTCCGTTATGCCGCAGCAGTTCAAGAACCCGGCCAACCCGGACATCCACCGCCGTACCACGGCCGAGGAGATCTGGAACGACACCAACGGCCAGCTCGATGCCTTCGTGGCCGGCGTCGGCACCGGCGGCACGATCACGGGCGTTGCCCAGGTCATCAAGCCGCGCCTTCCGACCATGAAGGTGATCGCCGTGGAGCCGGAGGATTCGGCGGTCCTGTCGGGCGGCCAGCCCGGACCGCACAAGATCCAGGGCCTCGGTGCAGGCTTCGTGCCAGACGTGCTCGACCGCTCCCTCATCGACGAGGTGGTGACGGTGGGTAACCAGACGGCTTTCGACATGGCGCGCAAGCTCTCCCGGCTCGAAGGCATCCCGGGCGGCATCTCGACCGGCGCCAACGTGGCGGCGGCCCTGGAGGTCGCGGCCCGGCCCGAGTACCGGGGCAAGCGCATCGTCACGGTCGCGCCCTCCTTCGCGGAGCGCTACATCTCGAGTGCCCTGTTCGAAGGGCTCTGATCCTCAGGCGCATCGCGACGAAAGGGGCGGCCTCAGGCCGCCTTTTTTGTTCCGGCCGCGGTCCAAGCGTGGCCAGAACTTCCCCCCGCCCGTCGGGTTCTCCTTGCACGACATGGATTCAAGCGATGTTTCAAGGAGTTCATCATGGCGGACCGGAAAGCGCCCCATTCATTGAAGGATCAGAGTGCGGACCAGATCCGCAACGAGCAGCGCGGCGGCATCGACAGCCCCATCGATCCGAACCGGACGGATGGCGCAGAGGGAAACGCGACGATGCGGCGCGCGTGGGATGAGCCTGGCGGCGAAGCTTACAGTTATCGCGCCGGGACGCGCGGCGCAGGCGGCGATGCGGAAGGCCACAGCGATCTGACCGCTGCCGAAACGCCGGAGGCCACGAAGCATTTGAGCGATGCCAGCCTCTCGCCCAAGGACAAGGACGCGACCTCGGAAGCGATCGAGCGCATGAGAGCGCCCGGCGCCAAGGAAAACGGCTGACGGGAGGGCGCCATGGGCAATGCAGGCTACGGCAATCACACCGAAGAGACGAAGAAGGACATCGATTCCAAGCGACTGGACAAGCAGCGGACGGGCGAAGCGTCTCCGGCCGCAGGTCCGCACGACAAACCGTCGCTGACGAACCCGGATTCGACCCCGGGCGCTGGAGCCTTGCCTGATCCAGGTGCGCGGAACGGGACGGATTCGACGAGCGGATAATGAATTTTTGAGGAGACAGTCATGGCTGAGAACAAGCCGTCGGAACCGCGCGTTCCGACCGAGCGCCCGGATCCGCACGCGGCGGATCGCAATCCGCGCCCCGGCTCCGAGGACCGTCCCGGATTCGATCTCGGCGGCTCGGTGGACGAAGCCGGCGTTGCCGGCTCGAACACGATCCCGGGCGGCCCCAAGGGCAGCGCCTCGCACGGAACGGATGCGGGCGACCGGGCTCACGGATCCGAGCGGTTCGCGCTCGCTCGGCAACGAGGGCGATGCGGGCTCGGCCTCTGGCACCGGCCCGACGGACGGCTCCGGCGGTCCTTCCTGACCACCCCGAACGAGGATGAACGATGGCTCACTCCGACACCAGCAAATCCGACAAGGCGACCGAGAAGGACATCAGCGCGCCGCGCCTGACGCCCCAGGGCCGGGACGATCCCAATGCTACCGGCAAGGATTCGACGAATCCGATGGGCGAAGGCGCGAAGAAGGGTCAGAGCGACAAGGCCGAGGGCTGACCTGATGTGCCGTGGGTCCCGGCAGGCCTGCGATCACGCAACCATCAAAGAAAAAGGCCGCCTTTCGGGCGGCCTTTCGTTTTCTGCAAACCGTAAGAGCTTTTAGCGCATCTTGGGTCCGAGGCTCTTAGGCGCTCAGCGCTTCCTTCGAGCGCTCGGCGCGCTTGCGGTCGTTCGGATCGAGGATCGCCTTGCGGATGCGGATCGACTTCGGCGTCACCTCGACGAGCTCGTCGTCCTGGATCCAGGCGAGCGACTTCTCCAGCGTCATGCGGATCGGCGGCGTCAGGCGCACCGCTTCGTCCTTGGAGGTCGTGCGGATGTTGGTGAGCTTCTTGCCCTTCAGCACGTTCACCTCGAGATCGTTCTCACGGCTGTGGATGCCGACGATCATGCCCTGATAGACCTTCCAGCCCGGCTCGATGATCATCGGGCCGCGATCCTCCAGGTTCCACAGCGCATAGGCCACGGCCTCGCCCTGGTCGTTCGAGATCAGAACGCCGTTGTTGCGGCCCGCGATCTCGCCCTTGTAGGGCTCATAGGCGTGGAACAGGCGGTTCATGATGGCCGTGCCGCGGGTGTCGGTCATCAGCTCGCCCTGGTAGCCGATGAGGCCGCGGGTCGGAGCGTAGAACACGAGGCGCTGACGGTTGCCGCCGGAGGGGCGCATCTCGACCATCTCGGCCTTGCGCTCGGACATCTTCTGCACCACGACGCCGGAATGCTCCTCGTCCACGTCGATCACGACTTCCTCGATGGGTTCGAGAAGCTGGCCGGTGGCCTCGTCCTTCTTGAACACCACGCGGGGACGCGACACGGCGAGCTCGAAGCCCTCGCGGCGCATGGTTTCGATCAGGATCGCGAGCTGCAATTCGCCGCGGCCCGAGACGTAGAACGAGTCCTTGTCGGAGGCTTCCTCGATCTTGAGGGTCACATTGCCTTCCGCTTCCTTGAACAGGCGGTCGCGGATCATGCGGCTCGTCACCTTGTCGCCCTCGGTGCCCGCGAGGGGTGAGTCGTTGACGATGAAGGACATGGTCACGGTCGGCGGATCGATGGGCTGCGCCTGGATCGGAATGTCGTTCTCAGGAGCGCAGAAGGTGTCGGCCACCGAGCCCTTTTCCAGGCCCGCGATGGAGACGATGTCGCCGGCTTCGCCGATGTCGATGGGCTGGCGCTCCAGGCCGCGGAAGGCCAGGATCTTGGATACACGGCCCGTCTCGACCACCTTGCCCTCGCGGTCGAGCACCTTGATCGACTGGTTCGGCTTCACCGTGCCGGAGGCGATACGGCCCGTGACGATGCGGCCCAGGAAGGGATTGGCCTCGAGCAGCGTTCCGAGCATGCGGAATGGGCCTTCCTCGGTCTTGGCCGGGGGCACGTGCTCGAGCACGAGATCGAAGAGCGGGGCGAGGCCCTGATCGCTCGGACCTTCCGGGGACTTCGCCATCCAGCCGTTGCGGCCGGATCCGTAGAGGATCGGGAAGTCGAGCTGCTCGTCGGTGGCATCGAGCGCCGCGAAGAGATCGAACACCTCGTTGATCACCTCCTGATGGCGGGCATCGGGGCGGTCGATCTTGTTGATGGCCACGATGGGCTTGAGGCCGATCTTGAGGGCCTTGGACACGACGAACTTGGTCTGGGGCATCGGGCCTTCGGCCGCGTCCACCAGCACGATGGCGCCATCCACCATGCTCAGGATGCGCTCCACCTCGCCGCCGAAATCGGCGTGGCCGGGGGTGTCGACGATGTTGATGCGGGTGTCCTTCCAGACCACCGAGGTGGCCTTGGCCAGGATGGTGATGCCGCGTTCCTTTTCGAGGTCGTTGGAGTCCATGGCGCGCTCTTCCACGCGCTGGTTTTCGCGGAAGCTGCCGGATTGCTGGAGCAGCTTGTCGACGAGGGTCGTCTTGCCGTGGTCGACGTGGGCGATGATGGCGATATTGCGCAGTTTCATAGGGGGTCTTTCAAAGCAAAGCAGCCCGGCACGCGGCGGATGTCCCCGCGCCCCTGGCTCGTACCGGGCGAAAAGTGATTGCACTGCAATATAGTCATGAGACAGCGGCCGCAATAGGGCACGGCCGTCTTTTCTGCTCGAACGCCCCGATTCTAAAGGCTCCGCTTCTTCACGATTTCTGCCGGGTCATGCGCTGGGCGCAGACCTTTCCGGCCCCTCCCGAGCGTCGAACCGGCTTCACGCGTAGGATCCGCGCTTCCGGAAGCGCCAGTCCGGGCGGATGGAGCGGACCATCATCATCTCGCCGATATTCTCCGGCGTCAGGAGGCCGACGAGCTGCTGCGCCTCGTTGAGGACCAGGAGGGCAGGGGCCTTGGTGCTGTTCAGGAGGGCGACGGCGGAATCGAAGGGCTGCCATTCCGGAACGGTCGGCAGGTCCCGGGTCATCACCTCCAGGACGGGCGTGGCGGGTCCGCCCTCGCGCAGGGCCAGGATCAGGCCATCCCGGGTCAGAAGGCCTCTCGGGATCCCCGAGCCGTCCAGGACGGGAAATTCCTTCTGGGAGGTGCGCAGCATCAGATCCACGGCATCGTCCAGGGTCGCGGTGGTGGCGAGCGCCTCGACGGGGCTGACCATTCCGGCCCGGACCGGGAGCCCCAGGGTCGCGTCCTTGAAGGCCACATGCTGGGCTTCGGCCGTGGCCGCGAGATAGATGAACAGGCCGATGATGATCAGCATCGGGTTCATGAACAGGCCCGCCAGGGCAAACAGGAAGGCCGCGCCCTGGCCGATCCGCGCCGCCACGCGGGTCGCCTCCGCATAGTTCATCCGCATGGCGAGGAGCGCGCGCAGCACCCGGCCGCCATCCATCGGGAAGGCCGGGATCATGTTGAAGACCACGAGGAAGATGTTGGCGGCGGCCAGCCGTGCCATCATGCTGGCCTGCGGATTTTCCAGATCGGTCGCGACGGCGCTGTCGGGGCTCATGCCGAGAGCCAGAAGGAGCGCGGCTGCGATCACCACGTTCACGAGGGGACCCGCGACCGCGACCACCAGCTCCTCGCGGGGCTTCTCGGGAATGCGTTCCAGGCTCGCGATGCCCCCGATGGGCCAGAGGGTCACCTCCGGGGTCCTGATGCCGTAGCGCCGGGCCGCGAGGATATGGCCGAACTCGTGCGCCACCACGCAGGCGAAGAGCAGCACCATGAACAGCACCCCCTCGACCGCCGCCTCCCGCCCGCCCTGGCGCCAATAGGCCCCGCCGATCCAGACCAGGAACAGCAGGAAGGTCACATGGATCCGCACCACCGTACCGGCGATGCGCGCGACGGGAATGGACCAGAGCATCGAGGGCCTCCGCACAAGCTTGCTTTAGAAGTAAGGTGCGCGGAGAGGTTTCGGAAGATGATGAAAGCGAAGTGCCGGTTGATCCGGGCACTTCTCGCTATGCATGGTGGCGTTCTGTTCAGATCACGAAAAGGTCTTTGTAGGTGAGCATAAGGCCCTTCTTGAGCTGCGCGAACTCGATGGCCTGGCCCTTGCCCGATCCATCGGCATCGTAAGAGAGCACGCCCGTTTTTTTATTGTAGATCAGGTAGTCGTCCTTATCCTTGGCCTTGTCGCCGACCACGAAGGACTTCTTGTTCAGCGCTCCGGGCGCCGCCTCCGTGCCCTTGCCCAGCTTCTTGAAAATAGCATTGTCGAGCCAGAGCTTGTCCTCGCCCACCTTGAAGTCAGTGATGGTGTCAAAGTTCACCTTGCGATCGGTCTTGGAGGTGCCGAGTTTAGCGTTAAAAACAAAGACGTCCTTGTTGCCGCTGCCCGTCAAGGTATCGTTGCCCGAGCCTCCATAAAGGATATCCTGCCCTTCGGTGCCAACGAGCTTGTCTTTTCCAGCAGTGCCTGGAATTCTCGTCGTGCCATCGGTTCCAGGAACGGTGTTTTCGATCACATCGGTAATGGAGATGGTGAATGTCGCGGGCAGGCCTTCCTTCTGCCCGTCGCTTGCCACCACGGTAACGGTGTGCGTTGAAGCCTGCTCGAAGTCGAGCGGTATCCTGCCGGAAACAACGAGTTTATTCCCATCGATACTGAATCGTCCTCCAGCATCATCCGTCAGCCGATAGCTCACGGGATCTCCGTTCCCATCCGTTGCCCCGAGAATGCCGACGACCGCACCAGCAACAGCATTCTCGGCCACCGATGTCCCGTTCAGGTCGGGTTTCGTAGGGGTCCAATTCTGTTCTGCCGTGACATGGAGAACAGCTTCCGCCTTGCGGTTTCCTGGATCGTACGCTGTAAAAGTAACGGTGACATTTTTCTCGTAGATGAAATCGCCAGGAGCGTATGACAAATTCCGAATGAATTCGGTAATTATTTCTGGAGTCGTGGGTTGGTTGAAAAGAATTCTTGCGCCATCTTCTGAGTAATAAAGGCGGTCGATCCTGGCGATCTCTGAGCCTTTGTACATCAATGTTTGATCATAAGAGTTGTCGACGATCGTGAAATTTTGCCCCACTCTGAAATTATTCATGGCAAAATAATAGCCATTGCCTGACAAGGAGATGTCGAGCGTCGCTATAAGGCCTTCTTGGTCTGAAACAAGGGCGTCATGCTCAGGATCCAGGCTGACGCTTTCGCCTGCACGAACATGAAAACTGCCGGTAAGGCCCGTCAGCGTTGGGGTTGCGTCAGTCCAAACGACTGAGCCTTCTTGAATGCCTTCTTGAATATGGTCAAACCCTCTGTTGTGAAGGGCGGTTCTGCTCGTCGGAGTCAAGACGGGACCGTCGAGAACGACCGTTTCTCCCTGGCGCTCCCACGCATTCAATGTAAGCGCTTGGGACATGCTGTTGACCGTCACAACTGCATTATCGTCAGCAATGTTGATGGAATCGAAATTACTGAAGGTTTTATTGCGCAGATCCACACTGTTGCCCGTCAAATGAATAATATTGTAGGCACTTGAATTTGCGCTGCTGATGGAGTTTACGCCTGAGAGTTGCTCTCCAGAAATTTTCACTGTTACGGATAAATAGGAGCCGGTTCCGGGTTCGGAAACAATCTCGGAAAATCCAGCGAACGTCACATAAGCGAAGTCGAACGTGCCGCCCCCAACAAGCACGAGGGTGTCAGTTCCGGAGCCCTGCAGAGCCATTCCGGGGAACTCGTCAGCGGTCACTTCAATGCGGGCCATGGGTTCTTCTCCAAGTAAATTATACGTTATTTCATAACATTTAATTTCGGAGTTGCAAATCGTCGGCGGACTTCAGCCGCTCCTGACGGACAGTCCTTACGTGAACAAGGACTGCGCATTTACCCAATAAGCACCTTCACGAATCTTGCACGAATCTTGCCGCGAGAGGTCTGCAGAGCGGCGTTTCGCGAGTGGATGTCCGGCTCGTCACCGCAACCCCGTCTTCCTTCCGCCCGACAAGGGTCCTCCCGCCGGTAAAGGCAAAGCCGGAAAGCCCGATTGCGTCCTAATGAAGGACCAGGATCCTGCGATTGTTGCTTGAGGGCTCGCTGACGAGACATCGGGCCTCACCCTTTCTCTCGCAGTCTCTCACGCGCGCCGCCATCTTTTCGAGCTCATGATAGGGGCCGAACTTTTCATCCGTCCTGCACAGGCTGTTGTTCGCCGAAAGGGTCTCGATGGAGAACCTGAACTTTCCTTCGGCGTCCGCCGGTCCGGACTCGATGCGGATGCAGCGCACCTCATCCTGCGCCGACCCGAAAATCGACTGCGCGGCGGGCTTGGACAGGTAGCGGACCATCAGTCGGTATGTGGGCGGTGCCTCCGCGACTTGGCGGGGAGCCGTTGTGATTTCGGCTTTGCCTACTGCGTCCTTGATATAGCGGCTCAACAGGTTGTAGGCAGCCTCACTGCGCAGCCCGGAAGGGGCTCCTGTCGAACTGGGGGCAGGGTTGTTCGAGGCTGCGAATGCACTTTGCGGTGCAGTCATCCCCATGCCGCAGAGGAGTACGGCAAGGGAGAGGCCAAGGGATTTCAAAGACGTCATCGTCCCCTTGTACAAGGGGACGATGAGCCAAACAAGGAAAGTGTTACTTTATAAAGTTTACTAAGCCCGGCCTCTTACAGCCCCAGCTTCTTCTTGCGCTGGGCGAGCGTGCGGAGACGCAACGCGTTGAGCTTGATGAAGCCGGCGGCGTCGCGGTGGTCGTAGGCCACGGCGCCTTCCTCGAAGGTCACGAGCTCCTGGTCGTAGAGGGAGTAGGGGCTCTCGCGGCCGATGAGGTGGACGCCGCCCTTGTAGAGCTTGAGCTTGACCTCGCCGGTAACGAATTCCTGGCTCTTGTCGATCATGACCTGGAGCATCTCGCGCTCAGGGCTGAACCAGAAGCCGTTGTAGATGAGCTCGGCATATTTCGGCATCAGCTCATCCTTGAGGTGGGCCGCGCCGCGGTCGAGGGTGATCGACTCGATGCCGCGATGGGCCAGCAGCAGGATCGTGCCGCCGGGGGTCTCATACATGCCGCGGCTCTTCATGCCCACGAACCGGTTCTCGACGAGGTCGAGGCGGCCGATGCCGTTGAGGCGGCCGAGTTCGTTGAGCTTGGCCAGCAGGGCGGCGGGGCCCATCTTCTGGCCGTCGATGGCGACCGGGTCGCCCTTCTCGAAGGTGATGGAGATCACCGTCGGCTTGTCGGGGGCGCTCTCGGGATCGTTGGTGCGGGAATAGACGTAGTCCGGCACCTCGATGGAGGGGTCTTCCAGCACCTTGCCCTCGGAGGAGGCGTGCAGGAGGTTCGCGTCCACCGAGAACGGCGCCTCGCCGCGCTTGTCCTTGGCGATCGGGATCTGGTTCTGCTCGGCGAACTCGATCAGCTTGGTGCGGGAGGTCAGGTCCCACTCGCGCCAGGGAGCGATGACCGTCACATCGGGCTTGAGCGCGTAGTAGGACAGCTCGAAGCGCACCTGATCGTTGCCCTTGCCCGTCGCCCCGTGGGCGACCGCGTCGGCGCCGACCTTCTCGGCGATCTCGATCTGCTTCTTGGCGATCAGCGGACGGGCGATGGAGGTGCCCAGCAGGTAGAGGCCCTCGTACTGGGCGTTGGCCCGGAACATCGGGAACACGTAGTCGCGGACGAATTCGTCGCGCAGGTCCTCGATGAAGATGTTCTCCGGCTTGATGCCCAGCAGTTCGGCCTTCTTGCGGGCAGGCTCCAGCTCCTCGCCCTGGCCGAGATCGGCGGTGAACGTCACCACCTCGCAGCCATAGGTCGTCTGGAGCCACTTGAGGATGATGGAGGTGTCGAGGCCGCCGGAATAGGCGAGCACGACCTTGTTCACGCGCTTTTCAGCCATAGCTAGGGTTTCCGAAGTGAATGGGTGCTGGCGACTTAGAACATCGGCCCCAAAAGGGGAAGCCACTTTCGGGGCCGGCCGGGTGCCCGGTGCCTCGGACGCGGTATGCTCCAGCTGCATTCCTGACCGGAAAAGCGGAGACTGTCCCGCTCTGACGGAATGGACTAGGCCATTGTGCCGGGCCACGAACTTCCGCGACGAGAGGCGATCACGATGCGCCGCCCCACCCTCGAATTCTGGTACGAGTTCGCCTCGACCTATTCCTACCTCGCCGTCATGCGGGTCGAGGCGGCCGCCGAAGACGCGGGCGTGACGCTCCTCTGGAGGCCCTTCCTTCTCGGGCCGATCTTCAAGGCCCAGGGCTGGGACACGTCTCCGTTCAACCTCTATCCCGCCAAGGGCCGCTACATGTGGCGCGACATGGAGCGGGAGGCGGCCCGTCTCGGCCTTCCGTTCTATCGGCCCAATCCCTTCCCCCAGAACGGGCTGCTCGCCGCCCGCGTCGCCCTGCTCGGGCTGGACCGCGGCTGGACCCCGGCCTTCACCAAGGCCGTCTACCGGGCGGAGTTCTCTCAAGGAGGCGACATCGCGGACCCGGCCGTTCTGGCCGGGCTCCTGACGGACCTCGGGCTCGAGGCCGAGGCCCTCCTCGCGGAGGCTCAGGGGGAGGCCAGCAAGACGCGCCTGCGCCGGATGGGCGAGGAGGCCCAGGCGCGCGGCATCTTCGGCGCGCCGAGCTTCGTGGCCGAGGATGGCGAGCTGTTCTGGGGCAACGACCGGCTGGAGCGGGCCCTGGAATGGGCGGTGGCGCAGGCCCGGCGCTCGGAATATCCGGTGTGAGAGGGCAGGGTGCTGCGCCTGCCCGGGCGGGCTTGCGTCCGGAGGCCTTGAAACCCTTGTGATCCGGGGCCAATTGCGATAAAAGAACGCCCATCCGACAGGACTGACGGTCTGCGATGGTGAGGGGTGCGTGATCCGCGCCCTTGTGGCGTTCAGATAAAGCCTTGAGGATTAAGCGTTTCCATCCGTCGATGATACGCCGGCCCGCTCCTCGGAGCGGCATGCCCTGGATCTGGCCCTGGAGGGGTGTCCATGGCAGCGGCGGAGGGAAACGGCCCGTTAACACGAGCCGCCGGCGTTGCCCCTTTGAACGAGGGCCATTCAGGAGAACATATGTCCGCAGCATACCAACAAGCGCCGAGCCGTGAGGATTTCGCGGCCCTGCTCGAAGAATCCTTCCGCACCTCCGAGATCAGCGAAGGCTCGGTCGTGAAGGGCAAGGTGGTCGCGATCGAAAAGGACGTCGCGGTCATCGATATCGGCGCCAAGACCGAGGGACGCGTCGCCCTCAAGGAATTCACCGGCCCCAACCGCGAGCGCGAGATCAACGTCGGGGACGAGGTCGAGGTCTATGTCGAGCGCATCGAGAACGCGCTGGGCGAGGCCGTCATCTCCCGTGACAAGGCCCGCCGCGAAGAGTCGTGGGTGAAGCTCGAGAAGGCCTTCGAGGCCGGCGAGCGCGTCAACGGCGTGATCTTCAACCAGGTGAAGGGCGGCTACACCGTCGATCTCGACGGCGCCGTGGCCTTCCTGCCGCGCTCCCAGGTCGACATCCGCCCGGTGCGCGACGTCACCCCGCTCATGGGCGTGGCCCAGCCGTTCCAGATCCTCAAGATGGATCGCCGCCGCGGCAACATCGTCGTGTCGCGCCGCACGGTCCTCGAGGAGAGCCGCGCCGAGCAGCGCTCCGAGCTCGTGGCCAACCTCGAAGAGGGTCAGGTCATCGACGGCGTGGTCAAGAACATCACCGAATACGGTGCGTTCGTTGATCTCGGCGGCATCGACGGCCTGCTGCACGTCACCGACATGGCATGGCGCCGCGTGAACCATCCGTCCGAGGTGGTCACCATCGGCCAAACCGTGAAGGTGAAGATCATCAAGATCAACCACGAGACGCACCGCATCTCGCTCGGCATCAAGCAGCTCCTCGCCGATCCGTGGGAGGGCATCGCCGCCCGCTATCCGGTCGGCGCCAAGCTGAAGGGCCGCGTCACGAACATCACCGATTACGGCGCGTTCGTTGAGCTCGAGCCCGGCATCGAAGGCCTGATCCACGTCTCCGAGATGTCCTGGACGAAGAAGAACGTCCACCCCGGCAAGATCATCTCCACCTCTCAGGAGGTCGAGGTCGTGATCCTCGAGGTCGATCAGGTGAAGCGCCGCATCTCGCTGGGCCTGAAGCAGACGCTCCAGAACCCGTGGGAGGCCTTCGCCGAGAAGCACCCTGTCGGCTCCGTCGTCGAGGGCGAGGTGAAGAACAAGACCGAGTTCGGTCTCTTCATCGGCCTCGAGAACGACGTCGACGGCATGGTCCACCTCTCGGACCTCGACTGGAACCGTCCGGGCGAGCAGGTCATCGACGAGTTCAAGAAGGGCGATATCGTGCGCGCCCAGGTTCTCGACGTTGATGTCGAGAAGGAGCGCATCTCGCTCGGCATCAAGCAGCTGGCCGGCGATCCCTTCGCCGAAGCCGGCGAGCTGAAGAAGGGCCAGGTCGTCACCTGCGAGGTTCTCGAGGTGAAGGACGGCGGCCTGGAGGTGAAGATCGTCGATACCGATCTCACCACCTTCATCAAGCGCGCCGAGCTGGCGCGTGACCGTGCCGACCAGCGCCCCGAGCGCTTCGCCGCCGGCGAGAAGGTCGATGCCCGCGTCACGCAGTTCGACCGCAAGGCCCGCCGCGTCACCCTCTCCATCAAGGCCCTCGAGGTCGCGGAGGAGAAGGAGGCCATGGCGCAGTACGGCTCGACCGATTCCGGCGCTTCGCTCGGCGACATCCTCGGCGCGGCCCTCAAGGCCCGCACCGACAAGAAGTGACACGCCTCTAGGGCGTGTCATCCCCGGCGAGCGGCCGCAAGGCCGTGAGAAAAGGGGATCCACACAACGATCAGCCCGCGCGAGGAATCGCGCGGGTTTTTTGTTGGCCTCGTCGCCCGCCGCCCTATCTGCCTTGGCCGCAAGGCATTATCGGGCTAAGCACGCTATCTGTGCCCTGTCGCGAAAATGCATGAATCCATGGAGCGGGAGCTGTTTCCGGTTTCATGGATTCGCAAACGGCTCTAGGGTGCTGCCGCCCGTGAGTTCCTCATTTTGCCGCATTGTCCTGGTGGCAAGCCACTCCGCTATGCCGGACGCTGCCCTAGAAAGCCGTGAACCAAGCAAGAGACGAACCGATGTCCATCGATCCCGAAGCCATCGCCGATCGCCGCCGCCTGCGCCGCAAGCTCTCCTTCTGGCGCGTCGCCGGAATCTCCGGTCTCATCGCTGCTGTCGCGGCGCTCGGCTATGCGGCCGCGGACCGGCTGGGATATGGCGGCGTGCAGGACCAGATCGCCCGCATTTCCGTCAACGGGCTCATCACCGGCAACCAGCGCCTGGCGGATCTCATGGAGCGGGTGGGCGAATCCCATTCGGTCTCAGGGGTCGTCATCTCCATCAACAGCCCTGGCGGCACCACGACCGGCTCCGAGGAGCTCTACCGCAACATCCGCAGGCTTGCCGAGAAGAAGCCGGTCGTCACCTTCGTGGACGGCACGGCCGCGTCCGGCGGCTACATCACGGCCATCGCGTCCGACTACATCGTGGCCCGCGAGACGTCCCTCGTGGGTTCCGTCGGCGTCCTCTACCAATATCCCGACGTGTCGGGCCTCCTGGGGACGGTCGGCGTCAAGATGGAGGAGGTGAAGTCATCGCCCCTCAAGGCGGAGCCGAGTCCCTTCAAGCCCACGTCCCCCGAGGCGCGCGCCGCCATCCAGCTCGTGGTCAACGACACCTATGACTGGTTCAAGACCCTGGTGCGCGAGCGCCGCCGCCTGAGCGAGAGCGAGCTCGCCGCGGCCTCCACCGGTCAGGTCTTCAGCGGCCGCCAGGGCGTGCCCCTGAAGCTCATCGACCGGATCGGTGCCGAGCGGGACGCGGTCGCCTGGCTCGAGCAGCAGAAGGGCGTGCGCAAGAACCTGCCGATTCGCGACTGGAAGCCGCGCTCCGACCGGGACTTCTCGATCTTCGCCCTAGCGGCTTCGAGCGCGGACCTCTTCGGCTTCGACGGGGTGGCGGACGCGCTTCGCCGCGCGGCCGCAAATGCGCAAACCGCGCAGCTTGACGGTCTGCTGGCCGTCTGGCACCCTTCGGAAAAATAAAGCAGCGCCAAACATATAGCCTTTGCATGATCAAATCAGAACTGGTGCTCAAGATCGCTGAGCAGAACCCGCATTTGTACCAACGCGACGTCGAGAAGATCGTGAACGCGATCCTCGACACCATCGCGGATGCCCTTGCCCGGGGGGACCGGGTCGAGCTTCGCGGCTTCGGGGCGTTCTCGGTGAAGAAGCGGGATGCCCGCACGGGTCGCAACCCGCGCACGGGCGAATCCGTTTCCATCTCCGAAAAGGTCGTGCCCGTCTTCAAGACGGGCAAGGAAATGCGTCAGCGGCTCAACACCTCCCCGCAGAAGGTGCTCAAGGCGGCGGCTGCCCAGTAAAACGTGAGAGGTGTTCGTGATTCGCTTCCTGAAGGCGCTCATTCTCCTGCCGATTGCGATCCTGGTCGTCCTGCTCGCGGTCGCGAACCGCGCTCCGGTGACCCTGTCGCTCGATCCGTTCTCGCAAGAAGCGCCGGAATTCTCGACCCAGGTGCCGCTTTTCGCGGTGATCTTCGCCGCCGTCATGGTGGGCATTCTCATCGGCGGCACGGCCAGCTGGCTGGCCCAGGGCAAGAACCGCAGCGCCCGCCGGCGGCTCCGGCGCGAGGCGAACACCCTCCGGAACGAAACCGAGCGCCTGCGCACGCAGGCCGCCGCCACGACCACCCTGCCGGCGACCGTTCCGTCCTCGCAGTCCCGTACCTTCTGACATCCCGCTGACATCCCATGCGCGTCATTCCCTCCGCCGAGATCGATCGGGTCCTCACCTTTCCGGCCCTGATCGATGCCCTCGCCGACGCCTTTCGGGGCGATATCGTCACGCCGGTCCGCCATCATCACGAGATCGACCGTCCCGGCACGCATGGAACGCTGCTTCTCATGCCGGCCTGGACGGGAGCCGCCACGAAGGACGGCTATGTCGGTGTGAAGATCGTCTCCGTGTTCCCTGACAACGGCGCGAGAAATCTCCCGAGCGTGCTCGGGACCTACCTGCTGATGGACGGCCAGACGGGCGAACCCCGCGCCGCCCTGGACGGCACCCGCCTCACGGTCTGGCGCACCGCCGCTGCTTCCGCCCTCGCGGCCCGGTATCTGGCCCGCGAGGATGCCGGCCGCATGGTGATGGTCGGGGCGGGATCGCTGGCGCCCTTCCTCATCCGCGCGCATATGAGCCAGCGGCCCATCCGCGAGGTGGCGCTCTGGAACCACCGTTCCGAGAAGGCCGAGAGCCTCGCGGCCGAGCTTCAGGCGGAGGGCCTTCCCGTCACGGCCGTGACGGATCTGGAGGCGGCCGTGCGCGAGGCGGATCTCGTCTCCTGCGCCACGCTCTCGACCGCTCCCATCGTCAAGGGCGCGTGGCTGAAGGAGGGGGCTCACCTCGACCTCGTGGGCGCCTTCAACATGAAGATGCGCGAGGCCGACGACGAGGCGCTGCGCCGGGCGCAGGTCTATGTCGACACGCCGGCCGCCAAGACCGAGGGCGGTGACGTGGCCCTTTCCCTGCACAAGGGCGCGATTTCCGAGAATCATGTGCGGGGAGACCTTGCGGATCTCTGCCGCAAGCCACCACATCGAGGTCATGAGGCCGTGACCGTCTTCAAGTCCGTCGGCACGGCGCTGGAGGATCTGGCTGCGGCAATGCTGGTGTGGCGTTCGCTCGCCGAAGCGTCGTAGACTGTAACAATGAATAGCCTGATCAAGATCTGCGGGCTCTCGACGCCCGAAACCCTCGATGCTGCGCTTGAGGCAGGCGCGGACCTCGTGGGCTTCGTGCGCTTTCCCAAGAGCCCGCGCCATGTGAGCCTGGACCTCGGCCACCGCCTGTCGCAGCGGGCGAAGGGCCGCGCCCTGCGGGTCGTCCTGCTGGTCGATGCCGGCGACGAGGCGATCGCCCAGGCCGTCGAGGCGCTCAACCCGGACCTGCTCCAGCTGCATGGGAGCGAGACCCCCGAGCGCGTCGCCGAGATCCGGTCCATGGTCGGCCGCCCGGTCATGAAGGCCCTCGGCGTCGCCGAGGCCGCCGATCTCGAGGCGCTGTCCTCCTATTCGGGCGGCGTCGACCATCTCCTCCTGGACGCCAAGCCGCCCCGCAGGGCCGACGCCCTGCCCGGCGGCAACGGCATCGCGTTCGACTGGCGGCTCCTGAACAGGCTTGACCCCAGTCTCTCCTTCATGTTGTCAGGAGGCCTCAACCCCGACAACGTGGGCGAGGCGATCCGGCTCACGAGGCCGAAGGCGGTCGATGTGTCGTCGGGGGTGGAAAGCGGACCTGGGATCAAGGATCCACGGAAAATCGAGGCCTTCGTCAAGGCAGCCCGGGCGGCCTTCGCCGCCCCAGAACTCAAGGCAGGATAAGGCGTGTCAGCTCAAGCCCAACCCAACTCCTTCCGCACCGGTCCCGACGAGCACGGGCATTTCGGCCAGTTCGGCGGACGCTTCGTCGCCGAGACCCTGATGCCGCTCATCCTCGAGCTGGAGAAGGCCTACGAGGAAGCCAAGGACGATCCGGCCTTCCACGCCGACATGGAGTATTTCTCCAAGCACTATATCGGCCGCCCGAGCCCGCTCTACTTCGCGGAGCGCCTGACGGAGCATTTCGGCGGCGCGAAGATCTATTTCAAGCGTGAAGAGCTGAACCACACCGGCGCGCACAAGGTGAACAACGTGCTCGGCCAGATCCTTCTCGCCCGCCGCATGGGCAAGAAGCGCATCATCGCCGAGACCGGGGCGGGCCAGCACGGCGTCGCGACCGCGACCCTCTGCGCGCGCTTCGGGCTGGAATGCATCGTCTACATGGGCGCGGTGGACGTGGAGCGGCAGAAGCCCAACGTCTTCCGCATGAACATGCTGGGCGCCAAGGTCGTGCCCGTGCAGTCGGGCACGAAGACCCTGAAGGACGCCATGAACGAGGCGCTGCGCGACTGGGTCACCAACGTCGCCGACACCTTCTACTGCATCGGCACGGTGGCGGGGCCGCATCCCTATCCGGCCATGGTGCGCGATTTCCAGTCCGTCATCGGCAAGGAGACCCGCGAGCAGATGATGGAGGCCGAAGGCCGCCTGCCGGATTCCCTCGTCGCCTGCATCGGCGGCGGCTCCAACGCCATCGGGCTCTTCCATCCCTTCCTGGACGACCGCAGCGTCGAGATCTACGGCGTGGAGGCGGCGGGCCACGGGCTCGACAAGCTCCACGCGGCTTCGCTCTCGGGCGGCCGCCCCGGCGTGCTGCACGGCAACCGCACCTATCTGCTCATGAACCATGACGGGCAGATCCAGGACGCCCATTCCATCTCGGCGGGCCTCGATTATCCGGGTATCGGACCGGAGCATGCCTGGCTCCACGAGATGGGCCGCGTGAAGTACCTTTCCGCCACCGACCACGAGGCGCTGGAAGCCTTCCAGCTCTGCGCCCGGCTCGAGGGCATCCTGCCCGCGCTCGAGCCCAGCCACGCGCTCGCCAAGGTCGCGGATCTCGCGCCGCAGAAGCCGAAGGATCACCTGATGGTGGTCAATATCAGCGGCCGCGGCGATAAGGACCTCTTCACCATCGCCGAGCATCTGAAGCAGGACATTGCCTGAGCCCGGCGCCGGGACCGGGGAGGGGATCCATGCCGTTGCGCCTGTCCGTGGATTCCCTTTCCCTGCGATGGCTTCCGCCATCTCCGGCCGGGAATGACAAGAGGAAACGCATCGTGTCATCCCCGGCGACCCCCAGGGTCGGGAAGGGGATCCAAGATCAAGCGCCACGGCAATGGATTCCCTTCCCCTCCGCTTTCGCTCCGGCCGGGAATGACAACGGGGGACATTCCGTGTCATCCCCGGCGGCCGAAGGCCGGGAGGGGGATCCAGAGCGCAGGCGTGTCAGTGGGTTTCCGTCCTCCCCTGCGCGTCCTTCCGGGAATGCCCCTGAACTCGCCGGTTCGTCACGCGCCAAACAGGTTTTGCCCCGCCCCCTCTCGTGCTAAAGACCCCGCCCATGACCCAGCGCATCGAAGCCCGTTTTGAAAAGTGCCGTGCGGAAGGCCGCGCCGCTCTCGTCACCTACATCATGGCGGGGGATCCGGATCCCGAGACCTCGCTCGCGATCCTGAAGAGCCTGCCGAAGGCCGGCGCCGACATCGTGGAGTTCGGCCTGCCCTTCACCGACCCCATGGCGGACGGCCCGGCGATCCAGGCCGCGGGACTGCGGGCGCTGAAAGGGGGCCAGGACCTGGCCAGGACCCTCGACCTCATCCGCCGCTTCCGGGCGGAGGATGCCGACACGCCCGTGATCCTCATGGGCTATTACAACCCGATCTACGTCTACGGGGTCGACCGCTTCCTGGCCGATGCCAGAGAGGCCGGCATCGATGGCCTGATCGTGGTGGACCTGCCTCCGGAAGAGGATGAGGAGCTGTGCCTGCCGGCCCTCAAGGCGGGCCTCGCCTTCATCCGGCTCGCCACGCCGACGACCGACGACAGGCGCCTGCCCGCGGTGCTCGCCAACACGGCCGGGTTCGTTTATTACGTTTCGATCACGGGCATCACGGGTGCCGCGACCCCGGATTTCGGCAAGGTCGCGACGGCGGTGGAGCGGATCAAGCGCCACACGCCCCTGCCCGTGGTGGTGGGCTTTGGGGTGAAGAACGGCGCGCATGCGGCTGCGGTGGCCAAAGGCGCGGACGGCGTGGTGGTGGGGTCCGCCCTCATCGACGCGCTCAAGGGCACGCTCGACGCCGAAGACCGCGCGACCTCGCGCACGGTCGAGGCCGTCACCACCCTGGTGAAGGAATTGAGCGAAGGCGTGCGCTCGGTGACGAAGCGCGCGGCTGCGTGAAGACACAGAAGCATCCTCGTCCCGAAGGATCAGGATGCGGTTCCAGCGGGGGCCGGAGCGCCTTCGTTCTTCGAGACGGCCCGACGGCCTTCTCAGGACGACGGCTCGAGAGGCTCCCCTGAAGAGAAGGTAGATACGATGAACTGGATCTCCGAAGTCGTCCGTCCGAAGATCAAGACGCTTTTCAAGCGCGAGACGCCGGACAATCTCTGGATCAAGTGCCCGGATACGGGGCAGGTGGTCTTCCACAAGGACGTGGAGGCGAACCAGTGGGTGATCCCCGGTTCCAACCATCACATGCGGATCTCCGCCACCCAGCGCCTGCAGCTCATGTTCGACGGCAGCACTTGGCTCGATGTGGCGCTTCCTGAAGTCGCGGTCGATCCGCTGAAGTTCCGCGACGAGAAGCGCTATGTCGACCGTCTGAAAGACGCCCGGGCCAAGACCGGCCAGCAGGACGCCTTCAAGGTCGGCTTCGGCCGGGTCGAGGAACTGCCGATGACCATCGCCGTGCAGGATTTCGGCTTCATGGGCGGCTCGCTCGGCATGGCGGCGGGCGAGGCCTTCGTCAAGGGCGCCGAGACGGCGCTCGAGAAGAAGACGCCCTACGTGCTCTTCGCGGGTTCCGGCGGCGCGCGCATGCAGGAGGGCATCCTCTCCCTCATGCAGATGCCCCGCACCACGGTGGCCGTGCGCCGCCTGCGCGATGCGCGGCTCCCCTACATCGTCGTGCTGACCAACCCGACCACGGGCGGCGTGACCGCGTCCTACGCCATGCTCGGCGACGTGCATCTGGCTGAGCCCGGTGCGCTGATCGGCTTCGCCGGCCCGCGCGTGATCGAGCAGACCATCCGCGAGAAGCTGCCCGACGGCTTCCAGCGCGCCGAGTACCTGAAGGACCACGGCATGGTGGACATGGTCGTGCATCGCCACGACCTGAAATCCACGATCGCGCGACTGTCCCGCCTCTTCACCAAGGTGCCGGCCGCCGCCCCGAAAGAGACAGCCGTTGCGGTCGCGGCCGAGTAGGTGAGAGCAGGGCCATGGAATCGTCCGATGCGCTGATCGCGCGCTTTCTCGCCCTGCACCCGAAGACCATCGATCTGTCGCTCGGGCGGATTCAACGGCTGCTCGCCCGGCTTGGAAGCCCCGAACGCCGCCTGCCGCCGGTCATCCATGTGGCCGGCACCAACGGCAAGGGCTCCACCATCGCGTTCATGCGGGCGATCCTGGAAAGCGCCGGGCTCGCCGTCCACGTCTATACCTCGCCTCATCTCGTGCGCTTCCACGAGCGCATCAGGCTCGGTCGCTTCGGCGGCGGCCAGTACGTGTCTGAGGACAGGCTCGTCGAGGCCTTCCGCCGCTGCGAGGCGGTGAACGCGGGCGAGCCCATCACCATGTTCGAGATCACCACGGCCGCGGCCCTGCTCATCTTCGCGGAGGAGCCCGCCGACGTGCTTCTGCTCGAAGTGGGCCTCGGGGGCCGCTTCGACGCCACGAACGTCATCGACCGGCCTGCGGCCGCCGTCGTCACGTCCATCGGCCAGGATCACGCGGAATTCCTCGGCACGTCGCTCGCCGGCATAGCCCGCGAAAAGGCGGGCATCTTCAAGCGCGGCTGCCCGGCCGTCATCGCGACGCAGGACTACACCGAGGCGGACGAGGCCCTGCGGGCCGAGGCCGAGCGCATCGGCGCCACTCCGGTCCTCATCGGCGGTCAGGATTTTTCCACGCACGAGGAGCGCGGACGGCTCGTCTATCAGGACGAGAACGGCCTGCTCGACCTGCCGCGCCCGAAGCTCATCGGGCGGCACCAGTTCATCAATGCGGGCACGGCCATCGCGGCCCTGCGCGCGGCCGGCTACGAGCAGTTCGAGACCTCGGCCTTCGAGGCGGGCCTCACCCGCGCCGAATGGCCGGGCCGGCTGCAGCGCCTCGCGAAGGGCCGCCTGCCGGAGATTGCGCCGGAGGGCTGCGAGCTGTGGCTCGACGGCGGGCACAATCCCGATGGCGGCCGGGTGCTGGCCGCCGCCATGGCCGACCGGGGCGAGCGCAACGACGTGCCGCTCGTGCTCATCACCGGCATGCTCGGGACGAAGGATTCGGAAGCCTTCTTCAGGAACTTCCTCGGGCTCGCGCGGGAGGTGATCGCGGTTCCCATTGCGGGCCAGATCGCGGCGCGTCCGGCCGAGGAGGTCGCCGCCATCGCGTCGAGCGTCGGCCTGACGGCCTCGACCGCGCCGAGCGTCGAATCGGCCCTCACGTCGCTGCACGACTACGTCTGGGACCGCCCGCCCCGCGTGCTCATCTGCGGCTCGCTCTATCTCGCGGGCGAGGTGCTGGCGGCGAACGGGACGCTGCCGGAGTAGGACGCCGAGCTCTGGATCCCCTTTCCGGCTCTTGCGAGCCGCCGGGGATGACACGGAGGGCTTCCTCAGTGTCATTCCCGGCCGGAGCGCAGCGGAGGGGAAGGGAATCCACGGACAGGCAGCACGCTGTCAGAAGCAAAAAGGGGCCTTGCGGCCCCTTTCGTGTTCTTCTGCTCTTTTAAGAGCCGATCAGGCCGAGGCCTGGATCCACTTGGTCAGGTCGCCCTTGGGGGCGGCGCCGATCTTCTGGGCCACGACCTTGCCGCCCTTGAACATCATCAGGGCCGGGATCGAGCGGATGCCGAGCTGGGACGCGACCTGCGGGTTCTCGTCCACATTGAGCTTCGCGATCTTCACTTGGCCTGCCATCTCGTTGGAAATCTCTTCCAGGGCCGGGCCGATCATGCGGCAGGGGCCGCACCATTCCGCCCAGAAATCGACCACGACGGGCTCGGAGGACTGCAGGACATCCTGCGAGAAGCTTGCGTCGGTCACCTTCACGGTCGCCATCACGTCACCTTTAACTTTGAACGCGACTCAATCCTGAGCCGCCGGAGGTAGGGCCAAGGTAAGAACCGGCCAACCGGGAATCAAGCGAGGGAGGGTCCCCTCACGCCGCTTTGATGAGGGTAAGAGCCGATTCCAGGTCCGGTTCCATCAACTCGTGGATCACCGGGCCGGAGGTCCAGATCAGGAAGGTGCGGATCCGCCTGCCTGGATAGATCTCCCGCAGGAGCGTCCGGTAGAGGGCCAGCTGGGCCACATAGGCGCGAGGCGGGGGCTGACCGGGCTTCGGCGGCCGCGCCGTGGTCTTGAAATCGGCGACCAGCACCTCCCCGTCCAGCACCGCCAGGCGGTCGATCTGGCCCGAGACCATGATCTCGCCGTCCGGGGTCGAAACCCGCCCCGCGATGGGGGCCTCGGCGCGGGAGGCGGCGCCGAACAGGGGCTTCAGGTTCTCATGATCGAGGACGCCGAGCGCGTTGGCGATCACCGATTCGGCCAGATCGGACGGCAGGCGCGGGGCCCGCGCCCTGACGTAGGACCGCGCCATGGCCTCCCGGTGCTCCGGACCCAAGGCGGGAAGCCGCTCCAGCAGCGCATGGACCAGGGTGCCGCGCAGGCGTGCCTCGGGCGCATAGGGGCCGTCTCCGGGCCGCGTCATGCGATCCGCCGCGCCGAGGGCGCTGGAGGGGCGGATCGGGGGCAGGGGCTCGGGCTCCGGCTCGGCCGGGATCGTCAGCCAGTCCGGCACGTCGATCGGGTCGAGAGGGGCGACTTCCGACTCGGCCACGAGGGTCCGGGCCAGCGGCGCGCCGTCGCGCCAGATTTCGATGGGGCCGTAGGGCGCCTCGTCCAGCTCCAGGCCGCCCGCCTTGGCCACGAGCCCGTGGCGGATCATCTCGCACCAGGCTTCCTGCGGCGAGTCCTTTCGGCCGGTGAGATACGGGGCGATCACCAGCCGGTCCTTGGCGCGGGTCATGGCGACGTAGAGAAGCCGGTTGTGCTCCTCGTGGCCCTTGGCGTGAAGGATGTCGCGGGCCTCGGCCATCACGTCGCAATCCGAGGATTTGCCCGGCGCCCAGACTGGAATTCTGTCGCCGGTTCGCGTCTGGAGCTGCAGCAGCGGCGGATCGCGGCCCAGGACCTCGCAGCCGTCGATCAGGATGACGATGGGCGCCTCCAGGCCCTTCGCCCCGTGGACGGTCATCACCCGCACTTCGTTGTTCACCGAATCGAGGTCGCGCTTGATGGTGTGGGAGGCGGATTCGAACCGGTTGAGGAAGACCGTGAGGGAGGGCGTCTCCGTCATCTCGAACTGATGGGTGAAGCAGAGGAAGGCGTCGATGGCATCGCCCGCCTCGCTCCCCAGCCGCGCCACGAGCCGGCGTCGTCCGCCGCGCGGACCGAGCAGGGTCGCGAAGAAGCCGAAGGGACCATGGTCGCGCGCAAGCTCGCGCCACGCCTGCAGGGCCTCCATGCCGCGCCGGGCTGCGGCATCGCCGCTCTCGGCATGGCGCTGGAGCGCCGCGCGCAGCGATTTGTCCTCGGCCCGCGGGGCGGCGATGCGGATCAGGTCATCGTCGGTGAGGCCGACGAGGGGCGATTTCAGAGCCGTGGCCAGAGTCAGGTCGTCGTCGGGCAGAAGCGCCGCGCGGCCCGCCGCGACGAGATCGAGCACCGCGATGTGCTCGCCGATATTGAGCCGGTCCGCGCCGGCGACCGGCACGCCCGCTTCCTTCAGGGCGCGGATCACCGCCTCGAAGGCAGCGCCGCGCTTGCGCACCAGCACCAGCACGTCGCCGGCCTTCCAGACGCGGCCCATCTCGTCGCCCTGGGTGGTCCAGCACTTCACGGCCTTCGCGATGCGCCGCGCCACCACGACGGGCGGAGATTGCTGCTCAGGCTCGTCGATGGGCAGAACCCAGGCTTCCGGCTCCTCCTCCTCGGCGGGCGTCTCGGTCGGCCACATCTCGACGAGGCCTGGCGCATGAGGGCGGGCGCTTTCGTGCACCGTGCCCACGGCCTTGTCCTCGAAGGACAGGCCCTTGAAATGCCGCTCGACCGCGAAGGTGGCGTCCACCGCCGACAGCACGGCCTTGGCCGAGCGGAACGACATGGTCAGCGACACGTCCTCGAAATGCAGCTCCGCGTCCCTGACCTTCCGCGACCAGCTCCGGCGCGTCGATTCGAATTCCTGCGGCGCGGCTCCCTGGAAGCCGTAGATCGACTGCTTGGGATCGCCCACCGCGAAGAGCGTGCGGATGCGTTGCCCGCCCGCGCCGTGCCCGGCGGTGAAATCCTCCGTGATGCGGCGCAGGATCTCCCATTGCTCAGGGTTGGTATCCTGAGCCTCGTCGATCAGCACATGATCGATGCCGCGATCGAGCTTGTAGAGCACCCAGGCCGCATCGCCGCGGGAGAGAAGCGCCAGCGTCTTGTCGATGAGATCCTGGAAGTCCAGCGCGCCGAGCCGCATCTTCGCCTGCTCGACGCGGCCGCTGATCTCGGCGGCCAGCCTGAAGAGCGCGCCCGTGCGCTCGGCCGCGCGGGCGGCCTTGCGCCTGTCGACGAGGCGCCAGATGCGCTGCTGCTCGTCGAGCAGCCTTTCCTTCAGCGAGGGATCGACGGACTTGGTGACGAGGCGCGATTCCGCCCGCGGCATCCCATCGGATTCCTTGAGGAACACCGAGAGGTAGTGTTTCAGCCTCTCGCCCGGATCGCCCGCTTCGGCGGCGGCGATGAAGGATGCGGCGCGCTCCTGATCGGTTGCCTTTCCGGTCATGAGATCCTGCGCAACGGAGGGCCACGTATCCGGCCTGATGCCTCCCTCCAGCATGGCGCGCTCGATGTCCTCGAGCGTCTCGTTCTCCTTGAGGCCGAGCTCCCTGCGAAGCCGCGCAGGGCCGTCGGGGTCGTGCAGGAAGCTCTTGCAGCGGAGCGCCGCATTGAGCGCGGAGGTCAGCGCATCGCCCACCGCATCGGTGCTGATGATGTCGAGCGCTTCCGCCAGTTCGGGGAAATTGCCGCTCGCCGCATCTGCCAGCACGTTGGCGGTGGCCTGCGCCAGCATCTCGTCCGTCTGGCTTTCGTCCAGCACGGCGAAGCGCGCCGGCACGTTGGCCTCGAAGGGCACGAGATGCAGAAGCCGCTCGCAGAAGGCGTGAATCGTGTCGATCTTCAGCCCGCCCGGCGTTTCCACGGCGCGGGCGAAGAGCGTGCGGGCGAGCCGCACCTGGGCCCGCGTGGGCTTCTCGCCTTCCAGTTCCGTCAACTCCTTGACGAGGCTCTCCTCGTCGAGCGTCACCCATCGGCCCAGGCGCTCGAAGACGCGGATCGCCATGTTGGCGGCGGCGGCCTTGGTGAAGGTGAGGCACAGGATGCGCCCGGGCAGAGAGCCCGCGAGGAGAAGGCGCACGACGCGGTCGGTGAGCACCTTGGTCTTGCCCGCGCCCGCATTGGCGGACACCCAGGCCGAGGCGCGCGGGTTCGCGGCGCGGCGCTGCGCGTCCTTCGTGTATTCCGGGATGACGAGATCGTTGCTCATTCGCCGCCCTCGCCGCCGCCGGCGCTCGCCAGCGACCATTCCTTCACGCGGGCCAGATGATCGTATTCGGAGAAGCGGCGCGCGTATTTCGGGAAGGGCCGCGAGACATAGGCCGCCTCGCCCTTGGCGAAGCGCACGATCATGCCATCGAACCGGCGGCGGTGCTCTTCCACGATCTCGGGTACGGAGCGTTCCTCGTCGCGTCCCGGCCTGATCTCGCGCGGATCGAGGGCTTTTCGTCCGCCGGTGGTGTGAACGTAAACGAGGTCCGGCGTTTCTTTTGCGGCCGGCAGACCCTTGAATGCGCCCTTCATCAGCATCACGGCTTCCAGGGTTAGCTGCGGCGAGAAGCCGGCATAGACTTCGCGCACGCCCGGCGGCTGGCCGGTCTTGAAGTCGATGATCGTGAAGCCGCCGTCGCGCCGCTGCTCGATGCGGTCCGCGCGGGCGCGAAGATGGAAAATCGTGCCATCGGGAAGCGGGATCGACAGTCGTCCCGACCGCTCCGGGTGCACCTCGACGAGGTCGGGGCGGCGCTTCTCCTCCCAATCGACGAAAGCGGCCGCAAGCCGCGTGAACCGCGGCCACCACTCAGCATAGAGTTCGGGATAGGCATCAGCGATCTCCGCGAAGGCGATCGTGCCGCGCGACAGCAGGTCTTCGAGCGCATGGCCGGGCAGGGCTTTCGGATAGGCCTCCGCGAAGCCGCCCAACACGTCATGGATGATCGTGCCGCGGTCGGCGGCGCTCGGAGCCACCGCGATGGCATCGAGCGCGTCGAGCTTGAGGACGTGGCGCGCGAAGATCGAATAGGGATCGCGCACCAGCGTCTCGATTTCGGTGACGCTGAGCGAGCGCGGAAACAGCGCCGGATCGGGCTTCGGCCTCGGGCGCGGCAGCGGGGGCGTAGGCGCAGGGGTATCGAGCGTCATCGCGAGGCGGCGATAGCGCTCGCCCGCCTTCACCATACGCTTCCAGATCGGCTCTCCCGTGAACGCCTTCAGGCGCTGCAGGAAGCGCGAGGGCACCATGGGCGAGCCGTCGCGCTTCTGCGCACGGGTGATGACCACGTCATGGGTGCCGAGCGTCTGCACGAAATCGTGCGCGGTCTGGCCGATGCGCCGCTCCGGCGGCATCAGGCCGACGCGGGCCCGCATGGGGCGGTTGAGGAACGCATCCGTCACCGTGCGCGGCGGCCACGTGCCTTCGTCGAGACCGCCGAGCACGACGCGATCAACCGAGAGAAGGCGCGCTTCCAGGAGACCGAGGATCTTCAGGCGGCGGTGAGTGGCGCGCGGGGAGGGGCTCAGGCTCCGCTGCTTCGCGAGCGCCGTGAAGAAGGTGGGATAATCCACGAAGCGGCCTTCGACGCCGTCGATCTGCGACAGCGTGAGATCGTCGAACAGAGCCGCGAGGGCCTCGATGGTTTCCTCGCGCTCGTCCGTCTCGGGCTCGTCCTCCGGACCGGCGCAGAGGAATTCGACGGCGCGGCGGTGGTGCTCCACCAGCCCCATGAGATCGAGCCTGCCCTCGCCGTGAGCGGCGGGCGTGAACGTCTCGAAGGCGAGCCCGAGGCGCCGGAGCAGGTCGTCCGCGAGATCCCAGTCCGCTTCCGTCAGGCGCGCGCGGGGACGAGGCGTGCGATGGTCCTTTTCGGCGCGGCGGCTGGCGAGGGCCGCCCGCAATCCGTCGATGCCGAGAGCAGGGGCGGGGCCGCGCAGCACGCCGATCTCGAGAACGCTCGCGGCGTGCTCCACGCTGGCGCGGGACAGGCCCAGCCGCACCAGGGGATGGGCCAGCAGGGACAGAAGCCGCACGGGCCTCAGGTCGTCCGCCGCCGCTTCCGCCGCGAGGCGCGCAAGGCGTCCCGCCGGCGTGTCGGAGAGCGGGATACCGGCCGAATCCTCGACGGCGAGGCCCCAGCGGGCCAGTTCCGCCGTCACCCGCGCGGCCAGCGCGCGGTCAGGCGTGACGAGGGCTGCGGTCCTGTACGGATCGACCAGCGTCTCGCGCAGCGCGATGGCGATGGCGAAGGCCTCCTCACGCTCGTCCATCGCCTCCACGATGGTCAGTCCCTCGCAGCCGCCTTCGCTGAGAGCGATGCGATCCTCCGGCGCGATGAGGGACCAGCGGTCGGTCGTATCCGCCGGGCGCAGGACCTCGGACAGGAGATGGTTGCGGGCTCTCGCGGCCTCCGGCAGATCTCCCAGGACGGTGACGGCGGAGCGCGGGATGCGCAGGTGCTTGTCGACGAGGCGGCGCAGGGAGGCCTGCGGGTGTCCGTGCACGGGGTCCGTGTCGTCGTCGCCGACGCCTCCGATGGTGGACCAGCTCTCCTGGTCGAGATCCATGTCGAGACCGGGAAGCACGATGGCTCCCTTCGGCAGCCGCGCGATGACGCTCATCAGGTTGGCGGTCGCCGGCACGGAGCCGGTCGAGCCCGCGACGATGATGGGATGCGAAGGGCGCTCGCGGGCGAGGCGCCGCGCCTCCGCGTCGATCAGCGCGGTACGCCTCTGCGCCGGATCGCTCGCCTGCCGCTCGCCCAGGATCTTCGGCCAGTTCTCGCTTGCGATCTGCACGAAATGCCGCGTGATCTCGAAATACCTGGAGTAATCCGCATCCACCGCGAGTTCGAGGGCGTGCCAGTCGATGCCCTCGGTCGTGAAGGCATCCATCAGAGTTTCGAGATCGCCCGCGAGGTTCACTGCATCGGCAGGCGAAGCGGGCACCATGAAGGGCACGCCGGGTCCGAGCTGCAGGAGGGCGCGGTCCACTTCTGCCGACCAGCGCTGCACGAGGCGCGTGAGGATGAGGCGGCGCTCCAGGGGCGGGATCGGCGGCTTAAGGCTGGCCGCTTCCTGCAGGGGCGTCCCTTCCAGTCCCGTCAGCTCGAATTCGGCCTCGTCGGTTTCGCCCAGGGGAACGATGCGCGGCAGGAGCTGCGCTTTTCCTCCGCCATGGTCCGCCAGGAGGGCGACGAGCGCGCGCGTGGCACGCCGCGTCGGGACATAGATCGTGACATCCGCGAGAGCCGCAGGATCATCGCCCAGGGGGCCGACGAGACGGCCCTCGAGCAGCGCATCCACGAGGGTCGGCAGAAAGGCGCAACCCGGCGGGATGGAGAAAACGCGTGACCCTTCGCTCGACACTCCGAAACCTCATCGCGTGCTGGCGGCAAGGCACTTTTCCGCCTCGGCAATCGCGTGAGGCTCTCCAACATGAAGCCATTGCCCGTCCATGCACAAGCCGTAGAGGCGGTCGCTGGCGATGGCGCGGTCGTAAAAGGCATTGGCCGAGAACGGGCCTTCGGGCGTGCCGGCGACGAGCTCCGGCTTCACGATGGCGACACCCGCGTAGACGAAAGGCGCCGATTCATCGCCCTTGCGGCGGCGCAGGCGGCCATCCGGATCCATGTGAAAATCGCCGCGTCCTTCGTAGCCGACGCTTGTGGATAACGGGGCGACGAGCATCAGGATGTCCATGCGATCCGGATCCCAGGCGGCCACGAGGCGCCTGAGATTCGGCTCCTTGCCCTCGATCCAGAGCGAATCGGAGTTGAAGGTGATGAAGGGTCCGGACCCAAGAAGCGGCAGCGCCTTCTTCACCCCGCCGCCTGTTTCGAGAAGCGCCTCGCGCTCGTCGGACACGACGATGCGCGGGCTGGTGCGATGGCGCAGATGCGCTTCCAGCATGTCGGCGAAGTGGTGAACGTTCACCACCACCGTCTCCATGCCGGCCTCCTGCAGCCGGTCGAGGGCGAAGTCGATCAGGCTCTGCCCGCCGACCTTCACGAGGGGCTTCGGCATCGTCGCCGTGATCGGGAGCATGCGCTTGCCCAATCCTGCGGCGAGGACGATAGCGGTCTGGGGCGAGCCGGGAGAGAGCTGGGACAAGGGTCTATGCTCAGGATGCGGGAGGCTCGTCATCCGCGAGCGGGATGAGCCTCGGGAGGTAGGTCTCATACCAGGTCTTGAGCCTGCTCAAGGCCGGATGGGCGAGATTGCGGACGAGATAGGATTCGATCCGCGGCAGATGCTTGAGGTAGTGCGGCTTGCCGTCCCGCCGGTCGAGGCGCGCGAAGATGCCGAGGATCTTGGTGGCGCGCTGCGCCCCCATGATCGCATAGGCGCGCGCGAAGCCCGACACGTCGAAGCCCGGATCGGCCGCCTTGCGCTCGCGGGCGTAGAGGCCGATCAGCTTCAGCTCGAGATCGGGCGGCACGGTCACGCGCGCATCCTGCAGGAGCGACGCGACGTCGTAGGCGGGAGAGCCCAGGACCGCATCCTGGAAATCGATGAGGCCGACGCGGGCGAGGCCTTCCCGCTCGGCCAGCCAGATCAGGTTGGGCGAGTGGTAGTCGCGCAGGGCCCAGGTCGTGGGGCCGGAGAGGATCTCGCCCAGTGTCTCGGTCCAGAGATTGAGGAACTCGGCCCGCACCGAGCCGGCGAGCTGGTTGCCGATGATGTGCGGCACATACCACTCCGCCAGCAGCTCCACTTCGATCAGCAGCGCTTCCAGGTCATAGGGCGGAATCGGATGGTCGTGTCCCTCGGCCACGGGGAGAACCTGCGGCAGGGAGGTGCCGTGCAGCTTCACGAGAAGCCGCGTCGCCTCGGCGTAGCGCTCGGGGATCGGGCCCTGCGCGTCGACGAAGGGCTCGGAGCCCAGGTCCTCGATGAGGAGCAGGCCCGCGTCCAGGTCCTCGCCATAGATGAGCGGCGCGCTGAAGCCGAGGGAGCGCAGGCCCTTGTCCATGGCCACGAAGGCGTGGACCGTCTCGGCGAGCTTCGCGATGGTCGTGTAGGGCTTGCCACGGCGGACGGGAGGCCCCACCGGGCGCGGGGGCGAGACCATGAGGAGCGCGGTTTCGCCGCCCGGCTTCACGAGGCGCTCGTAGGAGCGGATGACGGAAGCGTCGCTCTGCATCGGGAAACGGGCCGCGTCCCCCCAGCCGCAGCGCTCCACGAGGCTGCGGAAGGCCTTCAGGCGCGCGAGCCGGCGCGCGAAGGCGCCCGTGCCGGTGAGCAGGGCGATGCGGCCCCGGCCGCCGGGGGCGAAATCGAGCCGGATGTCGAGATGCTCGGACTTCAGCGCATCCTCGGCCCGTTCCGGCCATTCGACGAGGGCGACGGCGTTCTCCGTCATCTCGTCCCAGCCCAGCTCCACCAGCTCGTAGCCGCCGGAGAGACGGTAGAAATCCGCGTGCACGATGGGGAAATGCGGGCCGTCATAGACCTGCATCAGGGTGAAGGTGGGGCTCGGAACCTCGAGTTCCGGGTCGCCTGCCAGGGTCCGCACGAGGGCGCGGGCCAGCGTCGTCTTGCCGGCCCCGAGCCCCCCCGAGAGCGTGACGAGATCGCCCGGTTTCAGCTCGTCGGCCAGAATCCGCGCGAAGTTCTCCGTCGACGCATGGTCGGGAAGCGTCACGATCCATGCGGCCTGCGAAACGTCCTGCTCGGGCATGAGGGCCAATCCATTCACCATCGCTGATCCTACTCGGCTGCGATTGGAGTTAGCGCAGATTGCGCGGGTCGGCCATCCGAAGGGGATTCATGCCGTTCGTTCGGGAAGATGCAGGTGACGGTGGTGCCGAGTCCCGGGGCGGACGACAGTTCGATGCGCCCGCCGTGCAGTTCCACGAAGGAGCGCACGATGGAAAGGCCCAGTCCGACGCCGCGATGGCGCGTCCCGAGCGTATGGCTCTCGAACCGCTCGAAGATGCGGGCCTTGATCTCCGGCGGGATGCCGCGGCCCTGGTCCTTCACGTCGAAGATCACCTCGCCGCCCCGCTTGCGGGCCGAGACCCGGATCGTCTGGCCCGGCGAGGAGAAGCCGACCGCGTTGGACAAAAGGTTGAACAGGATCTGGCGCACGCGCTTGCCGTCCGCCACGAAGGTTCCGATGTCGTCCGGCGCGTCGATGACGACCGTGAGGGACGATTCGGCGAGCCGGTCCTCGAGCCCGCGCATGGCGGCCTCGATGGTCGAGCGGATATCGACGATTTCGGGCGTGATCTCCAGGGAGCCGGTGTCGATCGACGCGAGGTCGAGAATGTCGTTGAGAATGGCAAGCAGCGCCGCGGACGAGCGCATGATGTGCTCCGCGTAGTCGCGCTGGCGCGGATTGAGCGCGCCGACGGTCTCGTCGCCGAGCAGCTGCGTGAAGCCGATGATGTTGGTGAGCGGCGAGCGCAGCTCGTAGGACACGTGGTGCACGAACTCGTCGCGCAGGCGCGAGGCGCGTTCGAGCGCATCGTTGCGCTCGGTCAGCGCGCGCTCCACGTTCACGCTCGCCGTCACGTCGGTGAAGCTCAGGAGCGTCGCGCCGTCGGGCAGGGGCTGCGCGGTGCAGTCCAGCGCAGAGCCGTCCCGCCGCTCGATCCGGCAGCTCAGGCCCATGCGCATGTCGGCCAGGCCCGCCACCGCGCCGCGGATGTCGACCCAGGGCTCCTCCTGGGGCGCCAGCAGGCGGCAGGCCTTGATGACGGCGTCGATATGAGGATGCCCGGCCGGCATTTCCGGGGCCAGGTTCCACATTTCGGCGAAGGCGCGGTTGTGCAGCTTGAGACGTCCGTCCGAGCCGAACACGGCGACGCCTTCCTTGAGCGTGTCGAGGGTCTCGCTCTGGACCCGGGTGAGCGAATGGACCTGGGATTCGAGCTCGAAGCGCTCGCTCACGTCGTCGAACAGGTAGGTCACGCCCCCCTGCGGATTGGGATTGATGACCACCCGCAGCGTGCGGCGGTCGGGCAGATGCCACCACAGCTCCTGCTGCTCGACCGAGCGGTAGCCCGACAGGAAGTCGGCCTTCCAGGCACGGAAATCCGCCTGCTCCGGAAGCTTCCGGGCCGTGCGCAGGCGGTCGAGGACCTCGCCGTCCGTGGGGCGCGAGGCGAGGAAGGCCGCGTCCAGGCCCCAGAGCTGCTGGTAGGCGGCGTTGCTGAAGATGAGGTGCTGCGAGCCGTCGAAGATCGCGACCGCCGTCGGCAACTGATCCAGGGTGCGGACATGGGCATCCATCTGCCGCTGAAGGTCCGTTCTCACCGCTTCGAGCTCGGACACGTCAACGGCGATGCCCGCGCTGCCGCCGGTCGTCGGGCGCTCGACGACATCGAGGACGGCGCGCTGCCCGGCCACCACGGCCGTCACCCGGGCCGAGAAGGTCGCGCCGGCCCTGCGCTGGCGGCCGGCCTCCGCCCGGGTCGGCTCGTTCAGGAGTTCGACCGAGCGGGCGATGGCGTCGTCCAGGTCGGACGCCTCGACCGCGCGCAGGTAGGCTTGGTTGGCCCAGACGAGATTGCCGTCCGAATCGCGGATCCACAGCGGGTAGGCGACGGCCTCGAGGAGCATCGTCATGGAGCGCAGGTCGCTCCGCGCCGTCGCCAGGTCGGCGCGGGCCTGCAGCAGCTCGGCCCGGTCGCCGGTGACGTCCCGCAGGCGCAGGATCGCCCGCCCGCCGATCGTGCGGCCCTCCACGTCGATGAACCGGTTGCCGCCGGCTCTCGCGATGAGACGGAAGGATTCGCCGCGCTGCTTCAGCTGCTCCAGGGCGCCTTCCACGGTGGCGGCATCGCTCGGCAGGAGCCAGGCGCCGAAGGCCAGCGCACGTTTCGCGGGCGCGCCTTCCCCGACAATGGACGGATCGCCCTCGAACCGCGGCTCTCCGTCCCGCCCGGACCAGCTCACCAGGAGCTGGCGCTCCGAGCCCATGAGAAGGGCCGCCAGATCGTCCGCGCCGCGCAGGCTGGCCAGCTCGTTCCGCAGGGCCCGCTCGGTGCGCGCGGCGCGGCGCTGCTCGCGCTGCAGCAGCAGGGCGGTGGTGGTCGAGAAGGCCACGAGGCCCATGAAGAGGCCGAAATAGGCAGCGTTCTGCAGATCGAAGCTCTGCAGGTAACCCAGAAAGTCCGAAGCCTGCTCGACCAGGGACGGGAGCACGTCGGAGGCCAGGGCCGGCCGGGACGTCCCGGCCAGCAGCGTGAGGGACAGGGGCACGCGGGCCGAGCCGACGAGATCGCGGATCCCGTTCTCGTTGCTGTCGCGATGTTCCCCTTGCCCGGCCATGCCGCGCGGCCCTCCCCTTGTTAACAGCCCGACCGGCAGGCCGAGCTCATCCTGTCCCCGGTCGCGCCCGCCAGCGCCACGGAGGCGATCCCGCCTACACATGAACGGAACTGCCGGCACAGCTTCTGGAACCGCAGCACGGCCGGTCGAATCGCGTTCACTCTAGACCACCCCCGACTCCGCCAGGAAGAGGGTTAAGGTCGTCTTAATCTTCCTTTGGAGAACCTGTGTGCAATTCGTCCGCACCTATTGCGCGGGCGACACACACATGCCGTCGCGCCCTCTCGATTCGAAGGGGCTCCGGCATGAAAAAAGCCCGGCAGAGCCGGGCTTTCCGTCGTCATGATCCTTCGGGAAGCGATCAGTAGCGGTAGTGGTCCGGCTTGAAGGGGCCGGTCTCGCTGACGCCGATATAGGAGGCCTGATCCGGGCGCAGCTTGGTGAGCTTCACGCCGATCTTCTCCAGGTGGAGGGAGGCGACCTTCTCGTCCAGGTGCTTGGGCAGGGTGTAGACCTTGCGCTCATACTTGCCCTGGTTGGTGAAGAGCTCGATCTGCGCCAGCGTCTGGTTCGTGAACGAGGCCGACATCACGAAGGACGGATGGCCCATGGCGTTTCCGAGGTTCACGAGGCGGCCTTCCGAGAGCAGGATGATGCGGTGCCCGTCGGGGAACTCGATCTCGTCCACCTGCGGCTTGATGTTGGTCCACTTGAGGTTCTTGAGGGTCGCGACCTGGATCTCGTTGTCGAAGTGGCCGATGTTGCACACGATGGCGCGGTCCTTCATCGCCCGCATGTGCTCGATGGTGATCACGTCCTTGTTGCCGGTGGCCGTGACGAAGATGTCGGCGCGGGGAGCCGCGTCCTCCATCGTCGTGACCTCATAGCCTTCCATGGCGGCCTGGAGGGCGCAGATCGGATCGACCTCCGAGACCAGGACGCGGCAGCCGGCCTGGCGGAGCGAGGCGGCCGAGCCCTTGCCCACGTCGCCGAAGCCCGCCACCATGGCGACCTTGCCGGCCATCATGACGTCCGTGCCGCGGCGGATGCCGTCGACGAGCGACTCGCGGCAGCCGTAGAGATTGTCGAACTTGGACTTCGTGACCGAGTCGTTGACGTTGATCGCCGGGAAGAGGAGCTTGCCTTCCTTCGCCATGATGTAGAGGCGGTGCACGCCGGTCGTGGTCTCCTCCGAGACGCCCTTGATGGACTTCGCGAGCTCGGCGAACCAGCCCTTCGGCTTCTCGGACAGAAGGCGCCTGATGAGGGCAAAGAGCACTTCTTCCTCTTCCGCGCCCGGCTTGTCGAGAAAGGCCGTGTCGCCCTGCTCGGCGCGCAGGCCGAGATGGACCAGCATCGTGGCGTCGCCGCCATCGTCGAGGATCATGTTCGGCACACCGCCGCCATGCCAGTCGAACAGCTTCGCGGTGAAGTCCCAGTATTCCTTCAGGGTCTCGCCCTTGTAGGCGAAGACCGGGATTCCGGCGGCCGCAATCGCGGCGGCGGCGTGGTCCTGGGTGGAATAGATGTTGCAGGACACCCAGCGGATGTCGGCGCCGAGAGCCTTCAGGGTCTCGATCAGCACCGCCGTCTGGATGGTCATGTGGAGCGAGCCGGCGATCCGGGCGCCCTTGAGGGGCTGCTTCGGGCCGTATTCCTCGCGGACGGCCATCAGGCCCGGCATCTCGGTTTCGGCGATCGAGATTTCCTTGCGGCCGAAATCGGCAAGGCTGATGTCTTTGACGATGTAATCCTGCGCCATGATGGAGTCTTTCATGCAGATGGGTTGGCGCTGTCTCTACCAGAGAGCCGCGCGAGAGGCAATCAAGATATAAAGATGTCTTTATATGCTCCCGTCGACAGCCGCGCCATGCGGGATCGCCGTGGTCATTCCGGAGCGCCGCGGCGAGGGGAGGCGCTCCATTCCTCGAGCCCTCGCCGATGGATTCCCTTCCCCTCCGCTTTCGCTCCGGCCGGGAATGACAAGGGACAGCGGTTCCGTGTCATCCCCGGCGGTCCGCAGGACCGGGAAGGGGATCCATATGGGGGCGCAGTGGCAAAGGACTGTTTCTCTTCGCTCCGCGGCCCGGCAACGACGATGGGATCAGCCCCTCACTCCTCTTCGCCGAACCTGTTGGCAAGGAGGTCGTCGATGGCCTGGAGGCAGGCGGTAGCGTCATTGCCCCTGGCGGTCACGGTGATGGTCGTGCCCTGGGCGGCAGCGAGGGTCAGGAGGCCCATGATGGAGCGGCCGCCGACTGTCTCGCCGCAGCGGGTGACCGTAACCTCGGCGTCGAAGCGCTCGACGGTCTGGACGAACTTGGCGGAGGCGCGGGCGTGAAGGCCCCGGCGGTTGATGATGGGAAGTTCCCGGACCTCGGCTCCGTCGGGAATGGGCGCAGGAGGGCAGTCCTCGTCGAAGGGGCGGTCCATGGCGCTTATTTTCCCGACAGGACGCGCGAGGCGATGTTGATGTATTTGCGCCCGGCCTCCTGGGCATGGGACACGGCGTCGGACAGCGTTTCCTCGTCCCTGACGGAGGCCAGCTTGATCAGCATGGGCAGGTTGATGCCGGCCACGACCTCCACGGAGCCGCCGTTCATGCACGACAGGGCCAGGTTCGAGGGCGTTCCCCCGAACATGTCGGTCAGGACCACGACGCCCTGTCCCGAGTTGACGCGGCACACGGCGGCCATGATGTCCTTGCGCCGGGTTTCCATGTCGTCGTCAGGGCCGATCGTGATCGTCTCGAGTTGCTCTTGTGGCCCCACCACATGCTCAAGCGCGGCTTTGAACTCCGTCGCGAGCTGCCCGTGGGTGACGAGCACCATTCCTATCATGATGTTCCAGGTCCGATCGCTCCATGAGAGCGGAGCCGCTATTTTGTGCACCGCGAAGCCAAGCGCAAGAGCATCGCGACGAAAAGTTCATCACAGCGTCACGACCGTGTCGCAAACACCACGCAGGCAGCTCAGGGCGACGTCCGCTGAGACTGCCCCGGCGCGCATCTGGAGGCGAGGGACCATGATGCCGCAGAGAATGGTGTTGCGGTCCTGCTCGTCGGGATAGCGCGGCGGCTCCCCGCAGAGGTCGATGACGAGGCGGATGACGGCGGCGGGCTCGAAGGGCTGCCGGACGATCCCGAAGCCGCGGATCTCCATGAGACCCTCGAGAGGCTCCACGGAGCTCGCCACGAGGCGGCCATGCTTCGCCTCGATCCGGGTCCTGTCGTCGCTCACCAGCCGGGCGAAGGAGCCCGCCTGCCGGGCCCAGGATACCACTTCCCTTGCGAGGGTGGATTTGCCCGTACCGGACGGGCCACGGATGAGGAGCCCGGCTTCGCCCACCGCCACGCAGCAGGCATGGATCGTTTCGGCCGCGTTCAAGGCTCTTTCTTCCCCTGATCCCGCCTTCCGAGATCCTTCTTGCGCTTCGGACTCTCGGCCGCCGGGAGACGGATGATGAAGCGCGCGCCGAGCCGTTTGGGCTCGCCGGTCTCGTCCGGCGGACCGAGGCGGTTTTCCGCCCGGATGGTTCCGCGATGCGCTTCGATAATCTGGCGGGAGATCGACAGTCCGAGGCCCGAATTCTGGCCGAAGCCCTGTTCGGGCCGATCCGTGTAGAAGCGCTCGAAAATCCGGTCGACGGCGTCGGGCTCGATGCCGGGGCCGCCGTCCTCCACGAGCACCTCGACCTCGGTCCTGCGCCGCCTCAGGGTGATCCTGATCGGCTCGTCGGGAGGCGAGAAGGACCGGGCGTTGTCGATCAGGTTGTTGAAGACCTGCCCCAGGCGGCTGTCGTGGCCCAGGACCAGGAAGGCGTCGCGGCCCTTGGCGTGCTTGTCGACATGGAGCGTGATGAGCGGATCGTGCTCCTGGCGGCGTTCGTTGGCGACCGAGGTCACCGCCTCCAGGAGGCGCGCCATGTCCAAAGGCTCCGCGTCGGCGCGGGCGAGCTCCGCGTCGAGGCGCGACGCGTCCGAGATGTCGCTGATGAGCCGGTCGAGGCGCTTCACGTCGTGCTGGATGATCGACATGAGCCGCTGGCGGGAATCGTCGCTGCGGGCGAGCGGCAGGGTCTCCACGGCGCTGCGCAGCGATGTCAGCGGGTTCTTCAGCTCGTGAGCCACGTCCGCCGCGAAGCTCTCGATGGCGTCGATGCGGTTGTAGAGTGCCTTGGTCATGTCCCGCAGCGCGCCCGACAGATGGCCGATCTCGTCCGAGCGGGAGGTGAAATCCGGGATTTCCTGACGGGATTTCGTGCCCCAGCGCACCCGCTCGGCCGCCTCCGCGAGGCGGCGGACCGGGCCGGCGATGGCTCCGGCCAGGAAAAGCGACAGGACGATCATCACAACGGCGGCCACCAGGAAGACCTGGAGCAGGGCGAAGCGTTCGGACGCGATGATGGCGTCGATGTCGCCTTCCTGCGTGGAGAGCAGGAGCACCCCCTGGACCGCGCGGAAGCGCTGGACCGGGACGGCCACCGACACGATGGTCTCGCCTCTCGCGTTGACGCGCACCACGCTCGTCGCCTGTCCGGAGAAGGCCTGCTGCACTTCCGGCAGGGACTTGCCGTTCGCGGGACCCGGGTCCTCGCGGACCGGGCGCTTCGTGCGCCGGAACATCTTGCGGATGCTGTTCCAGGTACTCTCGATGAAGCTCGTCGTATCCTCGACATTGGCCACCGGGGGTACTTCCTGGCGCAGGATGTCCCCGCGGGAGTAGAAGGTGCCGGAATCGAGGAGGAGCGCCCCTTCGCGGTCGAAGATCCTGGCCCTGGTGCGGGTCGGCGTCACCAGCCTGCGCAGCAGGGGGGCGACCCGCTCCGGGTTGATGGAGAATTCGAGGGAGGAGAGCGCCTCGTCGCTGAAGCCCTCCGTCTCGCCGGCCTGCATCTGCAGCAGCTTGTCCGGATCGATCGTGATCGTGTTGGTGTCCACCGTCGCCGAACTGGCGATGGCGCCGGCGATGATCTCGCCCTGGATCAGCAGGCTCTGGACCCGCGCCTCGATGAGGCCTTCGCGGAACTGGTTGAGATACAGGAAGCCGACCAGGAGCGCGACCAGGCCCGCGAGATTGAGCACCACGATGCGCCGGGTCAGGCTCGACGAGGCGCGCTGCGTCAGCATGCGGCCGAGATGCTTCAGCCGAGCCAGAAGGCTGCGAGGGGCCGGCGGTTCGTCGAACCCCGTCTCGGCGTGAACGGGATCAGCCTTCATGCCGCTCAACGGAGCGCAATCCGGTCGAACGATATCGGATCATGCTCTTCTTTCCTGATCGTTTCGCCCTGTCACGAACGCAGACCGTCATTCCGGCGATCGATCCGCGCCCTTGAGGCCGCCCCCGAAGGCGTCAGGCTTCCTTGAAACGGTAGCCGACGCCGTAAAGGGTCTCGATCATTTCGAAACTCTGGTCAACCGACTTGAACTTCTTGCGCAGCCGCTTGATGTGGCTGTCGATGGTGCGGTCGTCCACGTAGACCTGATCGTCGTAGGCCGCATCCATCAGGGCATTGCGGCTTTTCACCACTCCCGGGCGGGTCGCCAGCGCCTGCAGGATCAGGAATTCGGTGACCGTCAGGGTCACGGGCTCGCCCTTCCACGTGCAGGCATGGCGCTCCGGGTCCATCTTCAGCTGGCCGCGCTCCAGGGCCTTGGCGTCCGTTTCCTTCGGGACGGTCTGGTCCTTGGGGGCGAACCGGCGCAGCACCGCCTTCACGCGCTCCACGAGGAGGCGCTGGGAGAAGGGTTTCCGGATGAAGTCGTCAGCGCCCATCTTGAGGCCGAACAGCTCGTCGATCTCCTCGTCCTTGGAAGTCAGGAAGATCACGGGCAGGTCCGATTTCTGGCGCAGGCGGCGCAGGAGCTCCATGCCGTCCATGCGCGGCATCTTGATGTCGAAAATGGCGAGGTCCGGCGGGGCGTGCTTCAGGCCGTCCAGGGCGGAAGCCCCGTCCGTGTAGGTCTGGATCCGGTAACCTTCCGCTTCGAGAGCGATGGAAACCGAGGTCAGGATGTTGCGATCGTCATCGACAAGGGCGATCGTTGGCATGAACTCTTCCTTGACTTAAAAAAGCACAGGCGATGGTCGGAGGCGTCTCGCCTGACAATGCAGGAGCCCCTAAAACGTGCCCAACTGCGCCTTTCTCGTGGCATAAATATGATTTTCCCTGCGGATTGCCAGGGGGTAGCCTCAAGAGTGGTGTCTAGGGGGAGTCGGTTCAACCGGAGATGAACGATATGGACGAGCCCGACCGGACGGCTCCCGGCTTCGACGCCGCGGGCCTGGGAAAGCATCTCCTGCGGACCATCCGGTCCGGCGCCCTTGCGACGCTCGACCGGGACGGGATGCCTTTCGCCACACTCGTGACGGTCGCCACCGACATCGACGGATCGCCCCTGCTCCTGACCTCGCGCCTGTCGGGCCATACGGCCAACATGGAGCGGGAGCCCCGCGTCTCGATCCTGCTCGCCCAGACCGGCAAGGGCGACCCGCTCGCCCACCCGCGGCTGACCGTCATGGGCCGGGCCGAACGGACGGAGACCCCGCGGGTCCGCGCCCGCTTCCTGGCCCGCCATCCCAAGGCCGAGCTTTACGCGGGTTTCGCGGACTTTTCCTTCTGGAGAGTGGAGATTTCGGGCGGTCACCTCAATGGAGGCTTCGCTCGGGCGGCGACCCTGCCGGCGGCCGACCTGCGGACGGATCTCTCCGGAGCGGAGGCCCTCGTCGAGGCCGAGCAGGGCGCCCTCGAGCACATGAACCAGGACCATCGGGAGGCCCTCGAGCTCTATGCGACGCGGCTCGCCGGGTCGTCGCCGGGAGCCTGGAGGACCACCGGCCTCGATCCCGAAGGCTTGGACCTCATGCTCGGCGATCAGACGGCGCGGATCGTTTTCCCGGAGCGCGTCAATCAGCCGAAAGAACTGCGCCAAACCCTTAAAAAACTGGCGGATCAGGCCCGCCAGGGTCTAGCCTGACGCAAAATAGAATGCGATGGAACGGCGTCGGCCGGCGGCAACGTTGGCCGGCTCAGAGAACGCTCTATATTCGATTGATACGGCGCAGGTCTTCGGCCCGCGCTGCTCGGATTTAACCATGTGACGGCCATCGGACGGCGGCACATCAGGCTGCTCGATGATCGGCAATCAGGAGAAGTCTTCCGTGGATAATATCGGCGTCTTCAACAGCGCGCAGGGCGCTGGGGCCTTCGGTTTCAGCCATCTCAAGAAAGTCTACTGGAACCTCGAGGCGCCCGCGCTCTACGAGCAATCCCTGACCCGGGGCGAGACCATGCTCGCGAAGGGCGGCGCGCTCCTGGCCGAGACCGGAGTCCATACGGGCCGCTCGCCCAAGGACAAGTTCGTGGTGCGCGACCCCAACACCGAGAGCGCCGTGTGGTGGGAGAACAACGGCTCCATCACGCCGGAGCAGTTCGAGACGCTCCTCCAGGATTTTATCGAGCATGCGAAGGGCAAGGAGCTGTTCGCCCAGGATCTCTATGGCGGCGCGGATCCGGCCTTCCGGGTCAAGGCGCGGGTCTTCACCGAATTCGCCTGGCACTCCCTGTTCATCCGCAATCTCCTGATCCGCCCCGAGCTGGGCGAGCTGAAGGACTACGTTCCCGAGCTGACCATCGTCGACCTGCCGTCCTTCAAGGCGGATCCGGCGCGTCACGGCTGCCGCTCGGAAACCGTGATCGCCTGCGACTTCACCCGCAAGATCGTGCTGATCGGTGGCACGTCCTACGCGGGTGAGATGAAGAAGTCGGTCTTCACCTATCTCAATTACGTGCTCCCGGCCGAGCATGTCATGCCGATGCACTGCTCGGCGAACGTGGGCAACACCAACGACGTGGCCGTGTTCTTCGGCCTGTCCGGCACCGGCAAGACGACGCTCTCGGCCGATCCGAACCGGACGCTCCTCGGCGACGACGAGCATGGCTGGGGCCCGAACGGCGTCTTCAACTTCGAGGGCGGCTGCTACGCCAAGACCATCCGTCTTTCCCGGGAAGCCGAGCCGGAGATCTTCGCCACCACCGAGCGCTTTGGCACGGTGCTGGAGAACGTGACGGTCGATCCGGTGACGCGCATTCCCGATTTCGACGATGCGTCGAAGACGGAGAACACGCGCTGCGCCTATCCGCTCGACTTCATCCCCAATGCGAGCCCGACCGGCCGCGCCGGCATTCCGAAGAACATCGTGATGCTGACCTGCGACGCCTTCGGGGTTCTGCCTCCCATCGCGAAACTGACGCCCGCCGAGGCGATGTACCACTTCCTGTCCGGCTACACCGCGAAGGTCGCCGGAACGGAGAAGGGCGTGAAGGACCCGGAGGCGACGTTCTCGACCTGCTTCGGCGCGCCCTTCATGCCGCGCCATCCTTCGGTCTACGGCAACCTGCTGCGCGATCTCATCGCCAAGCACCATGTCGATTGCTGGCTCGTCAACACGGGCTGGACCGGCGGCAAGTACGGCGTCGGCCGCCGCATGCCGATCCGCGTCACGCGCCGCCTGCTGACGGCCGCCCTGGACGGCTCGCTCTCCCGCGCCGACTTCCGCCGCGATCCCTATTTCGGCTTCGCGGTGCCGACCTCGGTGCCGGGCGTCGAGCCGCACATTCTCTACCCGGTGAAGACCTGGGCCGATAAGGCCGAGTTCGCCCAGACGGCGAAGCGCCTCATCGCCATGTTCAACGAGAACTTCAAGCGCTTCGAGGAGCACGTGGATTCCGACGTGCGCTCCGCCGCGCCGCAGATGTCGATTGCGGCCTGATCTCGTCCGGATCTATCGTGAGACAAGCGGCGGCTCTCGGGCCGCCGTTTTGCATTGGAGCCTGTGAACAATGGACGTTCTCGTCATCGGAGCCGGCGTCGTCGGCCTGGCCGTCGCCCGCGCGCTGGCTCGGCGCGGCCATACGGTCATCGTGGCCGAGGCAACCGGCGGCATCGGCAACGGCGTGTCCTCGCGCAACAGCGAGGTGATCCATGCGGGGATGTATTATCCGTCGGGCTCTCTCCGGGCGCGCCACTGCGTCGCCGGGCGGCGGATGCTCTACGAGTTCTGCGGCAGCCACGGCGTGCCGCATGCGAAGTGCGGCAAGCTCATCGTCGCCACGAGCGATCTCGAACAGGCGAAGATCGAGGGAATCTACGAGCAGGGGCTCGCCAACGGGGTGGAGGGGCTCGCCTTCCTGACGGGCCAGGACGCGAGGGCGCTCGAGCCGAACCTCGCCTGCACCAGCGCGATCCTTTCGCAGGAGACCGGCATCGTGGACAGCCATGCGCTCATGCTGGCGCTTCAGGGCGACCTGGAGGATGCCGGCGGCGTGATTGCGTTCCATGCCCCGGTCGAACGGATCGTCCGAAATGGAACGGGATGGAATGCCCATGTCGGCGGGGCCGAGCCGATGGAACTCGCCGTCGATGCGGTCGTCAACGCGGCGGGCCTCGGCGCGCAGGCGATCGGCCGCGCGACGGAGGGCTATCCTGCGGAGCGGGTGCCGCCCCTCGTGCTGGCGAAGGGCAATTACTTCGGCTGTCTCGGCAAGCCCGCCTTCTCGCGCCTGATCTATCCGGCTCCGGTGGAGGGCGGCCTCGGCACCCATGTGACGCTCGATCTCGCGGGGCGCATGCGCTTCGGGCCGGACGTGGAATGGATCGACGCGGAGAACTACGAGGTCGATCCGCGCCGCGCGGAGAGCTTCTACGCCTCCATCCGCCGCTACTGGCCGGGGCTGCCGGACGGGGCGCTGGTGCCCGATTACGCGGGCATCCGCCCGAAGCTCACGGGACCCGGCGAGAAGGCCGCCGATTTCATGATCGATGGTCCCGCGGAGCATGGCCTCGCCGGCCTCGTCCACCTCTTCGGCATCGAGAGCCCGGGTCTGACCGCGTGTCTCTCGCTCGCGGAGGACGTGGCCGGGAGGCTTCAGGCCTGAGCAGCGCCCAAGGCGCCTTTCGCCTATGTCCTAAAGAATAACAGCGTCGCAATCAGGAACGTGGGCACCAAAATGCATCCCGACCAGAGGAGATAGCCGAAGAAGCTCGGCATCTTCACGCCGCCCTCGCGGGCGATGGCGTAGACCATGAAGTTGGGCGCGTTGCCGATATAGGAGTTGGCGCCCATGAACACGGATCCGGCCGAGACGGCGGCGAGCGTCAGCGCGCCCGCCGTCATCAGGCGCTGCGGATCGCCGCCGGCGAGCTCGAAGAACACGAGGTAGGTCGGCGCGTTGTCGAGGAAGGACGAGAGGCCGCCGGAAAGCCAGAAATAGGCGGCGTTGTTGGGGCTGCCGTCCGGGTTCGACACGAGGGCCACGAGAGGCGCGAAGGCGCCGCCGGGACCAGCCTTGAGCATGGCGAGCACCGGGATGATCGCGACGAAGATGCCGGCGAAGAGCGTCGCCACCTCCTTGATCGGACCCCAGGAGAAGCCGTTCTCGACCCGGTTCGCCTTCGGGGTCAGGGCGAGCGAGAGGACGGTGACGGCGATCATGATGAGATCGCGCGCCGCGTTGGCGATCTCGATCTCGGTGCCGAGCAGGGTGACGCGGCCCATGTCGACGGTCGCGCTCATGAGGATCGCGCCGATGATCGCGAAGATGAGCAGGAAGTTGATGCCGCCCGTGAGGCGCACCGGGTTGTCGGGCGTCGGGTCCGGCCTGACGTGGCCCTCCTTCCGGTAGACGACCGTATCCACGAGGAAGAAGAGCCCGAGAAGCAATCCCGCCACGAAGGAAGTCTCCGGCAGGAGATGCGTCGTCGTCCAGAAGAAGTCGACGCCGCGCAGGAAGCCGAGGAACAGCGGCGGGTCGCCGAGCGGCGTCAGCGAGCCGCCGATATTCGACACGAGGAAGATGAAGAACACGATGACGTGGACATTGTGCCGCCGGTCGTCGTTCGCGCGCAGCACGGGGCGGATCATCACCATGGAGGCGCCGGTCGTGCCGATGAAGCTCGCGAGCACGGTGCCGATGGCGAGAAGCACCGTGTTGGTGCCCGGCGATCCGTGGATGTTGCCGCGCACGAGAATGCCGCCCGCCACCGTGAAGAGGGCGAGCAGGAGCAGGATGAAGGGGATGTATTCCAGAAGCGCCGTGTGCGCGAGGGCGTGGAGCGCCGTGGTCGGCCCCAGGATCGCCGCCATGGGACCGAGCACGAGCAGGCCCCAGAGGGCTGCGATCTTGCCCTGGTGGTGCTCCCAGACATGAGGCGCGAGGAGCGGGAAGAGGGCGATGGACAGGAGAATGCCCACGAAGGGCAGGGCCCAGACGAAACCGAGGCTGGCGCCGTCGAGCTCCGCCGCCAGGGCTGCCTGCGGCAGGAGGGTCAGGGCGGCGGTGAACGTCAGGCTTACGATGCGACGCATGTCTCGGGGTCCCTTGCCGGTTCGGCCGGCCTTCTTGTCCGGTGTCGGGACGCTTTTATGGGAAGGGCGGCGGGGCCGCAACGGCTTGGCCGTTAACCGGCTATTCACCTTGTTGCGAAAATAGTACAACAAGGTTTCAATTACAGCCGCGCCTGGGGTTCGTTGCCGATGTGCCGCTTTCTTGCCTACCGGGGAGAGCCGATCTTCCTGGCCGATCTGGTATGTGCCCCGGCTCATTCGCTGGTTCATCAGTCGCTCCACGCGGTCGAGGCCAAGACGGAGACGAACGGCGACGGCTTCGGCATCGGCTGGTACGGCGAACGCACCGAACCGGGGACCTATCGGGAGGTCCGCCCGGCCTGGTCCGACGAGAACCTGAGGAGCCTGTGCGATCAGGTGCGCTCGCGGCTCTTCTTCGCCCATGTGCGCGCCTCCACCGGCACCTCGACCACCCGGGCCAACTGCCATCCCTTTGCGCATGGCCGCTTCCTGTTCATGCACAACGGGCAGATCGGCGGCTATGGGCGCATCAAGCGCCGGCTGGAGGCCCTGATCCCGGACGAGCTCTACGACCGGCGCCTCGGCACCACGGATTCGGAGGCCATTTTCCTGGCTGCGCTCGCCAACGGCCTGTCCGAGGAGCCCGTGACGGCCATGGCCCGCACCCTGAAGCAGATCCGCCGTCTGATGGATGAGGCCGGCGTCAGGGAAGCCCTGCGCTTCACCGCGGCCTTCACGGATGGGGAGAACCTCTGGGCCTATCGCTGGGCCTGCGATGCGAAGCCGCCGACCCTCTACTTCCGCGAGGACCAAGGCAACCTGCTCGTGGTGTCCGAGCCCATCGACGACAAGACCAGGGGCTGGCGCGAGGTGCCCAAGGGCTGCAGCCTCGTCGCCCGCGGCGACGGCAGCGTCCGGGTCGAATGCCTCAACGAGGCCATGAGCCGCCTGGCGGCTTGAGTCCGCCAGACGATCAGTTCAGCGTGCCGGTCGCGCCCGACAAGAGCGGCAGCAGCGCGCCCTTGAGCGCTTCCATCTGCATCTCGGTTTCCGTGCGGGCGCTCTCGGTGTCCGGATGGAGGAGGGCGCGCAGCCGGGCGTTCTCGGCCGCGAGGCGGTCGTTCTCGGCCATCAGGATCGCGACCTTCTCCTCGGCGATCCGCAGGCGGGTCTGAGCCTCGTTCCGCTCCTGCTCCCGCAGCTGAACGCGATCACGCCAGAGGCGGGTTGCGACGGTTTCCGTTTCCTCGTTCATGGGCGGCTCCTGCAGGATCGGACGGATTATGGCTCGGCTTTTCCAGCGCCGAACCTTCTATGACGGACAAGGCGGCATCACGATGGCGTACGCACAAAGCCGTCCGCACGGCTCGTCCGGACGAACGCGCCGGCACCGGCCCTGAGACACACGCCACCTCATCTTGAGCGTTCCGCCTTAAAAGATCGTTGCCGGAGGTGTAGTTTATGTAACGATATATAACTTCTTGTCTAGGGCATCGAGCCGAATAGACAACAGACCCCGGAATAGACTTCAATCCTAACAACCCGTTAACGGCCCGTGACGCCGTGAACCGGGATGGGGGGCAGGATCAATGACAGCGCTTTCACCGACAGCCGATCAGGTCGTGATGCTCAAGACCTTCGACATCTCTGGCGGATACGCCAGAGCTTCCGGAAAAGGCTGGGTTGTTCCTCGTGAGGCCCTGGGCCAGGTCTCAAGCCCCGCATCCGCGACCTTGCGTGAGGCGGGCGGAGGCGAGAGCCTGAAGGCAAGCTACGTCAACTACGCGGGATGGGAGAATGCGGGCGCCGTGGAGACGGCGTGGCAGGGCCTCAACATCTTCGCATCGGCTCTTTCCGTGGCGGACCTCAAGGACGCGATGTCCCGGACGGGCGAAGCGGGCGCCCAGCGGGCCTTTCTGGCGGCGGCACCGGTTCTGGCGGCGGACAGGCAGGCGGAGGCGATGTCGGCTTCCTCACCGTCCGTCGATGCGGACCATCGGGACGTCCGGCATTTCCAGAGCACGAAGGACCGCTACGGTCCCGTGGCGGTCGCGCTGCATTGGATCTGCGCGCTTCTGATCCTGCTCGAGGTGCCGCTCGGCTTCGCCATCCAGAACGTGGGCGACGGCCCGCGGCTTCCGATTTTCCTGTCCCATGCGGTCATCGGCGTGGGCGCCGGCGTGCTCACGGTGGTCCGCCTCGCGTGGTGGACCCTGGCCGACCGGAAGCCCGACGCGATGCCGGGCTCATCCAAACCGGAGCGCATGCTCACCAAGGCTGTGCACGGCTTCTTCTACTTCGCCCTGCTGTTCCTCTCGGTGGGCGGCGTCATGATCTCGATCGCAAAGGTGCTCGGTCCGACCCTGGTCGCTCTCCAGCCGGACATTGCTCCCTATCTCCAGATTCCGGTGCCGGCCCACAATATCGCGGCCCGGCTGTTCATGACGCTGCTCGGCCTGCATATCGCGGCGGCTCTTTACCATCACTGGGTCAGGCGCGACGGGACGCTGAAGCGGATGGCGCCGCATGCGCCCGTGTTCCGGGAGCGGAACGACCGCCAGCCCGCCTTCGGCAACGCCGTCGCAGCCTAAGGCTTCTCGAAAGCTGGCCTGAAACCCATCGCCCCTCCTCTGCTCGACAGGGGAGGGGTTTCTGCTGTCCGGATCATCGCCGACCGTTCACTCGTCCAGTTCGGGATAGCGGCGGAAGATGCCGTCCTCGTTGAAGGGGATGCGGCGCGGGCTCGCCAGATAGGCTTTGATCCGCGGCCGCCTCGCGACCGCGCCGTGCAGGGCCGCGACGCGCGGAACATCCTTCAGGATGCGTTTCATGGCCCTGGGGAAGGCATAGGTCAGCCCCTCGACGATCTGGAACAGGGACAGGTCCGCATAGGTCAGCGCATCGCCCACGAGATGGGCATCGCCCGACGGGTTGCGCGCCAGGATGGTCTCGAACCATTCGAGGAACTTCGGGATGCGGTTTTCGCGGAACTCGGCGGCGCGGCGGAGCGCCTCCTCCTTCTGGTCCTCGTAATAGAGGCTAACCGCCACCGGGTGATGGGTGTCGTGGGCTTCGGCCACCAGATCGGTGATGGTGAGCTGGATCTGATGGGTCCAGAGTCCCCCGGCCGGATTCTTGGGCGCAAGGCCATGCCGCGCCCCGAGATAGAGCAGCACCGCCGCCGTCTGGCCGACGATCGTCTCGCCATCCTTCAGGAAAGGCGGCGCGAAGGGCGGATGCTCCGCGTGGTCCATCATCCGCAGCATCACGGCGACGCCTTCCGACTCCCGCGCCACGTCGATGTAATCGGCGCCCGCCTCCTCCAGCGCCAGCCGCACGAACTCGCCGCGTCCCTGGATCGTGGGCCAGTAGTAGAGTTCATAGGTCATGGGGTGCCCCTGTTGCATTGCTGGAGAAGCATCTGCATTCGTCGCATTATGACGGAACGCTGAGTACACAGGATTTTAGAGCAAGGGTCAGCAGGAGAAGGACCTGCAGCAGCAGAATCATCGCAACGCGGTTGCCAGAGAATGCTGGCTTCATTGCTGCAAACGCACTGAGCCCCAACGCCGTGAGTCCTGTGCCGAGATTGAGAGAGGCTCCGATAATCGCATTCTGGCGCGACCGAAGGGTCCAATAATCCGCGAACGGTCCTTCCCACCCGATCGGCAGGCACCACCCGCCAAGTTCTGACGGCAGTGTGCATCTCGGTGCACGCAGGGCCATATCCATGTCGTAAGCGAACAGCAGAACGAGGACGGTGCAGGGGAGGAGAGCGAGGAAATAGCGCATGGCGAGGCAGAATGTTTTGATGTCACAACATTCTGCTTTCCTGTTCTAGAACACAATCCTCTCCCGCAACGTAAGCAGGTGGTTTTAATGCGCCTCGTCCCAGTTCTGCGCCGCCCGCGCTTCGACGGCCAGGGGGACTTTCAGCGACACGGCCGGGAAGGGCGCTTCCGTCATCACGCGCGAGATCACCGGGAGCGTGGCGTCGATCTCGTCGTCGGGAGCCTCGAACACCAGTTCGTCGTGCACCTGCAGCAGCATGCGGGCGGACAGGCGCTCCGCTTTCAGCGCATCCTCCATGCGGATCATGGCGCGGCGGATGATGTCGGCGGCGGTGCCCTGGATCGGCGCGTTGATCGCCTGGCGCTCCACGCCCGCGCGCTCGGACGGGTTGCTCGACTTGATCTGCGGGTAATGGCAGACGCGTCCGAACAGCGTCGTCACATAGCCCTTCTCGCGGCAGATGCGCTTCGTCTCGTCGATATAGGTACGGATGCCGGGGAAGCGCTCGAAATACTGCTTGATGAAGGCGGAGGCGTCCGCGTTCGGAATGCCAAGGCGCGTGGCGAGGCCGAAGGCCGAGATGCCGTAGATGATGCCGAAATTGATGGTCTTGGCCTGACGGCGCAGGTCCGGCGTCATCTGGTCGAGCGGCACGCCGAACATGGCGGAGGCGGTCGCCGCATGAATGTCCTGGCCCTTGGCGAAGGCCTCCTGCAATTGCGGGATGTCGGCGATGTGCGCGAGGATGCGCAGCTCGATCTGGCTGTAATCCGCCGAGATGATCTTGTGGCCCTCCGGCGCCACGAAGGCCCTGCGGATCTTGCGGCCTGCTTCCGTGCGGATCGGGATGTTCTGCAGGTTCGGATCAGATGACGAGAGGCGGCCCGTCGTGGTGGCGGCGAGCGAGAAGGAGGTGTGCACCCGCTTGGTCTCGGGATGCATGTGCTCCTGCAGCGTGTCGGTATAGGTGGATTTCAGCTTCGCGAGCTGGCGCCATTCGAGGATCTTGGCCGGCAATTCATGACCGGCCTGCGCGAGCTCGTCGAGGAGCGTGGCGGGCGTCGCCCACTGACCGGACGGCGTCTTCTTCGCGCCGGGCAGGCCCATTTTGCCGAACAGGATGTCGCCGATCTGCTTCGGCGAGCCGAGGGCGAATTTCTCGCCCGCCATTTCGTGGATCTCGTCCTCGAGACGCGCCAGCGTCTGCGAGAAGTCCCCGGACAGGCGGCTCAGGATCTGCCGGTCCACCATGATGCCGCGCATCTCCATGCGGGCGATCACCTCGACGAGGGGCCTTTCGAGCGTCTCGTAGACGGTCGTGCGATGCTCCGCCGCAAGGCGAGGCTTCAGGATCTGCCACAGGCGCAGCGTCACGTCGGCATCCTCGGCCGCATAGGCGGTCGCCTTGGTGAGATCGACCTTGTCGAAGCTCACCTTGTTGCGGCCCGTGCCCGCCACGTCCGTGAATGTGATCGGCGCATGGCCGAGATGGCGGCGGGAGAGTTCGTCCATGCCATGCGAGCCCCGGCCCGCGTCGAGCACGTAGGAGATCAGCATCGTGTCGTCGAAGGGCCGCACCTCGATGTTGTGGCGCTTGAAGACGATCCAGTCGTATTTCAGGTTCTGGCCTATTTTCAGAACCGACGGGTCTTCGAGCAGCGGCCGGATGGCATCGAGCGCGTCGGTGACCGGGATCTGCCCCGGCACGAGGCCGCCGCCGAACAGATCCGAATCGCCGCGATGCAGGAGCGGCACATAGCAGGCCTGTCTGGCCTCCAGCGCGAGCGAGAAGCCGACGAGGTCCGCGCGGGTCGCATCGAGGTCGCTCGTCTCCGTGTCGACGGCCACGAAACCCTGCTCGCGCGCCTTCTCCACCCATTCCTTCAGGCGGTCCAGGCTCGTGACGGTCTCGTAGGAATGCACATCGAAGGGGATGGAGGAGGCCTCCGTCGCGCGCTTTCCGGCAAGCTGCGACGGGGTGCCGAGCCCCTCGACGGGCTTCCGCGCGGCACCGGTCTCCGGCAGGTCGAGCCCGGCGAAGGGATCGACCTCGCCCGCGGCGGCTTCGCCCTTCTCGAAGAACGGCACGCCGATGTCCGACGCGCCGCCGCCATTGCCCTCCCAGCGGATCGCCTCGCCGCCCGGCATGAGGCGCCGGTCCGGCTCGATGGCGGCGGGGTCGGCGTCGTAGAGATCGGCCACGCGCCGGGTCAGGGTGCTGAACTCCATCGCCTTGAGGAAGCCGATCAGCGTCTTCGGGTCGGGCTCGGGGACGCTCAGGTCGTCGATGGACACCGGGAGCGGCGCCTCGCAGTCGAGGGTCACGAGCTGCTTCGAGAGACGCGCGGCCTCGGCGTTGTTGATGAGGGTCTCGCGGCGTTTGGGCTGCTTGATCTCGGAGGCGCGGGCAAGCAGCGTTTCGAGGTCGCCGTATTCCTTGATGAGCTGGGCCGCGGTCTTGAGGCCGATGCCCGGCACGCCGGGCACGTTGTCCGAGGTGTCGCCCATGAGGGCCAGAACGTCGCCGATCTTTTCCGGCGGGATGCCCTCCCACTTCTCGGTGACGGCGGCCTCGTCCAGGTTACGCTCGGGCCGGTAGCCGGGCTTGCCCTTGGAGCCCGACTCGAAATCGTAGAAGCACACCTTCGGCCCCACGAGCTGCATCAGGTCCTTGTCGGACGAGATGATGAGCACGTCGGCGCCGCGCGCCTTCGCCTGCTGCGTATAGGTGGCGATGAGATCGTCGGCCTCGTAGCGGGCCTGCTCGATGGGCTCCATCCCGAAGGCGCGGATCGCCTCCCGCATCAGGGGCATCTGGACCTTCAGGTCCTCGGGAGCGTCGGGCCGGTGGCCCTTGTAGTCCTCGTAGAGCTCCTTGCGGAAGGAGCCCTCGGACTTGTCGAGGATGATGGCCAGATGGGTGGGCTTCAGGCCCGCCGCCCCGTCGCGGACGAATTGCAGAAGCTTCGAGACGAAGAGGCGCACGGCTCCCGTCGGCATACCGTCCGAGACGCGGGAATTGTACTTCTGGTCCTGGTTCATGGACTGGAAGTAGGCCCGGAAGATGAAGGACGAGCCGTCGACGAGGAAAAGGTGGTCGCCGGCTTGGAGGGGACGGGAGGAGGCCATGGGTCTCGTTCGTGAGGAAATGACCCGCAAGAGATAGTGTTTTTACGCCCCGATGGCTACGGCCAGCGAAGGCTTATGCAGGTTTCCATGAGGGGGCTGTGGCATCAGGCCCTCGATCCCACGCCGACGGCCGGGGCGGCCTCCGTGGCTTCCCCGGCCTTCTTGTCCTGCGCCATCTTCGCCGTATCCCGGCGCACCACGAAGCACAGGATCACGAGCGGAATGCCGATGGAGGCGGTGGCCGTGAAGAGGAGCGGATAGCCGAAGGCGTCGACCACCGCGCCGGAGGCTCCGCCGATAAGCTTGCCCGGCAGGGCATAGAGCGAGCTCAGGAGCGCGTATTGCGTGGCCGCGAAGCCCGGCGAGGTCAGCCCCGACATGTAGGCGATGAGGGCGGAGCCGGCGAAGCCCGCCGCGAAATTGTCGACGCTGATCGTCAGGATCAGCCGATCGAGCCTTGCGCCCTCCAGGGCCAGCCAGGAGAACATCAGGTTCGAGGAGGCGGCGATCACCGCGCCGATCAGGAGCGTCCACCAGAGGCCGAGCCGCGTGAGCGCCAATCCGCCCGCAAAGGCCCCGATGATGCCGATCCAGACGCCGTAGAGCTTCGACACGTTGGCGATATCGGCCTTGGAGAAGCCGAGGTCGATGTAGAGCGGATTCGCCATGACGCCCGAGACGAAATCGGGCAGGCGGAAGCAGGCGATCAGGACCAAGATCGGGACCAGGATCGGGCCCTTGCGCCGGAAGAGGTCGGCCAGCGGCTCAATGAGCGCGGCGGCGAGGGGCAGGCGCTCCCGCGCGGCGCTCTCGTCGACGCGCGGCGACAGGAGGGTGCCGGCAAGACCCACGATCATCAGGGCGGCCATGGCCAGATAGGCGCTGCGCCAGTTCACGAACTCGGCGATGTAGAGGGCGCCCGCGCCGGCGCAGATCAGGGCCAGACGGTAGCCGAGCTGGTAGGAGGCGGCCATCATGCCCTGGCGCTCCGTCGACGCCATGTCGATGCGCCATCCGTCGATGACCACGTCCTGCGTCGCCGACGCGAAGGCGACCAGGACGGCCGACACGATGGTCAGGGACAGCTGCGTCTGAGGCGCGCTCAGGCTGATTCCGACAAGGCCCACCGCCGTGACGATCTGCGAACACGCCATCCAGCCGCGCCGCCGCCCGAGAAGCCTGGCCAGGACCGGCACGTCGTAGCGGTCCACGAGGGGCGACCAAAGGAACTTGAACGAATAGGCCAAAGCGACCCAGCTCAGCATTCCGATCTCGGTCCGCGAGATCCCGGCTTCGCGCAGCCAGGCCGAAAGGGTGCTGAAGACCAGCAGGAAGGGAAGCCCCGAGGAGAAGCCCAGCGGCAGCATGAGCGCGATGCGCCCGTCGGTCAGGATGTCACGAAGAGAGAGACGGGGTTTGGAAGCGGCAGCCATGAAATCAACAAGGGATCCGAAAGGGTCGCCACATTGGCACAGGGAGGGGCGGATGCAAAATCACCCGGCGGCGGTTTTCCGCCCTACCGCTTCCTCGAGCTTGGCCAGAAAGATCTCCAGCGCCTGCTCGGGAGGGCAGTCCTTCTCGGTCAGAACCCGCAGGCCCCACTGCTCCAGCACGGCCTCCTCGACGGGATTCGGGCGCAGCATGAAGACATAGGAGGGCGGCCGGTCGCGCTCATAGCCCGAGCCGTTCCAGGTCTTCCAGAGGCGGTGCAGCAGGAAGCGGATGTTGAGGTCGCTCATGCTGTAGCCGATGAACAGGATCGTCTTGCCCAGGGCGTCGGAGCGGAACTTGATGTCGAGGGGCGATTCGAAGGACAGCCGGTCGAGATAGTCGGTTTCCGCGATGACGATGGAATCGTCATCGTCGAAATCGCCATGGTACTTGATGATCTGCGGCATGCCCTCCCGGATGCGGGCGATGTCCTTGGCGTTGACGATCTTGACGTATTTCTTCCCGTGGAGATCGAAGGCCGTCTCCAGGTTGCGGTCGAAATTCGTGGTGTAGATGATCGGGAAATCGAGCCTGCAGATCAGCTCGTGGACGCGGGAGGCCTTGAGCTTGTCGTCCGGAATGGTCCAGTTCCGGTCCATCCAGCTGCGAAGCGGGCCGATGCTGCCCTGCCTGAGCCGGTAGAACTCGGCCAGGATCAGGTAATTGACCTCGGTTCCGTTGTACTGGGACAGATCGATCTCCAGCTCCTTCGCGATATGTTCGATCAGGGTTTGCCAGGACGGGAGGCCCACGGTCATCGAGACGCCGGCGCCGGCGAAGAGAATGGTCTGCCGCCTTTCGATGGCCTCGATCAGATCCTCCAGCACGCCTTTCTCCCGTCATGGCCTCCTGCCCATAACGCGCGACCCCGCCGTTCGGCCGCAAGGCGGGCGGTAAGGGAACCTCAAGCATTTCGCGTGTTGTCATGAAGACCGAAGCCTTCGAGCAGGAGAGAACGAGACGTGACGACCTACAGGATCAAAGAGATCACGACCCTCCATGAGGGATGGCGCAAGCTGCTCAGGTTCACCGTCCAGATGCCGGACGGCCGGACGATGGCGCGGGAGGTGCTGGACAGCCGCGACGCGGCGGCCGTGCTCGCCTATGACCCGGAGCGGCGCACGGCGATCCTGGTCCGCCAGGTCCGGGTGCCGGTCATGCATGTCGAAGGCCATGCCGACATGCTCGAAGCCGTCGCCGGCATGCTCGACGACGACGAGCCGGACGCATGCGCGCGCCGCGAGGCCATGGAGGAGGCGGGGCTCCGCCTCGACGGCCTCGAGCCCGTGGGGCGGGCCTGGTCCGCGCCCGGCATCACGACGGAGCGCCTGAGCCTTTTCCTGGCGCGCTACAGCGCGGCGGACCGGGTCGGCGAGGGAGGCGGGCTCGCCGAGGAGCACGAGGATATCGAGGTGCTGGAGATCGGTCTCGACGAACTGGCCGGGATGCTGGAGCGGAATGCCATCACTGACCTCAAGACCCTGGTCCTCGTCCAGGCCCTGCGGCTCCGGCATCCTGAACTGTTCGAAAAGACCTGAGGGACACCCTCAGGCCTTGATCGCTCCCGACGCCATGGCGTCGATCTGGGCAACGATCCTGGGATCGAGGCCGAGCGCGCCCGACAGGTGGGCGAGGAAAACCCGCTCCTCCACCGTGTTGGGCGTGATAATGCGCCGCGCGGCGGTATAGACCTGCACGGCCGTTTCGGGCGTCTTCACGGCGGCGGCGAGCTCCGCCGCGCTGGCGGGCCGGCTCAGTTCCGCCTCGATGAGGTGGACGCCTTCGCCGTCGATGCCGGCGCTCTTCAGGGTTCCGAGAATGCGCTCGCGCTCGCCCTCGTCGATGCGCCCGTCAGCGGCCGCCGCGGCGATCATGGCGCGCATGATCAGGAGGGCGGACTCGCCGTTGTCGGCGGGAGCCGATGCGGGCGGCAGGGCGAGCGGCTCGGGTGCGGTCGGTGCGGCCGCAATGGCCTCGATGGCAGGCTGGGCTTCGCCCTTGTTGAGGAACCGGTTGAACAGGGCCGTGCCCTTGGCCTTCGCCGAAGCGGCGAGCTTGCGCCCTGCTTCCGAATTCGCCACGGCCTTCGTCAGGCCGAGCACGACCGCGTTGGCGGCGGCGTTGCCCTGGGGGGTCTTCAGGAATTCCTGGGTCCGCTTCAGGAGCAGGTCCGTCAGATCGGCAGGCGGCGGTGGCGCCTTGGCCGGCGCGGGCGCGGCTGCCGACGAATCATCCGCGGATTTCTCGGGGGCGGGCGGCGGCGAAGGGCTGTTGGCGAGGCCGATCAGATCGCTCAGCAGGGTCCCGGCCCCGAGCGGAGAGGCGGCCGGCTTGCCCTCAGTGGCGGGCTTGGCGTCCGCAGGCGCAGGGGCTGCCGGAGCGGGAGCTGGCGGCGTGGCCGGTGTTCCCAAGGCGTCGAGAAGTTTCTTGGCGTCGAACATCGATCAGCCCCCGTCAGACGATAGTATTGAAATCGTTATAACTGGCGATGCAGGCGCCCGGCAAGAATATCGGATGGCCTCTCCGGATCAGAAGATCGTGGAGAACACCATGGTGATCAGGCTCCAGACCATCATGGCGCCCATCGCGTAGGTCACCCATTTGGGGATGCTGGGCATCGCCGTCGTCCGGGGGCCGGCATCCACGGCATTGATCAGCTCGGACTGAACCTGCTGGCCTTTCAGCACGAGCAGGGTCAGGCCCTGGATGGCTTCGGCCTGGGCGTTCAGGAGCGTCGTGACATGCGGCGGCTGCTGGAACCTGGGCTCGGCCTCGTTCAGATGGGCGAGGGACTGCCCGATCTGCCCGATGGCGGTGCGCAGCACGTCGAAGTTCTGGCTCTGCTCGGCCAGCAGCACCCGCGCCTGGGTCAGCGGATCGGGCATGTTCTTCTGGGCGGCCTGGGAGAGGTGCTGCATGAGGCCGTCCTGACCCTTGAGAATGGCGGCCCGCACGGCCTTGCCGGCGTCGGACGCCAGGGCCGTCCGGGTCATGTCGACGGCTTGGTTCACGAACTTGCCGGCATCGGGGTTCGGGTGAGGCTCGCGGGTCTGTTCCATGGTTGTCGATTCGGACAATGCTTGAAGAGGGGGCAACCCTATAACCCGGACGGAACTGCAAAGCTATGCTTTATCATTCCAAATCTATGAATTCTTTCGCATTACCTCAACGTGAGGGTGTAGGAACAACTTGTGGGCATATCGGGATTCATTTCTCGGCCTGATTCCGCTGCGGCCTCCGGGGCTTCCCAGGGGCCCATGCCGCGCATATGTCTCCTCGCACCGACATGGAAGGATCCCATCGTGCCCGACGTCCGCGCCGCCATCATCCCCGTCACGCCCTTCCAGCAGAACTGCACGCTGCTGTGGTGCGACAAGACCAAGCAGGCTGCGGTGATCGATCCCGGCGGCGACATCGACCGGATCCGCGACGCCATCGCCCAGAGCGGCGTGAGCGTGGAGAAGATCATTCTCACCCACGGCCATATCGACCATGCGGGCGGCGCGGCGGAACTCAAGGAAGCGCTCGGCGTGCCGGTCGAAGGGCCGCACGAGGCCGACCGCTTCCTGCTCGACCATCTCCCCGAGACGGGCCGCATGTACGGGATCGAAGGCGCGCGCGCCGTCACGCCTGACCGCTGGCTGCGGGAGGGCGATACGGTCAGCGTGGGCGAACTCACGCTCGACGTCCTGCATTGTCCCGGCCATTCTCCGGGCAGCGTCGTCCTGGTCTCGCCGGGGCAGCGCTTCGCCATCGTGGGCGACGTGCTCTTCCAGGGTTCCGTCGGCCGCACGGACCTTCCCGGCGGCGACGGCAAGGCTCTCATCCGCTCGATCAAGGACAAGCTCCTGCCGCTCGGCGACGACGTCGCGTTCATCTGCGGCCATGGCCCCACCAGCACCATCGGCCAGGAGCGGCAGACCAACCCCTTCCTGCAGGGCGAGGGGCTGATCTGAGGAACGGCGTTTCCCGAATAAAGGATGAAGGACCACGCCCTGTCATCCCCGGCGCGCGAAGCGCGGGAAGGGGATCCAGGGAAGCGTTGCGCCTGCGTTTTGGATCCCCTTCCCCTGCGGTGACTGCGTCACCTCCGGCCGGGAATGACAGTGGGGAAACGCATCGTGTCATCCCCGGCGGCCGAAGGCCGGGAAGGGGATCCAGGGTGCAGCGTCTGTGAGTGGATTCCCTTCCCCTCCGCTTTGCTTCGGCCGGGAATGACAGTGAGGAAGTGCTCGTTGTCATCCCCGGCGGTCCGCGGGACCGGGAAGGGGACCCACGTTCGGGCCGACGCTCGAGACGTCCTTCCCGGCCGCTCCAGGTCCTTCCGGGAATGACAGGGAGACAGAACAAACGGCCCGGGACTGCTCCCGGGCCGTTGCCGTCGATCGTTGTCGGTGCCCCTACGGCTTATCCGATCGACTTATTCCGCAGCCTCGATCAGCACCGCGCCTTTCAGGCCCATGCGCTCCGCGACGCCGAGGCCATAGGCCTTGTCGGCGAGGTAGAAGTGCACGATCTGGCGCTTCACGATCTCCTCGGGCACGCCCTGCATCGCCTCCGCGATGTTGTCCATCAGCTGCGCCTGCTCGTCCGGCGTCATGAGCCGGAACAGGTCGCCGGGCTGCTTGTAGTCGTCGTTGCCGGCGCGGTGATCGTAGCGGTCCGCATCGCCTGAGATCTTCAGGGGCGGCTCGGCCGCGCGACGGTCCTGCACCGGGCCGTCGAACGAGTTCGGCTCGTAATAGGCGTTGCCCCGGTTCGGGATCTCGAACAGCATGCCGCCATCCGCGTGGTAGTGATGCACGGGGCAGCGCGGGCGGTTGACCGGCAGCGATTCGTAATGCGTGCCGACGCGATAGCGGTGCGCGTCCGCGTAGGCGAAGATGCGGCCCTGCAGCATCTTGTCGGGCGAGAAGCCGATGCCCGGTACGATGTTGGACGGCGAGAACGAGGATTGCTCGACCTCGGCGAAGTAATGGGCCGCGTTGCGGTTGAGCTCGAGAATGCCGACCTCGATCAGCGGGTAATCCGCGTGCGGCCATACCTTCGTGACATCGAAGGGATTGTAGAGCGTCTTCTCCGCATCCGTCTCGGGCATGATCTGCACGCAGAACTTCCAGCGCGGGAAGTCGCCGCCTTCGATGGCCTCGTAGAGGTCGCGCTGGGCGCTCTCGCGGTCCTTCGCGATCACGGTCTCGGCCTCACGGTTGGTCCAGTTCCGGATGCCCTGCAGGGACTTGAAGTGGAACTTCACCCAGAAGCGCTCGCCCGCCTCGTTGATGAACGAATAGGTGTGCGAGCCGAAGCCGTGCATGAAGCGGTAGCCCTGCGGCAGGCCGCGATCCGAGAACAGGATCGTGACCTGATGCAGGCTCTCGGGGCTAAGCGACCAGAAATCCCACATAGCCGTCGGCGAGCGGAGATTGGTCGCGGGATGGCGCTTCTGCGTGCGGATGAAGTCGGGGAATTTCAGCGGATCGCGGATGAAGAACACGGGCGTGTTGTTGCCGACGATGTCCCAGTTGCCTTCCTCGGTGTAAACCTTCAGCGCGAAGCCGCGCACGTCGCGCTCGGCATCCGCCGCGCCGCGCTCGCCGGCCACGGTCGAGAAGCGCAGGAACACCTCGCTCTGCTTGCCGATTTCCGAGAACACCTTGGCCTTGGAATAGCGGGAGATGTCGTGGGTGATGGTGAGCGTGCCATAGGCCGCCGAGCCCTTCGCATGCACCACGCGCTCGGGAATGCGCTCCCGGTTCTGATGCGCGAGCTTCTCGACGAGCTGATAATCCTGGAGGAGCAGCGGGCCGCGATCGCCGGCCGAGAGGCTGTTCTGGTTGTCCGCAATCGGCGCGCCGGCCGTGGTCGTCATTGTCGTGCGTTTGGTCATGGTCGTCCCCAAAGAATCCGAGGCGCAGGATGGGGACCTGTGACGATCAGGTCCAATCGTTTTGACTGAGGCTGCCGATCAGTTATTCTTATGGGCATCATGGTCACATTCCGGCAACTCCGTTACTTCGAGGCACTCGCGCGGACGAAGCATTTCGGCATGGCAGCCGATCTCTGCGCGGTGACGCAGCCCGCCCTTTCGATGCAGATCAAGGAGCTGGAGCAGGAGCTGGGCGTCGAACTCGTCGAGCGGCGGGGCAATGCCGTCGCCCTGACCATGGCCGGACAGGAGATCGCCGCCCGCGCCGAGGGAATCCTGGCTCAGGTGCGCGAGCTCGCCGATTATGCCCGCCAGCATCAGGGTGTTCTGACCGGGCCGCTGCGGCTCGGGATCATTCCCTCGGTCGCGCCCTATCTGCTCCCGTCCATCCTGACGGCCGCGCAGGAAGACTATCCGTCGCTCGATCTGCTGATCCGCGAGACGCAGACGGACACCCTCGTCGAGGAGCTTCTGCGCGGCGAGCTCGACGCCCTGCTGCTGGCCCTGCCCGTGCCGCACCCGCAGATCGAGACGATGACTCTCTTCGACGACAGGTTCCTGATCGCCGTGCAGGCGCGGGCTGCGCGGGACTGGACGTCGGGCGATCTGCGCGCGCGGATCGGGCGCGAGCGCCTTCTGCTGCTGGAGGAAGGGCACTGCCTGCGCGATCAGGCCCTCCAGTTCTGCCACATCGCCAATGTGCAGGCGCGCAAGGCCCTGGGCGCGACCTCGCTGACCACCATCATGCAGATGGTGGCGGCCGGGCACGGCATCACGCTTCTTCCGGAGCTGTGCGCGGCGGCCGAAGTCGACCGGCGGCGCGTCGCCCTGATCGAATTCCCGGACGAGCCGCCGATGCGCAGGATCGGACTGGCATGGCGGCGCACATCGACCCGGAAGAACGATTTCATCGCCCTGGGACAGCTCATTCAATGGTTACGCCAGGAAGATGCCGGCGGCAAAACCCGCAAGGCTTCCAGGCGTTGACAGGATGAGGCGAATTTCGCTCCGCTCCATGCAAGGAGGCCGGCAATGACGAGGGACGATGCGATCCGCGTTCTGGTCTGGAGCGATTACGTCTGCCCGTTCTGCTATCTCGAACGGCCCGTCCTCGAACGGATCCAGAGAGAACTCGGAGACGATGTCGATGTCGACTGGCGCGCCTTCGAGCTGCGTCCCGAGCCCGAACCGACGCTCGATCCGAACGGGGAATATCTCCATCGCGTCTGGAACCAGTCCGTCTATCCGATGGCGCAGGAGCGCGGGATGACCTTGCGGCTGCCGCCGGTCCAGCCGCGCAGCCGCAAGGCTCACGAGGCGGCTGAATTCGCCCGTCAGGCAGGCCTGCTCGACGCCATGAACCGGGCCCTGTTCCGGGCCTTCTTCGAGGAGGGGAGAGACATCGCCGATATCGAGGTGCTGGTCGATATCGGCCAGACAATCGGCCTCGACGCCGACGATCTGCGGGTTGCGCTGGAGAGCGGCCGCTACACGCAGCAGGTCGTCGAGGATCAGCATCTGGCCCGGCAGATCGGGATTTCGAGCGTTCCGGCCCTCGTGGTCACAGCGGGCCGGCAGGCCTATCTCATCTCCGGCGCCCAGCCTTACGAGACGGTGAAGGATGTGATCGCCCGGGCCGCGAGGGAACGACAGGGCACGAGCTAGCCGGTTTTGGAAAAAAGCCGGGGGCTCCTCGGATAGTCCGAAAAGCCCCCGCGGGATCAGCAGCCGGTGAGCTTCACGCGTTCCACTTCGAGGCCGAAGAGCGGCCGCACCTTCGTGCCGAGAACGTTGCCGACGAAGGCGGCCGCGAGCCAGACCCAGCCATGCAGGCTGCCCGACGCGATGCCGGAGAAATAGGCCCCGATGTTGCACCCATAGGCGAGGCGCGCGCCGTAGCCGAGCATCAGGCCGCCCGCGATGGCGGCCGCCGCCGAGCGCAGCGGGATCTTCCAGACGGGCGCGAAGCGGCCGGCCAGCGCGGCGGCCAGGAGGGCGCCGAGGATGATGCCGAAATCCATGACGGACGTGATGTCGTTGAAGACGCTTCCGTTGAGCTCGGCCAGACGGGCCGGAGAGGACCAATAGGGCCAGCTCGCCACGTCGAACCCGATGGCGGCCGCGATCTTCGAGCCCCAGAGCGCGAAGGCCGAGGTGATGCCCCAAGGACGGCCCGCGAGATAGAGCGTCGCGAAGTTCAGCAGGGCCAGCGCGACCGCGCCCGCCACGATCGGCCAGGGGCCGCGCAGGAACCGGGCGAGGCCGGTTCGGGGAGACGGATTGGCGTCGATCAGGCCGCCATGCCGCCGCTTCTCCAGCACCACCGTCACGGCCGCGATGAGGGCGAAGACCGCCAGCTGGACGGCGAGCGCCGTCCAGGGTCCCCAGGCCTCGATCAGGGAAATCTTCGGAAGGCTCGGCAGGGCCGACCACCAGTGCAGGTGAGCCGCCCCGATCGCGGAGCCCGCAATGAAGGCCGCGAGCGTGATCAGCATCCGCGTGGAGCCTCCGCCGACCGTGTAGAGGGTGCCCGACGCGCAGCCGCCGCCGAGCTGCATGCCGATTCCGAACAGGAAGGCGCCGAAGACGACCGCAATGCCCGCCGGCGAGACATTCCCGGCGACCGGCTGTCCGAACAGGGAGCCGGATGCGAGCACGGGGAAGAACAGGATGGAGGCGATGGCCAGCATGACCATCTGGGCCCGCAGGCCTTCGCCGCGGCGGTCCGCGATGAAGACGCGCCAGGCCGAGGTAAAGCCGAAGGCCGCGTGATAGAGCACGAGGCCGAGAACGGCCCCGAGGACGTAAAGGACGGCCTGGCGCGGATTGACGATGGCACCGATCAGGGCCGCGCCCGCGACGATGCCGGCGCCCGCCAGAAGCGAGGCCGGGGCATTGATATTCAAGCTCGCGCGGTTTCCGGCGGAAAGCGGCGAAGCCACTGCAGAGCTAGACATGAATCTTCCTTACCTGCGTGGGTGATGATCGAGGCCAGGAGCGTCCGGCCCTTGCTGCGGCATAGATAATGTGGTTTCCCATTAAAAACGTCAATAAATGTATTTTGCTAAAAATTAGCATTTAAAAAATGTATTTATGACTGCTATAGGTTGCGGATCAAGGCCTTCGACCCCATGCTCTCAGTTCGGCCAAGAGCATCCCCCATATGGTAGACCTTCCATGATCATCGCCTCCGACGTCCCCGCCGCCATCGGCAACACGCCCCTGATCAAGCTCCGCCGCGCGTCCGAGCTGACCGGCTGCACGATCCTCGGAAAGGCAGAGTTCATGAATCCGGGCCAGTCCGTGAAGGACCGGGCGGCGCTCGCCATCGTCCGGGATGCGGTCCGGCGCGGGACGCTGCGGCCGGGCGGGGTCATCGTCGAGGGAACGGCCGGCAATACCGGCATCGGGCTGGCGCTCGTCGGCAACGCGATGGGCTTTCGCACGGTGATCGTCATTCCGGAGACGCAGACGCAAGAGAAGAAGGACATGCTGCGCCTCGCGGGCGCCGAACTGATCGAAGTGCCCGCCGTCCCCTACGCCAATCCCAACAACTACGTGAAGGTGTCGGGACGTCTCGCCGAACGCCTCGCCGCGACGGAGCCGAACGGAGCGATCTGGGCCAACCAGTTCGACAACGTGGCGAACCGGCAGGGGCATATCGAGACCACGGGGCCGGAGATCTGGGAGCAGACCGGCGGCCGGATCGACGGCTTCATCTGCGCGGTCGGCACCGGCGGCACGCTCGCGGGAATCGGCATCGCCCTGAAGGAGCGCAACCCCAAGGTCGTGATCGGCCTCGCGGACCCGATGGGCGCCGCGCTGCACAGCTACTACACGACGGGCGAATTGAAGGCGACAGGCTCCTCGATCACGGAAGGGATCGGGCAGGGCCGCATCACCCAGAACCTCGAAGGCGCGCCGATCGACATATCGTTCCAGATCCCCGACGAAGAGGCGCTCCCGATCATCTTCGACCTGCTGGAGCACGAGGGGCTCTGCCTGGGCGGTTCATCGGGCATCAACGTCGCGGGCGCGATCCGGCTCGCGAACCATCTCGGCCCGGGGCACACCATCGTGACCGTGCTGTGCGACTACGGCACGCGCTATCAGTCCAAGCTCTTCAATCCGGACTTCCTGCGCTCGAAGAACCTGCCCGTTCCCGCATGGCTCGAGCGAAAGAGCACCATCGATCCGGGACTCGTCTGAAGCGAAACATCTGTTTCGTTCCGTGAGCCAAAATCATTCAGCGCCGCGCCCGAATTCATCGGGCGCGGCGCTGTTGCATTCGGACGGGAGGCAGGTCAGGCGGCTGACGGCGTTCCGACGTCGGGCATGGGAGACGCCGCGGCCTCGTCGGCCCGATGCTGGTTCGTGCGGGTCAGATTGGTCGCGGGGCGTGGGGTGTGTCCCGGTGCAACGCCCTGCATTGGTTTCGCGCTCATGCTGGTCATGGAATGCAGGTCGATCTGGATGCTCTCGAGGAGATCGAGCAGCCAGGTCTGCCCCGGCTGGAGCCTCTGCTGGAGCGCCGATTTCGCCACATCGACCTTCGCCGAGACCTCCATGGTGTTGCGCGACTGCACGTCGCTGAAATCCTGTTCGAGAGTCTCGAGTTCCCGCAGAAGCTCATCGCGCAGCGGACGCTGATCCTCGACGGTGATCAGCGGCGAATTCAACATGCCGCGCAGGGCGGCCCACCGCAGGCCGAGCGCGCTTACGGATTGGGCTCCATCGAGTCCTGCGAGATTCTTTGCTTCGGCCACGGCGACATCCTTTCATGAGGGAGAATCGTACCGTGACAGGAAGGAGCATGGTTATGGCGCCAATCGGGCAGCGCGCCGCAAAAGCGCGGCGCGCCGCGGATGATCGTTTTTATGGTTAGCGGATGGTTAACGGATGAAGAAATAGAGTGTCAGAGCCGCGCCGACCGCGATCACGAGCCAGCGGATCGCGACTGCCGACAGGCGCCGTCCGAACCCGACCCCGAGATAGCCGCCGACCACCGAGGCCGCGCCGACCACGAGGGTCTCCCGCCAGCTCACGAGACCGGCCGCGATGAACAGCACCACGGCCACGAGCTGGATCAGAGTGGAGCACAGATGCTTCGCCGAGTTGATCAGATGGAACTCGTCGCCCTCCGTGATGGCGAGCGCCGCCAGCATGACGATGCCCATGCCGGCGCCGAAGAACCCGCCATAGATGGCGACGCAGAGCTGAAAGGCGAGGCCGGCCGCCCAGGCCCGCGTCGAGGGGTGGTGCCCCTCCGCCTTTCCGATCCTGCGGGCGAGCGCCACGATGCGGGGGCTCGCGGCGAAGAGCAGGGTCGCGAACAGGAGGAGCCACGGGACGAGCTGCCGGAAAGCGGCATTGTTGGTGATCGTGAGGATATAGGCTCCGCCGAGGCCGCCGATGAGGCTCACGACGCCAAGGGCTAAGAAGCGCTTCAGGTTGGCGGCGAGCTCCCGCCGGTAGGCCCAGGCGCTCGACAGGTTGGCGGGCGTCACGGCGACCGCGCTCGTCGCGTTGGCCACCACGGGCGGCAGGCCCGCCGCCACGAGAGCCGAAAAGGTGAAGAACGTGCCCCCTCCCGCAATCGCGTTGACGAGACCTGCCGCGAGACCCGAGGCGGCAAGGAGGGCAGCAGTCGTAAGTTCCATGATGAGGTCAGTCTTGGCTGGAAGGGAAAGCAGGTGGGGGGCCGGGAGCGGCCCGGGGCACTCTCCCGGCTCATGAGGCGAATGTCCAGACCTGAAAAACGGTTCAGGCATCGGAGGTGAATTCGCATCCGCGTCCGATGCGTCTGTTCCGATACAACGCATCTATTCACGCAGAACCGGTTCCCGTCTTTGCGTCCGATGCTCTCGAAACGGGTCCTTTCCGGCTTAAGGCCGCGCTTTGCTGTGGATCGTGGCGGCCGCGTCCATTGCCCTGAACGCCGCAAAAGCGGAATTTAGGCTCATGTCGAACGTGATCCCCCTCGCTCCGCGCCTCAAGCCAGGACGGCCCGCTGCCGTCGAGGCAGAGGAGAGGGCGGCGCTTGCGGCGGACCTCATCGACCTCATCGACCGCGTCAGGGAGATGACCGAGCAGGTGGCGAGCCTCTCCGGTCCGACGCTGCAGGTGCAGCAGACGGCCCAGCATCTCCTGGATGCCGGCACCGCCCTGGAGCGGGCGGTCGATTCCCTCACCGAAGGCGGCGAGTGGGTGCCCTTCTAGCGCATCGTGCGGTTGCATTCAGGGCCGCAAGACTTTCCCCGCGGCCCCCATCCTTCACTTCAGGGCTTCCATGCGCTCGGCGGCCTGCGCGATCCCCAGTGAGCGAGCCCGCTCGTAAAGGGCCCGCGCCTTGGCGACATCGCCGCGGATGCCCAACACTCCGAGCCTGGACAGAACCGTCGGGTCGAACGTTTCCGCCAGCCGGAACGCGGCGCGTGCGTTGCCGTCCTCCATGGACCGCTCCAGCAGGAGGCGGGCGCCGCTCACGTCGCCCCGGCGGATGAGCTCGTCAGCCCGGGCCAGAAGGCGGTCGTCGGCGCTCGTGGAGGCCGGGGGCTGCTCGGCCTTGGGTGCCGGCTTCGCCTGATCGGCATGAGGAAGGGCCGCAAACTGGGATTGCGCCCCCTGCGCGGGGGAAGCGGGTGCGGCCAAGTCGAGTTCCGACAGGGGCAGGGCCGAGGCGATCTCCCGGGCCGCCGATGCGCGGTCCGACGGAGGCGTGATCGTCCCGGTCACCGAGGTAGACTGGACCGCCGGGGGAGACGGATCGCTGGAAGCGGGAGCAAGCGGAGGCTCCGTCCTGTCCGTCTCGAGCCGGAGCATCAGCGGGGCAGGACCCTGACTCAGGCGCTCCCGGGCGGTGCGCAACTCGTCGATGAGATCGATGGCGTCCGCAAGCTCGCGCGTGACGGCATCTCCGCGGACCTTCTCCCGTGCGAGCGTTTCCTGCATCTCGGTGATGCGGGAGGTCGCCGCCGCGGCGTCCTTCTCCTTGACGGCCTGAACGGAACGGAGTTCTTCCTGAACGCCGGCGAGTTGGCGCGCGGCCGTTTCGCTGCGCTCCTGTGCCTGCTGCAGGGAGGCCTGCAGGTCCGCGACCTTTCGGGCTGTTTGCGACTGGTCCTTTTGCTGCGCCTGAAGGCCGCGATACTGCTCCTGGAGACTGGCGAGCTGTTGTGACGCCGTATCGCCGCGCGCCTTCTCCTGGGCGAGGGACTGCTGCATCTCGGCGATGCGGGACGTAGCGGCTTCGGCATCTTTGTCCTTCAAGGTCTGGACGGAGCGAAGCTCTTCCTGAACGCTGGCGAGCTGACGGGCCGCGGCGTCGCGGTCCTCCCGTTCCTGCTGCACGGCGTTCTGCAGTTCCGAGATCTTCCGGGCCGCATCGGCATCGCCGGGTTGTTGCGCCTGAAGCGCGCGGTACTGCTCCTGAAGGCTGGCGAGCTGCTGCGCGGAGGAATCCCCGCGGGCCTTTTCCTGGTCGAGAGAGGCCTGCAGTTCGGTCACGCGAGAGGTGGCCGAAGCTGCATCCTGCTCTCTGAGAGCCTGAACGGAACGGAGTTCCTCCTGAACGCTGGCGAGCTGGCGCGCGGCCGTTTCGCTGCGCTCCTGCGCCTGCTGCAGGGAGGCCTGCAGGTCCGCGATCCTGGATTCGGCGGAAGCGGCGTCGCTCGCCTGCCGCGATGTCGCGGCGTCGTATTCCTGCTGCAGGGACGCGAGCTGGTGCGCGAGATCGAGGCCGCGCGTCTTCTCCCGCTCCAGCGCCTCCTGCAGCTCGCGCAGCCTGGACGAATCCAGGGCTTCCGCAGGCGCCCCGGCCGGGGCCGGAGCCGCGCCGGGGGGCGACGAGGACGAGTCGTCGCCCCGGATGCCGAGCTTCTGCAGGGCCGGGAGCAGGCTCGGGTCCTTCAGCCGGTCGATGAGCACGATGGCGAGCGTGCCCATGTCGATCGCCGTGTTGAGGCGGGTCTCCGCATCCTTCATGTCGCCGCGCCGTATGGTGGCTTCGAGCTGCCTTGCCAGCTCCTTGCGCTCCGACGAGGTGAGGAGAAGCGGCAGCAGCTTCGACAGATCCTCGCCATCCACTTCACCCAACGGGTTGCCGATCTCCGTGGAGGCTTCGGGAGGCAGGACCGGGGATTTCTCCGCCGCCGCGGCGGGTCCGAGAAAAGCCGCGCCGATCATGGCGACCGCAAGCATTTCGGCGGCCCCGGTGGAAAATGTGGTCCGGTTTCGTCCGCTCATGTCGGACCTCCTTCGCGATGTCCCAGGATCGACGGATGCAGCCCTTGGGTCGTGGTCCTGTCTGCGGTCTCAATCCTTACCGGTTCGCCCGGCGATTCCCCTTCTGGCGCTCGTTCTGCCAGGCGAGGAACTCGCGGAAGAGGACTTCCCGCTGTTCCGCCGTCGCGGTGATGCCTCTGTTCGCCATGAAGTCCTCGAAGCTCTGGCCGAGGGGTGAGGGCTTGCTGGCGGCGACAGCGCGGTTCAGCCAGTCCTGTGCCGGCTTTACGCGCTCCCAGCCGGGCACCTCCGCCGCGAGGTTGACTTCCTTCCACTTCGGATGCCGCCCGGGCTGAAGGAATTCATCGAACCGCGAGAAGAACGCATCCACGAAGCGCTTTACCCGGTTGTAGCGGTCCGAATTCTCGGGCCAGTTGAACACGGCCAGAAGGCTGCCGACCGCCAGGGTCTCGACGGGCTTGTCCGCATCGACCAGCTGGGGATAGTCCGTATTCGAGAACCGCGCCGGGAAATAGCTTTCGGCGATCTCGCCTTCGAACGGGATCGAGAGCAGGTGGAAGCGCCCATCGGCCTGGAATTCGGCGATGGCGCGGACCGGGCGGCCCGCCACGTAGACGGCGGCCTGGATCTCACCGGACCGGAGGCGCTCGTAGGACGAACCCTGGTCATAGGTCGTGACCTCGGGCTTGATCCCGAGTTTCTCGAAGATGAGGCGCGCGGTCAGGTTGGTGCCGCTGCCCGCCTTATCGATGTTGACCTTCTTGCCGTCCAGCTGCCGGATGTCCGTGATGTCCCGGCTCGCGATGATGTGGACTTCCTCGTTGTAGAGACGCGTGATGAAGCGCAGGCGCCGCACCGCGTCGTCCTGAAGGTTCTCCGCCTTCAGCTGCTCGCGGGCATCCATCTGCACGATGCCGATGTCGACGCCGCGCAGGAACATGATGTCGCGCAGGTTCTGGAGCGAGCCGCGGCCGATCATGGGCAGGATGCGCAGGTTCTCGCCGTCGAGCACGTTGGCGAGGTCAGCCGCGATGCGGATATAGGTGCCGTCGGCGCCGCCCGAGACGATGCCCACGGTTCCGGCATTGGCCCGCGCGGCGCTGAACGTCGAAGGGCTCTGGGCCGATGCGCAGGTCGCGCCGGCGACGAGGGCCGCCGCGATGGCCGCGATGCGGACCGGCGCCCGACCGAGGAGCGCGCGGCGCAGAAGGCTGCCCAATGACAATCCTCTGACGGGAGAGGCCGCATGGCCGGCCGATGCTCCGGTCTTCCGGCTCAGCGCGTTTCCGATGAAGGATAAACCCCAGTCTCGACCTGACATCTTCGTCCTCCCTGAACGGCCTTGCCGGCTGTTTGTCGCTTCGTCTTTTCCGTGTTCCGTGCTGTCAGGAATTCGATTTTGCATCGGAAAAGAGAAGCAGGAGGGTCATCGTATGCTTCTATGACCTTCGGTCAATTGAGCTTTGAAACGCCAATAATACTCAAGAAGAGCTACCATGTACTCAAAAAGGGATATGCTTTATCTTTATATTCCTTTTGAAAGTCGAATGTCTCATGGTCCGGGCCGATGCCGCCCGGCGGGCGCTCGGACCGCAAGATTGTGAAAATTGTTAGCGTCCGGCGGCTCTCTTAACTGTCCGTTAACCATAAGCGGTCGAGATCATGGATATCAAAGGAATCTGAGCTCCCGTGACAATCGCCGTGCGCCCCCGTCCCTCTCTTCGCTTCCGTGGCAGGTCTTTCATGGCGCTTGTCCTCGCGCCCGAAGTGCCGCTGCGGGACTGGCTCGAAGACCTCGATGCCGTCTCGACGCGTTCGCCCGGCTTCTTCACCGGGCGGCCGATCATCGTCGACGTGTCGGTTCTCAAGCCGTCCAAGTCGGAGCTGAAGTTTCTTCTCGCGGCGCTCAGGATGCGGGACATCCGCATCATGGGCATCGAGGGAGCGGTCCCGGAATTTCTCGACGCCGACATGCCGCCGCCCGTAAACGGCGGCCGTCCGACGGGCGACATCGACATTCCGGGCGAGGCCGAGGCCGCCGTTGCGGCTGCCGCATCCTTCGACCAGCCGCCCGCGCCCGAGAAATCGCTCCTGATAGAAGGGTCGGTCCGCTCGGGGCAGTCGATCCTTCACCCCGAGGGCGACGTCACGGTTCTGGGTTCCGTCGCGTCGGGCGCCGAGATCGTCGCCGGGGGGTCCATCCACATCTACGGCGCGCTGCGCGGCCGTGCCATCGCGGGCTGCACGGGCAATTCCCGCGCCCGCATCTTCTGCAGAAAATTCGAGGCCGAGCTGATCGCCGTCGACGGTCTTTACAAGACGGCCGACGATCTGGGTTCGAAATTCCACGGTCAGGCCGTCCAGGTGAATCTCGACGGCGACTCGATCATCATCAAAACCTTGGACTGAGAGAAAGAGAGACGACAATGGCCAAAGTCTTGGTCGTAACTTCCGGCAAAGGTGGCGTTGGCAAGACCACATCTTCGGCGGCCCTGGGCGCAGCTCTCGCTCACGGTGGAGATAAGGTCGTCGTCATCGACTTCGACGTCGGTCTGCGCAATCTGGATCTGGTGATGGGCGCCGAGCGCCGGGTCGTGTTCGATCTCATCAACGTGGTCCAGGGCGACGCGAAGCTCAGCCAGGCGCTCATCCGCGACAAGCGGCTGGAGAACCTGTCGCTCCTTCCCGCCTCGCAGACCCGCGACAAGGATGCGCTGACGGAAGAAGGCGTGGCGCGGGTGCTGGGCGAGCTGCGCGAGAAGTTCGACTGGATCATCTGCGACAGCCCGGCCGGCATCGAGCGCGGCGCCACGATGGCCATGCGGCACGCGGACGTCGCCGTCGTCGTGACCAATCCGGAAGTCTCCTCGGTCCGCGACTCCGACCGCATCATCGGCCTGCTCGACTCGAAGACCGAGAAGGCCGAGAAGGGCGAGCGCATCGAGAAGCACCTGCTGCTGACCCGCTACGATCCGGCCCGCGCCGAGCGCGGCGAGATGCTGAAGATGGAAGATGTGCTGGAGATCCTCTCCATCCCGCTCCTCGGCATCATTCCCGAGAGCGAGGAGGTTCTGCGCGCCTCCAACGTCGGATCGCCGGTCACCCTCAATAATCCGGCCTCCGCGCCGGGCCGGGCCTATTTCGACGCCGTGCGCCGGCTCAAGGGTGAGACCGTCGAACTCACGATCCCGACCGACAAGAAGGGCTTGTTCGGCAAGCTGTTCGGACGGAGGGCCGCATGAGCCTGATGAGTTTCTTCAATCGCCGGACCTCGGCGCCCGTGGCGCGCGAGCGCCTGCAGATCCTCCTGGCGCACGAGCGCGGGATCGTTGGCGGCAAGCCCGATCTCGTGGCGCAGCTGCGGGAGGAGATCCTGGCAGTGGTCCGGCGCCACATCATGGTCGATCAGGACAATGTCCAGGTCAAAATGAACCGAGATTCGGACATTTCGACCCTCGAGATCGAAGTCGAGATTCCCGCGCCCGTCGGAGCGCGGGGTTAAGCATATGGAGAACGCATCGGGCGTGGACGAGAATTCACGTCCGGTGCTTCAGGACGAGGGCGCCCATCGGGGATAGGGTTACTGGCCCCAGACCCCGATCTTCGCCTCGCGGGCCTTGTCGGCCGCAGCCTTGAGCTCCGGCGTGGCTTCCGCCGTCGGCTTGCCCCCGCCGTTGAACAGCACGACGCGGGACAGGTCCTGCCCGCCGACCTGACAGCGGTAGACGTCGTTCGGGCCGGCCGGCTCGCAGACGACCTCGCGGCCCTGGAGATAGCGGGTGAGGTCTTCGGGCTTTCCGCCTCCGGGAGCCCATTCCACCCCGAACAGGCGCACGACCTCCCCTTGAAGCGACAGGGTCGCCGTATCGACCACGTCGGGAACGCCGCGCAGCGTCTGAGGCTGCGACGAAGCGGACGCGGGCGCTTCCGCGCTCGCCGTCTGGGCCGGTGCGGATACGGTCCCCGTCGTCGCGGGCTCGCCGGTGCGGGCCTGGCGCGAGGGCGCATCGTGACGCCCGGACAGCACGATGGCTCCGATGCCGAGAAGCGCCGCGACCGCAATAGCCGCGAGGGCGAGGCCCCGCCGGCCGGAGAGGGGCCGCGTCCGCATCCCGTCGATGACGTTGCGGGCCCAGTCGGCCGAACGGGAAAAGCCGTCCGGAACGAACTGGAACGTGGTGGTTTCCCCCGGAGTCGCGGTCTTCCTAAGGCCGGCCAGGGCCTTGCGCGACCATCCATGGAGACGAACCCGACCGCGGCGAAGATGAAAGACGGCGCCGCTTTCGCCAGAGTGCGACGCGCCGGCATCCGCCGAAGCCTCGCCCGGTCCCAGACTCAGCCAGTCGCGTTCCGGCTTTGCGGGCTTGTCGGAGAACACCTTCGGTTTTTCGGACGCTTCCGGCGCGCTTCCGGTCGCATGGGCGTCGGCGCTGTGCTCGACGGGAGACTTGAAGAGTATCGGATGGCTCGCGCGAAGCTCGTCGAGGAGATCGTGGATGGTGAAGTCGTCCGTGCGTCCATTCCGGTCGATGGTCCGCGGCTTCCCGTCCTTGCCGACGACGCTGATCCGGACCTCGCCGTCCACTTCCGTATAGCGCACCGACGATTCGATGATGAGTTCCAGGGCCCGGCGGGCATCGTCGGTCGGATGGAGCTTCGCGACCTCGTCCCGGATGATCTCGCGCACCCTCTCCCGCAGGAGCGGGCGGTTCCGACCGGCGTCGGCTCCCGGGCTCGTCGAGGGCGCTTGAGCCAGCTTGCCGTCAATCATTCGAGGTTCCCTCCAGAACAAGGTTCCGTTTGCGCTTCTGACTCAGCAGCGTGCTGTTTTCCGACACGATGATGGGCTTTTCGCCGATGAACTGCACGATGAGCTGAAGAGCGCCGGTGCCTTGCGAGTATCGTTTCCTGGCAGGGTTGGCGGCCTCGTAATCGAACACGGCATGCACCGTGCACAGATCGCCCGACGGGTTGCATACGATGCCCATCGCGTCTTCGCGGGGACGGTATTCCCGCTGCGGCCAGCGCCGGACGAATCGCTTCTTCTCGTTGAACAGCCGTTTCATGCTCATCGTGCGGCCATGAAACAGGACCTCCGGCGCATAGAACTCGGCCGTGGATTCCAGAGCTTCGTCGTTCGAGGAGGACCAGGCGTTCAGATAGCTGATCGCAAAGGCTTTCGCGGCATCCGCGTGAACGGTGCGCTTCTCCTGATCGGGCTTTCGCTGCGCCTCCCGCTCGGGTGCCGCGGGCGCTGCTGGCGCCGACGGGCGGGCCGACTGGCGCGTCGGCGGCGTTTCGGGCGCGGGAACCGGATTCGCAGGCTGGGCCGACTGGCTCGGAGGAGCGGCCGGTGGTGACGGCGCCGCAGCCTGCGGTGCGGCCGTCCGGGCCGAAGGCGCGGGCTCGGCGGGCGGAGCCGGCTTCGGAGGCTCGGCCGCCTGCGGGGAGGCCCGAGAGGGAGCCTCCGGCGCACTCGGCGGATCGACCCAGGTCCGTCCCGTCTGGGCAAGGGACACCTGCCCGCCGGCGAGCAGCGTCAAAAGCAGGGCGGTTCCAAATTCTAAAGGCGGGCCTATCCGCATGAGCTTGTCCAGAATGCCTTTCCCAGGAGAACGACGACGGAGGAAAAAGCAGATCGAACGGGCCTGGGTTCCATGAAAGGGATTCGGCCGGATGATATCTTGGCAGGATCCGTCAGGGACACGCTTCAACGGGGCGCACCCTGCCAGGTGACCGGCCGGTCAGAACTCCGCGACCGTAACGGAACCGACGCCCGAGAGGCCGATCGCCTGCGCGGAGGCCCGGGAGAGATCGATCACCCGGCCGTGGGCATAGGGTCCCCGGTCGTTGATGCGCACCACCACCGACTTGCCGGTCGCCTTGTTCACGACCTGGACGCGGGTGCCGAAGGGAAGGGTCCGATGGGCAGCCGTGAGGTCGTTGGTGTCGAAGGTTTCACCGCTCGCGGTCCGGCGGCCGTGGAAGCCCGGACCATACCAGGAGGCCCGGCCGCTCTGGATGACCTTGCCGGATGTGTTGCTGGGCTCGGCATTGACCATGGAAGGAGCAAAAGCCGCGGGAGCCGAAACGAATAGGCCTGCGAGGATCAGCGTTACCTTGCGTAGATTCACAATGCATTCCCTTGTTGTTGTACGAGGGTGCGCAATTTCTAGGCTAATGAGGCCAGAATAAGACCATCTACGTTGATGCTCGGGAACGATTTAGCCTGAAGGGCGTTGGCTACGCCGCAATATTCTTCCCGTGGTGGTCATATAATCTCAATTATAGCCTGGGAATTTCCCGTGATGCGTGCCATGGATCGCCGGACGATCCAGCCGCCCGATTCGTCACGATCCGGATCCTCCGGCTGTCCCCGGACGGAGGGCCATCAGCCCGATGGCGACCGCGAGGGCCATGAGCAGAAGGGCGCTCACGAGACCCGACACGCCCCACCAGCCCCACGATGTCCAGAACACGCCACCGAGCGTTCCGATGGCGCTGGAGCCCAGGTAATAGCAGAAGAGGTAAAGGGCCGAGGCCTGCGCCTTGGCGTTCCGGGCCCGGCTCCCGACCCAGCTGCTGGCGATGGAGTGCGCGCCGAAGAAGCCGAAGGTCACGGCCACGATGCCGGCGAGGATCGGCACGAGATGATGCAGGAGCGTCAGGGCGACGCCGGCCAGCATGACCACGATCATGCTCCACATGACCCGCTGGCGCCCGAGGCGCCCCGCCAGCTGCCCGATCCAGGCGGAGCTGGCGGTCCCGATCAGGTAGATCACGAAGATCGCCCCGATTGCGGTCTGGCTCAGGGAGTAGGGCGGCTGCGTCAGGCGAAAGCCGAGATAATTGTAGATCGTCACGAAGCTTCCCATCAGGAGGAAGGCCTCCGCGAACAGGCAGAGGAGGCCCGGATCGCGCAGGTGCTCGCCGAAGGATTGCAGAAGCTCGCCCAGGCGGGCGGGGCGGGGCTGGAAATGGGCCGATTCCGGCAGGCTCCGCCAGGCCGCGACGGCCGCCGCCAGCCCCACCGCCCCGATGGTGCCGATTGCCAGGCGCCAGGATCCGAGATCCGTCAGCACGCCGCTGATGATCCGGCCCGCCATGCCGCCGACGGCGTTGCCCCCGATGAAAAGCCCCATGGCGAGGCCGATGGACTTGAGATCGACCTCCTCGCTCACGTAGGCCATGGCGACGGCGGGCAATCCGCTGAGGGTGATCCCGATCAGCATGCGCGCCAGGAGCAGGCTCGACCAGTTCGGCGCCGCAGCGGACAGGATCGTCAGAACGGCCGACGATAGGAGGGAGGCGACCATGACGGGCTTGCGTCCCCAGACCTCCGACAGGGAGCCCGCGACCAGCATGGCCACGGCCAGGAGGCCCGTGCTGAGCGACAGCGACAGGCTGCTGACGGCGGCGCTGACGTGGAACTCCTCCGAAAAGGACGGCAGGAGCGGCTGCACGCAGTAGAGAATCGCGAAAGTGGCGAAGCCCGCGGCGAACAGGGCCAGGTTCAGCCGGCGAAAGGCGGGCGTGCCGCTCTCGAGGCGACGCGGTGCGCCCGGTGCGTGTTCGTTCATTCCATGATCCTGAGCGCCGCCCGCCGGCTCCGGCCGGGCCTCGGCTGTTCCATGCCTGTATGGCGATTCTAACGCGGGCCGGAAGGCGTTCCATTCTTGCAAAGCATGGAGTGCGTGTCGTCTTTGCAGTTCTCATCCGGGCAAAAAACGGGTTTTATGGAGGCATACTGACGACCTCCGGGCTCGCCGCGTCACCGCGCGAGCCCCATTTTTTGAGACCTTGATGTCCAGCGATTCGATGGCCCGGACGATGGCCGCGCCCCATGGCCACGCGGCGCCTTCCCAGATGCGGGGCATCGTGCTGCTCTTGGCCTCGACCGTCTTCTTCTCGGTCTCCGATGTCCTGACCAAGCGGCTTGCCGGCGTCCTGCCCCCGAGCGAGGTCGCCTGGCTGCGCTTCGCCGTCTTCGTGCTGCTCGTCATTCCCCTGCTCGCCTCCAATGGCGGCGGCACGCTGCTCCGGACCCGGCACCTCGGATTCCAGGTCCTCCGTGGACTGGGGGCGGTCGGCTCGACGATCTTCTTCACCTACGGAGTGCGGTATCTGCCCGTGGCCGATGCCACCGCGATCTATTTCGTGTCCCCGATCCTGATCATGGCGCTCTCCGTCCTCTTCCTGGGAGAGAGCGTGGGCTGGCGCCGCTGGACCGCGGCCCTGGTCGGTCTGATCGGCGTGCTGGTCGTCATTCGTCCCGGCACCGGAGCGTTCCAGACGGCGGCCCTTCTGCCCCTGCTCTCGGCCGCCAGCTGGGGCACGGCCGCCGTTGTGACCCGCCGGATGAGCGGCAGCGACCATGCCCTGACCACGCTCGCCTATTCGGCATTCGTCGGCTTCGTCGTGCTGAGCGCGACCCTTCCGTTCTCCTGGGTCATGCCGGACGGAACCGAGTTGGTGCTCGGCCTGTGCATCGGCGTCCTCTCCACCGTCGGACACTGGCTCGTCATCGTGGCCTACCGGCACGGCAGCGCCTCGACCATCGCGCCCTATTCCTATGTCCAGCTGATCTGGGCCGGCGTGCTGGGCTACCTGGCCTTCGGATCGGTGCCGGATGGGTGGACGGTCGCAGGGGCCTGCATCATCGCGGCGAGCGGCCTCTACACGGCCTATCGCGAGCGGATCCGTGCCATGCAGAAGAAGGCCGTGGTACTGCAGTAAGCGCGATCCGGAGCCCGGGCCTCAGGCTCCGGAATGGACGATGCGCAGCCGCGGGCGGGCCGTCCGGCTGTAGAAGGTCAGATCGACCCAGTCGTCCTCGGCCGCGCCCTCGACCATGCGATATCCGAACTGCTCCGCCAAGGCGCGCGCCTGACCCATATTGGCGCTCGAGATCCGGCGGACGAACTCCGTGGAGTCCTGGCTCATCAGCACCGCGAGCATGCCGATCTCGACGCCCTGGTCGAAATCCACGCTCCGGGCCGGAAAACGAAGCCGCACGCCCTCGGCAAGATGGATGTGATGCATGGGATCCTGTTCAGTTCGTGACGTTCTGCGGCCGTTATCGCCCGAAAGATCCTACTGCTTGTTTAAAGTCTCGCTGGGGGAAAGCGGGAGGCGTGGCCCTCGGGGCATCGGACGCATGGGCGGGAGCGGGGCCTGCACGACAGGATGCCCCGAATCACGGGCTCGGAGCATCACGCGAGGTCGGTCACGTCCGGTGCCTCAGCGCCAGACGGGCTCGGCAATCATCTGCCGGCTCGGAGGAGTGCCGCCGCTCATGAGGTGGGCCACCGAGGAGCGCTCGGGATCGCTCTCGACCCGCGTCCGGACCCAGACCGCCAGAAACTTCAGGTATTCGAAGAACAGCACCTTGGCGGCAGACGGGTTATGCCACCACTCGTGGGGATCGATGGTCGCCGCGACCGGATAGGGGATCTTCTGCAGGTTCGGGAGCGCGTGGTCGAGTTCCACGAGGGTGCGCGGCATATGGTAGTTCGACGTCACCACGATGATCGCGTCGAACCCGTTCGCTTCAGCCCAGCGCCGGGTCTCGATGGCGTTGCCGATGGTGTTGCGCGCCCGGTAGTCGAGATCCACGCAGCAGTCGAAGAGCTGCCGCTGGCCGGGATTGAGGCGGGAGATCTGCTCCCGGCTGGTCTTCTCGTTGACGCCGGAGATCAGCAGCCTCTTCGCATAGCCCTGCGCCAGGAGGTCGATGGCGTCGCCGATCCGCTGCGCCCCGCCGGTGAGCGCCACGATCCCGTCGGCCCGCGTTTCGGGCTTCTGCTCGAACCGGTCGAGGCTGTAGACGAACCCGAGAAAACCGAGGAATCCGACAACGATGGTGACGATACAGAGCCAGAAGCCCATGGCGAGGATGCGTCTCGTCAACGATTGCCGCGCGGGGCGATCAGGTTGTCCCGACATGGTCCAACCCCAACCAACCGCCTCTGTGGCTTCCATGGCGCCCGGCGTTACCCAACTCTGCGTTCGCGAGGTCATCCGGCTGGAGGATAGTGCGGAATGCGGCAATGGCGAGGCAGCTCCTTTATCGATCGCTAACCATCACCATCAACTATTTCCGTTAAGAAAACGTCTCACCGTCAGCCGCGACACGATGCCCGTGATGACCGCGACCAGCAGGGCGATGAACATGACGAGCGCGTAGCCGCGCCAGCTGATGCTGAAGGAGCCGAACAGGGCCTCGAGCTGGTCGCCCGCCGGGCTCGCGCGCCAGGACCGCGTCACGAGCCCCGCCGCGATCGTCAGGACGAGGGCTGCGCCCGACCCGACGGCGCTTCCGCGCAGGCCGAGTTTGAAGAAGCGGCGCTGGAACTCCTTGGCGATGAAGTCGTCGTTCGCTCCCACGAAATGGAGCACGTCCACGACCTCCCGGTTGCCCGCCATGGCGCCGCGGGTGGCGAAGATGACCGCGAGCCCGGCGGCCACGAGGACGAGGAGGACGAGGAAAAAGCCGGTGCCGATGATCGTGTTCGCCATGGCCGAGAGGCGGGACACCCAGAGAGCGTGATCGTCCAGGCTCGCGCCCGGCACCTCGTTCTTCAGGGCCTGCCGCAGGGGGGCGAAATCGGGCTTCGCATCCTCCTGGAGCTTGATGACGATCAGGCGCGGCACGGGCAGGTCGTTGAAGTCGAGGCCCGTCCCCAGCCAGGGCTCGAGCAGGCGCTCGGATTCCTCCTTCGAGAAGGGCTGGGCCTGCTCGACTCCCGGCGTCTGCCGCGCGAGGGCGACCGCGCGCGACACGTCCGCCTCGATCGACCGCTGGGCGTTGGGGCGGATCTGGATGGTCACCTCGCGGGCGATCTCGGAGCGCCATTGCGCCGAGCTCGTGGCCACCAGTTCGGCTCCGCCTGCGCAGAGAGCGGCCAGGAAGGTCAGAATGGCGATGACGGCCGCGAGAGCCTGCCCGCCGGCCGAATCGACCGGAACGAGCGGGGCGTTGCGCTGCAATGAGGCGGGCAGGGACCGCTGGTCCCGGTCCTGCTGCGGCGCCTTGCTCTGACGGAGCTGCGAGAGATTGCTCATCCGGCTCATTCGTCGATATGCAGCCGGCCGTCGCCGAGCACGAGGCGCCGGACGTCGAGCTGGTCCATGAGGCTGAAATCGTGGGTCGCGATGACGACCGAGGTTCCGAGCCGGTTGAGTTCGATGAAGAGGCGCAGGAGCCGCCGGGCGAGGGACGGGTCCACGTTGCCGGTGGGCTCGTCGGCGAGCAGCAGGTCGGGCCGCACGATGAGGGCGCGCGCGATGGCGGCGCGCTGCTTTTCCCCGCCGGAGAGGACGGGCGGCAGCATGTGCATGCGGTCGCCCAGGCCCACCCAGCGCAGGAGCTCGACCACCTCCGCGCGGTAGCTCGCCTCCTCCTTGCCCTGCACGCGCAGGGGAAGGGCCACGTTCTCGTAGGTCGTCAGGTGATCGAGCAGGCGGAAGTCCTGGAAGACCACGCCCATCCGGCGCCGCAGGTCGGTCAGCTCGTCCTTGGAGATCCGGGAGACGTCCTCCCCGAAGAGGGTGATCAGGCCGCGGGTCGGTTTGACCGAGAGCAGGATCAGGCGCAGGAGCGTCGTCTTTCCGGCGCCCGAGGGGCCGGTAAGGAACTGGAACGAGTTCGGCTCGATCGAGAAGGTCAGGTCGCGCAGGACCTCGGGCCCCATGCCGTAGCGCACGCCCACGTTTTCGAAATGCACGACCGGGACCGGGCCCTCGTCGAAATCCTCGTCGTAAAACGCCTGCACGCGTCCTCAAACCGTTCTGACGTGTTGAAAAATCCGCGGCGGGCCAACCTGCCGCGAGGCGATTCGTCTCTCTTATGGCCTGCTTATGGTTAGCAAGCCATAAATCCATCCCGCCGGGACGGGAAGCGAGCCCGCCCGGAGGGGCTCGCGGGACTTTGACGCAGGACGAGGGATCGTCGATCCGCGGGGGTACTCTCGTGTCATCCCCGACGGCCGAAGGCCGGGAAGGGGATCCAAAGAAGCGTTGTGCCTGCGGGTGGATTCCCTTCCCCTGCGATGGCTTCGCCATCTCCGGCCGGGAATGACAGTGGGGAAACCCGCCGTGTCATCCCCGGCGAGCGAAGCGAGGGAAGGGGATCCATGATCGAGCGTCACGACGATGGATTCATGCCCCTCCGCTGCGCGTCCTCCCGGAAATGACACGGGGCGAATCCCACCCCCCTATTTGAGGGAAAAGACATTAAGTCCGTTTGACTTCCGCCTCACGCCATGGTCGTGAAGAGACAAGTGTTTTGTATTCTCTGGACAGACCGACGATGACAGCCTCCCACCGTATCCGGGTTCTCTTCGACGAAGAAACGATCGCCAAGCGCAACGAGGCCCTGGCCAAGGAGATCGCGAGCGCGAAGCCCGAGAACCTGCTCGTGGTCGCGGTTCTCAAGGGCAGCTTCATGTTCGCGGCGGATCTGATCCGGGCCCTGCACCGGGCTGGGCTCGAGCCGCAGGTCGAGTTCGTTCACCTGTCGAGCTATCTGGACGGGACGGTCTCCAGCGGCCAGGTCGCGATCCTGCGGGACGTGGAAAGCGATGTGCGCGGGCGCGACGTGCTGCTCGTGGACGACATTCTGGAATCGGGCCGCACGGTGACCTTCGCCAAGGATCTCCTGATGGCGCGCGGCGCCAAGAGCGTCAAGACGGCGGTGCTGCTCGAAAAGCCCGGCAAGCGGGCCGTCACGATCCATCCGGATTATGTCGGCTTCACCTGCCCCGACGTGTTCGTGGTCGGCTACGGCATGGACGTGGCCCATTCCTACCGCCAGCTTCCCTTCGTGGGCGTCGTCGATCACCTCGACAACAGCCCGGACCTGTTCGACAAGCCCGCGTGATCAGCCCGTGATCAGCCGTTGAGGCGCCAGACCGCCGCGGTGAGGGCGGTCGCGTAGGTCACCCAGGCGAGATAGGGCACGAGCAGAAGGGCCGCGACGCGGTCGAGCCGCCAGAAGGCATGGATCGTCGCCAGGATCGCCGCGAGCAGGGCCGCGATGACGACCAGTCCGGCCAAAGGGCTGCGCGCGCCGAAGAAGGCGAAGGACCAGAGGCAGTTCAGGGCAAGCTGCACGAAGAAGGCCGTCACGGCGGCCGTGCGGCCCGGCAGGCTCCTGGGCAGGGACAGGATGCGCCAGAGCGCATAGGCCATCAGGATGTAGAGCGTCGTCCAGACGGGGGCGAAGAGCCAGTTCGGAGGCGTGAAGCCCGGCTTCGCCAGACCCGCGTACCAGGCCGGGATGTTGGGCTTCGTCACGAGGCCGCCCGCGACGCTCACCGCCGCGACCGGCAGGACCGCGATCAGGAGCCGCCAGAGCGGCGGCGTCGCATGGCTGCCCGGCGCAGTTTGATCTGTATGCATCCTGAAAATCCCTTTAAGAAGTGAGCGTCTTGCCTGTGACGCAACCTGTCACGCTTCCGGAGGTTCCCATGTCGTCATCCCGTCCACAATGGTCGAAGCGCAGCCTGACGGCCCAGGCCATGGGGCATGTGGACCCGATCACGAAAGCCGTGGTGCCGCCGATCCATGTGGCGACCACCTATATCCGCGACGAGGACAATGCCTATTCGTCCGGCTATGTCTACGGCCGTCCCGACAATGCCACCATCCGCGAGGCCGAGGAAGTTCTGGCCATGCTGGAGGAGGCCGAGGCCGGGGCCCTGCTGTTCTCGTCCGGCATGGCGGCGGCGACCGCCGTGTTCCAGGCGCTCAATCCGGGCGACCACATCGTCGCGTCCAAGGTCATGTACTGGGCTCTGCGCAGCTGGCTGATGACGGAGGCCGTCCGCTGGGGCCTTGCGGTCGATTTCGCCGAAACGGACGATCTCGACGCGCTGAAGAAGGCCATCGTGCCGGGCCGCACCAAGCTCGTCTGGGTCGAAACTCCCTCGAACCCGCTCTGGACCGTGACGGACATCGCCGCCGCCGCCGAGATCGCCCACGCGGCGGGGGCGCGGCTCGCGGTCGATTCCACCACCGCCTCGCCGGTCCACACCCGTCCCCTGACGCTCGGCGCCGACATCGTCATGCACGCGGCCACGAAGGTTCTGAACGGCCATTCGGACGTGGTGGCCGGGGCGCTGGCGGGCCGCAAGGCCGACGAGTTCTGGGCGAAGGTCGCCTCCATCCGCAAGATGCAGGGCGCGATCCTCGGCCCCTTCGAGGCCTATCTCCTGATGCGCGGCATGCGCACGCTCCATGTGCGCACTGCCGCTCAGGCGAAGAGCGCCCTCGACCTCGCCCAGCGCTTCTCGGCCCACCCGAAAGTGGCGCGGGTGCTCTATCCGGGCCTCCCGCAGCATCCGGGCCACGACATCGCCGCGCGGCAGATGGAGGGCGGCTTCGGCTACATGCTGTCGATCCAGGTGACGGACGGCGAGGCGGCCGCGATCCGCGCCGCCGCGCGGGTCCGGCTCTGGAAGCGGGCCACCTCCCTCGGAGGCGTCGAGAGCCTGATCGAGCACCGGGCCTCCATCGAGGGGCCGGGCACCCCATGCCCGCCGGACCTGCTGCGCCTGTCCACCGGAATCGAGGACGTGGAGGATCTCTACCGCGACCTCGACGAGGTACTGCGGGACTGAACGGCAGCCCTCATCATTCCCGAATGGGAGCGCTGCGGGGCGAAGAAAATCCATAGCCGATGCGGGTCTGAATGGATCCCCTTCCCGGCCTTCGGCCGCCGGGGATGACAGGGTTGTGGTTCCCCACTGTCATTCCCGGCCGGAGCGAAAGCGGAGGGGAAGGGAATCCATAACGCTACGCTTGTGAGTGGATCCCCTTCCCGGCTCTTCGAGCCGCCGGGGATGACACGGTGCGTCCTCAGTGTCATTCCCGGCCGAAGATGGCGCAAGCCATCGCAGGGGAGGGGAATCCAAAACAATGCTGATGCCGGATTAGCCGGCTATCTTGCTAGTGTCATAAAACCTGTGCTCTCCTCGGCTACACGAACATCGTTTCGTAAAGGGAAGCCCTATGACACAATCGATTACCCGCCGCCGCGTTCTCCAGACCGGCGTGGCCGCCGCCGCTCTGGCCGGGATGCCGCAATCCGGCTGGGCCGCCGGCCCGGTCGTGAAGCTCCGCATCCTGGAGACCACCGATCTGCACGTGAACATCTTCCCGTACGATTACTATCGCGACGCGGCGGACGACACGGTGGGCCTGGCCCGCACGGCGACCCTCGTGAAGGCGGCTCGCGGCGAGGCCCGGAACAGCCTGCTCTTCGACAACGGCGACATCATTCAGGGCTCGCCACTGGGCGACTACGTCGCCTACCGCAAGGGCATGAAGAAGGGCGACGTGCATCCCATCGTGGCCGCCATGAACACCCTGAACTACGATTGCGGCACGCTCGGCAATCACGAATTCAACTACGGTCTCGAGTTCCTGCAGAACGCGCTGGGTGCCGCGAAATTCCCGCTGGTCTGCGCCAATGCGATCAAGGCCGATGGCGAGACCCTGCAGAAGCCCTGGCTCATCCTCGACCGTGAGGTCGTCGATGAATCGGGCGCGAAGCAGAAGCTGAAAGTGGGCGTGATCGGCTTCGTGCCGCCGCAGATCGTGCAGTGGGACAAGGCCAATCTCGACGGCCGGGTCACCACCATCGACATCGTCGATGCGGCGAACAAGCATGTGCCCGACCTGAAGAAGGCCGGCGCCGACATCGTCGTGGCGCTCTGCCATTCGGGCATCGCGGGCGGCGAGCGCAAGGGCGGCGAGGAGAACGCGGCCCTGCACCTCGCGAAGGTCGACGGCATCGACGTCATCCTCACCGGGCACCAGCATTTCGTGTTCCCGGGCGGCAAGGAGTTCAACAACATTCCGGGCGTCGACGTGCAGAAGGGCACGCTGCACGGCAAGCCCGCCGTGATGGCCGGCTTCTGGGGCAGCCATCTCGGCGTCGTCGACCTCGATCTCGTGAAGGACGGCAATGCCTGGAAGGTCGCGGATTTCCGCACCGAGGCGCGCCCGATCTATGACCGCGTCGACCGCAAGGTGGTGGCGAAGGTGGATTCGGAAGCAGGCGTGATCGCCGCGGCGCAGGCCGACCACGACGCGACGCTGAAGTATGTGCGCGAGCCCGTCGGCACGACGGCGGTTCCGATCCACTCCTATTTCTCGCTCGTCTCCGACGACGCTTCCGTGAAGCTCGTGGCCGAGGCGCAGGCCTGGTACGTGGGCGCGCTCATCAAGAACTCGCCCTACAAGGACCTGCCGGTCCTCTCGGCGGCGGCGCCCTTCAAGGCGGGCGGCCGCGGCGGCCCGAACTACTTCACCGAGATCAAGCCCGGACCGCTCGCCATCAAGGACATGGCGGACATCTACATCTATCCGAACACGATCCGGGCCGTGAAGGTGACGGGCGCACAGGTGCGCGAATGGCTGGAGCGCTCGGCGGGCATCTACAACCAGATCGACCCGGCGAAGGGCGGCGAACAGGATCTCATCAACCAGAAATTCCCCGCCTACAATTTCGACGTCATCGCGGGCGTGCAGTACAAGATCGATCCGACCCAAGGATCGCGCTACGACGACAACGGCAAGGTCGTGAACGCGGATGCCCACCGCATCAAGGACCTGACCTATGACGGTAAGCCCGTTGCGGACGATCAGGTCTTCATCGTCGTGACGAACAACTACCGCGCGGGTGGCGGCGGCAATTTCCCCGGCGCCGACGGAACCACCATGGTGCTGGAGGCCCCCGACCTCACCCGCGACGCCATCATGCGCTACATCGTGGAGAAGAAGGAAGTCGCCCCGAAGGCGGACGGATCGTGGTCGCTCGCCGTGCCCGCCGGCGTCACCATGACCTTCACCACCGGCCCCAATGCCGCCAGCTACCAGCCGGCGGGCATCAAGGTCGAGAAGATGGGCGATGCGCCGGAAGGTTTCGTGAAGTACCGCATTGTCGGCTGACCGGAACTCCGTGAACGATCAACGGCCAGGCTCTTCAGCCTGGCCGTTTTCGTTCGGCGCCGCTTTGAACGGAAGCGCAGCCATCGGGGTGTCACGGACAAGACTATCGTCGCGAATGGAATTAACAGATCGTTAACTCATTGGTCATCCAATGCCCATGTCAGCATTTGCCGCTAGAGCTGTTTCCCCTGGCGTGGAACCATCTCTTTTCTTGACTGGACCGCATTTTTGGGCGGCGAACCGGATCCACTTCGCCGAAAAATGCTCTGAGATTATTTTAGTTTTCATCAGATGTTGCTGCGATTTCATCGACTTGGAGCCGTTCTATTCCTGATTCTCTTCGGCTGCGCGGGCGCCTCCGCCGAAGACGACACGAAGATCTGGGATACGACAATCACGCGCTCCTGGCTGGACGACCACGTGGCGGCCGCCCGGAGGGCGCCTCGCAGGCATTCGTCCTACAGACTGGCCCGGACCCGCATGTGGGCGCACGGCATCACCCGATCGGGCATGCGCGCCTTCATGCCGACCGAGCCCGATCACAGCCTCGGGGCCGAGCTGCAGCCTTTTCGCGATCTCAACTTCACGATCGGCACCGAACTGATCCGCAGCGGCGAAGACCACCGCGTCCTCGAGTCCAGGGGCAGCTGGCAGGCCTTCTGGTCCCATGACTGGAAGGGACTGGGCGACCTCACGCTCGGCCTGTCCACGACAGGCTCCCTGGATACCATGCAGACCTCCTATCTGCAGGAGCTGAACGGGAGCCTGGGCATTCCGCTGGACCTGCCCGTCGACCGCTGGCGCACGGAACTCAGGCTATCGCCCAGCATGAGCCTCGACATGTCGAACGGGATCGTCGGAGCGGGCCTGATGTCCGAGGTCATGGGCCGGACGGTGCTCGGTTCCCGGGACGATCCGTTCAGCTCGGTCCTCAACGTGACGCTCGGCTACGGCCTTGCGCCCGGTTCACGCCCCGTCGCGTCGGCGAAGCTGGAGATCCGCATTACGCCGAACCTTTGACCGGAGGCCGCGTCTGCTCCGCGCCCTCACGGCATGCTGATGAAGTCGGTCATGTGCGCGGGGGGCTGCTCCTGGTCCAGGCGCCTGCGCTTCGCCAGGATGATGGTGCCGTTCAGCTCGCCCCCGAAGAGGAAGATCGCCCCGAGCGTGTAGAGAAAGATGAGCGCCACCATGGCGGTGGCGAGGCCGCCATAGGTCGACGCGTAGGCCCCTGGGTAATCTTCAAGATACCAGCTGAAGGCGAAGCCGCCGAGGAGCCACAGGAAGAGCGTCACGATCACGCCCGGCAGCACCGAGCGGAATGTCCGCCGTCCCGAGGGCACGAGCTTGTGCGCGAGCATCAGCCCGGCCACGATGACGATGGTCGCGACGCCGAGCCTCATGAAGCCGATCAGGGCATCGAAGGGCTGCAGGGCCGGCAACCAGTAGAGAACGCCGCGCCACACGAAGGGGCCGAGCACCACGAGAACCGCCATGACCAGGAGCACGAAGGCGCCGCCGATGACGAAGGCGATGGATTCGAGGCGCGTGAGCCACCAGGCGCGGGTTTCGCGGACGTCGTAGGCCCGGTTGAGGCCGACCCGAAGGCTCTCCACGCCGCTCGAGGCGAAATAGAGCGTCAGCACGAGGCCGAGGGTCAGCACGTCGCTGCGCCGGCCGGTCAGAATGGTATGGACCTCCCCGGCGATGGGGCCCGCGATTTCCTTCGGCCAGGCCTCGAGAATGATGTCGGCGACCTCGTCCGCAAGCGAGCCCGTGCCGAATACGCCGGCCAGGGCGGTCACCAGGATCAGGAACGGAAACATGGAGGTCAGCACCGACAGGGCGATATGGCTCGCGATCGCCCAGGAATCGTGCAGCACGAATCGGTTGGCCGTGATGGCGATGAGCTCGAGGGAGAGGCGCAGGCGGTTCAGCACACGGTTCAAAAGACAGGTCTCCAGGCTGCTGGAGATGGAAGGGTGAAGGGGGCAAGCCAGGGATCAGGGTTCGTCATCATAACAAGCCTTCGGCTCCTGCCACAGCCTTAAGCGGCCCCTCACCCTATCGTTCCGCTGGAAAAGGCCTGCAAGGCTCAACCTTGCGGGCGGAGGCAGATTGAACTCGGCGCCGGGCTCCTTTACTCGCAGCACGGACCCAGATGCACCAGCCATGCCCCCAGCCCATCTTCTCACCCGCCTCGCGCCGCCGCTCTTCGTGCTCATATGGGCGACGGGGTTCATCGTGGCCCGGATCGTTGCGCCCTATGCCGAGCCGCTGACCTTTCTCCTGGTTCGCTATGTCCTGGCGATCCTCGTCCTGGGCGCCATCGTGGCCGCCGCGCGCGCGCCGTGGCCGAGGACGGGGCGGGACTGGGCCAATGCCCTCGTGGCCGGAATCATGCTGCATGGGCTCTATCTCGGCGGCGTCTTCTGGTCGGTGAAGCATGGGCTGCCCGCGGGCATCTCGGCTCTGGTCGCGGGACTCCAGCCCCTGGCCACGGGCATGCTGGCCGGGCCGCTCCTGCGGGAGCGTGTCTCGCCGCGCCGGTGGGCCGGGATCGGCATCGGCTTCATCGGCGCATCCCTCGTGGTCGCGCCGAAGCTGGGGGATGGAGGCGTGCCGCCCGCGGCGCTCCTCGTCTGCCTTGGCGGCATGCTCTCGATCACCTTCGGGACGATCTGGCAGAAGCGCACCGGCAGCGCCCTGGACCTGCGGGTGAATGCCTTCGTGCAATATCTGGGCGCGGCGGCCGTGACCCTGCCGATGGTGCTTCTCACCGAGCAGGGGCGGATCGAATGGACGCCGCCGCTGCTCGGGGCTCTCGCCTGGGCCGTGCTGGGGCTCTCCATCGGGGCCATCGGACTGCTTCTCTACCTCATCCGGCAAGGCGCGGTGGTCGGGGTGGCGACGCTGCTCTACCTCGTGCCGCCTGTCGCCGCCCTGATGGCCTTCGGGCTGTTCGGCGAGTCCTTGAGCCCGATCCAGCTCGTCGGCATGGCCTGCGCGGCTCTGGGCGTGGCGGTGGCGAGCCGGAACTGACGCACGAAAAAGCCCCGGGCCGCAAGCTCGGGGCGGTGAAACGGCAAAGCCTTACTTCGTGATCTTCACGGAGACGGGGTCGCTGGCCGGGAAGGTTTCCTCCACGCCCTCGTCGAGCAGCTCGTCCTGATGCTTCTTGTTGTTGTCGTTCCGCTGCGCGTCGTTCTTCGAATCGCTCTTGTCCTGCTTCGGCTTCTGGTTCCGGGACTTGTCGCTCATGCTGGCCTCCTCTGATGGGCTCGGATTGGTGTCTCGGAGGGTCAACGCCTCTCGCCAAGCTTCGATCCATAAGGAAAAGGCGGCGCCTCACGGGCACCGCCTTTCGTATGCGCCTCTTGTAGGTCCGGCGCTCTAGCGCTGGCCCTGCTGGGAATTGACGAAGTAGTCGAAGGGCAGCTCCGCGATGCGGAACCAGGTCAGCTCCTTCTCGCGGAAGGCGCTCCAGGAATCGTAGACCTTCTTGAACTTCGCATTGGAGGCCGCGATCTCGCTGTAGAGCTTGAAGGCTTCCTTGTAGCTCTGCTCCATCACGTCCTTCGGGAAGGGCCGCAGCTGAACGCCCTGTCCGACGAGGCGGCGGATCGCCTCCGCGTTCTGGGCGTCGTACTTGGCGACGCACATGGCGTTGGCTTCCGCGCAGGCCGCCTCGAGGATGGCCTGGTAATGCGCCGGCAGCGACTTCCACTTGTCCATGTTCACGTAGAGCGAGGGCTGCGCGCCGCCTTCCCAGAAGCCCGGATAGTAGTAGAAGGGCGCGACCTTCTGGAAACCGAGCTTCTCATCGTCATAAGGACCGGAGAACTCCACCGCGTCGAGGGTGCCGCGCTCCAGCGCCGGATAGATGTCGCCCGCGCCCAGCACCTGCGGCACCACGCCGAGCTTGGCCATGATCTGGCCGCCCATGCCGGCGATGCGCATCTTGAGGCCCTTCAGGTCCTCGACCGCCTTGATCTCCTTGCGGAACCAGCCACCCATCTGGGCGCCGGTCTGGCCCGCCGGGATGGGCATGATGCCGTAATCCTTCATGAAGTCCCGCATCAGGTCGAGACCGCCGCCGTAATACATCCAGGCATTGTGCTGGCGCACGTTCATGCCCCACGGCACGGACGTGTCGAACATGAAGGTCGGGTCCTTGCCGATGAAGAAGCTCGACAGGGTGTAGGAGCACTCGACGGTTCCGTTCTGGGTGGCGTCGAGGGTCTGGAGCGGGCCGACGATCTCGCCGGCCGCGAAGGTCTGAAGCTGGAACTTGTTGTCGGTGGCGGCCGCCACGCGCTTGGCGATCATCTCGCCGGCGCCGAAGAGGGTGTCGAGGCTCTTCGGATAGGCGGAGGCCATGCGCCAGCGCACTTCCGGCATGGCCTGCGCGATGGCCGGGGATGCGACCACTCCGGCCGCTGCCGCGAGACCAGCCCCCTTGAGAACTTTTCTTCTGTCCATGGATGTTTCCTCAACCATTTATTGCGTCGTTGCCACCTTGGCTGAACGATCCATTAAGCGGGAGACCGCCGGTTGTCACCCCGTCTTCCGTTGAGGCAGCCATGCGTGCGGCAGGCAGGCGGCGAACAGCCGCCCGAAAAAATCCCGGATCGCCCTGCGGCGTCCGGGATTGGAAGCTTTCGCTAACGGGAGGGGGTGGAACTCAGCGCTCCTCGGAGCCTCCTTTGGAGAGCGGACGGCGGTCCTGCCCCTGGCCCGCGCGGGCCGAGCGCTTCGGCGGCTTCTCGTCGCCTGTGGAGGATTGCGAGCGGCCGCCGGACTGGCTGGCGGTGGGATGGCCGCGCACGAGAGTCCCCTTCGGGACGTCCACCGCGTTGCCGGGCGCGGGCACCCGTGCGCGCGAAGCCGCCCCCCCGCTCATGCCCGTCGGGCCCGTCGCGCCTTCGTCCCGAGCGGGGCGGGGCGCCGGGCTCGTCCGCGCGGTGGTCGAGACGCCTTCGGCGATCTCCTCGTTGGAGAGTTCGAAGCGGGCGTCGTCCGCACCCTCTTCCGGCGGGACCTCCTTGAAGGAGTGGATGCCGGCATTCGAGCCGCTCGTCACGCGGTTGTCGTCCACGTGATCGATGTCGAGATCAGGGTCGAGCTTCTTCGAAGCGCCCATGATGCCGGTGGCCTTGGCCGCGGCCCGCTTGGTGTTACCGACGTCGTTGCGCTGGGTCGGTCCGGCGATGAAATCCTCGCCGCCCTCCTGCGCGACCTGCTCGTTCATCACCTCATCCACATCCGGTTCCGGAGGGCGTCCTCGCTTGTCTTGCGCCATGGGTATTCCTCTCTTGGCTGGGCAGGCCGAGGGACCTGCGACTCGTGGGGCAACGTCCTGTTGCGAGAGGGGGTTCCGGCCCCGCGGCGGGGAATGCAGGGCCGGGTGTCCCTTAGCGCCCAAGCTCTTTCTGGATTTCGCCCAGCAGCGCCAGATGTTCCTGGATCTGGCCGCGCGCGAGCCGCGCCACGTTCATGAGCGCGCGATCATTCGATGCATTCTTGAGGTAGCCGTCCTGGATCTGGAGCAGCTTCTGATGACCCTGGATCTGCATCCCCACATAGTCGCGGTCGAAGTCGGGGCCGGGCTGCGCGCGGGACATCCGCTCCATGGCGGCCGAGTCCTCCTGCGGCAGGACAGGCGCCGTGGAGGCGGCCTGCTGTGCTCCCGTCGTGGTGGAGGAGGTCGCGGCGGGCTCCGCGAAGGAATGCAGCACGTCCGCGAGGGTATTCTGCTCGTCGACCTCGAACTGCGCGAACTGCTTCACGCGCGGATCCTGCGCCTTGGAGAGCGCGAAGTTCGATTGCTGAAGCGAGACCGTGCCCGCGGCCAGCACCTGCTGGACATATTGCCGGTCGGCCTGGGATTGCTGCTGGCCCATGCCGGCCGGCGCGCTGGCCTGGCCCTGGCGCATGGGCGTCTGCGTATCCTGCGGCGCACCGCCCTGCTGGGTGCGCTGCTCGCGCTGCTGCGCATTCTGCCCGAGGCTCGGGTTCTGGCCCGTCTCCGCGGGCTGCGGCGTGACCGGATAGGGAATGGCCTGGTTCTGCTGCGCCTGCTGGGCAAGCGCCGGAACGCTGACGACGGCCGCAAGGCCGGCGATAACGACACGGCGTGACGACATGGGCTTCTCCTGCAAATAGGGGCGTGAGGGCGAACGTTCGCGAGCAGGTTTGGTTCGGCAGGAACGAAGTTCCTCCAAGCGCGTCCATTGTGAGCGGAGCGAAAGCGCTCGGGTCGCGAGCATGGGGAGGAGGCGAGATGCAGCAGGATCGGGTCACGCGCGTGCTGATGATCGCGGTCGCGGTCCTGCTCGCGCTCTTTCTCGTGCAGCCTTATGTGAACTCCTACCTGTTCTCGGCGCGGGAGCCGCGCACCATTGCGCCGCGGGGCGACCTCGCCGAGTTCGAGCGCACGACGATCCGCGTCTTCGAGACGGTCGCGCCCTCGGTGGTTCAGGTCGTGGCGATGCAGCGCGGGGGCGGAGGTGGCTCGGGCGAGCAGGCATCCGCGTCCGGCACGGGCTTCATCTGGGACGCGGCCGGGCACGTGGTGACCAACAACCACGTGGTCGAGAACGGCGGATCCTTCGTGGTCCGCCTCGCGTCCGGGGAGGTGCTGCCCGCCGACGTGGTGGGGCTCGCTCCGAACTATGACCTGGCGGTGCTGCGGCTCAACCGGCGTGGCGGCCTGCCGGCGCCGATCGCCGTGGGGCGCTCGGCCGACCTGAAGGTCGGGCAGGCGGCCTATGCCATCGGCAACCCGTTCGGGCTCGACCAGTCCCTCACCAGCGGCATCATCAGCGCGCTCAAGCGGCGGCTGCCGACGAGCGGCGGGCGCGAGATCGCGGACGTCATCCAGACCGACGCCGCGATCAATCCCGGCAATTCCGGCGGGCCTCTGCTCGATTCCGCGGGTCGCCTCATCGGCGTCAACACGGCCATCTTCTCGCCGTCGGGCGCGAATGCGGGCATCGGCTTCTCCATCCCGGTCGATGTGGTCAACAGGGTCGTGCCGGAGCTGATCCGCAACGGCCGGGTCCCGACGCCGGGAATCGGCATTCTGGCCGCCGACGAGACGCTTGCGGCCCAGCTCGGCGTGACGGGCGTGATCGTGGCGGACGTGGTGCCGGGCTCGCCGGCGGCGGAGGCCGGGCTGCGCGGGGTCGATCTCCGCGCGGGCGTGATCGGCGACATCATCGTCGGGGTGAACGACACGCCGGTGCGGCGGCTCTCCGACCTGACGGATCAGCTCGAAAAGGCCGGCGTCGGAAACTCGGTCTCCCTCCAGATCGTGGAGGACAATCATCCGCGCACGGTGAGCGTGCGCGTGGTCGATGTCGGGCAGAGATCCGCTAAAGGCCGCTGATCGTGAGAAGCCTTGCTGCGGTTTTCCTCGAACGCCTCACTGGCGCGGAAACCTTATGGTGCCAATATCATTAGCTGATCGAACCTTCACTCAACGGAGGAGCGAATGAAGCTCAACAGTGTCGATCGCGACATCGCGGTGCAAAGCTCGAATGTCGATCTCGGAGAGATGTTTCCCGAATATGCCAGAAAGAACATCCTCCAGGTCGCGGGAAAATATTTCGGGCGACTGAACTCGGCGGCCGTGCATGTCACGCGGGAAGGCATCACCTACCGCTGCACGGTCAACATCCAGATGGGCGCGCTGAAGATGATGAGCGGCGAGGCCAAGAACAAGGACCTCTATGCCGCCTTCAGGGCCGCCCTGCAGAAGACCGCAAAGCAGCTTCGCCGCTCCAAGCGTGAGCTTCGCGAAGACAAGGCCGCGCGGACCGACAAGGACATGCTCCTGCGCGAAGGCATGACGCGCCGTGAGAGGGAACCCGCCGCCGACGAAGACCTGACGCCGGTGGGCGGCAACAACGAGAGCGACGCTTATCGCGTTGCGGCGGAATAAGCAGAACCGTCTCTCTGAACGCTTCAGAACCCTAATACGATCATGGCCGGGACTAGCCCGGCCATGTGTTTTCTGCGTGATGAAAAGCGGCTTAGTTCAACCGCACGCCATCCGGGGCGCGTTCCGCTTTGCTGACCGGCACGTCGCCGATCATCAGGCCCATGGGGCCGACGCGCACGGGCACGGTCTCGCCGTCCTTGATCTCACCGGCCAGAATGGCCTCTGCCAGCGGATCCTGCACGTTCTTCTGGATCACGCGCTTCAGGGGACGCGCGCCATAGGCGGGATCGTAGCCCTTGTCGGCGAGCCACTCGCGGGCCTCCGGCATCAGTTCCAGGGTGATCTTGCGATCCTCCAGCAGGCGCTGCAGACGCTTCATCTGGATGTCGACGATCGCGCCCATCTCCGAACGCTTCAGCCGGTGGAACAGGATGATCTCGTCCACGCGGTTGAGGAACTCGGGCCGGAAGTGCGACCGCACCACGGCCATCACCTCGTCGCGCACCTCGTCGGTGTCATGGCCTTCGGTCTGGTTCACCAGGTACTCGGCGCCCAGGTTCGAGGTCATGATGATGAGCGTGTTGCGGAAGTCCACGGTGCGGCCCTGGCCGTCCGTGAGGCGTCCGTCGTCGAGCACCTGCAGCAGGACGTTGAACACGTCCGGATGCGCCTTCTCGATCTCGTCGAACAACACGACCTGATAGGGCCTGCGGCGGACGGCTTCGGTCAGAGCACCGCCCTCCTCGTAGCCTACATAGCCGGGAGGCGCGCCGATGAGCCGGGCGACCGAGTGCTTCTCCATGTACTCCGACATGTCGATGCGGACCAGCGCCGTCTCGTCGTCGAACAGGAACGCCGCCAGCGCCTTGGTCAGCTCGGTCTTGCCGACGCCGGTCGGGCCCAGGAACATGAACGACCCGATGGGCCGGTTCGGATCCTGCAGGCCCGCGCGGGCGCGACGCACGGCGGTCGAGACCGCCTCGACGGCTTCGCGCTGCCCGACGACGCGTTTGGCCAGATCCTGCTCCATGTGCAGGAGCTTCTCGCGCTCGCCCTCGAGCATCTTGTCGACCGGGACGCCGGTCCAGCGGGAGACGACCTGCGCCACGTGATCGGGCGTCACGGCCTCTTCCATCAGGCCGCCACCGTCCGCCTTGGCCTCGATCTCGGCGACCTGCTTCTCGAGCCCCGGAATGACGCCGTAGCTGAGCTCGCCGGCCTTCGCCCAGTCGCCGTTGCGCTGCGCGGCCGCCAGCTGGTTGCGGGCCTCGTCGAGCTTCTTCTTCAGCTCCGCTGCCGTGCCGAGCTTGTCCTTCTCGGCCTTCCAGCGGGTCGTGATGGCGGCCGACTGTTCTTCCAGATCCGCCAGCTCCTTTTCCAGGCGCGCGAGGCGGTCCTTGGAGGCGGCGTCCGTCTCCTTCTTCAGGGCTTCCTGCTCGATCTTGAGGCGCACGATCTCGCGGTCGATGTTGTCGAGCTCCTCGGGCTTGGAATCGACCTGCATGCGCAGGCGCGAGGAGGCCTCGTCCACGAGGTCGATCGCCTTGTCCGGCAGGAAGCGGTCGGTGATGTAGCGGTTGGAAAGCGTCGCGGCGGCCACGAGCGCCGAGTCGGTGATGCGGACGCCGTGATGCTGCTCGTACTTCTCCTTCAGGCCGCGCAGGATCGACACCGTGTCCTCGACGGTGGGCTCGCTCACGAAGACCGGCTGGAACCGGCGGGCGAGCGCTGCGTCCTTCTCCACGTGCTTGCGGTACTCGTCGAGCGTGGTCGCGCCGACGCAGTGCAGCTCGCCGCGGGCCAGAGCGGGCTTGAGCAGGTTCGAGGCGTCCATCGCGCCGTCGGCCTTGCCGGCGCCGACGAGCGTGTGCATTTCGTCGATGAAGAGAATGATGCCGCCTTCGGCCGCCGTCACTTCCTGCAGAACGGCTTTCAGGCGTTCCTCGAACTCGCCGCGATATTTCGCGCCCGCGATCAGCGCGCCCATGTCGAGGGCGAGCAGCTGCTTGTCCTTCAGGCTCTCGGGCACGTCGCCGTTGACGATGCGCAGCGCCAGGCCTTCCACGATGGCGGTCTTGCCGACGCCGGGCTCGCCGATGAGGACAGGATTGTTCTTGGTGCGCCGCGACAGAACCTGGATCGTGCGGCGGATCTCCTCGTCGCGGCCGATCACCGGATCGAGCTTGCCCTCGCGCGCGGCTTCGGTGAGATCGCGCGCATATTTCTTGAGAGCGTCATAGGCGTTCTCTGCCGTCGCGTTGTCGGCGGTGCGGCCCTTGCGCAGGGTGTTGATGGCGGCGTTGAGATTCTGCGCCGTCACGCCGGCCTGCGCCAGAATTTTTCCGGCGTCGGTGTCCTTCTCGACGGCCAGCGCCAGCAGCATGCGCTCGACGGTGACATAGGAATCGCCCGCCTTCTCGGCCGTCTTCTCGGCGGTGTCGAAGAAGCGCATCAACTCGCGGGTGGCCTGCGGCTGCGAGGCCGCGCCCGACACCTTCGGCTGCTTGGCGAGCCATTGCTCGACCGCCGCATGGGCGTCGCGGGAACGCCCGCCGGCGCGATCGATGAGACCGGCGCACAGGCCTTCCGGATCGTCGAGCAGAACTTTCAGGACATGGCCGGGCGCGAATTGCGGGTGTCCTTCCCGCATGGCCAGATTCTGCGCAGCCTGAACGAAACCCCGGGCGCGCTCGGTGTATTTCTCGAAATTCATCTGTCATCCCTCCTCAGGTCCGCCCGCCCTCTCGGAGGCGCGGGAAGACCCTGCGATGTCGGACCTCCCTCAAGGAAGCATCCGCTAAGGCATAGGTGGGTGCATTGATCCGGGACAACAAGAGGGGGAACCCGCTCCCCATCCTCGCATTGACCCTGCAACAGTCTTGAGGAGGCCCCCATGGCACGCGACCCGCGTTCAGACGCCGAGAAAGCCCGCGCCGACCTCGCGCGCAATGCGGAGCTTGGCTTGGCGGTACCTGAAAGTCAGGCCGAGGAATTGCCCTCGGTGACCCCGCAAACCTTCGGCGACACCACCGAGAATGCCCGTGTGGCTCCCCTGCCGGGTCAGACCCTTGATCAGGCCGAGGCGAGCCGGGACATCGGCGACTCGACCGGGAGCATCGCCACGTCCCGGGACATCCCGGTCGATCCCCGGCACGTCAAGGCTCCGCCGACCCATCGCAGCGACGAAGAAGACGGCGTGCTCTCGCGCGCCAAGGAGTAAATCACAATGGCCTTTTCCGATCTCTTTGCCCGGTTCAACTTCAAGAAGCGCCGCGCCGACAAGGCCCGCGAGGAGTTGATGGCGAATGCCGAAAAAGCCCTCCGCATGAAGCAGGAGGCAGGTCCCGCCGCCAACATTCCGGAGCATCAGACCTCCCACGAGGGCATGCAGAAAGACCCCCACATGGTCGAGTTCGACCGCACCAGCGGCCGCGAGGCCGGCTTCACGCCGCAGCTGAAGCGCTCGAAGGTGGCCCGTTCGGGAGACGCTTCGTAAGGCTCCTGCCGCTTTCCAGAGCCAAAAGCTCTGCCGCCCCACGGCAGGGCTTTTCGCATGCGGCTTCATGCCTTAACCGTGGGGCATGAGCATCCGCATCGCCTCCCTCCAGCGCTATCCGGTGAAGGGCCTGTCGCCCGAGCCGCTGACCCAGGTCACCCTCACGAAGGGGGATTATTTCCCCGGAGACCGGCTCTTCGCCATCGAGAACGGCCCCGCCGGCTTCGATCCGGCGGACCCGCAGCACCAGCCCAAGATCAAGTTCCTGATGCTGATGCGCAACGAGAGCCTGGCGCGTCTCAAGACCCGTTACCTGGACACGATCACCACCCTCTTCATCGAGGAGGGCGGGCGCGAGGTGGCGCGGGGCGATCTCTCGTCGCGGGAGGGGCGGCTTGCCATCGAGGCCTTCTTCCGCCGCTTCATGCCGGCCGAATTGCGGGGGCCTCCGAAGGTGCTGACGGCACCGGAGGGCTTCCGCTTCACCGATTCCCGGCGCGGCTACGTCTCGCTCATCAATCTCGCCAGCGTGCGGGAGCTGGAGGAAGTGGTCGGCGCGCCCGTCGACCCCCTGCGGTTCCGGGGCAACGTCCATATCGAGGGACTTGCCCCCTTCGCGGAGCTCGATCTCGTGGGGCAGGTGCTGACGACGCTCTCCGGCGTGCGGTTGAAGGTGACGAAGCGGATCGAACGCTGCGCCGCCACCAACGTGGATCCGGCGACGGGCATCCGCGACCTGCAGATCCCGAAGAGCCTGATGCAGGCCTACGGGCATTTCGACTGCGGCATCTATGCCGAGGTCCTGAGCGGCGGGACGCTCGCGACCGGCGACAGCCTCGACGCGGAACAGGCCGAACTGGCATTGTGAGGCCCACATTTGCGTTCAGGGCTCTCAGGCAACAAAAAAGGGAGAGCTTGGCTCTCCCTTTCGTTTCGTTCTGAGCTGCCGCCTTACTCGGCCGCCGGGGTTTCCACGTCGGGGGTGAACCCGGCGTTCTCGCCGCCGGCCTCCTCGATCATCTCCCGGCGGGTACGGCGGCGACGGCGGGGGCGGACCTCCGCCTCGTCATTGGCCGCTTCCTGCACGACCGGAGGAACAGCCTGCTCCACATCGGCCACGGGAGCCGGGGCCGGCGTCCGGACCGGGTTCGTCAGGAAGGCCGGCAGGCTGCCGGCGTCGGGGGCATCCGCCTCTTCGCGGCGGCGCTCGCGCCGGAACTCGCCACGACCGCTCCGCTCGCCACGCTCACTCCGCTCGGGGCGCTCCCCGCGTTCGGGACGTTCACCGCGCTCCGGACGCTCGCTCCGCTCGAAGCGGGCCGGGCGCTCGCCCTCGGAGCGGCCCTCGAAGGGCTGGTCGTCGCGCTGGTAGTCCTGACGGGGGGCGCGGTCGCGCTGGAAGCGCTCGCGACGCTCGCCGCGCTCACCCCGTTCGGGGCGGTCGCCGCGATCCTGGCGCTCGCCACGCTCGAAGCGGGAGGGCCGCTCGCGCTCGCCCTCGGAGCGGGACTCGTAAGGCTGTGGCTGGGATCCGGGATCCGCGTCCTCGCCGTTGCCGTAGCCCTGGCGCTCGAAGCTCGGGCGCTCGGCCTGCGGGAAGCCTTCCTCGTCGCCGTCCTCGTCGAAGCGCTGCTGGTAGCCGTACTGCTCGCGCAGTTGCTCCTGGGCGGCCGCGATGATGCGGAAATAGTGCTCGGCGTGCTGGAAGTAATTCTCGGCCGCAACCGGGTCGCCGCTGGCCTGCGCATCGCGGGCGAGCTGGCTGTACTTCTCAGCGATATGCTGAGCCGTGCCGCGGATCTTCACATCCGGGCCATTCGACTCATAGCTCTTCGTGAGCGGGTTGGGGCCCTTGTTGTTGTTGTTGCGGTTACGACCCCGCATACGCCTATTCTGTCCTGGTCTCATTTTTGCTCTATGAGCCTCGCTGGTTCTTCAAGCCCACGCGATATGCAAGCCAATGTTCACCGAACGGGCTCAACGCCCACCGTTCGCGTGGCAACCGTCTGTCGTTCAGCCATAGCTGTCAAAGGCTTGGCTATCCTTCAGTGTCGGGTTCAGATGATCGCGCCCGGCTGTTCAAAAGCCCCTGCCTGCGCGATGGATATCGTTTGGTCTTCCGGTGTTCTCCCCCATTGGGAGCTCCCGATTTGTTTAGACCGAGGACGATGTCTAGAGCGAATCTAGCGGGTTCCTCTCGGTCCAACAAGTTATATTTCAACTTTTGCCCTGTCCTGGGGCAAGAAAGCCGATCCCGTGCGATCACAGGCGTTTGAGGGCGATGCAACGGGGATGATGAGATAGATCGTGCGCGACCCTCAAAACTTCAAGGGGGTGGAGGGTCGCGAGTTTCACCAATGATTCCGCCTGATCGTAGCCGATCTCGACCACGATGAGCCCGCCGGGCCTCAGGAGCCGTCCGGCCTCGCCGAGGAGGATCCGGTAAGGATCGAGCCCGTCCGGCCCGCCGTCGAGGGCGAGCCGGGGATCGTGCTCCCGCACTTCCGGGTCGAGGACCGGAATCACCGAGGAGGCGATATAGGGCGGGTTCGAGACGATCAGGTCGAAGGTCCCGGTCAGGGCCTCGGCCCAGCGGGAGACGGCGAAGAGGCTTCTGTCCCCGACGCCGTTCAGGCGGGCATTGAGGCGGGCCGTACGGAGAGCCCCGAGGGACAGGTCGATCCCCAGCCCCGTGGCATGGGGCAGCTCGTGGAGGAGGGCGACCAGGATGCAGCCCGATCCGGTCCCGAAATCGACGATCCGCAACGGGGCCCGCCGGTCGGGCAGGAGGCTCAGGGTCGTCTCGACCACGGTTTCCGTATCGGGCCGGGGCACCAGCGTCTCGGGCGAGAGACGGAAGGGCAGGCCCCAGAATTCCCGCTCGCCGACGATCCGCGCCACGGGCTCGTGGGCGAGGCGCCGGCGGGCGAAGGCCGCAAGGGTCTCGGCCTCCTGCGGCGTCAGGGGAACGTCCGGCTGGGTGATGAGGTCGCTCGCCGCGATGCCGAGGGCGGTCAGCAGCAGGAGGCGGGCGTCGAGGGCGGCCGTCTCGAAACCGGCCTGGGCCAGGGTCTGGCGAAGATCCTTCAGCGCCTGGGCGCGGGTTGGGCCGGCGTCGCTCACGCGGTCTTGCCCCGCCGGTAGCGCTCGAGCCGCTCCTCCAGGGTGCCGGTGTGCAGTTCGAACAGGTGGTTGTCGTGATCGTAGAAATAGACCGAATGGCCCTCGCCCTCGACCCGCGGGCGCGACTCGCGAAATTCCAGGCCGAGCCTCTCGATCCGCGCCCGGTAATCCGCGATGGCGGCGGCATCGATCTTGAAGGCGATGTGGTTGTAGCTGCGGGCCGGAAGGCTTTCTCCCTCCATGACGGCGATCCACTGCCCGCCGACGATGAAGAACTTCTCCCGCGAGAGGGAGAAGGTCTCGTCGCCGGAGGAGTAGATCTCGCGCCCGTCGAGCGCCTGGGTCAGGATGGCGCTCATGCGCTCGAGGTCGCGGGTGACGAGGGTGATGTGGCTCAGGCCCTCGATCATGCCGCCTGGTCCTGTGCCGCGAGCTGGGCTGCCTGATGCTCGGTCACAAGGGCGTCGATCAGCTCGTCGAGGGCGTTGCCGCTGATAACCTCTTCGAGCTTGTAGAGGGTGAGATTGATCCGGTGATCCGTCACGCGCCCCTGCGGGAAGTTGTAGGTGCGGATGCGCTCCGAACGGTCGCCGGAGCCGACCTGCGCCTTGCGGTCGGCGGCGCGGGCGGCGTCCTTGGCGGTGCGCTCCGCGTCGTAGAGCCGGGCGCGCAGCAGCGCCATGGCGCGGGCGCGGTTCTTGTGCTGGGAGCGTTCGTCCTGCACGAACACCACGGTGCCGGTCGGGATGTGCGTGATGCGGATCGCCGACTCGGTCTTGTTCACGTGCTGGCCGCCGGCTCCCTGGGCCCGCATGGTGTCGATCTTCAGCTCCGCGTCGTTGATGACGATGTCGACGTCCTCCGCTTCCGGCAGGACGGCGACGGTGGCGGCGGAGGTGTGGATGCGCCCCTGCGTCTCCGTGTCCGGCACGCGCTGGACGCGATGGACGCCGCTCTCGAACTTGAGGCGGGCGAACACGCCCCGGCCCTTGATCTCGGCCACGACTTCCTTGTAGCCGCCTGCCGTGCCCTCGCTCTCGGACACGATCTCGACCTTCCAGCCCTTCAGGTCCGCATAGCGGGTGTACATGCGCAGCAGGTCGCCCGCGAAGAGCGCGGCCTCGTCGCCGCCGGTGCCGGCGCGGATTTCGAGGATGGCGCTCTTCTCGTCCGCCTCGTCCCTGGGCAGCAGCATGATCCGCAGGTCCTGGGCGGCCTTTTCCAGATCCTCCCTCGCCTGGGGCAGCTCCTCCTCGGCGAGCGAGCGCATCTCGGGATCGGTCGAGGGATCGTCGAGGAGGGCCTGGAGGCCCTTCAGGTTATCCTCCATAGCCCGATAGGCGCGGATCGCGCCGGCGACGCCGTCCAGCTCGGCGAGCTCCCGGGACAGGGACACAAAGGTTTCCGGGTCGGGGCCCGCGTTGAGCGTCGCCGTGATGATGTCATGGCGGGCCAGAATGGCGTTGAGGCGTTCGGAGGGAGGTGCGATCGACATCAGACCGGAATACCACGGGTTTCCGCAAAGTGGGCGAGCTTCTCGCGCAGCGTTTCGCCGCCCCCGGCATGGTCCAGCTCCTCGCGCAGGAAGGCGCTGAGTTCGGCCACGTCGAGCTTCAGCAGCATGGCCTTGACCGGGCCGATGGCGGCCGGGGACATGGACAGCGAGCGGTAGCCCAGGCCGATCAGGGCCATGGCCTCGAGCGGCCGGCCGCCGATCTCTCCGCAGACCGTCGCCACGCAATCGGAAGCCAGCGCGTGCTCGGCCACGAGGCTCAGGGCCCGCAGCATGGGTGCGCTCAGGGGATCGAAGCGGTCCGCCACGCGCCGGTTCTCGCGGTCGATGGCGAAGAGGAACTGCATCAGGTCGTTCGTGCCGAGCGAGATGAAGTCCGCGCTGGCGCAGATTTCCCGGAGCTGGAACAGCAGGGACGGCACCTCCAGCATGACGCCGAGCTTCAGCTCCGAGGGCAGGGCGTGGTTGTGGTTGGAGAGATGGGCCTTCTCCCGCTCCACGATCTGCTTGGCACGGGCGAACTCGTCGCAGGTCGCCACCATCGGGAACATGATCCGCAAGGGGCGGCCGCCGGCGGCCTTGAGAAGCGCGCGGATCTGCGCCCGCAGCAGGCCGGGCCGGTCGAGCCCGATGCGGATCGCGCGCCAGCCGAGCGCCGGGTTCTCCTCCTCGACGGCCTGCATGTAGGGCAGGATCTTGTCGCCCCCGATGTCGAGGGTCCGGAACGTGACGGGCCGGTCGCCGACCTCGGCGAACACGGCGCTGTAGAGCGCCTGCTGCTCCGAGGCCGAGGGCATGCGCTCCGCGATCATGAACTGGAGCTCGGTGCGGAACAGGCCGACTCCTGCCGCTCCGGTCTCGGAGAGATGCGGCAGGTCGACCAGAAGGCCTGCATTGAGCTGAAGCGTGATCTCGACGCCGTCCAGGGTCACGGAGGGCACGTTGCGGAGCTTCAGGTACTGCTCCTGGCGCCTCGCCCGCAGCCGGGCCTTCTCCGCATAGGCCGCCTCGACATCGGGATTGGGCCGGATCTGCACCTCGCCCGCCGCGCCGTCGACGATGATGGCATCGCCCGGCTCGGTCAGGGACGTGACGTTCGCCACCTCGCCGACGGCCGGAATGCCGAGGGCGCGGGCCACGATGGCGATGTGGCTCGTCGGCCCGCCCTCTTCGAGCACGAGGCCGCGCAGGCGCGAGCGGTCATAGTCGAGCAGGGCGGCCGGCCCCATGGACCGGGCCACGATGATGGCATTGTCGGGCAGGGAGCTGCGTTCCGCCACCAGGTTGCGGCCGACCAGGTGATGCAGCAGGCGGTTGGCGAGATCGTCGAGATCGTGCAGGCGCTCGCGCAGGTAGGGATCGGTCTGGCGCAGCATCCGGGCGCGGTTGTCGGACTGCACCCGCTCCACGGCGGCCTCCGCCGTCAGGCCGGACATGACGGCCTCGCGCATGCGCCGGAGCCAGCCCTGGTCGTGGGCGAACATGCGGAAGGTCTCCAGAACCTCCCGGTGCTCCCCGTGATGGGCCACGTCGCCCCGCTCGATCAGCTCGTCGATCGAGGTGCGGACCTCGCCGATGGCGGTGTCGAGGCGCTTCAGCTCCGCCTCGATGTTCTCGGCGATGAGGTTCTTGACCACGACGCGGGGCTCGTGGAGCACCACATGGCCGAGGCCGACGCCGTCCGCGAGGGCGATGCCCTTCTGATAGACCGGACGGCGCAGCGCGATGCCGGCCTCCACCGGGGCCAGGGCCTGCAGCTCGCCCGTGGCGAGCATCTCGGCCAGCACCATGGCGGTGGTCTGGAGGGCTTCGATCTCCTCCTCTGTATAGACCCGGTGGGTGCGGTTCTGGACCACGAGGACGCCGAGGGTGTTGCCGGCCCGCAGGAGCGGCACGCCCAGGAATGCGTGGTAGATCTCTTCGCCCGTCTCCGGCTTGTAGGAGAAGGACGGATGGCTCTGCGCGTCGGACAGGGCGAGGGGCTCGGCCGTGGAGGCGATCAGGCCCACGAGGCCTTCGCCCGCCCGCATGGTGGTGAGGTGGACGGCCTCCCGGTTCAGGCCCTCGGTGGCGAACAGCTCGAGGACCCCGTCGCCGCGCATCACGTAAACGGAGCAGACCTCCGCCACCATGTTGGCGGCAATCTGGATGACGATCTTGTCGAGACGGTCCTGCGCCCCCACCGGCTCCGCCATGATCTCGCGGAGGCGGCGCAGCAGAAGGCGCGGACCGCCGGGAGCACTTGGCATGAGCTTACCAGTTCCCGTCCTTGATGGCCGACAGGGGTGAGCCGGCGGCGTTATCTTAAAACTAAGTGTCGCAGCCTCACCGACCAGCCGTCAATCAGGCTTTATCGAGGCCGTATAGCGAGTGGAGCGTGCGGACCGCAAGCTCCGTGTAGGCCGAGTCGATCAGAACGGAGAACTTGATCTCCGAGGTCGTGATGGCCCGGATGTTGATGCCCTTGTCGGCCAAGGCCTTGAACGCCCTGGCGGCGACGCCCGCATGGCTGCGCATGCCCACCCCGATGGCCGAGACCTTGACCACGTCGGTCGCGCCCTGAAGGTCCTGGAACCGGATCTCCTCCTTGTGGGCGTTGAGCACCGCGCAGGCCCGCTCGTAATCGGCGGCCGGCACCGTGAAGGTCAGGTCCGTGGTGGCGGCGTTGTCGGACACGACCTGGATGATCATGTCCACGTTGATGTTGGCATCCGCCAGGGGCACGAAGATCGAAGCGGCGATGCCCGGCTTGTCCGCGATATCCCGCAACGTAATCTGGGCTTCGTCGCGCGAATAGGCGATGCCCGTGACAACCTGCTGTTCCATGATGTCTTCCTCGTTGCAGATGAGGGTGCCGAGCTTGGGGTCGGCTGGATCGTCGAAGCTGGAGCGCACGTAGGTCGGAACCCGGTACATCATGGCGAGCTCCACCGAGCGCACCTGAAGCACCTTGGCCCCGAGCGAGGCCATTTCCAGCATTTCCTCGTAGGAGACCTTGTCCAGGCGACGGGCCTTGGGCACGATGCGCGGGTCGGTGGTGTAGACGCCGTCCACGTCCGTGTAGATGTCGCAGCGCTCCGCCTGGATGGCGGCGGCCAGCGCCACGGCGCTGGTGTCCGAGCCGCCGCGCCCGAGGGTCGTGATGCGCCCGGTGGGCTGGTGCATGCCCTGGAAGCCGGACACGACGGCGACCTCCTTGTCCCGGTTGAAGCCCTCGATGATGCCCGTCCCGTCGATGGCGGCGATCCGCGCCGAGCCATGGGCCTCGGAGGTCATGATCGGGATCTGCCAGCCCTGCCACGAGCGGGCCTTCAGGCCCATTTCCTGCAAGGCGATGGCCAGGAGACCCGAGGTCACCTGCTCGCCCGAGGCGACGACCACGTCGTATTCCTTGGAGTCGTAGAGCCCGGAGGCTTCCTTGACCCAGCCGACGAGCTCGTTGGTCTTGCCGGCCATCGCCGAGACCACCACGGCCACGTCGTAGCCAGCCTCCACTTCGCGTTTGACGTGCCGCGCCACGTTGCGGATGCGCTCTACGGTGGCGACGGACGTACCGCCGAACTTCATGACAAGACGGGGCATGGGCGAGGAAAGCCGTTAGGTAAGGGAAAATTTTGCCCTTCGCGGTGCGGGAAGGCGCGTATACATGACGGTAGGGCCGCGTGCTGTCAACGCGCGGGAATCATTTCTTCGTCTAAGGGACAGAGTTCATGACCGACGGCGCTTCCACGACCATCGACCCGGCCGAGGTCGCCCGTTTCGAGCGGATCGCCGAGACCTGGTGGGACCCGAAGGGGCCCATGAAGGTCCTGCACAAGTTCAATCCGGTGCGGCTCGCCTATATCCGCGACGAGGCGTGCCGGCGATTCGGCCGCGACCCGCGTTCCGCCCGCTCCCTCGAGGGCCTCTCGATCCTCGACGTGGGCTGCGGCGGCGGCGTGCTGTCGGAGCCGCTCGCCCGTCTCGGCGCCACGGTGACGGGGCTCGATCCGGCCCCCACCAACATCTCGGTCGCCAGGCTCCATGCGGAGCGCGCAGGGGTGGCGGTCGATTTTCGCAACGAGACGGTCGAGGCCGTCGTCGCCAGGGCCGAGACCTTCGACATCGTGCTCGCCATGGAGGTGGTGGAGCACGTGGCGGACGTGCAGGCCTTCGTGAGCGCCTGCGTCCGGGCGGTGAAGCCGGGCGGCTGCCTCGTGATGGCGACGCTCAACCGGACGCTCCGCTCCTTTGCCCTCGCCATCGTCGGGGCCGAATACGTGCTCGGCTGGCTGCCTAAGGGCACCCATGAATGGGAGAAGTTCCTGACCCCCGACGAGCTGACCTCGGCCATCGAGACGGCCGGCTTTTCCGTCCACGACCTCAAGGGCGTGGCCTACAACCCGCTGCGGGATGCGTGGTCCCTCTCCCGTGACACGGCGGTCAACTACATGCTCGTCGCCTCGCGGACGTGAGGCTTCTCCCGCGGCGCGACGCTCAGCACCAGCCAGCCGGCGAGAGCCGAGACAACGGATCCGATGAGAACGCCGATCTTGGTGGCGTCGGTGAGATCCGGATGGTTCGGAAAGGCGAGCGCCCCGATGAAGAGGCTCATGGTGAAGCCGATGCCGCAGAGCAGCGAGACTCCGTAGCATTGGGCCCTCGAGGCCCCCGCCGGCATGTCGGCCAGCCCCAGATGCACGGCCGCGAACGCGAAGGTGAAGACGCCGACCTGCTTGCCGACGAAGAGCCCGAGCGCGATCCCGAGGGGCAGGGGGCTCAGGACTGAGTCGAGCGACAGGGTCGAGAGCGACACGCCCGCATTGGCGAAGCCGAAAACCGGGATGATGCCGAAGGCGACCCAGGGATGGAGCGCGTGTTCGAGCCGGTGCAGGGGCGAATCCTCGGCCCGCGTCTTCTTCGGCTTGTCGTGAAGGGGAACCGTGAGGGCCAGGGCCACGCCCGCGAGCGTCGCGTGGATGCCCGATTTCAGCACGAAGAACCAGAGCAGCGCGCCGAGAGCCAGATAGGGCAGCAGTGCCGTGACTCCGAAACGGTTGAGGGCGATCAGCACGGCGATGCAGAGCGCCGCCAGACCCAGCATCGGCAGGGCGAGGTCGCTCGTGTAGAACAGCGCGATGATGACGATCGCGCCGAGATCGTCGAGGATCGCGAGCGCGGTCAGGAAGATCTTGAGCGAGGTCGGCACCCGCGTTCCGAGGATCGTCAGGACCCCGAGCGCGAAGGCGATGTCGGTGGCCGCCGGGATCGCCCAGCCATGACGGAGATCGGGCCTGCTCCAGGTCACCGCGAGATAGACGAGCGCCGGCACGAGCATTCCTCCGAAGGCCGCGATGCCGGGCAGGACGCGGCGGGGCCAGGTGGAGAGCTGGCCGTCCAGCATCTCGCGCTTGATCTCCAGCCCCACCAGCAGGAAGAACACGGCCATGAGGGCGTCGTTGATCCAGTGGAGGACGCTCAACCCCAGGACATGGGTCTTGAGGACGGCGAAATAGATCTCCGCGGCGGGCGAGTTGGCGACCACGAGGGCGACGACCGTCACGCCCATCAGAATGAGGCCGCCCGACGCCTCGCTGTCGAAGAAGCGCCGCATCAGCGATATGCGCCGCTTCGGCCTGATCCCGCTCGTCCTCTGATCCATCCATGACTCCTTTCGTCCAGAACCGGCCCTGAGGCGAATTGTTCAGGGGTAAAGCGCGCTCAAGCGCGTTTCCAATGACGAATCCGGGAGCAACTCTGCCGGATTGCGGCCCTGGGAAGATCCTTTGATGGGCCTTTGATCGGGAGGCGCAACTTCACTACAGTGCGGCCGGTGCAACCGCTCCGGATGGCCCAGGCGCTCATGACCGACAGGATGATCGATCTCACCATGCAGGGCATCCTTTATGGAGTGCCGCTGATCTACGCGGCTTTGCAGCTTCTGGCCCTGCTCCGCTGGCGCGACGGCTTGCGGCTGGCCGCGATGCTGCCCCTGCTCGGATGGATCGGATGGGGAGCCGTCCTCTGGCGCGACCTGTCGCGGGATTCAACCTCGCACAATCTTCTCCCTTTCGAGATCGTCTTCGTGGCGCTCGGCGGGCTCGCCTGTCTCGGGCTGCTTCTGCTTCTTCACCGGATGACCCGCGAGCGAGCGGTCGGATGAGGCACTGAGAGCCCGTTCGCTCCGCCAGCGGCGGCGCGTGCCGATGATCGTTTCGAGCGTCACCGGCCGGTAGTCCCAGGCGTCGACGCCCACGTCGTATTGCCGGGTCTGGGGCTTGAGCTTGCCGTGGGAATGGCCGTGCAGGTCGATCCAGCCGCGGCCCATGTTCTTCCAGGTGCGGAAGGCGTAGTGGCAGAGCACGAGGGCGTGGCCGTCGAGGTGGAGTTCGGCATAGGCCTGCACGCTCTCCCAGCCCTTCGCGGCGAGCGTCGCCGGGCCGTCGTTGTTGCCGGTGATCAGGTGCTTGCGGCCGTGGAGAAGCCCGAGCAGCTCGTCGATCCGCTCCGGACGCACATGCAGCGCGAAATCGCCCAGATGCCAGACCTCGTCATCTGCCGAGACGGTCTCGTTCCATCGCGCGATCAGCGCCTCGTCGTGCTCGGGAATCGTCCTGAATGGGCGCTTGTCGATCCGCAGCACGCGCGGATCGCCGAAATGAGTGTCGCTGGTGAAGAAAACCGCCACAGAATGCCCCGGAGACCTGAGCCACATGGGGCAGTCACATGGGGCGCGGCCCCGAAAGGTCGAGGCTAATTCCTGTCGTCCGGTACGACCGGGATGGGCAGGACATCGATGCCCTCTTCCAGAAGCGCCCGGGCTTCCGCCAGGTCAGCCTCGCCGTAGATGGAGCGCTCTTCCGCCTCGCCATGATGCATCTTGCGGGCCTCTTCGACGAAATCCTTGCCGACATTCTCCGCGTTCTTCATCACGTGCTCGCGCAAGGCCCGCAGGGCGGCGCGGATTTCCCGCTCCCTCTCCGACAGGACGGCGACCGGCTGCGCCTCCGGCGCGGGCGCGGCGTGCACCTTGTCCTTACGCGCCACGGAGGGCGCCATGATCTGCTTCTCGACCTTGGCCGAGTCGCAATACGGGCAGGTCACGAAGCCGCGCTTGCGCTGCATCTCGAAGGCATCGCTTGACGGAAACCAGCTCTCGAATTCGTGGGCCTGATCGCAGGCCAGGGCGTACTTGATCATGTCCTTCCGGAGATGGGTGTTCGGAACGTTCGGCTCAAGGTTTTCAGGCGGTCGCGGCCCGCCGCGAGGCCTGGGGCGCGGGCACGGTCTCGACCGTGAAGGGCCGGGCGTTCTTGAGGGTCGGGATGCGGCCGCGGGCCTCCGTGACGAGGGCGGGATCGATCTCCGCCAGGATCACGCCGGGCTCCGTGCCGGCCTCCGCCAGGATCCGGCCCCACGGATCGACAATGAGCGAGTGCCCGAAGGTCTCGCGCCCGTCCTCGTGCAGCCCGCCCTGGGCCGCCGAGATCATGAAGGAGCCAGTCTCGATGGCCCGCGCCCGGTGCAGCACATGCCAGTGGGCCTCGCCGGTCTGCCGGGTGAAGGCGGCCGGGGCCGACAGGAAGGACGCGCCGTTCTCGGCCAGCGCCTTGTAGAGCGCGGCGAAGCGCACGTCGTAGCAGATGGTCATGCCGAGGAGGCCCCAGGGCATTTCGGCCAGCACGGCCCTTTCGCCGCCCGTGTAGGTGGCCGATTCGCGCCAGCTCTCGCCGTTCGGCAGGTCCACGTCGTAGAGGTGGATCTTGTCGTAGGAGGCCACGATCCCGCCCTCTGCGTCGATCAGGAACCCGCGGTTCGCGATCTTGTCGCCATCCTTCACGGCGACCGAGCCGAGATGAATCACGATGCCGCGCTCGCGGGCCACCTCCCGCAGGGTCGCCAGGGTCGGATCCTGGCTCTCGGGGCCCACCTTGTCGAACAGCTCGGCCCGCTCCCGCACCACGAGGGAGGTCATCTCGGGGGTCTGGGCGAACTGGGCCCCTCGGGATGCGGCCTCGCGCACGAGCGCCACCGCATCGTCGCGGTTTTTCAGCACGTCGCGCCCGGAGCGCATCTGGATGCAGGCGGCGGTGAAGCGGGTCGGGTTCATGGGATTCGGGTCTCCGTCAGGCCTGCAATAAGGACTCAAGCTGGCCCCTGTCATCAAGGGCATAAAGATCGTCGCAGCCGCCGACGTGCTTTCCGTCGATGAAGATCTGCGGCACGGTGGTGCGGCCGCCGGCCTTCTGGATCATCTCCGCCCGCGCTTCGGGCTTCTTCTCGATGTCGATCTCGGTGAAGGCGACGCCTTTCTGATCGAGAAGCTTCTTGGCCGCGGAGCAATAGGGGCACCAGCTCTTCGTGTAGATCGTGATGGACGGCATTGGGGGCATGTCTCCTTGAAGGCGAGGATATAAAAGGATTCAGGTCTCTGTCACAACTCTGGCGAAGGCCAGAATATCCACCGTGGCTGCGCCGCCGCGCAAAAGCGCCCGGCAGGCGGCGTTCGCGGTCGAGCCCGTCGTCAGCACATCGTCGACGAGGAGGACCCGCCTGCCCCGGAGCCGCGCCTTCGCGTCGGCCGGCACACGGAAGGCGCCCTGCAGGTTCTCCTGCCTCTGCGTCTTCGTCAGACCGACCTGCCGGCGGGTGTGCTTCACGCGCTCCAGGAGAAAGGGATCGCAGGGGACGCCGCTCCCCGTCGAGACGACGCGGGCGAGGATCATCGCCTGATTGAAGCGCCGCCGCCACAGCCGCCACCGGTGGAGGGGCACGGGGACGATCACGTCCGCGTCCGCCAGAAGCTCGGCCCCGGCACGGACCATCATGCGGCCGAGCGCCCGCCCCAGTTCTGGCCGGTCGTTGTACTTGAGCCGGTGGACCAGCAGGCTCGCAGCGCCGTCATATTCCGCAACCGCCCGCGCCCGCCCGAAGACCGGCGGATCGGCGATGGCGGCGGGCGACAGGAGCGGCTGGCCGAGATCGACCTGAAACGGCGTGCCCAGCCGCTCGCAGAAGGGGCGCTCGATGAAGCGGATCTGTGACCAGCAGGCGGCGCAGAGAGCGTGAGGCTCCCCCGTGGCGCCTTGGCAGGCGATGCAGGTCGGCGGGTAGAGAAGCCCCAAGACGGCGCCGCAAGCCTGCCTCGCTCCATGGAGCAGAAGGGAGGCCAGCCGGACCCGCTGCGCTTCGACCGGTTCGCTCATGCGGCCAAGCTTAGCGCATCGCGCGGAAAAGTGGATCCGGTTTTCCGTACGCTGCGCCAGCCAGGAGAAGAAGCATCGGCTTCCGATCTGCGAGGGAGAAGAAGCGGATTGTTGGAAAAGTTCTTGGTCCTGCCGCCGTTACACGCCATATCGAGCGCCTCATGAGCACACCTCTCGTCTTCGATCGCCCTCTCGTCCGTCGTCGCCTGTCGCGGGCGCTCAGGCAGGGCTATGCCGACTTTCTCGTGACCCGCGCGGTCGAGGATCTCGAGGAGCGGCTCTCCGCCGTGCTGCGGACCTTCTCCGTGGCGCTCGATGTCGGAACCCCTACGCCTACCGCTGCGGAGGCCCTGCGCCGGAGCGGGCGCGCCGAGACGGTGATCCGCCTGTCGCCCGTGGAGGAGCCGGGGAGCGTCTGGGGCGACGAGGAGCGCCTGCCGTTCTCGGGCGAGCAGTTCGATCTCGCGGTGTCCATCCTGGCGCTGCAGGGGGTCAACGACCTGCCCGGCGCCCTCATCCAGATCCGCCGCGCCCTCAAGCCGGACGGCCTGTTCGTCGCGGCCCTGCTCGGGGGCTCGACCCTCACCGAGCTGCGGCAGGCCTTCACCCAGGCGGAGGCCGAGCTGGAGGGCGGCGTGAGCCCCCGGGTCGCCCCCTTCGCCGACCTGCGCGATCTCGGAGGGCTGCTCCAGCGGGCGGGGTTCGCCCTGCCGGTGACGGATTCGGACATCGTGCGGGTGCGCTACTCCAGCCCCTTCGCTCTGATGAAGGACCTGCGTCTCATGGGGTTTTCCAACGCCCTCAACGACCGCCGCAGGACGCCCCTGAAACGCGCGACCCTCCTGCGCGCGGCGGAGATCTATGCGGAGCGCTTCGCCGATCCCGACGGACGGATTCCGGCGACCTTCGAGATCGTCTGGCTCTCCGGCTGGGCGCCGCATGAAAGCCAGCAGAAGCCCCTGCGTCCCGGCTCCGCCAGGATGCGCCTGGCCGACGCCCTGGGCGTGGAGGAGGGCGCGGCGCCGGAAAAGCCGAAGGAGGAATGATCCAAAGAGTCGCGCGACACCCCTTGGCCGCAGGGAAGTTCCTCTATTTTCTCCAGAGCGCCTCTGGAGACTCCCGCCATCATGAAAGAGCCCGGCCCGGATCACCCGATCACGATCTCGAACAACCCGCATCGCATCCGGGTCATGCTCGGCGGCTTCATCGTGGCCGAGACCACGCAGGCGCTCACCCTGCGCGAGGCCTCGCTTCCGCCCGTGCAGTACATCCCCCGCGAGGACGTCCGGATGGACCTTCTCGACCCGACGGAGCACAGGACCCATTGCCCCTACAAGGGCGAGGCGTCCCACTTCACGGTGAGCGGGGGCGGGCTCGTGCGGGACAACGCGGCCTGGAGCTACGAGCAGCCTTACCCGAAGGTCGGCGACATCGCCGGGTACGTGGCCTTCTATCCCAACAAGGTCGACGCCATCGAGGAGTTTGCCGATTAATGCATCGGACCCAAAAGTGGACTTGCACTTTTGGGATCGATTCCGATGCTCCTTCTCTGGACTGGCGCATCGTTCAAAGCGGAAAACCGGATCCACTTTTCCGCACGATGCGCTAGGCTGATCTCCGCCGGGCAGGAAACCGGAGCCGCCCGCTGAAGGACACCAGGGCGACGCCTGCGAGCACGACCACGCCGCCGAGGATCTCCCGGACGCCGATCTGCTCCCCCAGAAACAGGACCGCCAGCAGGGCCGTCCAGACCGGCATGAGATAGCCCACCATCGAGGCCCGGGTCGGGCCGGAGCGCCGGATCAGCTGCATGAACAGCAGGATCGGCAGGGCCGTCGAAACGACGCCGAGCGCCATGAGCGGAGCCAGATGGGTGGGCACGGCCGCGAAGGACGACGGGCCCGCTACGACGAGCGCCAGCACCGTTGCCGGAAGCCCTGAGCAGATCTGCTGACCGAGCGCAAGGCGCGAGGGCTCCGCCTGCTTCACGGTGCGGACATAGACGTTCGCGGCCGCATAGCTGCAGGCGATCGCCAGCATGATGAGCACGCCCGTGGTGCTGAGGCCGCTCTCGGGCAGGGCGGCGGGGCCGATGAGGATGCCCATGCCGACGAGGCCGACCAGGACGCCGGCGAAGCGCCGTGGCGTCAATCGCTCCTCGGCGAAGAGCGCATGGGAGAGCACGGCGACGAGGAGCGGGGAGGAGGCCTGGATCATGGCGGCGCTCGCCGTGGTGATCCGGGTCAGCGCATAGGCCAGGAGAACGTTCGGCAGCCAGCCGTTGAAAGTGCCGAGGATGGCCCAGACGCGCCATTCGTGACGCCGGGGCAGGATGCTCTTGCCCTGGATCGTGAACCACAGGATGAGCGAGGCTGCGCCCACGAGGCCACGCATGGCCGCGAGGGCGAAGGGATGCACCTCGGCGCTGAGCTTGACGAACAGAAAGCCGGTCGCCCACAGGAAGGAGCAGACGAGGAGCTTCGAGAGGACAAAGCCCGGCGAGGGCGCGGACAGGGCGGGAGCCGCCCCGGCATTCGTGGCTGTCATCGGGCGCTCAGGAGCCGAGGAGGTCGGTCAGGAAGGGGATCAGCGGCTCGTCCGCCGGCGGCATCGGATAGCTCCGCAGCTCCTGCGGCTTCACCCATTTCAGGGCTTGGCCCTCGAGCGGCTGGACGAAGCCTTCCCAGCGGCGGCAGACATAGAGCGGCATGAGGAGATGGAAGCTCTCGTAGGCGTGGCTGGCGAAGGTCAGCGGCGCGAGGCAGGGCTCCTTCACGGCGATGCCGAGTTCCTCGCGCAGCTCGCGGATCAGCGTCTCCTCCGGCCGCTCGCCAGGCTCGACCTTGCCGCCGGGAAATTCCCACAGTCCCGCCAGCTGCTTGCCTTCGGGGCGTTGCGCCAGAATGATGCGGTTGTCCGTGTCCACGAGGGCAACGGCGACGACGAGAGTGAGCTTGAGAGGAGGCAAGGGACTGGGCCGCTTCGTTTGGGGAGGCGTGGGTCGGGACATTCTCATAACCCGCTTTCGGCCCCGCGCGAACAGCTTTCCGGCGCTTGACGAATGTTACTTTGATACACATGCTGCAGGAAAATGATCTCGGCACGGGGGCAACGATGCGCGTCAGAAGATTGGAGGCCTGGGTGGCCTTTGGGGCCGTACTGGTCTCTTTCGGGAACGCGCAGGCTCAGGATTGCAGCGCGCCGCCGCTGAACTTCAACTCCCATGTCGCACAGATCGAAGGGGAGCTGACGGTCAAGTCCGGCAAGGGCTGCGGCTTCAATGTGAACGGCATCCAGGGCGCGATCAACGAGGTCCTGATCACGCAGAAGCCGAAATTCGGCGTCGCGGGCGTGCGGGGTTTCACGGCGATCTACGTCGCCAAGCCGGGCTATCAAGGGCCTGACGAGTTTTCCTACGCGGTCGTCGGCACGGACCAATATGGCGGCCCGATGCGGATCACCGTCAAGCGGAAGGTCACCGTCGTACCCTGAACGGGATGGCTGCAGGGATCAGGGCAGCGTCACCGAGCCGCCCGTGGCCGTTCCGCCGGTGGCCGTTCCGCCCGCGGACCGGGCTGACGACGTGCCCTGGACGGAGGTGGTGACCTTCGTTCCGTTGCCGTGGGCTCCGATGCCGAGCGCGATCCCGGCCCCGGTTCCGGTCAGGAAGGCGGTCACGGGCGCCTGCGCGAAGCCCGCCGCGACGGGGACGTAGCGGCCCGGTCGTGCCTCGAAGAGAACCAGATTCGTCGGCGGGCTGACGCCATCGCCCGGATTGGACACCATGGCGACCCGCTGATTGGTCGAGAGTACCGTTTCGCGCACGGTCATCGAATTGCAGCCGGCCAGAGAGAGCCCCAGAGCGCACATGAAGGCGATTCGAGGCTTCAGGGGGGCGTCTGGCTGCATCGGCGGGGCTCCCGGTCACACGAGAGACCAGAACTAGCTCGGCCATAGGTCCAAAACCAGAAATCATGCTTGGTAATTGATAAAACCTTGTAGGTACCCATTCCGAATTATTCTGCAATATGCGAAGTTTATATTGGAAAATATAAGTTAAGCTTATCCGTAAAGATGCAAAAGCAAAAATAAATCAGATTTATTCCGTGAACAATTTGGCGAGGTATTAGTTTTGGTCCTCGTCGTGGCACGAAAGCTTCGACCAATACTGCTAAGAAAGACAGGTTAATATTCAAAATGCGGGGGTAATATTCGCATGCGGAAGCTTATTTGCTTTCGGATCTCCTATCAGTCTCAGGCTCTCAAGGAGAGATGCCATGAACTTTCCCAAGATCGCACGTTACACCCTGATCGCCGCCTTCCTCGCTGGCAGCTCGACCCTTGCACTAGCGCAGGCAACGGGCGGCGGGTCCGCCAGAGGCGGTGATGCCACCAGCGGCAGCGCCACGGGCGGCAGTGCCTCGGTCGGAGGTGACACGAGTGGCGGTACCACTGGTGGGGCAGGTGGCACGGCCACCGGCGGCAACGGCACCAGTGGCAGCGCCACGGGCGGCAACGCCTCGGTCAGCGGCGGCACCGGCGGCACGGGCGGCACCGGAGGTACGGGCGGTACCGGCGGCACAGGCTCCGGGAGCGGCGGCTCGGCGATCGGCGGCAATGCCACCAGCGGCAACGCCACAGGCGGTAATGCATCCGTCGGCAGCGGCGGCACGGCAACAGGCGGCAGCGCCACGAGCGGCAATGCCACCGGCGGCGCAGGCTCCGTGAGCGGCGGTAGTGGCGGCTCCGCCCGAGGCGGCAACGCGACGAGCGGTAACGCCACGGGCGGCAATGCCACTATCGGCGGCACCGCGGGCGGCGAAGCCATTGGCGGCGCCGCACTGAGCGGAGCGGCCTTGGGCGGTTCCGGCACCGTGACGGGTAGCGGTGGCGGTTCGGCCTATGGCGGCACGGCCACCAGCGGCAGGGCTGCGGGCGGCAGCGCGGCCATCGGCGGCACCGGCACAGGCTCCGGAACGGGTAGCGGCTCCGGTGCTGCTTCGACAGCAGCTCCGCTCATCAACACCGACAACAAGTAGGCCTCGAGGAGGCCTCATCGGCGGCCATCACCGCGAGAGGCCAATCCACGCGACCGCTTTCGGCTCGGCTGGGGTCCCCAGCCGAGCCAGTTCCTCCAGCCTCGGATCGGGGCAGAACAGGAAGACCGTTGCGCCGTTCACGGTCTTCCTGTCCTGCGGCTCAGCACAAGAGGTGCATCCATGAACAAAAGCGTGCTGGCGACGATCACGGCAGCGGCCGTGCTGTCCTGCGGCTTCCTGGGAAATGCGGCCGCTCAGCCCCAGGTGAAGGCCGGAACGGCCACGGGCGGCACTGCGCGGGGCGGCGATGCGGTCGGGGGCAATGCCCGCGGCGGAAATGCCACCGGCGGCAGCGCAATGGCCGGGCGCGCCGGGCAGGGCTGCGACGACACGGTCGTCAGGGGCCTCAGCGCCAAGGGACAGAATGCAGTGGGGGCCAATGCCCGGGGCGGCGACGCTAAGGGCGGGGATGCCACGGGCTGCAATGCCCAGGGCGGCAACGCGGTCGGGGGCAGCGCCACGGGCACCCTGCAATAGGGGCTGAGGTCTCTCCCCGCTTCGCATGATCCTGCAAGCTTCGGACGGCGAACCGGCGCCGGAGCGCCGTCGAACGCCCGAAGCAGGGGAGCGGATCAGCTCCGGTAGTCGCCGTTGATCTCCACATAGGCCTTGGTCAGATCGCAGGTCCAGACCGTGGCCTCGCCCCGGCCCAGCCCCAGATCGACCCTGACCAGGATCTCGTCGCCCTTCATGTAGGCGGAGGTCTTCGCCTCGCTGTATTCCGGGTCCCGCGCGCCCTTCACGGCGACACGGATGTCGCCGAACCAGATGGCAAGCTTGTCGCGCTCGGCGGGTTCGCCCGCCTTGCCGACCGCCATGACCACGCGGCCCCAGTTCGCGTCTTCGCCGGCCACCGCCGTCTTCACGAGGGGCGAATTGGCGATCGCCATGGCGATGCGCTTGGCGGAGGTCGCGCCGGTGGCGCCCGTCACCTTCACGGTCAGGAACTTGCGGGCGCCCTCGCCGTCGCGGGCCACCTGCTGGGCCAGATCGCACAGGAGGCTCTCCAGCGCCTGGCGGAACTCCTTCAGGCGGCGGTCGCTCGGAAGGCTGATCGTCGGCGCGCCCCTCCCGGCAGCGGCTCCCGTGGCGAAGAACAGGAGCGTGTCGGACGTGGAGGTGTCGCTGTCCACCGTGACGCAGTTGAAGCTCTTGTCGGCGCCCTTCTTGAGGAGCGCCTGCAGTACGGGCGCGGCGATGGGCGCATCCGTGAAGATGAAGGACAGCATGGTCGCCATGTCGGGAGCGATCATGCCGGCTCCCTTGGCGATGCCGTTGATCGTGACCTCGACACCGCCGATCACCGCCTTGCGGGTCGCGACCTTCGGGAAGGTGTCGGTGGTCATGATGGCCTTGGCGGCATCGAGCCAGGCGGTGGGCTTGGCCTTCTTCTCGCAGGCCTCGAGCACGCCCTGGAACTTGGTCGCGTCCAGGGGCTCGCCGATGACGCCGGTGGAGGCGATGAAGACCTGGGAGGCCCGGCAGCCCGCGGCCTCGGCCGCGATGTCGGCCGTGAGCTTCACCGCCTCGGCGCCCTTCTTGCCCGTGAAGGCGTTGGCGTTGCCGGAATTCACCACCAGGGCCCGGGCGGCGCCCTTGGGCAGGTTCTTGCGGCACCAGTCGACCGGGGCGGACGGGCACTTGGAGCGGGTGAACACGCCCGCCACGGCCGTGTCCTTGGGCAGGGTCACGTAGAGGACGTCGGTTCGGTTCTTGTATCGGATGCCGGCCTCCGCCGTCGCGATCCTGACGCCTTCGATGGCAGGGAGCGTCGGAAAAGCCTTCGGCGCGAGCGGAGACACGGTCTTGGACATGCGGGAACTCGATATGCGAAAAGGGGGAATGCCGTTAGGAACCGAGACCTGTGGTTTTTTAAGGCTTTTTGTCAAGTCAAAGCTTCGCCGGTGCTGCGTTCGGCCACGCTGGAACGAGGTCCGGGACCTGCCGTTGACCCGGTCTGGCGAACCATGGAGCCCTTCATGACAGGCAAGCACCCCAAGACGAAACCGGAAGAGCGGCCGCGCAGCGACCTCGCGGTCGATCCGGGGATCGGGCGGTCCAAAGGAACCACCATGAGCGGCGAGAATCCGCGCGATCTCGACGGCGGCTCGACCTTCCAGGGCGACGTCGAGAACCAGACCACCCGCGAGGGCGGGGTCGATCCGAACCGGATGGGCCGGACGAACAAGTGACCTTGTCCCTTTGGGACAAGGTCATCCCCGGCGGCCGAAGGCCGTGAAGGAGATCTTCGGAAGCGCTGTGCCTGCGAGTGGATTCCCTTCCCCTGCGGTGACTGCGTCACCTTCGGCCGGGAATGACAGGGGGGAACGTTCCGTGTCATCCCCGGATGACCGGGACAGCGATCCATGGCGTTGCGCCTGTCCTTGGATTCCCTTCCCCTCCGCTGCGCTCCGGCCGGGAATGACAAGCGCATGTCATCCCCGGCGGTCCGGAGGACCGGGAAGGGGATCCAGAGCACGGGACTTGTCCGTGGATTCCCGCCCGCTGCGCCTCCTTCCGGGAACGACATCCTGAAACGATAAAGGGCGGCCAGAGGCCGCCCTTTATTCATGGGAGGAGAAAGCTTTACGGCTTCTTCTGCTCGGCCGGCTTCTGCTCGACGAGGTTGCCCTTGTCGTCCAGGCGCTCGACCTTGGCGGTCTTGCGCAGGCCCAGGATCAGGTCCTGCTGCGCCTTGCGCTCGAGATAGGCGTCCACCTGGTCCTTCATCTCCTCGAAGGAGGGGACGGGCTTGGTGCGCTTCTCCTCGACCTTGATCACGTGCCAGCCGAACTGGCTCTTCACCGGATCGGAGATCTGGCCCGGCTCGAGCTTGAAGGCGGCCTCCGCGAAGGGCTCGACCATGCGGTCCTTGGTGAAGAAGCCGAGATCGCCGCCATCGGTCTTGGAGCCGGGATCCTTCGAGAGCTCGCCGGCCACCTTGGCGAAGTCCTCGCCGCCCTTCACGCGGGCCGCGGCCTTCTTGGCCTCCTCTTCGGTCTCGACCAGGATGTGGCGGGCGCGGACTTCCTGCTCCGGCTTAATCTCCTTGGAGGTCTCTTCGTAGAGCTTGCGGGCCGCCTCGGGGGTCGCGGCCTTCTTGGCCTGCTGGTCGAGATAGGCGTCGAGAAGGGCCTTGTCGCGGTTATAGGCGAGCTTGCGGGCGAAGTCTGAGCCTTCGCCCACCTTGGCCGCCTCGGCCGCCTTGGCGCCGAGCTTCAGGTCGATCAGGTAGCCGGTCAGCAGGTCGCGTTTCTGGGCCTCGGGGACGTTCGGCATCTGCAGGGCGGGATCCTCCGCCGCGACCGCGAGATCCCCCTCGGTGATGTCCATCCCGTTGACGCGGGCGATGACCTTGGCCGGATCGATGGCGGGGACGGCCGCCGGGGACGTGGCCGGGCTCGTCTGGGTCGGGCTCGTGGGGGCCGGGCTCGTCTGGGCAAAGGCGGCGCCGGCAGCAAGGGGGAGAGCCGCTCCAAGGGCGAGGAGGCTCTTCCGAAGCGATGATGATGGTAGCATGTAGGATCCTCTGGTGAGCTTGAGACCGCCCACGGACAGCAGCGATCAGATGGCCCAATGTGTTTACGTTTGCAAGCGGCGGCATATTTATGCCACAGCATCCCCTCTGGTTTGGTCTTGGGCGGGGCCTAGCTTGTGGAAGCCGGGCTGCGCCACTCGGGCACAGCCTTTAAGATGCACTCCGGCATAATTAAGTCTATAAGGCGGCTCAAACGCCCCTTCCCCTCGAATTCTGGAATTCTGAAGGCTCTCGATGTTCGGTTCTCTCGCGAAGAAAATCTTTGGCTCGGTCAACGATCGTCGGCTGAAGTCCTACCGGCCGAAAGTAGCGGCCATCAACGCGATGGAGGCCGAGTTGGAGGCCCTGTCCGACGAGCAGCTGCGGGCCCGGACGGACGAGTTCAAGGCCCAGCTTAGCCAGGGCAAGACCCTGGACGACATCCTCGTGCCGGCCTTCGCGACCGTCCGCGAGGCCGCGAAGCGGACCCTGGGGCAGCGCCATTTCGACGTGCAGCTCATCGGCGGCATGGTGCTTCACGAGGGCTCCATCGCCGAGATGCGCACCGGTGAGGGCAAGACCCTCGTGGCGACCCTGCCGGTCTACCTCAACGCCCTGTCCGGCAAGGGCGTCCACGTGGTCACGGTGAACGATTACCTGGCCCGCCGCGACTCCGAGTGGATGGGCCAGATCTACCGCTTCCTCGGCCTCTCCGTCGGCGTCATCGTCCACGGGCTCGACGATGTCGAGCGCGCCCAGGCCTATGCGTCCGACATCACCTACGGCACCAACAACGAGTACGGCTTCGACTATCTTCGCGACAACATGAAGTACGAGATGGCGCAGATGGTCCAGCGCGGGCACAACTTCGCCATCGTGGACGAGGTGGACTCGATCCTCGTCGACGAGGCGCGCACTCCGCTCATCATCTCCGGCCCCCTTGACGACCGCTCGGACCTCTACAACGCCGTCGACAAGGTCATCCCGCGCCTGACCAAGACCGATTACGACCTGGACGAAAAGCAGCGCGCCGTTTCCCTCACGGAGGCCGGCAACGAGAAGATCGAGGAGCTGCTGCGCGCCGAGGGGCTCCTGAAGGAGGGCGACCTCTACGACGCCCACAACGCGACCCTCGTCCACCACATGAACCAGGCGCTGCGCGCCCATACCCTGTTCCAGCGCGACAAGGACTACATCGTCCGCAACGGCGAGGTGGTCATCATCGACGAGTTCACCGGCCGCATGATGCCGGGCCGGCGCTACTCGGAGGGCCTGCACCAGGCGCTCGAGGCCAAGGAGCGCGTCCAGGTCCAGCCGGAGAACCAGACGCTCGCCTCCATCACCTTCCAGAACTATTTCCGCCTCTACGACAAGCTCGGCGGCATGACCGGCACGGCCGCCACGGAGGCCGACGAGTTCCTGGAGATCTACAACCTCGACGTGGTCGAGATCCCGACGAACCGTCCCGTCGCCCGCGTCGACGACGACGACGAGGTCTACCGGACGGCCGAGGAGCGCTACAGGGCGGTGATCCGCGATATCGAGGCGTCCTCGAGCCGCGGCCAGCCGATCCTGGTCGGCACGACCTCGATCGAGAAGTCGGAGCTTCTGGCCGAGATGCTCGTCAAGGAAGGCTATACGCTCATCGACTTCGAGAATCCGCAGGCGCTCGAGCCCCTCTACCGGGACGCGCGCGCGGGCCGCGGCACCAAGCACTTCGCCGTGCTGAACGCCCGCTTCCACGAGCAGGAAGCCTTCATCGTCGCCCAGGCCGGCGTGCCGGGGGCGATCACCATCGCGACCAACATGGCGGGCCGCGGCACCGACATCCAGCTCGGCGGCAACGCCAAGATGCGTATCGAGCGCGAGCTCGTCGGCCTCGAGGGCGAGGAGCGCGCGAGCCGCGAGAAGGAGATCCTCGACGAGATCGCGGTCTTCAAGGAGAAGGCGCTGGCGGCCGGCGGCCTCTACGTGCTCGGCACCGAGCGCCACGAGTCCCGGCGCATCGACAACCAGCTGCGCGGCCGCTCGGGCCGCCAGGGCGATCCGGGCCGCTCCAAGTTCTATCTGTCGCTCCAGGACGACCTGATGCGCATCTTCGGCTCCGACCGCATGGACGGCATGCTGCAGAAGCTGGGTCTCAAGGAAGGCGAGGCCATCATCCATCCGTGGATCAACAAGGCCATCGAGCGGGCGCAGGCGAAGGTCGAGGCGCGCAACTTCGACATCCGCAAGAACATCCTGAAGTACGACAACGTCATGAACGACCAGCGCAAGGTCGTCTTCGAGCAGCGCAAGGAGTTCATGGCCGAGGAGAGCGTCCGCGAGACCATCGACGAGATGCGCCACGGAGTCATCGAGGACATCGTCGCCCGCGCCATTCCGGAGCAGGCCTATGCCGAGCAATGGGACGTGACCGGCCTGAAGCAGAGCGTAGAGAATCTCCTCAATCTCGACCTGCCCGTGGACGAATGGGCCAAGGAGGAGGGCATCGCCGACGACGAGATCCGCGAGCGCATCCTCAAGGCCGCCGACGAGGCCTATGCCCAGCGCATCGAGGCCAACACGTCCGAGGTGATGAACTACGTCGAGAAGCAGGTCCTCCTGCAGACCCTGGATCACCTCTGGCGCGAGCACCTCGTGACTCTCGACCACCTGCGTCAGGTCATCGGCTGGCGCGGCTATGCCCAGCGCGATCCGCTGAACGAGTACAAGTCGGAAGCCTTCGAGCTCTTCAACCAGATGGTCGGCCACCTGCGCGAGCAGGTGACGGGCCAGCTCATGCGGATCCAGGTGGTGTTCCAGCAGCCGGAGCCCGCGGAGCTTCCGCCCATGTTCGCCCAGCATCTCGATCCCGCCACCGGCGAGAACGAACTCGACATGCCGCAGGGCGCGGCCTGGGGCGCCGGTCCGGCGCAGGGCTTCGCGGCCGCGGCCGCCGAGACGCCGGCGGGCACTCAGCGCGACCCGAACGACCCCTCCACCTGGGGTCGCGTCGGCCGCAACGAGCTCTGCCCCTGCGGCTCCGGCAAGAAGTTCAAGCACTGCCACGGGCAGTTCGTGGCCTGAACCGCGAGCTGAACGACGCTGATGACGAGCCCGGCCGCTGCGCCGGGCTTTTTCATTGCGCGGCGCAGCAGGCGCGCGACCCTACGGCAACGGTGCCTGACCCGGCTCTTTGACCATGGTCAATGTCCGGTGCGTTGACGGGGCGCAAAGTGCGCGCCGTACCGTTCCGGAGGGATGATGACGATCCCGAACCCCAGCCGCCGGCAAGTCGACCTTGATCACGATGCTCACGACTGTCACGGCGCTGCTCGTCGGTATCGCGGCCCGCCTGTATCCCCGCCTGACGACATGAACTGCATCAACCCAGGAGACATCCCTTGATCGTCGACAATGTCATGACGAGCCCGGTCATCAGCGTCGAGCCCTCGACCCCGATTGCCGAGGCGGCCAAACTCATGCTGGCGCAGCGGATCAGCGGCCTTCCGGTCGTCGGCCGCGACGGCAGGCTCATCGGGGTGGTCAGCGAAGGCGACTTCCTGCGCAGGGGCGAGCTCGGAACCGAGCGCAAGCGGCCATGGTGGCTGGAATTTCTCGTCAGCCCCGGCAGGATCGCCGACGAGTACGTTCATACGCATGGCCGCAGGGTCGAGGAGGTGATGTCGGCCGACGTCGTGACGACCCGGCGCGACGCCCCGCTGGAAGACGTCATCGAGACGATGGGCCGCCGCCGCATCAAGAGGCTCCCGGTCGTCGAGGGCGATAAGCTGGTCGGGATCGTGACCCGCTCCGACGTCCTGCGGGCCTTGGCGCAGACGCTGCCGGCGGCCGCCCCGCAGGCGATGGACGACGCGCAGATCCGTGCGGCCATCCTGGAGGAGCTGGCGAGGCAGCGCTGGGGCGGCGGGTTCATCCGCGTGGACGTCCGCAACGGTGCTGTCGAACTCACCGGCTCGACCTTCGACGACCGGGAGCGGATGGCCGCCCGCGTCATTGCCGAGAACATTCCCGGCGTGAAATCGGTGACGGACCAGATGGTCTGGATCGAGCCGATCTCCGGAATGGTGATCCTTCCGCCGGAAGAAGGCGGGGCCTGAGCCTGCGCCGAGCCGCCCCGATGGAGGCGTCGTTTCAAATCTGTTAACCATGAATGCTCATGGTTCGGCTTTCCGGCTTCCGGCTCCCGCCGGGAGCGCCGCTACGCAAGATTGATCGAATGACCTATCGTCCAGGGCTGAAAGCTGCCCTTGCGGCCATCCTGACGGGGCTCGCGTCGCCCGCCCTCGCGCATCCGCATGTCTGGATCACCGCCAAGGCCGAGATCGTGTTCGGGCAGGACGGCCGCATGACCGGCATCCGCCATGCCTGGACCTTCGACGAGGCCTACACGGCCTATGTCACGCAAGGCCTCGACCGGAACCAGGACGGCAAGCTCTCTCCGGAGGAGCTGCAGCCGCTGGCGGACGAGAACACGGCCTCCCTGACCGAGTTCGGCTATTTCACGACCGTCAAGGTGAACGGCCGGAAGCAGGCTTTCGACACGCCGCGCGAGGCCCGCATGGTCATGGAGAAGAATCAGGTCGCCATGTCGTTCTTCCTGCCCCTGAAGGCCCCGGCCTCGGCCAACGGCGCGATTGCCATGGAGATCGACGACCCGTCCTTCTTCGTCTTCTTCACCCTGGCCGAGGGAAAGGAATCCATCACGCTCGCCAGCGCCCCGCAGGGCTGCGCCATCTCGGTCGCCAAGGCCAAGGAACTCGATGCGGCCACGAAGCAGATGATGCAGGACGAGGGCGTGTTCCAGACGGCGGCAGGCGCGAATATCGGCGTCCAGTACACCAACAAGGCCATCGTCGCATGTCCCTGACGTCGGAACCGCTCGTCCTGCCCCGGACGGGTCCGGGAGGGCTGTGGCTGCGCCTTGGACTGGCGGTCGCGGCCGTCGCCGTCGTGGCCTTCGCGATGGGGGCGCTCGTGTGGCTGTTCGGCCCGGTGAGCGCGCCGCCGCCGCGCAACCCGTTCGGCATGGGGCTGCGGGAAGCCGCTCCGACGGGCAGCTTCGGGGCCTTTATCCTGTCCGTTCAGTCCGGCTTCTACAGAAGCCTTCAGGCGGGCGTCCGCGACCTGCGCGAGAACGGCGGCTTCGGCTCGCTCCTGCTCGTCGGCTTCGCCTACGGCATCTTTCACGCCGCCGGCCCCGGGCACGGCAAGGCGGTGATCTCGGCCTATCTCGTGGCTGACGAAAAGGCGCTTCGCAAAGGATTCGGCCTGAGCCTCGCCGCGGCCCTGGTGCAGGCTCTGGTGGCCATTGGCATCGTCGGCGTCGTGGCCTTCGTGCTGCGCGCCACCGCGCTCACCATGAACAGGCTGGCCATCCAGGTCGAGCTCGTGAGCTTCCTCGTCATGGTTCTGCTCGGCGTCCTCATCACGTGGCGCAAGACCGGCAAGGTCCTGGGCGTGGTGGCGCTGGGCCGGAATCCTCTCGGGGCGGCGCAGGGCGAGGCCTGCGATCATGTCCACCTGCCGCCGCCGGAGGAGCTCAACCGGCTGAGCCGGTGGCGCGATATGGCGGGCGTTGCCCTGGCCGCCGGGATCCGGCCCTGCGCGGGGGCGCTCGTGGTCCTCGTCTTCGCCCTCTCGCAGGGCCTCTTCGCGGCCGGGATCGCCGCGACTTTCGCCATGGCGTTGGGCACGGCGCTCACCACGAGCCTCATCGCCGCGCTGGCCGTGTTCGCCAAGACGCTGGCCCTCAGGATCGCCGGAGGGCGCGGCGTGTCGGGTGCCATCGCCGTGGCCGGCATCGAGCTCCTGGCGGCCGCCTTCGTGCTCGTGCTCGGCGTTTCCCTGCTGGCGGGCCTGTGGGCCGGCGGTGCGAAGTAAGGGCCGCGACGATGCTCCAATGGTGGCGGGAACGACGGATCCGGGCGGACGAGCGGATTGCTCTCGCGACGCAGCTCAAGCCCCGCATCCGCGCCGCATTCTCTTTGGACGAGGCTGATACGATCACGGTCAACGAGATCGCCTGTCCCGATCCCGGCTGCCCTGACCTCGAGACCGTGATTCTGATCATGCGCCCCGGCCACCGGACCCGGGCCGTGAAGATTGCCGGACCCTTGGCGCAGGTCAGCGATTCCGATCTTGAGCAGGCCGCGGCCGCCGTCCAGTGCCCTCAAACGCCGGACATCTGACGGCCAGCAAGAAGCCCGCCGGAGGGGGGCTTCTGCATCCTTGGATTGCGGGTGCCGGCTCAGTTCGCCGTCACGACCTTGACGCCCGAGGTCGCCTGGGCCCGCTTCTGAGGCGGGGCCTTCGAGACCGCGCCGCGGTGGGCCGGGGACGTCGCGGGAGCCGCGACCGGAGCCATCTGCGCGGTTTCGGCCGCCGGTTCGGCCGTGGGAGAAGTGCTGAACAGGTCGGCCACGCCGCCGAACATCTTCTTGTAGAAGGGCGTCTCCTCCGAGGCCGGAGCGGCTGCCGCGTCGGCGGTCTGTGCCGGGGCGGGCTGCGCGGCTGCCGCAGGCTTGGCTTCCGGGGCGGGAGCCTGCTTCAGGGATGCGAAGGCCAGGGCGGCCGGCGGCGCTTCCGTCTTGGTCTTGCCGCTGTCGTTGAGCGCGATCCGCTGCGGGCCGGAGGAGAGACCCTCCGGGCGGCTCACGTCGCCATACTTGTCGCGCAGGCGGGTATCGACCACCAGGGAGCCGTCGCTGCCCATGGCGTTGGCCAGGGCGGTGCGGAAGGACTCGTGCGAGTCGCCGTCGTGATAGACCAGCTTCACCGGCTGCACGCTGCTCGAAAGCTCGGCAACCTTCTGCTCGTCCTCGCGCTGCTTCTGGGCCACGGCCGCGAGGGTCGTCGCATCGCCCTGGTCGAACAGGTATTTGTGGTTCGCAACGGCCACCCGCGGCTCTTCCTTCGTGATCTCGAAGGTATCCGAGCCTTCCTTCAGGTTCTTCCAGAAACCGATATTCGGGTCGAGCCGGTGCTCGGCCAGGTTCTTCGGCGTCATCCGGAACGGATAGGACTGGAACTGGAAGGCGCGCTGGCCGCTGGCGAAGGCCTCGCGGGCGACGGCGTAGATCTCGGCGATGTTCTGGTCCGTCATGGCGAAGCAGCCGCGCGAGGAGCACGAGCCATGCACCATGATGTCGCCGCCGTTCCGGCCGAGGGACCGGTCGAACGAGTTGGGATAGCCCGTGTCGAAGGACAGGTAATAGGCGGAGTTGGGGTTCATCTGCGCCGGGCTGACCGTGTAGAAGCCCTCCGGCACCTGCCGATCGCCTTCACGGGTCTTGGGGCCGAGCTGGCCGGACCAGCGACAGATCGGATAGGTCTTGAGGAGCGCGTATTTGCCGTCGGAGCCCCGCTTCCAGACCTCCATCTCCGATTCCTTCTTGAAGGCTCGGATCAGGATGGGGTCGCTCTTGGACATCCCCTTGCTCGACATCAGCGCCATCGTGGAGGCCGGGATCGGCGTGAGGTGGCGCGTGGAGCTCCGGGAGAAACCGTCGTCCTGACAGGCAGCAAGCGCGAGCGCCAGGCTCGCGGCCAATGCGATACGCTTCATCATGGGGGACCCCGCAGTTTTTGATCTGTCCGGCATTGTGCCCGACAGTTCCCCTATGGCTTAAATCGTTAGCCTTAACCGCGCCTTACTGCAAGCGGGACCGTTATGGAGTTATAGATAATCGGAGGTAAACGCTCCGCCTTTGGGGTTGCTCGCGCCGCACCAGTGCGGGGAGGGCCGGAGCGTTCCGACCCGCCTCCGGGGAGCGAAGACCTGGCTTAGAGCTTGCGCCCGATAGTGAGGAACTTGTCGGCCCGGTGGTCCCGGATCTCGGCCGGGCCCATGTTGCCGAGGTCGTGCAGGGCTTCCTCGATGGCGTTGCCGGTCGCGGCAATCGCGGCCTGCGGATCCCGGTGGGCGCCGCCCACGGGTTCCGTCACGATGCCGTCGATGATGCCGAGCCGCAGGAGGTCCTGCGCGGTGATCTTCATGTTGGTGGCGGCATCCTGGGCGCGGGCCGAGTCGCGCCAGAGGATCGAGGCCGCGCCCTCGGGCGAGATCACACTGTAGATCGCGTGCTCCAGCATCAGGACCTTGTTGGCGGTGGCGATCGCGATGGCGCCGCCCGAGCCGCCTTCGCCAATCACGACGGAGACGTTGGGAACGCCCAGGCCGAGCTGCATCTCGGTGGAGCGGGCGATGGCCTCGGCCTGGCCGCGCTCCTCCGCCTCGATCCCCGGATAGGCGCCGGCGGTGTCGACGAAGGAGAGCACCGGCAGGCCGAAGCGGTCCGCCATCTCCATCAGGCGCACGGCCTTCCGGTAGCCTTCGGGGCGGGCCATGCCGAAATTGTGCCGGATGCGGGTTTCGGTGTTGTGGCCCTTCTCCTGGCCCATCACGCAGACGGGCTGGCCCCGGAAGCGGCCGAAGCCGCCGACGATGGCCTCGTCCTCCGCGAACTTGCGGTCGCCGGCGAGCGGCGTGAATTCCGTAATCAGTCCGGCGCAGTAATCGACGAAGTGGGGGCGCTGCGGATGGCGGGCCACGAGGGTCTTCTGCCACGGCGTGAGCTTGGCATAGAGGTCCTTCAGGGCATCGGCCGCCTTGGCTTCGAGCCGGGAGACGTCGTCGGAGATGGACACGGCGTCCCGGTTCTCACCGAGGGCCCGAAGTTCTTCGACCTTGGCCTCGAGCTCCGCGACGGGCTTTTCGAAATCGAGATAACTGCGCATCAGACTCTATGAAAATGAAACCCGGCGCTGGCCGTGTGAAGCCCGCCGGAGCGGGCGGACACTGGCGATTCAGGCCGTCTAAGTCAAGTTGAGCCCAGCCTTCTCCCCCGAAACCCGGCGAAATCAAGGACAATCGGCGGTGCGAGAGGCCGGGGCCGGAATGAAAACCGGCACGATGCGGCTCGCCCGGCGCACGACCCGGACGGCGCCGGGCCGGTAGAGCTGCTTGGTTGCCTCAACGATATGCAGGCCCGCGAAGGGGAGGGAGAAGCCCACGCCGACCCGCTCCCAGGCCTGGGCGGTCCGCAGCAGGACCCGGCTGCGCAGGGGAGGCACGTAGAGGGTCTCGGCCCATCCTTCCGGCGAGAACCAGGTCTGGCGCATGAGGTTCTTGAGCTGGGAGCGGCTGTAGGGCTGCCCGTAGCCGAACGGCGTCGTGTCCATGCGGGCCCACAGGCCGCGCCGGTTGGGCGCCACCATGATGATGCGCCCGCCGGGCGTCAGGATGCGCCAGATCTCGTGCAGAAGCTCGCTCGGGCTCTCCACCGTCTCGAGCGCGTGGACCACGAGAACCCGGTCGATGGAGGCCTCCGGCAGGGGCATCATGAGCGGATCGACGAGGGCCGTGGCGGAGGCGCCGGTGCTCGGCCAGTTCACGACGCCCTGGCTCGCCGGCATGAAGGCGAGCGTCCGCTCGGTCTCGCTCTTCACGGCCGAGAGATAGGGTAAGGCATAGCCGAGGCCGAGCACGCGCAGGCCCGTGAGCTGTCCCCAGAAGCGATCGATGGCCCTGCCCACGAAGCGGCGCGTCACGCTGCCCAGAGGGCTCGCGTAAAAACTGCGCAGATCGGTGATGTCGATGCTCATGCGATGCTAAGATGTCCTACAATCGGATCGTCCGATCGACGATGCCGAGGGGCAGGGTCTGGTTTCACGGCCCGACTGTCCCATGATAGCTCAGAACGCATCAAGACAAGGTTTCTTCATGTCAGCCCAGATCCACGTCTTTCGTTGCCTCGACGACAATATCGGAGCCCTCATCCACGATCCCAGCACCGGAGCCTGCGCGGCGATCGATGCTCCCGAGGAAGGCCCGATCCTGGCGGCGCTTGCCAAGACGGGCTGGCAGCTCTCCGACATTCTCGTCACGCATCGCCACGGCGATCACATCCAGGCCATCGAGCCCCTGAAGCGCCGCACCGGCTGCCGCGTGGTCGCGCCCGTGAAGGCGCGCGAGGCCGTGCCCTCGGCAGATGCCTATGTGCGCGAAGGCGATACGGTGCTCGTGGGCGACCTTCAGGCCCATGTCTGGGAAACGCCCGGCCACTGCGCCGATCATGTCTCCTACTGGTTCGCAGCCGACCGCGCGCTGTTCGCGGGAGACACCATCTTCACCCTCGGCTGCGGGCGCGTGCTGGAGGGCTCCTATGCGGATCTCTGGTCGTCGCTCCAGCGTCTCGCGGCGCTGCCGGACGAGGCGCGGGTCTATTGCGGCCACGACTACACCCTCTCGAACGCCCGCTTCGCGCTGGCCGCCGATTCGGACAACGAGGCCTTGAAGGCGCGGGCGGCGGAAGCCGAGCGCGCCAAGGCGGAGGGCCGCTTCCTGGTGCCGACGACGATCCGCGACGAGAAGGCGACCAATCCGTTCCTCAGAGCCGGGGAGCCGGAACTCGCGAAAGCGGTTCATAAGGAGGGTGCAACGCCTCTGGAGGTCTTCCAGGCCTTGCGCGAATGGAAGAACAGGTTCTGATGCGATGCAGCGGCAGGAGCAGAGGATCCCATGAGTGACAACAGCCTCGTCATCGGCCTCGAAAGCCGTCTTCTGAACGCCTGGCCCTCATTCGACTACCAGACCTATGACGGCTGGATCCTGCGGCTCGCCAACGGCTATTCGAAGCGGGCCAATTCCGCGACGCCATTCCTGCCGGGAGCGACCCTCGACGACGAGCTGATCGACCACATGGTCGCGCGCTTCGTCGAGGCCCAGGTCCGCCCCACCTTCCGCCTCAACGGATTGCAGGCGCCCGGGGTGGACGAGATGCTGAGGACGCGAGGGTTCAAGGAGATCGAGCCGACGCATGTCCTCCTTGCGCCGATCGACGGCGGGAATTGCGAGGTCGATCCTGAGGTCGAGCTCCAGCCTCAGGTCTCGAAGCGCTGGGTGCGGGAAGCGGCCCAATCCTATGGCGGCGACAAGAACGACGACGAGACCCTCATGAAGATCGTCTCGCGCATCCGCCAGAAAGTCGCCTTCGCGACGCTCAGCCTCGACGAGAAGCCGGTCGCCTGGGGCCTGGGCGTGGTGGAGCGCGGCTATCTGGGACTCTACGACATCGTCGTATCCCCGGACCTGCGCGGCATCGGCCTCGGCCGCCGCGTGGTCATGAGCCTGATCGCGTGGGGCTGCCAGGAGGGCGCCCGAAAGGCCTATCTCCAGGTTCGCGAGGAGAACGAGATCGCCCGCTCGCTCTATGGAGCCTTCGGCTTCGAGATCGCCTACCGTTATACCCACCGGGTCATGCCCGGCCGCTGAACGATGCGGCCGGAGAAGCCTGTAGCTGCTTATGGTTTCGCCAGCCTCGCGCGGGGCCCGAGGGTCGCCACGAGGGCGCCGAGCACGATGAGCCCGCAGGCGAGCGCCAGGGTCATCGACGGCTCGGCATAGCCGGCCATGACGAGGAGCAGGGTCGAGAGGACCGGGGTGGCATAGGAGGCGACGCCGAGAAGGCGGATGTCGCCGCGCTTCATGCCGATGTCCCAGACGTAGAAGGCCACGCCCACGGGGCCGAGGCCGAGCGCCAGAAGGGCAAGCCACTGCGTGGTCGTTTCCGGCCAGACCGTCGTTTCGAAGGCGAGATGGCAGATCAGGCTCAGGACGGACGTCATCAGGCAGAAGCCCGCCACCGCATCGGTCGGCACCTGGCCGAAGCGCCGGGACAGGACCGAATATCCCGCCCACACGAAGGCGGCCACGAACGCGCAGGCGTATCCCGGCATGTATTCGGCCCGCGCGTCGAAGGCTCCGCGTCCGGCGATGAGCACCACGACCCCGGCAAAGCCGAGGAGCGCGCCTGCGATGTGAGCCCGCTTGAGGTGTTCGCCCGGCAGCAGGGATGAGAACAGCACGATCAGGAGGGGCCAGAGATAGTTGATGAGCCCAGACTCCGCCGGCGGCGCCAGCCGCAGGGCCGCGAAATACAGCGCGTGGTATCCGAACAGGCCGCCCAGGCCGAGGGCCCAGACGACAGGCTTCTGGCGCAGGGCTTTCAACCCTTGGGGACGGGCGATCCAGCTCACCATGCCGACGAGACCGCCGACCAGAAAGGTCATGGCGGCGAGCTGGAACGGCGGAATCGTGCCGGTCGCCGCCGTGAACATGGCCAGGAGCGACCAGAGGAGAATGGCGGAAAGGCCGATGGTGGTGGCGGTGCGAGTCGTCATGGCGACCGCCACTAGAGCATCGGACCCGAAAGTGGAACCCACTTCCGGATGCGATGCACCGGTCACGGCCAGTTCGGGAAAGCAGGCCGGGACGGCACCGAGCCGTCAGGCCATGTACTGGCCGCCGTTCACCGTCAGGGTCGAGCCGGTGATGAAGCCCGCGTCGTCGCTGGCCAGGAACAGGACGCTGCGGGCGATCTCCTCCGCCTCGCCGAGGCGGCCCACCGGAATGAGCGGCAGGATCTTCGACTTCAGAACCTCTTCGGGCAC
>JBOZRS010000076.1:0-22870 GCA_050789065.1 Microvirga sp.
TCCTGCGCGACTATGCGCCCGAGATCGGGCTGGATCCCGCCTTCTCGATCCACGACCGTGAGGACTCGGCCGACCTGATGAACCTCGTCCGGCACGAGCTCGGGTTCTCCACGACCCAGAGCCGCTTCCCCACGAAGGCGACCTGTCTGGCGATCTATTCCCGCTGCGTGAATGCCGAGACAGCCCTGGAGGAGGTGCTCCGCACTTTATACCCATGGTGCGCCGGCTGGGCCGCCGAGTTGAGGCAGTTGTTCGCCGCCTACGTCGAAGCGAAGCAGCGCCAGAACGTGCTCGATTATGACGACCTCCTGCTCTACTGGACCCAAATGATGGCTGAGCCATCCATCGCCGCCGAACTCGGCGGGCGTTTCGACCATGTCCTTGTCGACGAGTACCAGGACACCAACCGGCTCCAGTCCTCGATCCTGCTTGCCCTCAAGCCAAGCGGCCAGGGTCTGACAGTGGTCGGGGACGATGCCCAGTCGATCTATTCCTTCCGCGCGGCGACCGTCCGCAACATCCTGGACTTTCCCAAGCAGTTTATGCCGCAGGCCGAGATCGTCACCCTCGACCGCAACTACCGCTCATCCCAGCCGATCCTGGCCGCGGCCAATGCGGTGATCGAGCTCGCCTCGGAGCGCTTCACTAAAAATCTTTGGACAGATCGCGCCTCCAGTGAGCGGCCGCAGCTGGTGGCCGTCCGCGACGAGACCGATCAGGCCCGATATGTGGTCGAGCAGGTGCTGGCGAACCGCGAGAATGGCATCTGCCTCAAGCAGCAGGCGGTGCTGTTTCGGACCTCGCATCACAGCGGGCCGCTGGAGGTGGAGCTGACCCGCCGCCACATACCCTTCGTGAAGTTCGGAGGCCTCAAGTTCCTCGACGCCGCTCACGTCAAGGACCTGCTCGTCTTGCTGCGGTTTGTCCAGAACCCACGTGATCGGGTGGCCGGCTTCCGGCTTATGCAGCTTCTGCCCGGCGTCGGTCCGACCTCGGCCCAGCGCGTGCTCGATCGCATGCATGACGCCGCCGATCCGATCGGAGCGCTCATGGAGGCGCCTTCCCCGCCCCGGGCGGGAGACGAGTGGCCCTCGTTCGTCAATGCGATTGCACAGCTTCGCGCGGGTACCGCAGGATGGCCGGCGGAACTTGAACAGGCGCGAACCTGGTACGAGCCCCACCTTGAGCGTATGCACGATGATGCCGCGACCCGCAAAACCGACCTGATGCAGTTGGAGCAGATTGCGGGAGGCTATCCCTCGCGCGAGCGCTTCCTGACCGAGCTTACACTCGATCCGCCGGATGCCACGAGCGATCAGGCTGGGGTGCCTCTGCGCGACGAGGACTACCTGATCCTGTCGACGATCCATTCCGCCAAGGGCCAGGAATGGAAGGCGGTGTTCGTGCTGAACGTGGTCGATGGCTGCATCCCGTCCGATCTCGGCACCGGCACTACGGCGGAGATCGAGGAGGAGCGGCGGCTGCTCTACGTGGCCATGACCCGGGCCAAGGACCACCTGCATCTGATCGTGCCGCAGCGGTTCTTCACCCATCAACAATCCGCCACGGGCGACCGTCATGTTTACGCTGCCCGCACCCGCTTCATCCCGAGTAGTTTCCTGAAGCTGTTCGAACGGGTGTCGTGGCCCGTGGCTGTGCCGGACCCGGCAACGTCACCTGCCGTGACAAAAGGCATTCGCGTGGATGTCGGCGCAAAGATGCGTGGCATGTGGCGATAGCCAGGGCTGCCGAGGTGGATTCTCACGTTGCCACCTCGGGCGAGAACGAGCCGAAGCGGAGGTCATAGCCAAATGGTAAGGCCGGTCCCCGACCCAGAAGAAGCTCAGAGGCAAGCCTCTCACGTGTTTGGCGAGCCGTCGGTGCTCACCGGACGGCAGCGCAAGATCATTCACATCGACATGGACGCGTTCTTTGCGTCTGTCGAACAGCGCGATAACCCGGAGCTGCGCGGCAAACCCGTCGCGGTGGGTGGAGCAGGTGAGCGGGGCGTCGTGGCGGCTGCCAGCTACGAGGCCCGCAAGTTCGGTGTCCGCTCTGCTATGGCCTCGACCATGGCGCGGCGCCAATGTCCCGACCTCATCTTCGTGCCACCGCGCTTTGATGTGTACCGGGAGATCTCGCAGCAGATCCGCACGATCTTCGCCGAATACACGCCGCTCATCGAGCCGCTCTCGCTCGACGAGGCGTATCTCGATGTCACCGAAAACCTCAAAGGCGTCACATCGGCCACGCAGATCGCAGAGGGGATCCGGGCGACGATCCGCGAGCAGACGGCTCTGACCGCCTCGGCTGGCGTGTCCTACAACAAGTTCCTGGCCAAACTCGCCTCGGACTACCGCAAGCCGGATGGCCTCTTCGTGATCACACCCCGGATGGGTCCTGCCTTCGTCGAGGTTCTGCCGGTGGGCAAATTTCATGGCATCGGACCAGCCACTACGGCAAAGATGAACCGGCTGGCGATCCACACCGGCCTGGACCTGCGATCCCAGTCCCTTCCGTTCTTGCAGGAGCAATTCGGTAAGGCCGGATCTTACTACTACTGGATCGCCCGTGGCGTCGATCACCGTCCTGTACAACCGAACCGGATCCGCAAGTCGGTTGGAGCGGAAAACACCTTCTCGAACGATCTGATTGCCTTCGAAGAGATGAAACAAAGCCTCGCGCCGATCATCGACAAGGTCTGGCGTTACTGCGAGGGGACAGGAATCCGCGGACGCACGGTCACGTTGAAGGTCAAGTATGCGGATTTCCAGCAAGTCACCCGCAGCCGATCCTTTGCAACCCCGATGGACAATAAGGCGGCATTGGAACGCACTAGCATCGAGCTTCTGAAATCTCTGCTGCCTGTGTCGAAGGGTGTGCGCCTGCTTGGGATCACCCTGTCGGCGCTCGGGGCCGATGAGAATCACGAGAGCCCACAACTGGCTCTGGCACTCTGAGGTTTGGCGCAGCAGGTCCCTGCCTCGCCAAGACAGTCGACTCCTGCCCCGCTGGCTGCGGCCGCGGCCACAGTTCCTCCCCGTTATCCACAGCCGTTGGCCAGGCCTCTCACGTTGACTCGATCCGTGGGAGTATGTTCATGTTTTGTTCCGTTTTGTCGCAGTGAGTCATGGAGCATGACGGTGCCCCGAAATTCCTCATCGCCCATCCGCCCCTTGAGCCTCGCTGCCATGCCGGCATGAGCAGGACCCATGCATGCCACGCCCCCGGAGGCCATTGCGGAGTTACGGCGGCAGATCGCGCACCTCGAGCGCGGATCGCAGCGCCGCCAGCCGCTGCCCTTCGGCGTGCCACCCATCGACGAACACCTTCCCGACCGTGGCCTGGCCCGTGGCACCCTGCACGAGATCATCGAGGCAGGAGCGGCTTCCGAGTTTGCCGGTGCCGCCACGCTATTCACGGCCGGCATCGCCGCCCGGCTCAAGGGACCGGTTCTCTGGTGCCTGACCCGGCGCGACCTCTTCGCCCCGGGCCTGCTGCGGGCCGGTTTGCATCCGGATCGCGTCATCTATGTCGAGACCTCCCATGACCGGGATATTCTGCCCCTCGTCGAGGAAGGCCTGCACGAGAAAGGCCTCGGAGCGGTTGTTGGCGAGGTCACGCGGCTCGGCCTTTCCGCCTCACGCCGGCTGCAGCTGGCAGCGGAGTCCTCGGGCGTCACCGCTCTCCTGCTGCGGCGCTGGTGGACCGTTGCCGAGAAGGACCTGACCCGGCTGCCCACCGCCGCTTCGACCCGTTGGCGCGTTGCGCCGATGGAATCCGAACCCCTGCCGGCTCCCGGCCTCGGCCGAGCCCGTTGGCAGGTCGATCTGGTGCGGTGCCGCGGCGCCGAACCGCGTACCTGGATCCTGGAGGCCTGCGATGCGAAGGGTCGTCTCGCTCTACCTGCCGACTTGGCCGACCGACCGGATCCGGCGCAGGTTCGGCGAGCCGCCACGCGATAAGCCGCTCGTGACCGTGGGTGCCACGGGCTCCCGCCGCCTGATCGCCGCCGTTGACGCAACGGCGGACAGTCTAGGGCTGCGCATCGGTATGCTCCTCTCTCAAGCGCAGGCACTCGTGCCTGACCTGCACGTGTGTGGTGCCACGCCTGACGACGACGAGACATCGCTGCGGCATCTCGCCCGCTGGGCCATTCGCTATTCGCCTGTGGTCGCGCCTGATCCGCCTGACGGTCTTTGGATCGACATCGCCGGAGCAGACCATCTGCTCGGCGGAGAGGAGGCCTTGCTGACCGATCTGACCACTCGTCTCGGCGATCGAAGCATTGCCGCGCGGGCGGCTGTCGCCGACGCACCCGGGGCAGCCTGGGGTGTGGCCCGTTACGGCAAGGGCAGCGTCGTGCCGCCCGGGCGCACCGTCGATGCGGTAGCTCCTCTTCCCGTTGCCGCCCTTCGTGTTTCCTCTGAGACGTTGAATGCCATGCACCGACTTGGCATCGAGCGGGTCGGCCAGCTGGCTGCCATGCCCCGGGCTCCGATGGTGCGTCGCTTCGGCAAGGAGGTGGCGCTGCGGCTCGATCAAGCGATGGGCCATGCCTTCGAGCCGATCTCTCCGCTGATCCCGCAGGAGACGGCGATCGCCACCCTCACCTTCGCTGAGCCGATCGCACGGCTTGAGGACCTGAAGCAGGTAGTGCGCCGGCTCTCCCAGGATCTCTGTCGCAAGCTGATCCAGCGGGGAGAAGGCATCCGCCGGCTCGATCTAGTGATCCGTCGAGTTGACGAGAAAGGAGCGTCGCTGCGTGTGGGAACGGCGAAAGCAACGCGGGATCATGTTCATCTGGCAAGGCTGTTCGACGAGTGCCTGCCGACGGTCGATCCCGGCTTCGGCATCGAGGAGGTGGCTCTCATCGCCAGCCGCACTGAGCCCTTCGTTGAGCAGCAGACAGAGGTTCCTGGTATCGCCGAGAATGCCTCCTCGAATGCAGACATCAGCCGGCTTGTCGACCGTCTCGGTGCGCGTGTGGGCGCTCATCGCGTCTACCGCCTTGCTCCGGTCCCAACCCTGGTGCCGGAGCGCATGGCGCGAAAGATCTCGCCTCTTGCGCCACCCACCGGTTCTGTCTGGCCCGAAACTCTGATGAGGCCAACGCGGCTGCTTGATCCACCGGAGCCAGTCGTGGCGACCGCCCTGCTCCCGGATCACCCACCGGCCTTCTTCATCTGGCGCAGGCTCCGTCACAAAGTCGCCAAGGCCGACGGCCCAGAACGGATCACGCCGGAGTGGTGGAACGGCGACAAGCGCGCGGCTCCACGGGACTACTACCGGGTCGAAACGGACCAGGGCGGGCGGTTCTGGCTCTTCCGTGACGCGCCGACCGACCAAGGTGGGCGCTGGTGGCTGCACGGGTTGTTCGAGTGACTGAAAGCCTTGCCAGATGAGCTATGCCGAACTGCAGGTCACCACCCATTTCTCGTTTCTCCGGGGCGCCTCGAGCCCCCAGGAGCTGTTCGCGCAGGCAAAGCAAGTCGGCATCACCGCACTCGGCATTGTCGATCGGAATTCGTTGGCCGGGATTGTGCGCGCCTATGAGGCGTCGAAAGAGGCCGGGGTTCGGCTCGTCGTCGGCTGTCGGCTCGATCTCACTGACGGAACGTCCCTGCTTGTGTATCCCACTGACCGCGCCGCCTACTCCCGCCTGTGCCGCCTTCTCAGCATCGGCAAGAGCCGTGGCGGGAAAGGCAGGTGCTTCCTGACCTGGGACGATGTGGTTGCCTGGAACGAAGGGATGATCGCCATCCTGCTGGGTGACGAGGCGAGTGACGAACTCAAGGCCAACCTCGTTAGCCTGAGAGCCACCTTCGGCGATCGCGCCTACATGGCCCTGGTCCGGCGCTTTGCTTCCAACGAGCATTTGCGGCTCTACTACATCGAACAGATGGCCCAAGCGGCACGAGTGCCGACCGTGGCCATGGGTGACGTGCTCTACCATCACCCCGAGCGTAGACGCCTGCAGGACGTGGTTGCCTGCATCCGACAAGGCTGCACCATCGACGAGGCGGGCTACCGGCTGGAGCGTCATGCCGACCGCTACCTCAAGGAGCCGGTCGAGATGCGGCGCCTGTTCGAGCGGCATCCAGAAGCCTTTGGGCGCATTCAGGAGATCTTGGACCGATGCACGTTCTCCCTGGACGAGTTGCGCTACCAGTATCCGAGCGAGACGGAGCCCGGAGAGACGGCCCAGGAAAAACTGGAGCGGCTGACCTGGGAAGGGGCTAACTGTCGCTATCCCGACGGCATTCCCGATGGCGTCGCCGGAACGATCCAGCATGAACTGCACCTGATCGAAGAGCTGGGCTATGCGCCCTACTTCCTGACCGTCAATGCCATCGTCCAGTTCGCCAAAGGCCGGGGGATCCTGTGCCAGGGACGCGGCTCGGCGGCGAACTCCGCCGTCTGTTTCGTCCTTGGTATCACCTCGATCAATCCAGTCGAGCACGACCTCCTGTTCGAGCGCTTCGTCTCGCAGGAGCGCCGCGAGCCGCCTGACATCGACGTCGACTTCGAGCACGAACGGCGTGAGGAGGTGATCCAGTGGATCTACGACACCTATGGGCGGCACCGCGCGGCGCTCACGGCCGTTGTGTCCACGTACCGTGCGCGCGGCGCCGTTCGCGAGGTCGGCAAGGTGCTGGGTGTGCCCGAGGATGTGACGGCCGGTCTCTCCGGCCTTGTGTGGGGTTGGGGCAATGACGGGGTCTCTGACAAGGAAGCCAAAGAACTCAACCTCAACCTCGATGATCCGCGCCTGCGGATGACGTTCGAGCTCGCGAGCGAGCTCATTGGTGCGCCACGCCATCTCTCACAGCACCCGGGAGGGTTCGTGCTCACCCAGGAGCGTCTCGACGACCTCGTGCCTATCGAGCCAGCGGCAATGGAAAACCGTCAGGTGATCGAGTGGGACAAGAACGACATCGATACCCTGAAGTTCATGAAGGTCGATGTGCTGGGCCTCGGCATGTTGGGCTGCATGCGCCGCGCCTTCGATCTCCTCAAAGATCACAAGGGTGAGGATCGCGACCTTTCTACGATCCCGCTCAACGATCGGCCGACCTATCGGATGATCCAGAAGGCTGACACGGTCGGCACATTCCAGATCGAGAGCCGCGCTCAGATGGCGATGCTGCCCCGGATCAAGCCGGACAAGTTCTACGACATCGTGATCCAGGTGGCGATCGTGCGTCCCGGTCCAATCCAGGGTGACATGGTGCATCCGTACCTGCGTCGCCGGGAAGGTCATGAAGAGCCGGAATACCCTCGCCCTGAACTCAAACGCGTTCTGGAGAAGACACTCGGCGTGCCGCTTTTCCAGGAGCAGGCCATGCGGGTCGCGATCGAGTGCGCTGGCTTCACGCCCTCCGAGGCCGACCAGCTTCGTCGTGCCATGGCGACCTTCAAGCTGACAGCCGGCGTCACCAAGTTCCGAGACAAGCTGGTTCGCGGTATGATCGCCCGCGGCTATGACGCGCCTTTTGCCGAGCGCACCTTCAAGCAGCTCGAGGGCTTCGGCTCCTATGGTTTCCCGGAAAGCCATGCGGCGAGCTTTGCCAAGATCGCCTATGCCTCATCCTGGATGAAGTGCCACCACCCGGACGTCTTCTGCTGCGCCATCCTGAACGCGCAGCCGATGGGCTTCTATGCCCCGGCACAACTCGTCCGGGATGCACGCAACCACGGGGTGGAAGTTCGGCCGGTCGATATCAACCATTCCCGCTGGGATTGCACCTTGGAGCCAACCCACAACCCGAGGCACTTTGCCGTTCGTCTTGGGCTGCGCCTGGTGCGAGGCCTTGCGAATGCCGATGGCGCGATGATCCCGCTGGCCAGGACTGAGCACCCGTTCACCTCGATCGAGGATCTGTGGCGGCGTGCAGGAATCCCCATCTTGGCTCTGGAGCGCCTGGCCGATGCCGACGCGTTCGGCTCGATCGGCATCACCCGACGAGACGCTCTTTGGACAATCCGGGGCTTGTCCGACGTGCCGTTACCGCTTTTTGCCGCCGCGGACGCACGGGACAATGTCATTCAGACCGAGGGAGGCGAGCCTTGTGTCGAACTCGTTCAGATGACCGAAGGACGGGAGGTCGTGGAGGATTACCGGTCAAAAGGATTGACGCTTCGCCAGCACCCACTTGCTTTCCTGAGGCAGGAACTGCGGGAGCGCCGGATCCACCGCTGCTCGTCCCTGCGAAGCGTCAAAGACGGCCAGCGCGTGACGGTTGCCGGCTTGGTCCTGGTGCGCCAGAAGCCGGGCTCGGCCAAGGGCGTGATGTTCATGACAATCGAGGATGAGACGGATGTCGCCAACCTTGTGATCTGGTCCTCTCTGTTCGAAAGGCAGCGCCGGCTCATCCTGTCCTCGGGCATGATCGCCTGCCGGGGACGCCTGCAGCGGGATGGCGGCGTAACGCATCTCATCGCTGAGAACCTTATGGACCTGTCATACCTGTTGCGCAGCCTCAGCACCCGGGATGAAGCTTTCCTGGTCCAGCCTGGGCGGGGCGACGAAGCCAGGATCGGAACCCGTGACAGGCTGCGACCAGGAGCCAAGGAGATGACAGATCGGCTAGATGAAGATGTAATAGAACGTGTGAATGAGCCAACGATCCGGCTGTCAGTCAGAGACTTTCGGTGACAGCACGCAACGAGGGCTGATCACAGAGCCTGCCCTGCACGGCTCCTCTAAACGCATGGCTCATACGACGAAGGAGAGCGCACCGCATGTGTAACCTGTACTCGTCCTATACCACTCAGGAGGCCATGCGTCGGGCCTTCGAGGTCAGCCGCGACAGTGCGGGCAATGTGCCTCCGCTGCCAGCAATCTTCCCCGACCAGATGGCTCCCATTGTTCGGCTTCATGAGGGTGAGCGTGAACTGATCCGGATGCGCTGGGGCTTCCCGCCCCCGCCGAAGGTCGGTACCCAGCTGGTCACCAACGTTCGCAATGTCTCCTCGCCGTTCTGGCGGGCTTGGCTCAAGCCGCAGTACCGCTGCTTGGTGCCACTGACCTCGTTCTCCGAATACGCCGACACCAAACCGAGGAAGACGCCGACCTGGTTCGCTCTCTCTGAGGACCGGCCACTTGCTGCCTTCGCTGGCATTTGGCGGCCGTGGACCGCTGTCCGCGGCACGAAGGCTGAGCCGGTCGAAGGTGAGCACCTGCTCTATTCATTCCTGACCACCGAGCCAAACAGCATCGTGGCTCCGATCCATCCGAAGGCGATGCCGGTGATCCTGACCTCTCCTGAGGAGTACGAGACTTGGCTCACCGCACCGGCGGAAGTTGCGCTCAAACTGCAGCGACCGCTGCCGGATGACATGCTCGAGATCGTGTCTGAGAGACCGAGATTCGACAGATTGGGATAAAGCGACAGGGCTCAAGCTCAATCAGCATAGTCGCCGAATTAGGCGGCCTATGGCCCTGAGGATAGACCGAGCTTAGTAAGGGTCTCAGAGTAGGTGCACTTCTTGAGCCTTGGTCTTGGTAGCCTCATTTGCGTCTCTCTTACCCATGGTGCTCGAGCACGATGACGGTGCTCGTCTCCTTCTCTGGATCTCTCTCGCTCCAAGTGCTCGTCATCATTCTTCAGTCCTCACAAGAGCAGGAGAGCCCTTCACTCGCCTGCCAGTGCTCCTCATCGGGCCAAACAAGCCCCTCCGCCCGCAATTTAAGCAGATGCGCAGCGACGTTCCGCTCGGCCGCCCGCCGCAGCCAGGGGTGTGTCTTTGTATAGAGCCGATCCACCAGATCCAACGTCGTGTAGGGGCCATCGCGGAGCGTCCGGAGAATGGTCTTCTCGCGCCTCAAGCGATGGTCAAGCAGATCCGCAACATAGGGTTTAGGGTTCGGCAGCGGCGGCCCATGCCCAGGCAAGTAGAGGCGGTCATCCCGGCTCAGCATCAGGCGCAGGCTGTCGACATAGGCTGCCATGTCGCCGCCCGGCGGGGAGACGATGCTGCTCGACCAGGACATGACATGGTCGGCAGTGAAGACAATGCCGTCCGGGCGGGCGAAGCAGAGGTGATCGCTGGCATGGCCCGGCGGGCACCGTCAAGTTGTTGAAGTAGGCTACACCGATCCTGGTTCGGGGCCGGATTAGGCGACAGTCACGGTGCCGGTTACCTCTGCCCAGACGCGGAAGGCCCGAGCGCGAGCCTGCCGACGATCAGAAGCGTGGATGGTGGCAGGATGGCGGAAGAGGTTCCCCACCTGATCGTGGACCGAGAGGAAGCGTTGGGCCTGACCGGCTGATTTGAAGCGCTTCATGATGCGCTCGCGTCGGAGGGTCGGCTGATGACTGTTCTCGGCTCGGTTGTTCAAGCCGCGATGCTGCCGATGCTCGACGCCCGGCATCACCGTTCTATTGGCGGCCGCATGGCTCGCCAATTTATCTGTGATCATCACACGCGGGGCGACGCCCTGCTTCTTGAGCAGCTTGCGCAACAGGCGTTTGGCTGCCTTGGCGTTGCGGCGGCTCTGAACCAGGATGTCGAGCACAACACCATGTTGGTCGACCGCTCGCCACAACCAGTGCTTTCGGCCTGCAATGCTGATGACCACCTCGTCGAGGTGCCACTTGTCTCCGGCTGCCGGAAGGCGCCTGCGAATCTGACTGGAAAACGCCTGACCGAACTTTAGCGCCCGCTGCCGCACCGTCTCGTAGCTGACCAGGACCCCGCGGGCGGCGAGCATCTCCTAGACCATACGCAGGCTAAGCGGGAATCGGAAATACAGCCACACAGCATGGCTGATCACTTCAGCCGGAAAGCGGTGACAGGCTAGCGGGGATGACGGGTCGGTTTCATACCCCGCTTATGCTCGGGTCCAGGCACCAGAGCGTTAACTTGACTGTGCCCGTGCGCGTCAGCGCCAGCGTCAGGTTCGTTTCCACCTGGACGAGCGGATCGCGGCGGCCGAGCGGCTGGCCAGGAGCGAGGCGAAGTCCCGGTCGCTGTTTGACACGATGGATGAGGGCTTTGCCCTCAGCAAGATCGTCCGCGATGCCAGCGGCAAGCCCGTGGACTTCCGCTTCCTGGAGGTCAACTGGGCGTTCGAAACGCAGACCGGGCTGTCCCCCGATGGCATCGTCGGCCGTCTCAGGAGTGAGGTGGTTCCGAGCCCCTACGACGAGATCCTCTGCGTATACGCCCGCGTCGTGGACACCGGCGAGCCGATCCGCCTCGAGCATTACGCAGCCCGCTCGGCCGCTGGTTCGACAGCCGCGTCTTCCCGCGGGGCGGGGATCGGGTCGCTGTCCTGTACGACGACATCACCGAGCGCAAGCGGGCCGCCGAGACGCTGCGGGAGGAGTGGCGGGAGAGCGGCGTGCCTGTCGCGCTGCCTCCCGACGGACGGCCGCTGCGGTAAGGCTACGGACGCGAGCTGATCGAGCGGGCGCTGCCCCACCAGCTCAGCGCGGAGACAGCTTACCAACTGACGCCTGAGGGTGTGCATTGCACGATCACCCTGCCGATCTCGACCCAACACAAGGAGCTGGCGCATGCCTGACCCGGTGTCTGCGTCCGCATGGCGGGGCCGCCGCTTCTTGGTGTTGGAGGACGATTACCTGATGGCCGAGGACTTGCGGCGGATCTGTCGAAACAATTTGTTTCAGAGTTTCGGCTACTGAAGTGCAGGTCTCAGCGGCGGAGAAATAGGTGTTCAAGGGCAGAATTTCTGCCGATCTTCCTAACATTCCTCATCAATCGCTCAGGGTTCACCTGTGATCCTGGGTTGATAAGCCGTGTTTCTGCATGCGGCAGCGAACGACGGATCTCACTCCTGCAGGATAATGGAATCATTCGTGATGTTCCCTGGCACGGATCGAACGAAACCTGATCGGCGCACCGGACGGGTTCTCGCGAGGCGGCCTTCCCTTGTGTCCGTCGACTCCCTATGAAACAGGACCCTCCCCGATCATCCCCTGGGGTGAAACAGTGATGCGCCAAGTGAGCAGCCTGATAGACAACATGCGCCTCAAGGTACCCGAAATGAGCCGTGCCGAGCGCAATGTCGCGAATATTATCCTCTCCGACATCGAAGCCGCGACACGGATCAGCACCAAGAGCCTTGCCGCCCAGGCCGAAGTCAGCGAACCGACGATCATTCGCTTTGCCCGACGGATGGGCTGCGACGGCTTCACCGACTTCAAGATCCGTCTCGCCCAGGACTACGCCCTCGGGCGGATGTACATCGCCGCCGAGCGGCAGGAGCCGGCGACGACCGGACGAGCCGTTTCAGAACACGTCTACGAGGCGACGGCGCAGGCATTGGCAAATGCCTTCGCTCAGCGGGACCCCGTTGCGCTGGAGCGAGCGGTCGATATCCTGGACAAGGCGCAGCGTGTCTTTTGCTTCGGCGTCGGGGGCAGTTCGGCCAACGTGGCGCGGGAGGCGGAAAACCGGCTTTTCCGCCTTGATATGGCGGCAACGGCATCCTGCGACGCGTATCAGCAGCTGATCATGGCGGCGAACTGCAGCACGAAGGATGCGCTGCTGATCTTCTCCGTGACCGGGAAGCCGCGATCGCTGATCGACAGCGCGGAGATCGCCCGTAATCAGAACGCCACAGTCATTGCCGTTACGAGCCCGGACAGCGAACTCGCCAAGAACAGCAATATCGTGATCCCGCTCCATGCGTTTGACGAGGAGAAATTCTTCTACATGCCCAACCGGGGACGTTACGGGCAACTCTACATCCTTGACTGCCTTTCGACGTTGCTGGGCGCGCGCCGCCTCAAATCCGTCTCCAAGAAGCTCTGGCGCGCCCGCATGATCCTCGCGAACCTGCACGGCCCCACAGACCCTCAGCCCGTCGGCGACTAAAGCGCTTTTGGGATCAGTGTAGGGCATAGCCGGCATGCCTGATCCAGCCTTTGGCATCCTTTGCGGTGATGGTGTCGGGGGCGGGTTTGAGTTCGAGTTCCAGGGCTTCGAGAGTGCGCGGCGCTTTCGCCTTGAGGGGCTCTTTCATCTTAGAGCGTGCAGCGGTTGCGTGGAATCGGCAGAGCTGATTCCATAGGGTTGGTTGTGTCGGCCGGGAGGCATCCCATGCCAGCTCCTCTGTCCCGAGACTTGCGTGAGCGGATCGTGCGTGCGGTGGCAGGCGGGTCCTGCATTCGGCAGGCGGCCCTGCACTTCGACGTGAGCCCCTCTGCGGCGGTCAAACTGATGCGGCGCTTCCGCCAGAGCGGCAGCCCGGCTCCAGCGCGCTTTGGCGGTCCATCGCCACCCCATCCTCGAGCCGCATGAGGCGCTCGTGCAGGCTGTCCTGGAGGCCAAGCCCGACATCTCTCTGAGGGAGATCCAAGCCGAGTTGCGCCAGCACGGCATCATGGTCGGGGCGACCTCCACCCTCAGCCGCTGGCTCAGACGAGCTGGCCTGACGCACAAAAAAAGAGCCTGAGAGCCGCCGAGCAGGAGCGACCGGACGTGGCGCGCGAGCGCCGGCACTGGCGTGTCTGGCAGCGCTTTATGGACCCGGCCCGCTTTGTGTTCCTGGACGAGACCGGAACATCCACCACCATGGTGCGCCGTTACGGGCGCTGTCCCAGAGGCGAACGTCTGGTGGATGCCACACCCTGGGGTCATTGGAAGATCACCACCTTCGTGGCCGGTCTGCGCGCCAGCGGCCTCATTGCTCCGATGGTGCTGGACGGCCCGATGACCGGTGAGGTGTTTCGCGCCTATGTCGAGCAGGTACTGATCCCGGAGTTGTCGCCCGGTGATGTGGTCGTGCTCGACAACTTGGCGGCTCACAAGGCGGCCGGTGTCCGCGAGATGATCCAAGCCGCGGGAGCGAGCCTAGTGTACCTGCCGCCGTACTCGCCCGACCTGAACCCGATCGAGCAGGTGTTTGCCAAACTCAAGGCGCTGCTGCGCAAGGCGGCGGCGCGCACCAAGGAGGCGCTCTGGACCACCATCGGAGAACTGCTCGATCGCTTCCCGGCCGACGAGTGCCAGAACTATCTCACCAATTGCGGAGATGAGTTCACCTAAATCGAATCCGCTCTAATCTTTGACTTGGGGCTCGGCGTTGGAGCGTTACCCAAGACGAGGGGAAGGTCTGTTCAGGGTCAAACTGAGCCATTGAGCTCTTGTTTATGAGGGTCTGCTCACGCCGCGAATGCGGAATTTCGGTTAAGGTCCGCCCCGTGCCACTACCGGACCTTCCCAACGCGGGGAACTCCAGGCACCCTCTCAGGTCTGATCCCCATTCGCGCCGTTGAGCCTCAGCAGCCGATCTGGGTGCATCTCCCCCAGCGTGTTGATCCCGAGAAGCCCCATGTTCCGGCTGATCTCTGATGAAAGAATGTTGACGGCATGACTGACTCCAGCCTCGCCTCCGATTGCTGCCGCATAGACGAACGGGCGGCCGACGAAGATGAATGAGGCGCCAAGAGCGATTGCCTTCAGTACGTCGGAGCCTCGCCGGATACCGCCATCCATCATAACGGGAATCGAAGCGCCTACGGCATCCGCAATGGCCGGCAGGACGCGGAGGGGCGAGACCGCTCCATCGAGCTGCCGACCCCCGTGGTTCGACACGACGATGCCGTCGACGCCACTGTCGCGAGCGATGCAGGCATCCTCCCTGGCCATGATGCCCTTGACGACCAAGCGTCCCTTCCACCTTTCCCGGATCAGTTCCAGATGACGCCAATTCAAGTGGTCCTTCGCGCCGAAGTCCCGCATCACGCCCTTGGCCAGGATCGGCGCACCGCGGGTTGCATAGGAATTCTCGAAGTGGGGCATTCCGTGCTTCAGCAGCGTGCGCAAGAAGGTACACAAGGTCCAGCTCGGCCGTATCATGCCGTCCCATGCCAAGCGCAGGCTGGGACGAAGAGGTGTGGAGAAACCACTTCGGATGTTGTTCTCGCGATTGGCCAGCACCGCCGTGTCGACGGTCAGCACGAGCGTCCCGAAGCCCGCCCGCTCGACTCTCTCCAGTAGCGCAAGGATGCGATCCGGCTCGCCCGGCAGGTAGGCCTGAAACCAGGCCGCAGGATTAGTCTTCGCGACCTCCTCGAGGCGGATCAGGGAGGAGCCGCTCATCACCATGGGGATGTTCGCCTGCCCGGCCGCCCGCGCCAGAACCAGATCGCCGCGATAGGCCGACAGGGCGCTGATCCCCATGGGAGCGATCCCGAACGGGGCCGCGTAGGTATGGCCGAATAGGTCGACCTTCTGGACGCGCTTCGACACGTCGACGAGCACCCGCGGGACGAAGCCGAACTCATCGAAGGCCGACCGGTTGTCGCGAAGGGAGGCATTGGTCTCGGCGGCCCCTGAGACGTAACCGAAGATCGGCCGCGGCAGATGGCGGCGTGCCGCCACTTCGAAGTCGTCGAGTGCCAGGATCCGGCGGAGGCGCCGCGGAGCGGCGGGACGACTCGACCCCACCGCTCCTCCATGCATTTCAGGCTTCCTCTTCAACGAAGGCTTCCTCGCGGGTTTTGCGGATGGCCGGCACCAGGAGCAAGATGAACAGGGCCAGGGACGCAAGGAGGAGGATCAGGCTGATCGGTCGCTCGATGAAGACGCTCGGACTTCCCTGCGAGATGAGCATCGCACGCCGCAGGTTCGTTTCCAGCAGAGGCCCGAGGACGAAACCGAGCAACAGCGGGCCGGGCTCGCATTTCGCCTTGCGGAAGAGATATCCCAAGAAGCCGAAGCCGACCGCGAGAGCGACATCGAAAGCCCGGTTGCTGACGCTGTAGACGCCGACGCAACAGAACAGAAGGATCGCCGGATAGAGAAGACGGTACGGTACCGTCAGGAGCTTTACCCACAGCCCGATCAACGGAAGGTTGATGACCAGCAGCATGAGATTGCCGATCCACATGCTGGCAATCAGTCCCCAGAAGAGATCGGGCTGGTTGTGCATGACGGACGGTCCAGGCGTAATGCCATGAATGGTCATAGCGCCCAGCAGCATCGCCATCACGGCATTCGAGGGGATCCCAAGCGTCAGTAACGGAATGAACGACGATTGGGCTCCGGCATTGTTGGCCGCCTCCGGACCTGCCACACCCTGGATCGCGCCCCTACCGAACTCCTTCGGGTTACGGGAAACCTTCTTCTCAAGGGTGTAGGCACTGAACGCGCTGAGCGTCGCCCCACCACCGGGAAGGATTCCGAGGAAGGTTCCGAGACCTGTACCGCGGAGAACAGCAGGCCACGCCTTGCGGAAGTCTTCGCGGGTCGGCCAGAGGCGGGTGATCTTGGTTGCGATCAACCCCCGGGATCCCGGGCTCTCGAGATTAACGATGATCTCGGCAATACCGAAGAGCCCGACGGCGATGACGACGAACTCAATGCCGTCGAAGAGTTCCACCGCGCCAAAGGTGAGGCGCTCCGACCCACTGTTCACGTCTGTGCCGACCCAGCCGAGAAGAAGGCCGATGCCGATCATGCCAATGGCTTTAATCACCGAGCCGCTGGCGAGGATCGTGGCGCACAGCAGTCCAAAGACCGTGAGCGAAAAGTATTCGGCCGGACCGAAGTCGAGTGCGAAGCTCGCCAAGGTCGGTCCTGCAACTGCCAATCCGATCGTCGACACGGTGCCCGCGAAGAACGATCCCAGTGCCGCGACGGCCAAGGCCGCTCCTGCACGGCCCTGCTTGGCCATCTGGTAGCCATCCAGCGCCGTGACCACCGACGATGCCTCGCCGGGCAGGTTCACCAGGATCGCAGTCGTCGATCCTCCATACTGCGCGCCATAGAAGATGCCCGCGAGCATGATCAGCGCTGCCAGCGGCGGTAGGAAGAACGTGATCGGCAGGAGAATCGCCAGGGTTGCGGTGGGGCCAATCCCTGGCAGCACGCCAATGAGGGTGCCCAACAGGGCACCAATGAGACAAAACAAGAGATTGATGGGGGTGGCAGCCGTGCTGAACCCAAGGATAAGCGAATCAAGAAATTCCATCAGAACGGCCCCAACTGCATCTGGACACCCAGTCCAACGATGAAAACGAGGATGCCAAAGATCGTCAGCACCACGATGGAGGCGGCGACCTCACGAAGTCGGGTTTCTGGATCGGCCAGGCTGCCGACACCGATGAGCCATGCGGCCGCGATGATGAAGCCTAAGGATCCCGCTGCATAGGCGAAGCCCGCAATCGCGAGGAGAATGATCAGGAGTGGACGCAGCCGAACGACACCGAGAGGCTCGTTGGAGCGCATAAGTCCCATGATTGTCACCCCGAGGCCGATCAATACGACCAGACCCGAGACGATCAGCGGAAGGTAACCCGGACCCATCATGGCGGCATTTCCCATCCGCAGGTCGCGCCCGCCCCAAAGGCCGAGCGCTCCCACAACGATGAAAATCAAACCAGCAAGAAGGTCAGGATGGTTACCGGTCCGCCCGAGGTTCGAGCGGTTGGCCATTATTGTACCCAGGGTGTCTTATTCCAGATATCCTGGAACGATTGCAGGCGTTTCGGCATCTGCTGCTCCCATTCCTCACCCGACAGATAGGCGAGCGGAAGAGCGAGCTTCTTGGCTTCTGCCTTGAACTCAGGATTGTCGACGACCTTCTTCACCGCTTCCGAGAACTTGGCGCGGATGTCGGCGGGCACGTCCCGACGTGCAGCCAGACCGCGTTCCGAACTCATGACCACTTCAATGCCCTGTTCCTTGGCAGTTGGGACATCCGGTGCCTCGGGGGACCGTTTGTCGCCGAACGTTACCAGAGGACGAATGGTGGTCAGGTCGCCACCGGCGAACTCGCTGACGTTCAGGCCACCCGTCGTGATGTGGCCGCCGAGAAGGGCCGTCCGTGTCTCGCCGGCTCCGGGGAACGGCACGTGGGTCAGGGTCACGCCGGCCGCCTGCTCCAGCAGGATCATAGCGAGATGATCATCGGTGCCGACGCCGGAGGTGCCGACCGACACGGATCCCGGTTTCACCTTGGCCTGGTCAATCAGATCCTTGACCGATTTGATCGGGGAGTCGGCCTTGACGACGTACGCCGTCGGATCGTCGACGATGCGGGCTACGGCCTGGATGCTCTTCGGGTCATACCGCAGCTTGCGCTGCACCTGCATCGACAGGTAGCCGGGCGTGTTGATGAACGAGAAGGTGTAGCCATCCGGCTTGGCTTGGGAGAGATAGGTGTAGGCAATCTCGCCGGAAGCGCCGGGCTTGTTGACGATCACGGTCTTCGCGCCGAGTTCCTTCTCCAGGAAGGGCTGCATGGCGCGGGCCATGACGTCGGTGCTTCCACCTGGCGCGAACGCCACGACGATCTCAATGGGCCGGTCTTTCGGCCACTCGGCATAAGCGGCTGTCGCAGTGGCGCTCATGACGAGAGCACCAATACAAAGTGTTTTCAGAGTCTTCAGCACAGTTTCCTCTCCTTGTGATCACTGGTGATCGGGTTTATCCGCCTCAGGTGCGTGCTTGTTCGCTTGGCCTGCGGAACGAATTCTGGTCCTCGGTCTTGCCGCCGAGTTGTCGTGTGAGTTCATTTGCGATGGATCTCAGCGGCTCGAGGTGGCGGGCGACAGCCTCTGCATCGAACCGACCTGTCGGGCCTGCCACGCCAAGGACCCCGATGATCTCCTGGCCATGCCCGAATATCGGGCAGGCCATACTCGCGACCTGTGGATCGCGTTCACCGAACGTCGCGTAGAAGTGGTCGCGACGAATCTGATCGTAGAGCTCCCCGGGTTCTCCGCTGAAGGCGAGGAGTACGCGTCCGGGCGCACCACGGTCGAGCGGAAGCAGATCGCCGGTCCGCGCGCGATGGCCGATGGATTGCGGTGAATCCACGCGAAACAGGCAGATGCGCTTGTCGCCCTCACGAACATAGAACGCGGCGCTCTCACCGGTTTCCTGAGCGAGCCGACGCAGGGCCGGTTGAACGTAATCCTCGATCCGGAAGCTGGCTTGGTACAGGGTTCCGAGTCGGGCGAGTTTCGGTCCGAGGCGGAAGGTCGCGTCATCATTGCGCACGAGGTAGCCGGTGCGAGCGAGGGACTTCGTGAAACGCAGAACTGTCGGCTTCGACAGGCCAACGCGACGTGCGAGTTCCGCTAGACTGAGCGACTTGTCATTGGCTGTGAAGGCGTCGAGAACAGCCAGAGCCCGCTCAACGGCAATGACCCCACCTTCTTCCCGTGCTTCGACGTCCAAGGCTTGTCTTGGCATGACCGTTTCATTCTGCGTAACGACATTTCTTACTATGAAATACATTGGAAATGTGCTTCTGTCAAAACACGCCGCCAAGCAAGAAAATTTCGTGAGACGGCATCCTTTAGTCGATCAGCTTGTCAGGGTCTGGATCTCGCGCCGCAGGACGGGTCGGGAAACAGACCTTGGAACGGGAGAGGAAAGTGCTGGGAAGTCAGCCAAAGGAAGAAGAGTCAGACTCGCTGCCATCACAACGAGGCCGGGCCGTGCTCGTCACAGGCTCGACCCTCGCCGGAGAAGCCGCAGCCAACTTGGAGGCGCACGGCCTGCAAGCTCATTACTGCGAGCCCTATGCGTCGGCGGAGGACATCGCGAAGCTCGCGTCGGACCTCCAGATCGAGGGGTTGATCGTCCGGCAGGGACAGATCGATGAGAACGTCATCGCGGCCTCGCCGCGCCTCAAGGTCATTGCGAAGCACGGCACGGGTGTAAACAACATCGATCTTGACGCCGCCGCTCGGCTCGGCATTCCGGTTCTTCGTGCCCTTGGTGCGAATGCGCGGTCGGTGGCCGAGCACGCCATTGCTCTGTCGATTGCCTTGCTGAAGGATCTTGTGCATCTGGATCGCGCCGTCAAAGGTGGCGAGTGGCCCAAGGCCAGCTACGTCGGACGCGATATTGCCGGCACCAAGCTAGGACTGGTGGGCTTTGGCGCCATCGGGCAGGAGGTCGCCACGCTGGCGCGGGGACTCGGGATGTCCGTCACGGTCTTTGACCCCTATACGAGCGAACTGCCGCAGGAGGTCAGCCACGAAACTGATCTCGATGCGCTTCTGGCGACGTCGGATATCGTTAGCCTGCACTGCCCTCTGACGAAGGAAACACATCACCTCATCAATGCGGAGCGCCTCACACGGATGAAGCCGACGTCTTTCGTCGTGAATACAGCCCGCGGAGGCATCATCGATGAGGCGGCGCTGGTGGAAGCGTTGCGCAACGGCACTATCGCGGGAGCTGGCCTCGACAGCTTCGCGGAGGAGCCGCCGCCAAAGGAAAGCGCCCTCTGGTCACTGCCGAACATCATAGTGACCCCGCATACGGGCGGGGCCGCAAAGGGCGCCATGCGTGCCATGGCGGAGACGGCCGCACGCCACGTCATCAGCGTCCTGGATGGCGACGGACCCGACCTCAGGAGCGTCGCGAACCCGGCGTTCCAGGCAGCGGCATCGGTTGCACGCTAACCATGGCCTTACGACGCGGTTCGGTCATCCCGATGCTGCGCGTCGTTTTCAGAACCACCTACCATCGTGAAAAGGGAGCACACAGAGTGACCATTGGATTCAGAGTTCTACCCCGCCAGCGAAAGGTCGATGCGGACGTTGTCCAGCAGTTTCGGGAATTACCTGTCGCGAACGTGAGCGATGTCATGTCGCGCATGACGGCTGCCGGCACGAGGCTGCGTCCGCTCCATGCCGGTGGAACTCTCGCAGGCCCTGCGCTGACTGTGAGAACCCGCCCTGGCGACAACCTAATGGTCCATAAGGCTCTCCAGATCGCTGAGCCGGGCGACGTCATCGTCGTTGATGCCGGAGGCGACCTGACCAACGCCATCATCGGTGAACTTATGCTTGCCCATGCCGAGAAGATCGGCCTCGCAGGGATCGTGATCAACGGCGCGGTGCGTGACTACGGTTACATCCGTTCCCACGGGTTTCCCGTCTTCGCCGCGGGCGTGACGCACCGTGGTCCCTACAAGGACGGCCCGGGCGAGATCAACGTACCGATCGCCATCGACGGAATGGTCGTTGAACCCGGCGACCTGATCATCGGCGACGATGATGGCCTGCTCTGCGTCCCCTTCGGCGACACCGCAACGATCTACGCCGATGCCAAGGCAAAGCAGGCGGCCGAGGCCAAGACCATGGCAGCGACCCAGGAGGGCAACGTTTCGAAGCCGTGGGTCGACGAGGCCCTAAAGCGACTAGGATGTGAAGGCGTCTGAGGTTCTGATTTTCAACCGACCGGCAACTTCAGCCGGTCGTTTTTTATGTGCCAAACCAAACTTTCCAAACTTGCTAATCATGGCTCTGGGCCTAGCCCTATAGAGCAGTCGCGCCATATGCATGCATTCTTCTCCTTAGGTCTCTACATGCGAAGGTCGCCTACGGGTCAAACCTTCACCCTCCGATATCTCAATTAACGTCGGCATTACTCCGCTGAAGCGGACCGAACGCTTTCGTCTCGGGAGTGCCAGAGTAAGACATTCCCGCAGGGCCCAATAATTCGACGCCGCATTCATAGAGGCGACGCCTCTATTCTGCAGCGGGCTTCCCGGAGCTGATACGTTCAGGCTCATAAAAAAGCCGTCGATGTTTCGGATGGACCCCGCTCCGCATCGACCATCATGGGGGTACAAGGTCCTTGAGCATCGGCATCGTCACGACTGCAATCGTCCTGATCATCGGCTACGTCATCGTGTCGAGGATCGTCGGCCTGGCGTTCCGCCTCATGGTTCCATTGGTCCTGGTCGTGCTCCTCGGCGGAGCCGGCGTGGTCTCCGGCCTGATGCCGGAGCGCTCCGCCGCCGACCCCCATGCGCCTTATGGAGAGGCCCAGCATCGGCCTGCCGCGGACATCGGCGACGTGCGCCTGCGCGACATCGCCGACATGGCGGTGGGCGCGGTGCGGTCCTTTCTCCGGGGCAGCCTTGCCCTCGTGAATGGCCTCTCGGACCCCGGGCTGGGGCGGGAGCCGCGCTGGCCGGAGGAGCCCGAGCCCACCCGGCACCGCGGGCCCTATGGGCCTCAACCCGGCTTCACCGACGATCCGCGCCGGGACGAGCCACGGTCCCGATGGTGATCGGGCCGGCTTGGCATCCCGTTCAGATCTTCCGACTGACGAAGCGCGATCCCGCGCGCGCAAAGCGCCAGAGCCTGTCGGTGGCGCGCGTGATCCCGATTCTCGGCCCTGTGATCACCTCGACCGGCCCCTCTCGGCTGAAGACCTGGAAGGGCGCCTGGTCCAATGGCAGCCCGTTATGGGTGATCGTCACGCCAAGGCCTGACAGAGCCGGCCGGGACCCGAGCAGAGAAGGCGCGGGTCGTCCTGGCCTCGCCGCGCCGTCATCGCCGCGTGCCCGATGATGGGTTCCAGGGCTCGGATCAGCACGGCGCTCCCCGGCAGGCAGACGACGTTCAGGCACCAGTGGACCCCGTAGGACCGGTACACGTAGGCATGCCCGGCCGGACCGAACATGGCTGCATTCCGGGCGGTTGGGCCGCAGAAGCTGTGCGAGTCCGGATCGTCACCCGTGTAGGCCTCGGTTTCGACAATCACACCGCCGACCCCATCGACGAGCAGAGTGGCGCCGACAAGATCCCGGGCGGTGGTGACGGCATCCCGGGCGAAGAACGCGGACGACAGGATCTCGGCCTTCGGCATGCGCGTGCTCACAGGCGTTCCTGGGCCCGGATCCGGTCATAGGCCATCCGCACCGTCCCCTTGCCGTAGGTCCGCTCCAGCCGCCGCACGGTGAAGTGCCCTCGGGCGAGCGCCTGGAAGTGGTCGATGAAGGCGGCATTGACGGTCGCTCCCCCGATCGCCCCGAGCACCGGGACAGCCTGGGCCGCGACCTTCTGCGAGACGACCACTCCGAACCGGGATCCGATCTGGGCCAGCAGGCGCACGATGGCCGAGGTGCTCTCGTCAA
>JBOZRS010000077.1:0-45292 GCA_050789065.1 Microvirga sp.
AGAAGACGGTAAAGATCGCCACGGAAGGCGCTTACGCCCCGTGGAACTTCACGGGCGCGGGCGGCAAGCTCGAGGGCTTCGAGATCGATCTGGCCAACGACCTGTGCGCGCGCATGAAGGTGAAGTGCGAGATCGTGGCGCAGGACTGGGACGGCATCATCCCGGCGCTGCAGGCCAAGAAGTACGACGCCATCATGGCCGGCATGAACATCACCGACAAGCGCCTGGAGGTCATCGGGTTCTCGCGTCCCTATGCGTCGGGTCCCCATGGCTGGGGCGTGCTGAAGGATTCCCCCCTCGTGAAGCTCGCCGGCCAGGGCCAGCGTTTTAATCTCGACAAGGATCCTGAAGCGGCCAAGAAGATGATCGAGGAGTGGAAGCCGCTCCTCAAGGGCAAGACCGTCGGCACCCAGGGCTCGACCGTGAACGCCCAGTTCCTCGAGAAGTACCTCAAGGACGTCGTCACCATCCGCGAGTACAAGACCACCGAACAGCACGACCTCGATCTCTCGGCCGGCCGCATCGACGCGATCTTCGCCGCCCATTCCTCGCTCAAGGCCACGACCGATAAGCCCGAGTTCAAGGACATGGTCATCGCCGGCGGCGCCGTGAGCGGCGACGTGCTCGGACGCGGCGTCGCGGTCGGCCTGCGCAAGGACGACACCGCCCTCAAGGCCGACTTCGACAAGGCCATTCAGTCCGCAATCGACGACGGGACCATTCAGAAGCTGACGCAGAAGTGGTTCAAGATCGACATGACGCCCCAGAGCTGACAAAGGGGCATCCGAAATCGGCGATCCAGGCCCATGACCGGGGCCTGGGTCGTCTGGCGCATGCAGCGCCGAACGTGACACAAGACAGCCCCGCTTCCCGCCGGACGGCGGCGGCGAGGCTCACTCAGGAAAGTTAAGACGCGTGCAGCAGCTGAGCTATTTCGAGCTCGTCGGTTTCGGCCCCAACGGCTGGGGATGGGCCCTTCTGATGGCGACTGGCATGACGCTTGCGGTCGCCTTGTGCGGTTTCATCCTCGGCTCGATCGTCGGAACTCTCGTGGCCTGGGCCAAAATCGGGGGTAATCTCGCTTTTCGGAGCGTCGCGGACGGATACACGACCGTCCTGCGCGGAATTCCGGACCTCCTCGTCATCTACCTGTTCTATTTCGGCGGCAGCGCGGCTCTCGGGGCCATCGGCAGCCTCTTCGGAGCCGAGGGCTTTATCGGTGTCCCGGCTTTCGCGACGGGCGCCATGGCCATCGGCATCGTGTCCGGAGCCTATCAGGCGGAAGTGTTCCGCGGCGCCTTTCAGGTCGTCAGCAAGGGCGAGATCGAGGCGGCCCGCTCCGTCGGCATGCACCGCTGGCTCATGTTCCGTCGCATCATCGCGCCGCAGGTGCTGCGCTACGCCATTCCCGGTCTCGGCAACACCTGGCAGCTGATCCTGAAGGAATCGGCCCTGATCTCCGTCACGGGCCTCGTCGAGCTGCTGCGCCAGTCGCACATCGCGGCGGGCTCCACACGGCGCCCCTTCGACTTCTACATCACGGCGGCCGTTCTCTACCTGCTCATCACCTGGGCCTCGACTTACCTCTTCCAGCGTGCGGAGACTTACTCGATGCGTGGCATCCGGAGGGCCTCCTGATGGATTTCGCTTTCATGCAGGAGACGTTCCTGCGCCTCTTGAGCGGCGTGCCCCTGACGCTGAACCTGGCGTTCACCTCCGTCGCTCTCGGGGCCGTCTTCGCCATGCTTCTGGCGCTCATGCGCATGTCGGGGATCAGGGTGCTCGACTGGGTCGCGCAGGCCTATGTGTTCGTGTTTCGCGGGACGCCGCTGCTCGTTCAGATCTTCCTGATCTACTACGGCCTCGGCCAGTTCCGCCCGGCCCTGCAGGAATGGGGCCTCTGGACCTTCTTCCGCGAGCCGTACTGGTGCGCGGTCTTCGCGCTGACGCTCAACACGGCGGCTTATGCCAGCGAGATTTTCCGCGGCGGCCTGCAAGCGGTGCCGCACCAGCAGGTCGAGGCCGCACGGGCCTGCGGCATGTCGGGCTTCCTGCTCTTCCGGCGCATCATCTTCCCGATCGCCGTGCGGCAGGCTCTTCCGGCTTATGGCAGCGAACTCATCCTCATGGTGAAGGCGACCTCGCTCGCCTCGGTCATCACCATGATGGAGGTAACGGGCATTGCCGCGAAGCTGATCTCGCAGACCTTCCGCGCGGTGGAAATCTTCATCGTCGCGGGCCTGATCTATCTCATCCTCAACTTCATCATCACACGCATCATCATGGCCATCGAATGGTGGCTGTCGCCTCATCTGCGCCGCCCCCCGGCCGTCGAGCCGCGTCTGGAGGCCGCGCATGTCTAACGGAGTATCGTCCTTGCCTGTGCCCGCTCCTGCCGTCGCCATCCACAACCTCCGCAAGAGCTTCGGATCGCTCGAGGTGCTCAAGGGCGTGTCCCTCGAGGCGAAGGAGGGAGACGTCATCTCGATCCTCGGCGCTTCGGGATCCGGAAAGTCGACGATGCTTCGCTGCATCAACATGCTGGAAGTGCCGGATTCCGGCGACATCCGCATCGGCGGCGAGGCGATCAAGCTGAAGCAGGGCCGTCACGGCATGCACCCGGCCGACCAGGGACAGGTGGATCGCATCCGCTCCCGCGTCGCCATGGTGTTCCAGAGCTTCAACCTCTGGTCCCACATGACCATCCTGGAGAACGTGATCGAAGCGCCCGTGCATGTGCAGAATCGCCCGAAGGCCGAGTGCATCGCCGAGGCCGAGGAACTGCTGGCGAAGGTGGGCATCGTCGACAAGCGCAATCAGTACCCCTCGCATCTGTCAGGCGGTCAGCAGCAGCGCGCGGCCATCGCACGGGCGCTGGCCATGCACCCAAAGGTGATGCTGTTCGACGAGCCGACCTCGGCACTCGATCCGGAACTCGTCGGTGAAGTGCTGCGCGTCATGCGCTCCCTCGCCGAGGAGGGCCGCACCATGCTCGTGGTAACCCATGAAATGGGCTTCGCCCGCGACGTGTCGAACCGGGTCGTGTTCCTGCACAAGGGTGTGGTGGAAGAAGAGGGATCCCCGTCTGAAGTGTTCGGCGCTCCGAAGTCGGAACGCTTCAAGCAGTTCATCTCGAGCCACCGCTAAAGCATCGAACGCAAAAGTGGGAACCGGTTTTGCGTGAAAAAGATGCGCTGAATCAGAAATTGAAAGCATCGTGCGACGTGGAAAACCGGAGCCACTTCGCCAAAGAATGCTCTCAAACGAAAGGCGCGGACCAATCCGCGCCTCCTCTTAATTCGGGATCTGTCCCCCGCTTAACGCTCGTTGATCCGCACAGCCGTGCCGTCGATCTCGCGCGGGCCGCGCTTGGGCGTTCCCAGATGCTCGTGGATGATGCGCAGGTTGCGTTCGTTCGCCTTGAAGAAGACGTCGAACACGTCGCCCGCCAGCGGGATGGCGCCGAGGGCCGTATCGAACGCGACATTGCCGATCATGCGCGCGATCTTCCAGCGCGGCAGGCCGAGCTGGCGCGCCTCCCAGATGATGTAGCTCGCCAGCGCCGCCGAAATTGCATCACCAATGCCGGGCACGAGGCCGATCACCGCGTCGAGGCCGATCCGCCGGTTGAGGCCAGGGATGTAGAAGGCGCTGTCCATCAGTTTCGCCAGGAGCGTGATGCGGGCGAGCGCATCCTCCCGGCTCGGGCCGGCTGCTTTGATGGTATCGAAAACAGCGCTACGGGCAGCGTTCATTCCAGTCTCCAGATCGCCGACGATGCGGCACAACATGGCCTGATGTGGGGACGGAAGGACAGGCCCGCAAGATCTGCCGGCCTCTCTTTACGTAACTAAGTTTCTTGTTCCAATCGTCGTCAATATTTTCTTGTGCCGGAAGGACGATTATCAAACCAGACCCCAAGATTATGCTTTTTTTCTTAGATATGGTCTTGCCACCGACAAAGCCCAGCTTAGTTAGCTAATCCAACGCCGACGGCGTGACCGCCGAGTGATCGGCCAAGAACAGGCGAATTGCCGCCCCGAGGGCCATGTACGGCCACTCGCCCAGTGGGGGCTCAGGACGGGAGGAACCCGATGAGCACCTTGTCTCGAGTTCGTCATGCGCCTTGGTTCGCATTCGTAACCACCGCCTTTCTGCTGGGCTCATGGCCCGTTTCGGTTCGGGCAGAGGGCGGAATCGTCATACCGCTGCCGTTGCCGCCCGCCCAATATGCCAGCCTGCCTTCCAGTGACCGGATAAACGATCCCGCCACGACCGGAAGCCTGCCGAACACCAGCAGGCTGGGCACGAGAACTCTCACAGGCTTTCAGAACGATGTATCGCGGGGCACCATCACCCTGCGGGCGAGCGCCCCGACCGGTTGCCTTCCGGGGGTCCTCCGCGAAGTCGTTGCGGAAGTCGCAGCGAGGTTCGGTCCCGTCAGCATCGAGTCCACCCACCGCAGTGTCGCGCACAACCGGCGCGCAGGCGGCGCAAGCCACTCCATGCATCTCTCCTGCCGCGCCGTCGACTTCAGGATTCATGGCCGATCCCGCGGCGTCATGGCCTATCTGCACTCGCGTGACGAGGTCGGCGGCCTTAAGATCTATCGGAACGGCATCATCCACATCGATGACGGATCGCGTCGATCTTGGTGATGATCCTGGTGATCATGGCCCGGCAAGGCAGTCAGGCATCTGCGGGAGCGCCGGGCTTGCCATATGGGGCAGCGTGCTTTCTTCTGCCCTCCTGTAGCGACGCAAGCGTTGCGGATACCATTCAAGCAGGCAGGAACGGCAGAGATGTTCGAGACCTTCACCCATCGCCGGATCGAAACGTCGGACGCCGTCATCAACCTCCGCCATGGAGGAAGCGGTCCCCCGGTTCTTCTGCTGCATGGCCATCCCCAGACCCATGCCATGTGGCATCTGGTGGCTCCGCGCCTGGCGGAGACCTACACCGTCGTGTGCGCCGATCTGCGGGGCTATGGCGACAGCTCGAAGCCCCCGGCCACGCCGGATCACGAGCCGCATTCCAAGCGGGCGATGGCGCGTGACCAGGTCGAGGTCATGCAAAGGCTCGGCTTCGAGCGTTTCGCCGTCGTCGGCCACGACCGCGGCGGGCGCTGCGCCTACCGCATGGCGCTCGACCATCCGGAGCGGGTTTTGGCCCTCTCGGTGCTCGACATCCTGCCGACGTCCGAGCACTTCCGGCGCACGGACATGGCTTTCGCCCTGGGCTACTGGCACTGGTTCTTCCTGGCCCAGCCCTTCCCTGTTCCGGAGCGCCTGATCGGCGCCGATCCCGACGTCTTCTACCTGCGCCGGGGCAGAGACATGTTCGACTCGGCTGCCCTGGCCGAGTATCGGCGCTGCTACACGAATCCGGAGACGATCCACGCCATGTGCGAGGATTACCGCGCGGGCGCGACCATCGACATGCGCCTGGATGAGGCGGACAGGCAAGCCGGTCGGCGCATCGCCTGTCCCGTGCAGGCTCTCTGGGGCCTGAGGAACGGGCTTGAGCAGTGGTATGACGTCCTGTCCGTATGGCGTGACTGGGCCGATCACGTGGAAGGCCATGGAATCGATTGCGGCCACTACCTCGCGGAGGAAGCTCCCGAGGAGACCCTGGCCGCGCTCGAATCCTTCCTGGCGACAGCCTTCCGGAGTTAAGGCCGTTCGATCCGTCGTCGCGAATTTTCTTCGTCCGGGACGACGGCTTCGTTACATTCGCCCGACGCGAAGCGACAGAGGAAACCGGATGGTGCGACGCCGCTCCGGGTCTCCCCAGGCGCTCACGATCTCACGCTGGAAGCGCTCGATCGGCTCGCGGCCCAGGGCCTTCTCGGTACCCCGCACAGCCGACCACGTCTCCGCGTAGCCGATGAGGTCGGATGCTCGCCATTGCGTCTCGATGGCAAGTGGGGGCGCCTTCAACTCCTCGAACGGAAAATCGAAGGAGCGGTAGCCCTCCTCCACATGGCGGCGCTCAGGCGGCCAATAGGGCCCGACGACATCCGTGTAGAAGTGCTGAATGACGGGGTTCACCTCGGGATCGGCCTGAATCACCCCATAGGTGATGAGAGCGAGGATCGCGCCGGGTTTCCCCACGCGCCGCACCTCCGCGTAGAAGGACGGCAGGTCGAACCAGTGGGCCGCCTGCGCCGCCGTCACGAGATCGACGAACGCATCGGGAAGCCCGCTGCGCTCCGCAGGCGCAACGCGGTAGTCAACCCGCTCGCGCGCTTCCGCCTTCTCGATCTGCTGTGCGCTGGCATCGGTGGCGATGACATGCGCGAAGCGGTCGGCGAGCAGCACGGAGAGCTGTCCCGTTCCACACCCGACATCGAGCGCAACGTTGTGCTCTGGGCAGAGGCTCGACAGATAATCGACGAGCGCTCGCGGATAGGTCGGACGGTAGGCTGCGTAATCGGCGGAGCGCGTCGAGAAATGATCCTTGAAGGTCATTCTCAAGGGCCCGAGAACGGAGCGACCACAATGCCGTTGGCTTCCAGCTTCGCCCTGATCGTGCGCGCCATGGAAACCGCGCTCGGCTCGTCCCCATGGACGCAGATCGTATCGATCTCGATCGGGATGCGCTTGCCCGACGTTGTCGTCACCACCTTGTCCTGCAGGGTCCGCAGGAGGCGTTCGGCAGCCGCCTCCGCATCGTGGAGAACGGAGCCGGGCTTCTTGCGGCTGGTGAGCGTGCCTTTATCCTCGTAGGTCCGGTCGGCGAAGAACTCGCGCGCCACCGGCACGCCGATCTGCTCCGAAGCCTTCTCCATCAGAAGGCCCGGCATGCAGACGTTGATGAGGCTCGCATCGACGCCCTTGATGGCGCGCGCGATGGCCAGGGCCAGATCCTCTTCCTCGTTCGCCATGTTGTTGAGCGAGCCATGCACCTTGACATATGTGACCTTGTGCCCGGCCAGAGAAGCAACGGCCTGCATGGCGCCGATCTGATAGGCGACCATGCGCTCGATCTCGGCGGGCGAGTCGCCACGGATCACGCGACGGCCGAATCCATGAAGATCGTTGAAGCCGGGATGGGCGCCGATGGCCACGCCCTTGCGCTTGGCCGTCTCGGCCGTCCGAAACATGACGGACGGATCGCCTGCATGGAAACCGCAGGCGATGTTGGCGGAGGAAACGATGTCGAGCATCGCCGCATCGTCACCCATGGGCCAGGGACCGAAGCCTTCGCCCATGTCGCAATTGAGATCTAGTTTCATTGTCATCACACCAGAACCGGTTTCGCGCTCTGCTCCCCCACATGGAAGATGCGCTTGTAGCGTTCGATCTCGGCCTTCGGACCCAAGGCCTTGGTCGGGTTGTCCGAGAGCTTGACGGTCGGACGCCCGTCGGCCGAAATGACCTTGCAGACGATGGAGATGGGGTCGAGCCCGCCATCGGGAGCAAGACCGCGGAAATCGTTGGTCAAGAGCGTGCCCCAGCCGTAGCCGATGCGCATGCGGCCGCGGAAATGCTGATGGATCCGCTCGATCACGTCCACATCGAGACCATCCGAGAAGATGGCGAGCTTCTCCTTCGGATTCTGCCCGCGCTGACACCACCACGCGATAGCCTCCTCTCCTCCCTCGATGGGATCCTTGGAATCGATGCGGATGCCCGTCCAGGCAGGCACCCAACTGGGCGCATTCTGCAGAAAATTCGTGGTGCCGTAGGTATCGGGCAGGATCACCAGCAGGTTGCCCTGGTAGTCCTCCTGCCAATCGGCCAACACCCGATAGGGAGCCTCGGCCAGTTCCTCGTCGCTGTCGGTCAACGCGGCATAGACCATGGGAAGCTCGTGGGCATTGGTGCCCACGGCCTCCACTTCCTGACGCATGGCGATGAGGCAGTTGGACGTCCCGAGGAAGGAGGATCCCAGACCCTCCATCATCGCCTGCACGCACCAGTCCTGCCAGAGGAAGCCATGGCGGCGGCGGGTGCCGAAGTCGGAAATGGAGAGGTCGGGCAGCTTTCTCAGGCGTTCGATCTTCTCCCAGACGCGCGTCATGGCGCGGGCGTAGAGCACCTGAAGCTCGAACTTGCCCATTCCTTTCAGCACGCCGCGCGAGCGCAGCTCGTTCAGGATGGCGAGAGCCGGGATCTCCCACATGGTCGTCTCGATCCACGGTCCGTGGAAGGTGAGGACATATTGGCCGTCCTCCTTCTCCAGGAGATATTCCGGAAAGCGGAAGGCCTCGAGCCAGTCCATGAATTCCGGCGAGAACATCTGCCGCTTGCCGTAGAAGGTATTGCCCCTGAGCCACGTGGACTCGCCCCGCGTCAGGGACAGGCTGCGCACATGGTCGAGCTGTTCCCGCAGTTCTCCGGCATCGATAATGTCGGCGAGGCGGATGCGGGTCGTACGGTTGTGGATGCCAAACGTGACCTGCACGTCCCGGTGGCGACGAAAGATCGTCTGCGCCATCAGAAGCTTGTAGAAGTCCGTATCAAGCACCGAGCGGACGATCGGGTCGATCTTCCAGGTGTGGTTGTAGACCCTCGTTGCGATGTCCACCATCGCCTGCTCCTCGCAGTTTCTGGAGGCGCGACAATAGCGAAGGCTTCGGTCCGATGAAAGGGTTCCTGGCTAAGAGGACCGGTTTCTCCCAGCCTCAGGGGGGTACGACGTCGACCTGGATCGAGGCGTAATAGGCCGCCACGTTGGCGATATCCTGGTCCGACAGGTCTTTTGCCACAATATTCATGCTCTCGTTCTTGCGCTCGCCGGAACGATAGGCCGTCAGAGCCCGGACAAGGTAGCTTTCGACCTGTCCCGCGAGATTGGGCGCTTCCGGGTTTTTCGAAAGACCATCGAGCCCATGGCAGGCCTGGCACACGGTCGCCTTCTGGCGTCCCGCTTTCGCATCGGCCGCATCGGCCGGAACCGGAACAAGATAACCCAGCACGACTGCCAGCGCAGTCAGGGCGCAGACTTGCTTCATGACGATGCTTTCAGGAGAGGCAGGCGCGCCGGACGGCGCGCCTGCAGGGACAATCTTACTGGCCTTCGTAGGAGATGCGGTAGATCGCTCCGGCCGTGTCGTCGGACACGAGGAGCGAGCCATCCGCCAGCATCGCCACGTCCACGGGCCGTCCGAGATATTCCCCGTTCTCGTTGAGCCAGCCCTCGGCGAAGACCTGCGTCTTGTCTGCCGTTCCGTCAGGTTTGAGCGATGTGAACATGATCCGCGCGCCAACGGGCTTGGTGCGGTTCCAGGATCCGTGCTGCGCCGAGAAGATCCCGCCCTGATAATTCCGCGGGAACATCTTGCCCGTGTAGAACATCATGCCGAGATCGGCCGCGTGAGGGGCCATCTCGACCTGGGGCGGCACGACGCCGGCAGGCACCTGATCGTCCTTGTACTCGACCGTGCGGACATTGCCGCCGCCATAATAAGGAAAGCCGAAATTCTGGCCCATCTGCGTGGCGCGGTTGAGCTCGCCGGGAGGCTGGTCGTCACCCATCCCGTCGACCTGATTGTCGGTGAACCACAAGGTCTTGTCGGCGGGGTTGAAGTCCATGCCGACGGAGTTGCGGATGCCGGTGGCATAGACCTCCCGGTTCTTGCCGTCCTGATCCATGCGGATGATGCCGCCGATCCCCAGGCGCCTGTAGAGCTCCAGCTTCTCCTTCGGCGGCACGTTGAAGGGTTGCCCGAGAGCAATGTAGAGCTTGTTGTCAGGACCCACCCGGCAGACGCGCGCCGTGTGATTGAAGCTCTCCTCGGTCGGCGGGATCAGATCGCCCTGTTTGGTCACGACGTAAGCCGCGACGTCGGGCCCTTCATAGAAGAACTCGGCGGCTGGGAATTGCAGCACCCGGTTCTGCTCCGCCACATAGAGCATGCCGTCGCGCGAGAAGCAGACGCCGTTGGGGATCTTGAACTCGACCGAAGGTGCGAACTGTTTCACCTCGTCGGCGACCCGGTCCTTGTCGCGGTCGGTCACGACATAGACGTTGCTCTTGCGGGTGCCGACGAAGACGACGCCCGCATTCGTTCCGACCGCCATATGACGGGCATCCGGCACGATGGCATAGAGATCGATCTTGAAGCCGGCAGGCAGCTTGATCTTCTGGAGATTGCGCCGGATCGCATCGGCGCGGCGGCCTTCCTGCGGGATCTGCTTGGGTTCGACCGTTCCCGTGCTCTGGAAGCCGGTGAGCTTGTCGAGATTGCTGGTCGGCGGCTGGGTTGCAGGCTGGGCGAGAGCTGAAGACGCAAGAGCAACTGTCGAAACGGCGGCAAGCCAGATGGACCTCATCGTTTCCTCCGTGAGTCCGCCCCCTGGATTATGGTTATTTTGTTTCGGTTTTTTTAGGTACGCTCTGAACGATGTTTTCACAGGTCAAATCATACCTAAGCTTGCCTTGCGGTAAAAGCAGCAAATAAGGGCCAAGAAAAAGGGCCGCAGAGCGGCCCGATCCCTCCAATTCGCAGCGTGGCGGTCAGCTCAGATCCACCTTCCCCTGATCGCCCGGATGCGGCGGCTGCCCCGTAATGGCGGCTTTCGCATAGCCATAGAGGTGGACGATCGTGGAGGACGGGCTGTCCCAATACTCGCCCTTCGACGGATGCACGCGGATCAGCGCGATCTGCGGATCGTCGGTCCCCTTCGGGAACCACGCCCGCAGAGGCTCCGACCACTTCTCCTCGATCTTGGCCTTGTCGCGAACGATCTCGGCTTTTCCAGATACGGAGACATAGGTCTGGCTGCCGGGATCCGCATAGGCCAAGTTGACCTCCCGGTCCCGGGAGATTTCCGTCATCTTGGGCGACTGGATCTGCGTGAAGAACCAGAGATCGCCGTGCTCGTCCGCATCCTGGTTGTACATGGGCCGGCTATGGAGCGTGCCGTCCTCGTCGACGGTGGTCATCATGGCGATCTTCACGTCCTTGATCAGCCCGTAAAGCTTCCCGGCATTCGGATCGTTATGGCCGTGCTGGTGCATCATCATCTCCTCGATTGTGTCACAGGCCCTCGGGACGGCGGCAGGATAAGCCGCGCCACCAGCCTCCGGCCGCGCCCTGCGAGGCGCAGGACGTCAGCCGCCAGTGACCGGCACTCCAAGGGATGCCGTGGACAACGGGAAAGATATGGTTTGGTTTCGCGGCTCCCGGGCTCCGGCCCAATCTGGGATTTCGGCGCTGCGCCCTAAACGATCACGAAATCGAGATGGCTGACGAGAGCCTTGTCGGCCAGCGTGGCGAGAAGAACCTGCTTGGCGCCACCCTTGCCGTCCGGATCGTAGTAGAGCGCACCGGCCTTCTTGTCATAGATGATCCGGTCATGCGCATCGATGGCCTTCTTCCCGACGCAGAAGGCATCCTTGGCGAGCTTGCCGCGCTTCAATCCCTTGAAAGCTGCATCGTCGAGCCAGATTGTGTCGTCCGCGGCGCGGAAATCGACGATCGTGTCGACATTGCTCGTCTTGTTGGGCTTGGTGTCGAAGACGAAGATGTCTTTGCCGCCGCCGCCGGACAGCACGTCCTTGCCGTTCCCGCCGAAGAGCCTGTCGTCACCGTCGAGGCCCTGAAGGGAATCGTCCCCATCTAAGCCCCGAAGAGCGTTCGCTCCGGCATTGCCGCTGAGCGTGTTCGCAAGAGCGTTGCCCGTGAGATCCGCAGCATTGCCGGTCGTGGCCGCCTGAACCATCAGGTTCTCGATCTGCGGGATAGCCGCCAGCGAGAAGGAATCCGTCACCAGGACCGTGTCGTAGCCGCCGCTGTCGAGGAGGATGTCGGCTCCGGAGACGACATAGGTGTCGTTTCCGAGGCCTCCATTCATGTAATCGGCGCCGGAACCGCCATCGATGAAATCATCACCCTCTCCCCCATCCAGCATGTCGGTCGAACCGCCTCCCATAAGGGTGTCTGCGAACGCACCGCCCACCAGAATGTCGCGAGCGGCACCGCCGATCAGTTCGAAGCGCTCGACGCTCTTGAGCACGGTACCGTCTTGCAGGGTGCGCTCTTCAGGACCCGTGGCACCGAAGTCGAAGATGATCGAGCTCGCCTGCTGCGAGCGGTCGAACCGCACGATATCGATGCCTTCGCCTCCAAGGATGGTCGTCGTGAACGTCGGAGCGACAATCCGATCGGCACCGGCGGATCCGGCGATCTCGATCCGGCTGTCGGCGTTCCAATTCGCCAGCGACCAGCCTGACGCATCAAGCTCCGCGCCGCGCGTCAGGTGCACCTGAACCACCACCGGCACATTGCCGTCGTCATCGAAAATCACATCCTTCTGGATCGCATTGTCGAACTGTACAGCTCCCCCGCGCACAACGAAGCGCTCAATACCCGAGATCGTTGCCCCGCGAAGATCGCCCGAGCAATAGAGGGCATCATTACCGGTGCCTCCATCGATAACCTCGCCCGCTTCCACATCGCCACTCGCCACGATGATCACATCATCACCACGGCCCCCAAAAACGCTATCGGCACCGGTACCGGCATAGAGTTCGTCGTCTCCATCTCCGCCATTCATGAAATCGGCGCCGCCGAAAGTCCTGATGACATCCTTGAGGACGGTCCCGATCACCCGATCTGCAAAAGTCCCCGTGCTCTCGTTCAGGTCGTATGTGACAGCATAGAAGGGAGGGTGTTGCGGATCCTGCGCCGTGAACGACCAGCCCGACAGATCGAAAACCGCAGATTCCCCGGGTTTACGCACGATATCGATATAGCTCATGCCTTGGGTTACACCCTCGACCATGAGGTTTGAGGACAGGCCGGCGATCTGATCGGTCTGCAACGAGACGGTCTTTCTGCCGTTGGTTTCCGAGCTGAAGAGAATGCGCTCGATCCCCTTGAGCGCTGCGTCACCTCCTTCGGACTTGAAAGCATAGGTTCCAGTCCAGACGATCTCGATCGTATCGGTTCCCTCGCCGCCATCGACGCTGCTGAAGACCGACCCTTTCAGGCGAATGATGTCGTTGCCGGTGCCGCCGTCGAGGGTGTCGTTTCTGTTATAACCCGTGAGCACGTCATCGCCGCCATTGCCCTGCAGGATATCTCCTGCGGGTGGCGTGAGAACGCTATAGCCATTGCCAGACAACTGATCGTTGCCGCTCGAACCAATGATCGTGTCGAGCTCTACAAAATCTGTAAGGCTAACATCACCAAGCCCAAGATGGTCGAAGTCACTGACCGTCGCAATCACAGCGTAGCCTTCGGCCGCCTGTGCATCGGGGACGATGAAGGTCATTTTCGTGGAATGATACCGAGAGAACTCGTCTTGGTAGTAGTCGATCTCTATACGCCGTCCGTTGTCTCCATTGATGACATACTTCGTCCCCTCGAACGCGTCATTGGCAAAACGGCCAAGGAACCCTTCGAGAGAAATCCCGTAGAGTGCAGGGTTGGAGAGTTCATTGAATTGAATTTTAGCCATCACGCTGCCCCGCAGGTTATATCGTCAAGTACTCTAAGTTGGCTTGTCCGCTGCTTCAAGTCTGCTCGCAAGTCCTTTTGGACTATATTCACACGGCAGGTCTTCGCAGGACGATCTACGTCCTCTGGTTTCCAGAGCCGCAAGTTTCCGGCGACTTCCGCAGACCGGATCTTAACGAACGGCCTTCGAGCCTATAGATGATCCTGAAAGCCGCGCCCGGAGCGGCCCAGAGGTACGATCATGGCGACAACCCGCGAACAAGTCCTGCAGGCCCTTTCGACCGTTCCGGTCGATGCTGGCGGAACGACCCTCGTGACATCGGGCCGCCTGTCCGACATTCACATCGACGATGCAGGACGCGTGATGTTCTCCATCGCCATCGATCCTTCCGAGGCATCCGCGATGGAACGCGTGCGCCAGGCCGCGGCGGCGGCCGTGCAGGGGCTTCCCGGCGTCAAAGGGGTCTTTGCCAGCCTGACGGCCGACCGGCCGGCCTCCGCGCGCTCCCCGGCTCCGTCTCCCGCCGCGAGCCAGCGCTCCCGGCCGACGGCCCAGTCGCAATCCCAGCGCATTCCGGGCGTGAAGCACATCGTCGCGGTGGCCTCCGGCAAGGGTGGCGTCGGCAAATCGACCACGGCCTGCAACCTGGCCCTTGGGCTGAAGGCCCTCGGCCTCAAGGTCGGGCTTCTCGACGCCGATATCTACGGCCCTTCCATGCCGAAGCTCTTCGGCATTCACGGCAAGCCGCGCATGCTCGAAAACCGGGTGATCGAGCCCATGGAGGCCTATGGGGTCAAGGTCATGTCCATCGGCTTCCTGGTCGATGAAGAGGCCGCCATGATCTGGCGCGGCCCCATGGTCATGTCGGCGATCACCCAGATGCTGCGCGAGGTCGCCTGGGGCGATCTGGACGTGCTGGTGGTCGACATGCCGCCCGGCACGGGCGACGCGCAGCTGACCATGGCCCAGGCAACGCCCCTGGCGGGCGCCATCATCGTCTCGACCCCGCAGGACCTGGCGCTGATCGACGCGCGCCGCGGCGTTTCCATGTTCCGGCGGGTGGAAATCCCGATCCTCGGCATCATCGAGAACATGGCGACCTTCGTGTGCCCCCATTGTGGCCAGACGTCCCACATCTTCGGCCATGGCGGTGCTCGTGCGGAAGCCGGGAGGCTCGGCGTCCCTTTCCTGGGCGAGGTTCCGCTGAACATGTCGATCCGCGAGCTGTCGGATGCCGGCCGGCCCGTGGTCGCGGTCGATCCGGACGGACCGCATGCGAGGATCTACAAGGACATGGCACAGCAGGTCTGGACCGCCCTGTCCGGAGGCGCGGCCACCAGACCCGCTCCTCACATCGTTATCGAGTAAGGGCCTCTGCTCTTGTCACCCTCCCCCTCCACCCTGGGCGTCATTCTGGCAGGAGGGCTCTCCCGGCGCATGGGGGGCGGCGACAAAACTCTGCTGTCCATCGGAGGGCGCACCCTTCTTGAACTCGTCTCGACGCGTCTTGCCCCGCAATGCGATGCCCTGATCCTCAACGCCAATGGAGACCCTTCCCGGTTCGGGCGCATGGCCCTGCCTGTCGTGCCGGACGGAGTGCTCGACTGCCCGGGCCCCCTCGCGGGCATTCTGGCCGCGCTCGAATGGGCCGCTCTTCACCGCCCATCGACCCAATGGGTCGTCAGCGTTCCCGGCGACACGCCGTTCGTGCCGGAGGATCTGGTGCATCGCCTGCAGGAGGCACGTGAGGCGGCGGGTCTGCCCCTTGCCTGCGCCTCGTCAGGATCGCAGCCTCATTATGCGGTCGGCCTCTGGCCCGTTCGGCTGCGGCATGATCTGCGACACGCCATCACGGCGAGAGGAATACGAAGCATCAAGGACTGGGGGAGCCTTCATGGCATGGCCCAGGCGTCCTGGCCTTCTGAGCCGCTCGACCCCTTCTTCAACATCAATACACCGGACGACCTGGACCGCGCGAAAGCCATGGTTGAGCCGCGACCGGCTCGCCTTTAGAGCTGCTTCCACGTGAGTGGAATCCGCTCTCTTCTTTGCTACACCGCATTTTTGACGGCGAACCGGATCCACTTCCCCGAAAAAGGCTCTAGGAAGCACGCAAATGTCCCTGAAAGCGGCGGAAGGAATGCCGATGACCGAGCTGGATCTGTCAGGCCTGAAATGCCCGCTGCCGGTTCTGCGAACCCGCAAGGCGCTTCTCTCGCTGCAAGCGGGAGACCAATTGCGCGTGACATGTACGGACCCGCTCGCTGCCATCGATGTTCCCAATCTCATTCGCGAGACGGGGGACATCCTCGAGGAGCAGCAGCAGGATGATGGAAAGGTTCGGTTTCTGATCCGCAAAGCGGGGTAATCCACAAAAAAGCCCGGCCGAAGCCGGGCTTTGAGGCAAGGCCTGCCTGGATCAGGAGCCCTTACGCAGACTGTCCTTGATCCCGCCGATGGTGTTCTGGATCTTGCCCTCTGCCTGATCCATCTTGCCTTCGGTCTGCATCTTCGAGTCGCCGACGGCCTTGCCCAGGCCCTCCTTCATGCGACCCTTGATGTTCTTCATGCTGCCTTCGGTGCGATCATTATCCATCGTCGCTCTCCTCGAAATTGAATTGACTGAAATTGCAACGCCCCATGGAAGCAAAGGTTTCCATCACGGATATGTCATTGCCATTATATTAAAGCAAAGCTTCTCAGGGGTTAATTTTGTTGAAGCTTATTACGGCACTTCTGCAGCAGGAACGCGCATTATACATTCTATATAGATAGGAATATTATATATTATGCCTTACAAACTATCATTTCGATATGAGAAAATTATTATTGGGCATTTCGAGTGTTGAGCCAAAAAACTATCCTTAGGTAGTATCGGCATGGGATGGACAAGTTCGAACCTCGCGCTAGGTCACTTTTATATAAGTTATAACATTATAAATGCGAGTTCCTGTGTCCGCTGCCAAGAGGTCTCTTCAACCACCCGCGAAGGGTGCCCGCCGGTCGAGGAACCAGTCGGGTAAACGACAAGCTACCCCACCGCTGGACCGAATGGCTCTCCTGGCGCATCAGCTCAGGACGCCATTGTCCACCATCAATTCCCTGGCTCAGGGGATGATGCGGCGGGCGCAGCGGATGAGCATCGAGCAGATCCAGACGCGCGCTGAGAGAATCTGGCGCGCCAGCCTGCAGCTCAACGAGCTGATCGACACGATCATGTCCTATACGCGCCTGAATACCGGTGCGATCGCTCTCAATCCCAGGCCGTTCAACCTGAAGGCTCTGATCCGCCGCGTCTGCAAGGAACAGGGAAGTTACGATCCAAGCCGCCCTATCGGCATCGACGTTCACGCTCTCCCGGGCACCTTCGTCGGCGACATGACGCTCATCGAGCAGGCGCTGATCATCGTTCTGTCGAATGCCATGAAGTATTCGCCGGGAAGCCGCCCGATCAGCATCACGGGCCATGCCGGAGAGGGAAGCGTTACGATTGCCGTCGCAGATCAGGGCATGGGCATCCCGGAGGCCGATATGCCCTTCCTGATGCAGCCCTTCTTTCGCGGGCGGAATGCCCAGAAGCTGCCCGGGACGGGTCTGGGGCTGAGCCTCGCGTTGCACATCCTCAGGCTTCACGGCGGAAACCTGGAGGTCAAAAGCCGGGAGGGCCATGGAACGACCGTGATCATCACGCTCCCGGTCGGCACCGCGCAGGCTTGAGGCAGAATCTCTATGCCGGGACGCCCTTAATCACATCGGGGGCGGACCAGGATGCAGCGGAAGTCGTTCACGTTGGTCAAAGTCGGCCCGGTGACGACGAGCCTGTCGAGATGCGCGAAGGCCGTATAGGCGTCGTTGCCGGCGAGGCAGGAGGCGAGATCGACGCCTCGCGCGCGCGCCGTCTCGAAAAGGCTTCCGTCGAACCAGGCCCCCGCATTGTCCTCGGACCCGTCGATGCCGTCTGTGTCGCAGGCGATGGCCGAGACGGCTCCCTCCCCCTTCAGGGCCAGAGCCAGAGCCAGAAGGAACTCCGCATTGCGGCCACCCCTGCCCTGCCCCCGCACGGTGACGGTAGTCTCGCCGCCGGAGAGCAGGACACATGGCGCCTTGATCGGGTCGCCATGCTGCGCGACCGAACGGGCGATCCCCGCCATGACGCGCCCGACCTCCCTGGCCTCGCCCTCGATGGCATCCCCCAGGATGAGAGGAGACAATCCGAATTCCCGCGCCTTCGCGGCGGCGGCGTCGAGCGCCATCTTGGGGGTCGCCAGCATGTGCACCGTGCCGCCTGAGACGGAGCCCTCGGCCGCATTGGCCTCGATGGCCCGCCGGATATGGGCGGGCACGTCGATATCGTATTTGCGCAGGATCGACAGGGCAGCCTCGGGATCGACGCGCTCGGGGATCGTCGGACCGGAGCCGATGCTGGAAGGGTCGTCCCCCGGCACGTCCGAGATCAGATAGGTGACAAGCCGGGCCGGCGCGGCCGCTGCCGCCAGCCGCCCTCCCTTGATGGCGGACAGGGACTTGCGCACCAGGTTCATCTCGCCGATCGGGGCGCCGGATTTCAGCAGGGAGCGATTCAGCGCCTGCTTGTCGGCAAGCGTCACGCCATCCGCCGGGAGGGACAGGAGCGCCGAGGCTCCGCCGGAGATGAGGCAGACGACGAGGTCGTCGGATCCGGCCTCCCGCGCCAGCGCCAGAATGCGCTGTGCAGCCCTCACACCCGCCTCGTCCGGAACCGGATGGGACGCTTCGACGATCTCGACGGACCGCGTCGGCGCCGCATGGCCGTAGCGCGTGACGACGAGCCCCTCGCAGGTTCCGCCGGCACGGATCCAGGCCTCCTCGAAGGCTGCCGCCATGCGCGCGGATGCCTTGCCGGCTCCCAGCACGATCGTCCGCCCCTTCGGCTTCGGCGGCAGGCGGCCGTCGAATTTTCCATCCGGAAGGGCGGCCTCGAGAGCCGCGTTGAACAGGAGGCGCAGGATTTCGGCATCGTTTGGCATGCCGACACTTTACGACAGAAATCGCGCCCGTGAAGACCCTGGCGCTTCTGTTGCCCCGGGCAGGATCGCCCCTATCTGTCATCCCCCTGAAACAAACTTGTCCAAAAAGCTTGGAGCACCCGCACAAAAATGCTTAACAGGCTAAATATCCTCTTCTAGATCACGACGAGCACGGAAAACGTGCCGCAAAGGAAACGCTCGCGAATGCACAAGCCCGACCCATGCCTCTCCCGTTCCGTCACCATGGGAGCCGAGGGCATGTCTCCCCTGTCCCGGCTGCCAATGGAGAAGGCGCGTTCCGTTCGTGTCGTCCTGACGGATATCGACGACACGATCACGACGGAAGGAATGCTGACGGCCAATGCCTACGGGGCTCTCGAGCAGCTGCACAGCGCCGGGTTCCTCGTCGTCCCCGTCACGGGCCGGCCGGCCGGCTGGTGCGATCACATCGCCCGCATGTGGCCGGTGGACGCCATCGTGGGTGAAAACGGCGCCTTCTATTTCCGGTACGACCGCGAGCAGAGGAAGATGCATCAGCATTTCTGGGCGAAGCCCGAAGAGCTGACGCAGAACCGGACCAAGCTCGATGCCATCGAGAAGGAGGTGCTCGCATCGGTGCCCGGATCGGCCCTTGCCAGCGATCAGGCCTATCGCGTCGCGGATCTCGCCATCGATTTTTGCGAGGACGTCCCCGCTCTGCCCGAAACCGATATCGACAGGATCGTGGCCATCTTCGAGCGGGCAGGCGCGCAGGCCAAGGTCAGCTCCATCCACGTCAACGGCTGGTTCGGCGACTACAACAAGCTGAGCATGGCGAAGACCCTGCTGGCCGACGTGTTCGGCCTGGACTGGGAACAGGCGAAGGAGGCCGTGATCTATGCCGGCGATTCGCCCAATGACGAGCCCATGTTCGCAGCCTTTCCGCTCAGCGTCGGCGTCGCCAACATCCATGCCTTCGCCCATCGCCTGAAGCACAAGCCCGCCTACATCACCGAAGGCCATTCGGGTGACGGGTTCGCTGAGCTGGCAGCTCTGCTGCTGAAGGCGAAGAGCATATAGATCTCCTCCTCAAGAATTTGCCAGGTCCGAAGCCATGTCCGAGATCGTCGTCAGTTCCGTATCCAAAACCTGGGGCGGCGTGGGAGGTGTGAACAACATCAGCTTCAGGGCTGATGCGGGAACGCTGCTGGTGCTCCTCGGTCCTTCCGGGTGCGGCAAGTCCACGACCCTGCGCCTGATCGCGGGTCTGGAAGAGGTCGATTCCGGGACGATCACCATCGGCGGGCGGGATGTGACCCATCTCTCGCCTGCCGAACGGCACATTTCCATGGTGTTCCAGTCCTATGCGCTTTTCCCTCATCTCAATGTCGCCGAGAACATCATCTTCGGCCTCAAGGTTCGCGGGGTCGGCCGCGCCGAGCGGGACGAGCGTCTGAAGAAGGTGGCCGACATGGTCGGCCTCGCGCATCTTCTCGAGCGCAAGCCCTCCCAGCTTTCGGGCGGCCAGCGCCAGCGCGTCGCCCTCGGCCGAGCCATTATCGCGGAGGCCCCTGTCTGCCTGATGGACGAACCCCTGTCGAACCTCGACGCCAAGCTGCGCCACGAGATGCGGACCGAGATCCGCAGCCTGCAGCAGCGCCTCGGCATGACCATGGTCTATGTCACTCACGACCAGACCGAGGCCATGACCATGGCCGACCGGGTGATTCTGATGCGCGATGGCCATATCGAGCAGAACGGCGCCCCGCACGAGCTCTACAACCAGCCGGCCAGCGCCTTCACGGCGCGCTTCATCGGGACACCGCCGATGAACATCATCTCCTGGCGCGACGGCTCGGCCCTGGGTGTGCGTCCGGAGCACATTTCGCTCGTGGAGCGCGACGGGGTTCCGGCCACCGTCAGGGCCGTCGAGTATCTGGGGGCCGACAGCATCATTCTCTGCGACGTGGAGGGCGAGACGGTGGCCGTCCGTCAGACCGGCTACTGCTCGCTTCAGGCGGGCACGAAGGTCGGCCTCGGATGGCAGAACTGTCACATACATCTGTTTGACAAGGACAGCGGAAAGCGTCGCGAAGGCGGTGTTTCACCCCATTGAGCGCTTTCTTCTGAAAGGCGCTCGCGGCTCACCGGGCCGGGAGCGCGTGGCTTCCGAAACTCCAAGGGGGAGGAAACATGAAGTTCAAAGCAAAGGCCCTGCTCACGGCAGGCCTCATGACGGTTGCGAGCCTGGGCGCTAGCGTCGCGCACGCCGTCGATCTGACCATGTACTACCCGGTCGCAGTCGGCGGCCCGGTCACCAAGATCATCGACGACATGGTGCAGCGGTTCCAGAAGGAGAACCCGGACATCAAGGTCGAGGCGGTGTATGCGGGCAACTACACCGACACCATGACCAAGGCGATGACCGCCATGAAGGGCGGCCAGCCGCCGCAGCTCTCGGTCCTGTTCTCCACCGACCTGTTCACGCTCATGGACGAGAAGGCGATCCTGCCGATCGACGAGATCGCCGGGCCGGACGGCAAGGAGTGGCTCAACAGCTTCTACCCGGCCTTCATGGAAAACGGACGCGTCGAGGGCAAGACCTGGAGCGTGCCGTTCCAGCGCTCCACCATCGTTCTCTACTACAACAAGGATGCCTTCAAGGAGGCAGGTCTCGACCCGGAGAAGCCGCCGACGACCTGGGCCGAGATGGCCGAGATGTCGAAGAAGCTCGTGAAGAAGGATGCTTCCGGCAACGTGAGCCGCTGGGGCGTCGAGATCCCGTCCACGGGCTACGGCTACTGGATGCTTCAGGCGCTGGCCATCGAGAATGGTCAGAAGCTCATGAACGAAGCCGGCAACAAAGTCTTCTTCAACGAGAAGAAGACCGTCGAAGCTCTGCAGTACTGGGTCGATCTGGCCGCCAAGGACGGCGTGATGCCGAAGGGCGCCGTGGAGTGGGGAACCTTGCGCACGGACTTCCTCGAAGGCAAGACCGCCATGATGTGGCACACGACGGGCAACCTGACCGCCGTGAAGGAAGGCGCGAAGTTCAACTTCGGCGTCGCCATGCTGCCCGCCAAGGAGCGGCGCGGCTCCCCGACCGGCGGTGGCAACTTCTATGTCTTCAAGAGCGCGACACCCGAGCAGCAGCAGGCCGCCGTCAAGTTCATCCGCTGGATGACCGCTCCTGAGCGCGCCGCCGAATGGAGCATCAAGACCGGCTACGTGGCGGTGACCCCGGCCGCCTATGAGACGGACACCATGAAGGCCTATGTGAAGGACTTCCCGCAGGCGATCGTGGCTCGCGACCAGCTCCAGCACGCGGTGGCCGAGCTGTCGGTGCACGACAACGGACGCATCTACAAGATCGTCAACGACGCCGTGCAGGCAGCCGTGACGGGCACGCAGAGCCCGCAGGAAGCCCTCGACAGCGCCCAGAAGCAGTCCGAGCGCGTCCTCAACCGCTACAAGTAAGACCACGCCACTCGTGCCGCGGCGGATGCCGCCGCGGCACATGCCTCAACTGATGCGGGAGAATCCCATGGTAGCCGCCGTCATGAGCGCCGCCGCGCCAAAGGCCGCCCGGCGCAGACACTGGTTGACGAACATCAATGCCTGGCTCCTCCTGCTGCCCGCCCTCGTCCTCCTGGCGGCCTTCACGCATTATCCCATCCTGGCGACGCTCTATCACAGCTTCTTCTCGCTGGGCCGCAGCGGACCGGCGGAGTTCGTCGGCCTGGAGAACTACACCTACATGCTGGAGGACGATGTCTTCCGTCAGGTGCTTCGCAACAACATCCTGTTCGCCCTCGCAACCGTGCCGACGAGCATCGCGCTCGCCCTCCTGATGGCCGTGTGGGTGGACAAGAAGATCGCCGGGCGTTCCTTCCTGCGGCTCGCCTTCTTCACGCCGACCGTTCTGCCGATGATCGCCGTCGCGAATATCTGGCTCTTCTTCTACACCCCGAATTACGGGCTGCTGGACCAGCTTCTGAAGGCCCTGGGCTTCTCCGGCCATAACTGGCTCGGAGATCCGTCCACGGTCATGACCTGCATCGCCGTGATGGTGATCTGGAAAGAGGCCGGTTTCTTCATGATCTTCTACCTGGCGGCGCTGCAGACGATCCCGCCCGAACTGAAGGAGGCGGCCTCCGTCGAAGGCGCGAGCCGCTGGTACTTCTTCCGCCGCGTGACTCTGCCGCTCCTGATGCCCACGACCCTGTTCATCTCGATCAACGCTCTGATCAATTCGTTCAAGCTCGTCGATCAGCTGGTCATTATGACCAAGGGCGGACCGAACAACGCCAGCTCCCTGCTGCTCTACTACATTTACGAAGTCGCCTTCACGTTCCAGGACACGGCTTACGCCGCCACGCTGACCGTGACGCTGATCACGATCCTGGCCGCCGTGGCGCTCACCAAGTTCGTCTATCTCGATCGCAGGATCCACTACCAATGAGACAGAACAGCTTTTCGGTCGAGACTCTCGCCGCCTGGGCGCTCGCCCTGTTGTGGCTGCTGCCTCTGGCCTACAGCCTGTGGAGCGCGTTCCATCCGTCCGAATATGCGACGCGGTTCGATCTGACGGCGCCGCTGACCCTCGACAATTTCGCCCGCGCCTGGCGTCAGGCGCCGTTCGCGCGCTACTACGTGAACACCCTGATGCTGGTGACGCTGGTGCTCGCGGGACAGCTCGTGCTCTCGACACTGGCGGCCTACGCCTTCGCACGCTTCCGCTTCTTCGGCCGCGAAGTTCTGTTCGGGCTCGTTCTCGTGCAGCTCATGATCATGCCGGACGTGCTGATCGTGGAGAACTACCGCGTCATCAGCTGGCTCAACCTGCTTGACACGATCCCGGCCATCGCCCTGCCCTACATGGCCTCGGCCTTCGGCATCTTCCTGCTGCGTCAGACCTTCAAGAGCGTGCCCAACGAACTGGTGGAGGCCGCGCGTGTGGAAGGCGCATCTTCCTTCGGCGTGCTGTGGCGTGTCTTCGTGCCTCTCGGCAAGACCACCTATATCGCCTTCGGACTCGTATCCGTGAGTTATCACTGGAACAACTTCCTCTGGCCGCTCATCGTCACGAACTCCGTCGAGAGCCGACCGCTTACGGTGGGACTTGCCGTTTTCGGAGCGCCGGAGACGGGCGTCGACTGGTCGGTGATCACGGCCGCCACCGTCATGACCATGGCGCCGCTGCTCCTCGCCTTCCTGCTATTCCAACGGCAATTCGTTCAGTCCTTTATGCGCGCGGGAATCCGCTGATGAAACTCGTCACCTGGAACATTCAGTGGGGCCTCGGCTGCGACGGCAGGGTCGACCTCGAACGGATCGTCGAGACCGCGAAATCCTTCTGCGATGCCGACGTGTTCTGCTTTCAGGAGATCTCCCACGGATTCGCGCCTCACGACGGCGGCCAGGATCAGCCCGCGCTTCTGGCGTCGCTCCTGCCGGGCTACGAGCCCATCTTCCGCCCGGCCGCCGAATTGAGGGATGGGAGCGGCAGGCCACAGGTCTTCGGCAACATGATCCTGTCGCGCCTGCCCGTATTGCAGGTCACGAGCCACATGCTGCCCTGGCCCGCCACCGAATGCCGAAGCATGCAGCGTCAGGCCCTCGAAGTGATCGTCGCGGCGCCTTTCGGGCCGGTCCGCGTCACCACCTGCCACCTCGAATATCACTCGTTCGAGCACCGCAAGGCCCAGGTCGAGCACATGCGCAGGCTCCACGAAGACAGCGTGCAGCGAGCCCGGCTCGCCTTCCGCGACCTATCGGAAGGGCCGTACCGCACCCTTCCGGCGCCGGTCGGCGCCATCATCTGCGGCGATTTCAATTTCGAGCCGGACGATCCGCTCCACGCCGCCATGCGAACTCCCTTCGCGGCGGACATCCCGGCCTTTATGGATGCCTGGACGGTACGGCACGGCGCGGCGCAGCACCCGCCGACGACAGGCGTCGCTGACCACCGGCAATGGCCCCAGGGGCCTCATTGCCGCGATTACGTCTTCGTCTCGGAGGACCTCATGGGCCGAATCGCGGATGTCCAGGTCGACGTGAAGACGACGGCTTCCGATCATCAGCCTATTGCGGTCGCCCTGGACGCATAGAACCCGTTCGACGACCGGTCGGAGGCGGCTGACCGCAAGGGCCGGTCGTGCCCCGATTGAAACATTGTTTTAATATATGTCCTGGCGCCTCGTTCCCTTCTCCGACTTAAGGATGAACCGCTATCGCGCTGTTGAACGTAAAAGTGCCATTCCTTCCCTTGACCACTGACGGCCGTGATTTCACGATGCCCTCACACGAGGCAGGGCCAACTTGCCTGATAGAAAAGGGAAGGAAGTCGATGAAAGTTCTCAATAAACTGCTTTTCGCCCTGAGCTGCACCGTCATGGCCCAGGCGGCCTACGCGCAACAGGCATCCGATGGCGTGGTCAAGATCGGCATCCTGAACGACCAGTCCGGCGTCTACGCCGATTTCGGCGGCAAGTCCTCCGTCGAGGCCGCCCGCATGGCGGTTCAGGATTTCGGCGGCAAGGTTCTCGGCGTTCCGGTCGAGATCGTGAGCGCCGACCACCAGAACAAGCCTGACGTGGCCTCGAGCATCGCGCGGCAATGGTACGATACCGACAAGGTCGATGCGATCATGGAGCTGACGACCTCATCCGTCGCGCTCGCGGTGCAGGGCCTGTCCAAGGAAAAGAAGAAGATCACCATGACCACCGGTGCGGCGACGACCGACCTCACCGGAAAGCAGTGCTCGCCTTACGGCTTCCACTGGGCCTACGACACCCATGCCCTGGCCGTGGGCACGGGCGGCGCGCTGGTGCAGCAGGGCGGGAACAAATGGTTCTTCCTCACGGCTGACTATGCCTTCGGCTACTCCCTCGAGGAAGAAACCTCCAAGTTCGTGAAGTCGAAAGGAGGCCAGGTCGTCGGCTCCGTCCGCCATCCGCTCAGCACCAACGACTTCTCGTCCTTCCTGCTGCAGGCGCAGAGCTCCGGCGCCAACGTGATCGGTCTGGCCAATGCGGGCCTCGACACCGCAAACGCCATCAAGCAGGCGGCCGAGTTCGGCATTACCCAGGGCGGCACCCGCCTTGCGGCGCTTCTCTTCACCCTGGCGGAAGTTCACGGCCTGGGCCTGAAGGCCGCGCAGGGCCTGACCCTCACCGAGGGCTGGTACTGGGATCAGAGCGACGAGAACCGCGCCTTCGCCAAGCGGTTCATGGAGAAGACCGGCCGCATGCCGAACATGATCCATGTCGGCACCTACTCCACCGTGACGCAGTACCTGAAGGCCGTCCAGAAGGCCGGAACGGACGCGACGGAGCCGGTCGCCAAGGCCCTGCACGAGATGCCGGTCCAGGACATCTTCGCCAAGAACGGCAAGGTTCAGCCCAACGGCCGCATGGTCTACGACATGTATCTCTTCCAGGTGAAGAAGCCCGAAGAGAGCAAGAGCGAGTGGGACATGTACAAGCAGCTCGCCAAGATTCCTGGCGACGAGGCCTATCTCAAGGCCTCCGAGAGCGGCTGCCAGCTGACCCAGTAAGGTCGCGCGACTACGGGGTGGGGGTGGCGCGGCCATCCCCACGCCCTGTTTTTATCCTGGCGGCAGAGGGATGTGATTTCGATCGGTCCTGGATCAGCCCGAAGCCGCCCGTTCATTGATTGAGAACATCGGCTGCATGATGGCCAGTACCCAACCCATTCTGAGCGCCACCGGACTCACCATGGAGTTCCGCGGCTTCGTGGCCGTGAAGGACGTGACGCTCTCCGTCAACGAAGGCACGGTCCATGCCCTGATCGGCCCGAACGGAGCCGGCAAGACGACCTGCTTCAATCTTCTCACCAAGTTTCTTACGCCGACCCGCGGCCAGATCACCTTCCGCGGCCAGGACATCACGCGGCTGAAGCCTGCCGAAGTCGCCCGCCTCGGCCTCGTGCGCTCCTTCCAGATTTCGGCGGTGTTCCCGCACCTGACCGTGCTCGACAACGTGCGTATCGCCCTTCAGCGCCCAGCAGGCCTGGCGACCCAGTTCTGGCGCTCGTCCGGCATTCTCTCGTCGCTCGACAGGCGGGCCATGGAGCTGATCGACGCCGTCAATCTCTCGGCCTACGCGGAACTGCCCGCGACCGAATTGTCCTATGGCCGCAAGCGTGCGCTCGAGATCGCCACGACCCTCGCGCTCGACCCTGCCATGCTGCTTCTCGACGAGCCGATGGCCGGCATGGGGCATGAGGATATCGGCCGCATCTCCGACCTGATCCGCCGCATCGCCCGCGACCGCACGGTGCTGATGGTCGAGCACAATCTCAACGTAGTCGCCGATCTCTGCGACCGGGTCACGGTTCTGGCGCGGGGCGAGATCCTGGCCGACGGGTCCTACCAGACCGTCAGCGCCGACCCGCGCGTGCGCGAAGCCTATATGGGGACCGAGCATGAGTAACGCGCCCCTCCTCGAAGTCCGCGGGCTGAACGCCTGGTACGGCGAAAGCCACGTCCTCCACGGGGTCGATCTCGACATCCGCGAAGGCGAGACCGTGACCCTGCTCGGCCGCAACGGCGCGGGCAAGACCACGACCCTGCGCGCCATCATGGGAATTCTCCGCCGCCGCGAAGGCGTCATCCGCCTGCGCGGCAAGGACCTCATCGGCCTGCCGCTCCACAAGGTGGCGCAGGCCGGCCTCGGCTACGTGCCCGAGGAACGCGGCATCTTCGCCAGCCTCAACGTTTCGGAAAACCTGATGCTGCCCCCGACCGTTCTGGAAGGCGGCATGAGCGTGGACGAGATCTACAGCCTCTTCCCCAACCTCTATGAGCGGCGTACGAGCCAGGGCACGAAACTCTCCGGCGGCGAACAGCAGATGCTCGCGATCGCCCGCATCCTGCGCACCGGAGCGAGGATCATCCTTCTCGACGAGCCGACCGAAGGTCTCGCCCCCGTGATCGTCCAGCGCATCGGCGACGTGCTGGTAGCCCTGAAGAAGCGTGGCATGACCATCCTGCTCGTGGAGCAGAACTTCCGCTTCGCCCGCAAGGTGGCCGACCGGTTCTATCTCATGGAGGATGGACGCATGGTCAATTCGTTCCCCGGCCATGAGCTCGACACGCGCATGGATGAACTCCACGAAGTGCTCGGAGTCTGAAGGGCATCATGAACACGATTTTCGGCGTCCCCGCCCCTGCCCTCTACGGCCAGATCCTGATCGGCCTGATCAACGGGTCGTTCTATGCGATGCTCAGCCTCGGCCTTGCCGTCATCTTCGGCCTGCTGCGGGTCATCAACTTCGCCCATGGCGCCCAGTACATGCTCGGCGCCTTCGCGGCCTATGGTCTTCTGACCTATTCGGGAATCGGCTATTGGCCGGCTCTCATCCTGGCGCCTCTTCTGGTCGGCGCAGTGGCCGTCGTGATCGAGCGGACCATGCTCAGCCGCCTCTACGGCATCGACCCGCTTTACGGTCTTCTGCTGACCTTCGGACTTGCCCTCATCATCGAGGGTCTCTTCCGCTATTGGTTCGGCGCTGCCGGCAAGCCCTATGCGCCCCCGGCCCAGCTCACCGGGGCCCTCAATCTCGGCTTCATGTTCATGCCGGTCTACCGCGGTTGGGTCGTCGTCGCGTCCCTGACGATCTGCCTGGGGACATGGCTTCTCATCGAGAAGACCCGGCTCGGCGCGTACCTGCGAGCGGCCACGGAGAACGCTACCCTGGTCCAGGCCTTCGGCGTGAACGTGCCTCGGCTCCTCACCCTCACCTACGGCCTGGGCGCTGCGCTGGCCGCGTTGGCGGGTGTTCTGGCTGCGCCGATCTATCAGGTGAGCCCGCTCATGGGTTCGAACATCATCATCATCGTGTTCGCCGTGGTGGTGGTCGGCGGCATGGGTTCGATCCTCGGCGCCATCGTCACGGGCTACATGCTCGGCGTGCTCGAAGGCCTCACCAAGGTTTTCTACCCGGAAGCCTCCAACATCGTCATCTTCGTCATCATGGCCATCGTTCTGCTGGTCAGGCCAGCCGGCCTCTTCGGACGGGAGGAGTGATATCATGGCTATCGAAGCGGACTATATCGCCGTCCAGCCGAAAATGCGGACCTCCTCCGTGGTGCTCGGGGCCGTCGCCATCGCGGCCCTGATCGCGGCGCCCTTCTTCGTCTATCCCGTCCTGTTGATGAGCGTGTTGTGCTTCGCGCTCTTCGCCTGCGCCTTCAACCTGCTCATCGGCTATGTGGGCCTTCTGTCCTTCGGGCACGCCGCCTTTTTCGGAGGCGCTGCATATTTCACCGCCCATGCGGTGAAGGTCTGGGGGTGGGAGCCGCTGGCCGGAATCCTGTTCGGAGCCGCCGGCGCCGGCCTCCTCGGGCTTCTCATCGGCTTCCTGGCGATCCGCCGCCAGGGCATCTACTTCGCCATGATCACGCTGGCACTCTCCCAGATGTTCGCCTTCATCTGCCTTCAGGTGCCTTTCACCCACGGCGAAGATGGCATTCAGGGCGTGCCCCGCGGACATCTCCTCGGCATCATCGATCTCGGCGAGCCCAAGGCGATGTACTATTTCACCCTGGCCGTCTTCCTGTTCGGGTTCTTCGCCATCTGGCGCATCGTCAACTCTCCCTTCGGCAACATCCTCAAGGCGATCCGTGAGAACGAGAGGCGGGCGGTCTCGCTGGGCTACCGCGTCGACCGCTACAAGCTCGGTGCCTTCGTCATGTCGGCGGCGCTCGCGGGACTGGCCGGCGGCACGAAGGCGATCGTCTTCCAGTTCGCGACCCTCACCGATGTCCAGTGGCAGATGTCGGGCGAGGTGATCCTCATGACCCTGCTCGGCGGCATCGGCACGCTGGTCGGGCCGGTTGTCGGGTCGGGCCTCGTGATCGCCCTGCAGAACTACCTCGCGGCCTCCGATTTCCCGGTAACGGTGCTGATCGGCATCATCTTCGTGATTTGCGTCCTGGTGTTCCGCAGAGGCATCGTGGGCGAGATCATGGAATTCCTGAGGCGAAAGCCCAAGGCAGCCGATTAGGATAAAGGAACCGGCTTCAACGTTTTCATGCTGATTTCATTTTTGCTGAGCGCTCACCATGTCAGGCAGCGAAACATTTGATTACGTCATTATCGGCGGTGGTTCGGCGGGATGCGTCCTGGCGAACCGCCTCTCGAAGGACCCTCGCAACGCGGTCTGCCTCCTGGAGGCTGGAGGCAAGGACAACTGGATCTGGTTCCACATCCCGGTCGGCTATCTCTTCGCCATCGGAAATCCCCGCTCCGACTGGATGTTCAAGACGGAGAGCGAGCCGGGTCTCAACGGCCGCATCCTGAATTATCCGCGCGGCAAGGTCCTGGGCGGGTGCTCGGCCATCAATGCCATGATCTACATGCGCGGCCAGCGCGAGGATTACGACAACTGGCGTCAGATGGGCCTGCCGGGCTGGGGCTGGGACGACGTGAAGCCGATCTTCCGCCAGCATCTGGACCATTATCTCGGCGCGGGCGAGCATCACGGCACGGGTGGAGAATGGCGGGTCGAAGCGCCCCGGGTGCGTTGGGAGATCCTCGATTCGTTCATCGAGGCCGCCGTGGAAGCGGGCATTCCGCGCGTCGACGATTTCAACACCGGCAGCAACGAAGGAATTTCCTATTTCCACGTCAACCAGAAGAATGGACGGCGCTGGTCCGCGGCGCGCGGGTTCCTGAAACCCGCCCTGTCCCGCCCCAATCTGAAGGTGGAGACGCACGCCCATGTGACGCGCATCCTCTTCGAGGGCAAGCGCGCCGTCGGGGTCGAATTCCTGCAGAATGGGGCCCTGAGGCGCATCCAGGCGAGGCAGGAGGTGGTCCTGTCGGCCGGGGCCGTCGCATCGCCGCAGATTTTGCAGCTCTCCGGCATCGGAGACGGCGCATTCCTGCAGCAGCACGGAATCGAGGTCGTCCATCACCTGCCGGGTGTCGGCGAGAACCTGCAGGATCACCTGCAGCTGCGCCCGGTCTACCGGGTTCAGGGCGTGCGCACTCTGAACGAGGATTACCGATCCCTGCTGAAGAAGGGGCATATGGCGCTGGAATACGCCCTGTTCCGCCGGGGACCGCTGACCATGGCGCCGTCGCAGCTGGGGGCTTTCACCCGCTCCTCGCCGGATTATGCGACACCCAATCTCCAGTTTCATATCCAGCCCCTGTCGCTCGACAAGTTCGGAGACGAGCCTCATCCGTTCCCGGCCTTCACGTCGAGCGTCTGCAACCTGCGCCCGACCAGTCGCGGCAGCATCCGGATCCGCAGCCGCAGCCCGAACGATCCGCCCTCGATCCGGCCCAACTATCTTTCGACCTCCGAGGATCAGCGCGTGGCCGTGGACGCTCTGCACCTCGTCCGGCGCATCGTTTCCATGCCTGCGCTTCAGAAGTATCACCCGGAGGAATACAAGCCGGGCGCCCAACTGACGACCGACGACGAACTCCTGAGCGGTGCCCGCGATATCGGCACCACGATCTTCCATCCGGTCGGCACCGCCAAAATGGGTACCGACAGCGATCCGCTGGCCGTGACGGATGCACGGCTGCGCGTCCGCGGGGTCGAAGGGCTTCGGGTCATCGACGCATCGATCATGCCCACAATTACGAGCGGCAACACGAACTCGCCAACGCTGATGATCGCGGACAAGGGTGCGGCCATGATCCTGGAAGACCAATCGCACCGCGCAGAGGTGATGCGGCGGTCTGCATAGAGCGGCGAGCGCAAAAGTCGGAACCAGTTGCGCGTTTAAATTTAAAGTGTGACCGCAAAAGCTTGAAGCTTCGTGCTGGATCCAAGGGCCGCACCAAAGGATGCGCCGATTAACGAAGAGGGCACCGACCCGAAGATACCCCCCGATTTCTCGGCGCAATCATGCGCAGGGCGAAGGCACCCCGCCCACGTACCGGCAGATCGGCTGTATCAGGCCCTTCAGCCGGTCGGAGTCCGGCTGCTCGCAGCTAGATGGCTTGCGGCCCAAATAGCCGCCTGGGTCCGGTTCTTGGCCCGGATCTTGCGAAGGATCGCCTTGACGTGAACTTTGACCGTCGCTTCCGTGATATCGAATTTCCGGGCGATGATCTTGTTCGAGTCACCTTCCATGAGGCAGCGCAGGATGACTGTTTCCCGCACGGACAATCCCTTGGCGGGAGGATCGTCTTCGGCACTTTCCGGAGAGTTCTGGAGTTCTGGCCTCTCCTGCGGCTGGGACATCTGATCCCGCACGAGATTGAGGATTGCCGAAGGGAAAACAGCCTCGCCGAGCAGCACGAGATCGAGCGACTTCACCAGAACCTCGCAGGATACGGACTTTAGGAGATAGGCGTCCGCGCCGGCCTGGAACGCGGCCAGCACCTGGCCCAGATCATACTGATCGACCAACATGACGGCGCGTACGGATGAATGCTGCTCCTTGAACTTCTGGATCTGGCGGCAGGCCTCATCGTGGTCGCCGGTCGCGTTCGAGATCAGCAGACAGGGACCCTGATCCGGCTCCCACAACTGGCGGGCTTCGTCGAGGGTGGCGGCAGTGGCCACAAGAGCATAGGCCGTTTCGGTCAGTATGCGCTTGAGTCCTTCTCTCAACAGCGTATTGGGTTCGACCAGAAGCGTGGGGACCGTGCGCAGATTCGCATACTTCGTCTGAGACGAATCAGTCGAGCGAGCTACCTCCACGTACCTCGCATAGGGCACGTCTTCCGATGAGGGCTCACCCGGATGGGGGAGATTATCAAGATCGTAGGTTTTCCGCATCGCAGATGCCCCTTTGTCCCGATCCGCCGGATAAGCATGAGTCTCGTTCCGCAAGGGAAAATTAACTTACTATTTTGCTCCCGACAACGATCTTTTGTTCAATTATTTTAACATCTGTTAACGGCCAGCCAAATAAATTTGTTATTTTGTTTCATTACTTATAGCTGACGATCCTGCGCACGAAGGGGGTCGCAGCCCAGATTTCGATCTTCTATTCTTCTTGAAACGCGCCAGGCCTTCGCCCGCTCGTCCCGCCGGCGGGAGATCCATCCGCATCGCTCACACGACAATTCGGCCAGGAGACCGAGCTCCTCTCCCCCGCATGGAGTACGACTCCACGCGTCAGAACGGCATGAGGGGAAACCAGAGATAGCCTCTGGTCTCGGCCCTTGATTGCCAGAGGCGACTGGGTGGAGCATTCAAGATCCACCCGCCCCTGCTCCCGAACAACCGGCCTTTTCAGCCTTGGGGATAAGGCAGTGCCAATCTGTCGGTCGATGACAGCATCATGGGATCCGCAACCGTCGTAGGCAGATGGTTGACGGCCCACATGGCAGCCTGGGTCCGGTTCGCCACCCGGATTTTCCGCAGGATCGCCTTGATATGAACTTTGACGGTCGCCTCGGCCACCTCGAGCTTCCGCGCGATCACCTTGTTGGGCGCCCCCTGCACGAGGCATTGCAGGATTTCGGCCTCGCGGCTCGACAGGGTCCGCACGGGAGACCCCTTGGCATCCTGCGCCGGCGTGATCTGGAGAGGCTCTCGCTCCTCCAGGGGGGATTTCCTTGGGGAGCTGACCATCCCTTCGGATGACAGGGCCGAGAGAACGAGAGCGGCCGGAAAGACGACCTCCCCCAGCATGACGAGATCCAGATAGCTGACGAGCGCCTCACATCCGATCGTCGCAAGGCAATACCCATCGACGCCGGCTTCAAGCGATGAGAGGACGGAGTTGAGGTCGAAGCCGTCGGCGAGCACGACGACCCGGGCACCCTCATGTTGCTCCTTAAGATCGCGGATCGCGTCGGCCGTTCCGTGGCCATGCAAATTCGCATCGATGATGAACAGGACAGGCACGGTATCCGGGGACTGAGTCGAATACGGGTCTCCCCCCGTCGATCCATCCGGCGGCAGAGCAAACCGTGTCTTTGACAGAATGTGCCTGAGGCCTTCACGGAGCATCGAATTTCTGCAAACCAGTATGGTTTTCACCTTCAGCACAGTCGACATGAGGCAACCCTTTTGTGAGGAGACTACCTCAAAGTATATGGCTTCACCTTTGGTTAACTATTGAAGCAAAGGGAGTAGGAACTCATGCTTCTGGGGTATTTTGTGCCGCACCCCAAAATTTCGCCATGTGGGACGAAGTCATAACGGTATTACGAGATGTTATAAAAAAACCTTATACTTTGATGCCTCTACCACTTTCGACCCGGTTTTGAGATATGACCCTGACGGCATGTTGAGCCAGCAGAGTGAACATCATCAACAATGCCGAAATTCAGTTCAAAAATCGCGCTCATGTTTCTGTTGCTGCGCCACGCCCCAGTTCAGGCAGTCTCAGTGCTTGCCGTGCAAATGGGTGTCCGCCCCGAGCCCTGCAGTCTCAATTAGAATCTTTCCATGCGGAGCGGCCAAGTTACCCCCGCTACCCTATGAAGAGTTCAATACTCCTCTTAAGGGCAGATTGTTTTACCCCGAAAGACAAAAGAACATACTCACATGGTGAGTAATCGCCTTCCGCTTTGAACCTATAACGCAAAGTCAGGCTTGCATCTCATCAATAGCCTGAAGTGAGCTCACGGTTGATCCGTCGACGAGACGGTATCAACCCTTATCGCGGGACGAACATGCCAGAAGCAATATTGGTCACTGGAAGCGCAGGGTTCATCGGCTTTCATGTCGCACGATGCCTTCTTGAGCAAGGGCATGAGATCGTTGGGGTCGACAATGTAAATGACTACTATGACACGAGTTTAAAGGAAAACCGTCTGGCGATTCTGCTCCAATACCCGACTTTTCGCTTCGAGCGGGCTGACTTGAGCGATAGCGCCCGCATGATGAAGATTTTCAATCAGGAGCGCTTTCCCTTCGTGATCCATCTCGCCGCGCAGGCGGGTGTTCGACACTCTCTAACCAATCCGCATGCCTACGCCCACTCTAATCTCCTTGGCTTTCTCAACATACTGGAGGGCTGCAGGCATAATGGATGCGCCCACCTTCTGTACGCGTCGTCCTCGTCCGTCTATGGAGCGAACACCAAGCTTCCGTTTCGAACGTCCGACGCTGTTGACCACCCGATAAGCCTGTATGCCGCCACAAAGAGAGCGAACGAACTGATGGCGCATACCTATGCACATCTGTTCGCCTTGCCTTGCACAGGACTACGCTTTTTCACAGTCTATGGCCCATGGGGGCGGCCTGACATGGCCATGTGGTGCTTTACGAAAGCAATCATCGAAGGTCAGCCGATTAAATTGTACAACGGCGGCCACATGCTTCGCGACTTTACCTACGTTGACGATGTCGCGGAAGCTATAGCCCGGCTCCTCTGGCGACCTCCACAACAGGACCCAGCTTGGTCGGGCGATAAGCCCGCCTGTGACTCATCCTCCGCTCCTTGGCGTATTTACAACATCGGCAATAGCAACCCGGTCAAAGTCATGGACGTCGTCAATTGCATTGAAGCTGCCGTCCAAAAGAGCGCCATTAAGCAGTTCGAGCCGATGCAGCCCGGCGATGTGCCTGCGACTTTTGCCGATGTTCAGGCTCTTGCCGAGAAGGTGAATTTCCAACCGAGAACAGCGATCGAAACGGGAATTGAGAGATTCGTCGCTTGGTACCGAGAGTATCACCAAGTCTAAACTGCTCTGGGTCGTCTCGCGCACGGGATGCGGCGAGATTATGCCCTCAACTGCTAGGTCGAGGTTGAGGTACCGCTGAATCGACATCGCGCGACGTCCTGGCCCGCTATATGGTCAACGCAGCCACGGACGTTACGCTTTGCAAGATATTCTCACGGAAGGCGCCACTCGTTCTTGTTCACTACGACTGCTGGATGATGGCGAGCGCGGCCTTTCTGTACAGCGACATCGACGAAAAGCTATGCTCTCTGGCCGACAGTGAGCATTGGCACATGTGCAACCTGCCCGCGAATGTCCGAGGATCGACGAACTGATGCTGCACATACTGAACCCACGAGCCGGCGCAATCTGGCGGGGGTAGAGAACGAATTGCTTCGTCGCTCGCTTGTGACCGACAGCAATCCAGGACATTCGCTCCGAGGAATCCCGACGTGCAGCTCTCCGGCAATATCAATATTAGGGCGGACCGTTTGAAACAGCGCCCCCAGTTTCGCTGCTTTCAGGCTCTTTTCCGGCTGTCGCAACCAACGAAGTATTCCAGTAAAAAGGAGGGCTAAATGTGTGGCATCTGCGGTTGGTTCGGAGGCTACCCCGATGGGGGCCCTGCAGTGACCGAAAGAATGGCCGCTCTCTTACGACATCGTGGGCCCGACGATGATGGCTTCGAGTACGGGCAAGGATGGGGTCTCGGGTTCCGCCGGCTCAGCATTCTTGATCTAAGCCAGCTTGGACATCAACCGATGCGCAGTCCGGACGGACGCTACTGGCTGGTATTCAATGGCGAAATTTACAATTATCTGGAACTTCGCAAAGAGCTGGAGCAGCTTGGAGAAGTATTCCATAGCGGGTCGGACACGGAGGTACTCCTAAGATTGCTCGCGCGCCACGGCACCGATGCCCTTGGTAAGCTGAACGGCATGTTTGCGCTGGCATTCGTCGACACCATGGATCGCACCTTCCTGTTGGCACGCGACCGATTGGGCGTGAAGCCTCTTTACTACACGATCCAGAATGGCGGATTGTACTTCGCTTCGGAATTGAAGGCATTGCTGTCCCGGCCTAATGCTCCTCGTCAGATAGATCCTATCGCGGTCATCGAATACATAGCGCTGGGGTATCTTTCCAGCGAAAGATGTATTTTCTCGGGATACTCCAAGCTTCCACCGGGTCATATGCTCACCGGCTCGTTAGACAGGCCCGAGCAGGCTCGCCCGAATGCATACTGGCGTCTGAGGCTAAGCGATGCTTCCGCTGACCGTACAATGACTGCCGATGAAATGGAGTTCATGCACAACTTGCTGCTCGACGCCGTCCGTATCCGGCTGCGCAGTGATGTTCCGTTGGGAGTCTTTTTGTCGGGAGGGATCGATAGCGGCTTGGTCGCGGCCGTTGCTGCCCAGGTTTCCGACCGGCCGCCGCTCGCTCTTACCGTCGGTTTCTCAGAAAAGGAGGCAGACGAAACAGAACTGGCGAGCGCGACGGCGCGTCGACTAGGGTTGGAACACCGTGTCATGGTCCAGCGACCGGGCGATTTGAATGATATTGACCGCCTGTCCTGGTTCTACGATGAGCCATTCGGGGATTCGTCGGCCCTGCCGACATTTACGCTCTGCGAGGCTGCGTCCCAGCATGCCACGGTTTTTCTTTCGGGCGATGGCGGGGATGAGGCCTTTGGAGGGTACCGCCGTTACATGGAAGGCGTACGCCATGAACCTGCAATTCGGCTGGCCGGATTGGCTGCGTGGGGGCTGCAATCGGTAGCTCGGTTTGTCCCGGAAATGACGCTGACGCATCACCGACTGCGCAGACTAGGACTGCCTGACCACGGTGCAGCGGCAGCCATCGATCACGACCTCCCCAACGATCCCGCAATATGGATGGTCATCCATCCGGATATGCGAAATCTCGCGCCCCAAGCCGGGCGTCCGATTTGGGAGCGTTGGAACGCGAGCCGTGGAGCTTCTCTGACAACCCGTCAGAGACAGCTCGATTATGATTTATATTTGCCCGATGACGTCCTGGTGAAGGTTGATCGCGCCTCGATGGCTCACTCAATCGAGGTTCGCTCGCCATTCCTTGACTATCGGCTGGTCGAGTGGGCAGCGAAGCTCCCTAGATCCGCCCTCCTAAACACCAAAGAGGGCAAGCTGCCGCTCAGGATGCTGGCGGCTCGTCTCTTGCCGGAAACCGTCGAACGTGGCGTCAAGCGAGGCTTCGGCGTTCCCAACGGATCCTGGTTCCGGCAGCCAGCCGGAATAGCAATGGTCCGTGAGCGACTCCTTTCTGTTGAAGCCCAACAACTGGGTCTGTGGAGTTCAGACGGGGTCGAGCATATTCTAAAGCTGCACCAATCGTCCCGGAGCCGGGATTTTGGCCTGCTGCTTTGGCGTCTATTGATGCTGGCTTCCTGGGCAAATCATTATCTGGACGGCGCAACTCTGCCTGCGGGCAGTCTCCCTGCTGTTCTTGGAAAACGCTCGGCAGTCGGTGCGCAGCAACTCCGCGTGTAGAAGCCAACCGTGATAGTCAGCCTTGGGCTCTCAGGACTATCGCGATTGGTTATGCTTGAGAGAGCAATACGGAAGGCGCCTAGAGCTGCTTTCACTCACGTGGAATCAGCTCTCTTCTTTGCAGCGCCGCATTTTTCGGCGGCGAACCGGATCCACTTCGCCGAAAAAGGCTCTAATGGCCGTGCCAGCTGGAGATTGTCACCAGCTACAATGCCTTTGTTTTGCCGACATTTTGAATTGGGCGACGTCGTATCTTTGAGGCAATGCCCCACACGGATCCGACTCCGTAGCTCACGTGCAGGGTCATCAGCACGATCGGAAGCAGGATCAGATGTGCGCCGCGCTCAGTATGAGCAGCAAGCAAAGTGCCGCCGATCAAGGCCATGGCATAGAGAACAAAGACGCCTGCTGAAATCCATAGCGCTGGCGGCCACATGAGCCCTAGGACCAAAGGAACGACGAGACTTACGACCAGCGCCATCGGCATGAGATGGCGCAGGGAAATCGCACGGCGATTTTCAAACAAGGCCCGAATGATGCCAGCTCCGTTGCCAAGGTATTGTGTCCAAAGGGCTCGTAGCGACGTTCGCGGCTGATAGAAGGCACGGATCTTCGGAGAGAGATACAGCCCATAGCCGAGCAGGCGAATGCGGGCGTTGAAATCATTATCCTCTGCACGCCAGAGGTCCTCGCGGAGAGGCCCGACCTGATCGACGACGTGTCTCCAGTAACACCCGTTCCATACCGAATCGACCCACCCTTCGGCCCCCTCCCTTCGAAATTGGGCAACCCCAACTCCGAGGCGGCTCCGGTGCGCCGTGACAATTGCCCGCCCGATCAGAGTCTTCGCGTCTACCGGACGGGCAATTGCGCCTGCGCCGCCTGCTCCTGTGGCCAGCAACGCCTGGACGCTTTGGCTGACAACATCCGAATGATAGCGGGCATGAGCGTCGAGACGCATGACGACATCGGCATTCAGATGCTTGAGCGCCAAGTTGACTGCCGCCGCAGGCGAACGTTGCGGATTTGTGATGACGCGGATACGCCGATCCCGGTCCTGGATACGGTGGAGGGCCTCGAGCGTGCCATCCTGCGATTGACCATCGACGAACCAGATCTCGGAAAGGGCCGGATAGTCTTGCCCAAGGATTTCCATCGCGAGCTGCTCAAGGTGCTCGATCTCATTGTAGACCGGCACGACAATCCCAACCGTTGGAAGACCAGGGATTGGTGGGCATGGATAGTCTGCCAATGCCGACCGATATTCACGCATGACGGATGAAGACCTCATCATGAAGAACCTTGACGACGCGTTCTCGATTGGTCTCCAGCGTATTGCTCTGCATGAGCGCACGTCCGTTGTCTCGAAGGCGGGCCCTGAGCGCTCCATCACGAATGACACGTTCGATTGCGTCTGCAAGAGCCGAAACTTCACCGGGCTGGACAAGTAATGCTGTCTGGCCATCCGTCAGGAAGGACGGGATTCCGCCAACCGTGGTTGCGACGGTCGGCAGACCGATGCAGAGCGACTCATTGATGACCTGCGGGAACCCTTCAGTCAGAGATGAGAGGACGAGTGCCCCTGCCCGCTGGTATAGATTGAACAATTCGGGACCGTATGGAACATAGCCATGAAATGTGACCTGGCTATCAAGCCCCAGAGTAATCGCCCGAGCCTTGAGCTCCTCCTCCATCGGGCCTGTTCCGACAATATCGAGATGGCACTCCAACCCCCGCACTTTGAGCTGGATGAGTGCCTCAAACAGATACCGGTGCCCTTTTTCCGGCGCCAGCCGACACACGCATAGAAGACGAGTAGGGTCTGCTCCAGCCGACATGGCAGAGAACATCTGGAATTGCTTGTCGGTAACCAAACAGGGAAAGTGATTATATACGCGGTCGCTGAAGCGGCTGTATTCTCTTGCCATCTCCATACCGACCGTAAACACAGTTCGTCCTCGAGCGAGCCGCTTGAAATCTCGTTCCAGGATCTGGGCGGCGGCCATGGCTGCATATCGCTTGAGGCCTGCATGGGCGCTCATCTGCTCAATGAAATTCTGTCTGACCATTAATGCGATCGGGATGCCCAGATTGGCACAGTCCCTTGCAATCATCTGCCCAATAGGGTGCGGCCCACTGATTAGGAGAGCGTCCCACTTCGAGGCCTCCCGGATCACTTGCTGACGGATGCTCCTGTAAATACGTGGATCCATGCGCCAAAGCTGGTACAAGTTGGGGTAATAAGGCAGAGGCAGAAGTGACACTGCCCTGTCGTCGAGAACGTATGGTGCCCGCCCTGGCTCCTGAGCCAAGCGCCCGATAAAAGTGATCTGATCCAAGGAACCGACGAAGCTGGCGGGGAAGAGGATATACGACTCGTCAGTCGAAAGTACGCCTCCATCTCTCCAGAATATTTGATCCACGAAGATTGCGAGTCTCATAGTCGTCTCACATTGCTTGAGCAGTCGTTATTCGCAAATAGCCCAGAGTTGGCGGACGACCTGCTCGGGATGATAAAATCGCTCGATTTCCGCTCTCGCCTCTGCGCCGATTGAACGTCTTGCATCGGCGTCCTTTGCAAGGAACAGCACGTACTTTGACAGCACGTTTGCATCTGTCGGCGCGACATATCCTGTCTTTCCATGCTCAATTACATCGCCGACGGCTCCGACGTTCGTGGATACGCAGGGGACTCCAGCCGCCATGGCTTCCAGAACAACGTTAGGCATGCCCTCCTGGTCGGAAGTCAGGAGAAAGATATCAGCGGCGCACATGAGTTCCCTAGCATCGGGCACCTTCCCAATGATACGGACTGTCTCCGGCGACCTGACCCGCTCTACGCGCGCTTGGAGTTCGGAAAGACAGCCACGGTCCTCTCCAGCGATAACGGCTTTTATGGGAACCTGCTCTCGCACTTTCTCGATAACATCGATGAATCGAGAGAAATTCTTATCAGGATGTAGGCGCCCCACTCCCACAACAAGCACATCGTTGTCGCCTAAACCGAGTGCCTTCCGCCATTGCGACCGCCATGTCTGCAGCTGATTGCGCGGAAAAACTTGGACTGCATTCGGAACGAATGCGGCCTTCGGCGAACGCCTGCGGCCTTCCAGCATCGCAAGCGTCTCATGCGAATTGCATACTGCCGTCGTGATGCCTGACAAGCTCATCCAAGACCAGAGCCAGCGCTGACGTGCTGGCAGATCTCCCAGGAATGAGCTTCGAAAAGAGCCGATACGACGGATTCCAGTCCCAGTCAGGGCAAGTCCATAACCATTCGTATACGACGACCAGGAGAAAAAGCATTTTGCGTTCTGTTTCAGGCAAGCAGCGCGGAACTGCCGCATCTTTTCCAGACGACTGCCATGCAAAAGAACGACAGGTATGCCAAGACTACGAATTGGCTCCATCCAGAATCCAAGTTCTCCTGAGACGTAGACGACGGGTGACCATCGCGACTGATCACAATGCGAGAGAAACATATAGAGCTGCCGCTCACTCCCCCCTTGGCTGAGTTGCCCGATCATGATGGCGATTGGCTCGGGGGCTCTTGATACGTTGAGCGTCCGGTGATGCGTATGTATCAGCATCGTGAAATTCCTTCGGTATTCCAAGCACGCTCTATAGATGCTGCGCCCAAGCCTAACGGGCATTTGCAGGCAGGTGTCGAATTCTACCATGAGACGTAGAAAGAAGTGCCGTGCGAGGGCAACATCGCAGCCCCATCGGCATTATCCAGGACGTTCACATGAAGTTCGGGTCGTTGCTGGTAAGCACCTGGGTGCCGAATTGGAGCGAGCGATCTAATTGTTTCGGCTTCCCAGGACCAGGGCCAGAGTTGTCACGCTTGTTCCCTGCTTCGTAGGCCATGGCAGGTTTCCCAACGGGAGAACGTGAATGTTTGGGCTCTCACTCTGAACTCGTTCCAACGCGCGGAACGGGCCAGTTATTGGGCTGCTGGTTGGAAAAAGGTTCTTTCCATCTGGATAGTAGTCATGCAACATGATGACGCCATCCTCGCCAAGGACGGAAAGGGCCAGACTCATCTCTTCGTAAACAGCCCAGGCATCATGATCTCCATCCAGGAAGATCAGGTCGAAATGCTGCGTAGCGGACTTCATATATGTCTGGCCGGGTCCAACGTGAAATGAAATGCTTTCACTGACCCCTAGGTCCTTCGCGCAATTTATCGGTGACTTCCGAATTCCGGCTTTTTTCCATGGACCCCGTTCCGGATCGTTGACGTCAAGAACGTCGATTGTCGTTATTCTTCCACCTTCGTTGACCCTTCGGAGTGCAGTCGCGATGTAAATCGCCGACGCTCCTATGTGAGTTCCGATCTCGAGCACGCTCCGTGGTCGGAGCGCCATGATCAAGAAGTAAATCGCGCGGCGATCGCCCGGATTAACACCGAGAGCGATCTCCTCTTGCGGGTAGAAAGCACTTATTCTCGCGTGATCTTCTTCCCAGGCTGCATTGATCTCCGGATCGGAGAAGATCCTTGGCAGGCTTACACTTGAGAGTGAGCGCAAGTTTCGACCTTGGAACTCCCTCGACGGAACCCTGCCAAGGCGCAGACGATCCTTGATCTCTATGCACTGGCTTACGATCGGTCGCGGCAGAACTGCTTTGACGGCCTGCTTTAACATGCTCGAGAACTCCCGCGGGCATTAGCTGCAAATCTGGTGGATATATTAGGCCGAACAGTCTCGCACTTGGTATCTCATCTTCAGGGGTAATCTCTTATCACCCGACCTTTGTTGGCGAAGATAGAGCGGGAGCAGCACGGATATCTTCATTTTCTGGATCCAGCGCCTGCGAACAATCGCCAATCTGGTGACAGAACGGATCGGTATGCGCGATCAGGAATCAATGCGCGTAACACCGATGAGCAAATAGGACATTTCAGGTTTGTGCTTCTTGGGTCTGGAGCGCACCCCGAGGGATGTGGATTGACCTATTCACCTCGGCATTTCTGCCAAATGTCATCGCCTGCCTGGCAGTTTCGCGTCCCTTTCCGACTCTTCCTATCTTTACGCCACATACATTGCATATTTGTGGGTGAACCCGAGTAGTTCATTGCAGACGATCATGACTAATTCGAGAGTACTTCGATTGGGCATCTTCTCATATCCCGAAGTGGGGTTAGATTCTTATTGTACTGTTGAAGCATTTTAAAATTGAGCGGAGAGGCCATGTTTAACTGGCGTCGCCCTATCTTGAAGTTCTATGACGAGCGGATAGCCCACAATCCGATCCCCCACTACACAGCCCTCCTGAGCGACTTTCACACATGGCCTATTGAGCGGCGACGGCAGGTCCAAGCCGAGCGTTTGGAGGAATTGCTGCGGCATGCTGCGCAGCACGTTCCCTATTACCGCGATATTCTAAGAATGAGCGGCGTCGTGCAAGGCGAGCGGATCGATCTTAGTCGCTTTCCAGCGATCCCTGAATTGAGTCGCGACCTTATGAGAAGCGAGTTCGACCGCCTCAATAGCGACGATATCTCATCTCGCGCATGTTATCGGTATGCTTCGGGCGGCAGCTCCGGCATTCCCGTCGTGGTTCTGCAGGATCGTGAGTATAATGATATTGGGCGCGCCGTTATTGAGACCCAGTACGGTTGGGCTGGTCGGAAACCCGGAGAGCCCTTTGCCACTCTCTGGGGCTCAGAGCGAGATGTGCTTGAGGGCACACTGGGCTGGCGCAATCAGCTCAGTAATTTTGCTCGCAACCAAATCTTTTTGAACTCCTGGAGCATGGGGAAAGAGCAGTTAAGGCTTTATGCCGAAGTTCTGCTGCGCCGACACCCGGTGATGATTGAGGCCTATGCGGAGAGTGTGTACGAACTGGCGCGCTATCTCAACGAGTCGAAGATCCGAGTACCTGGGATCCGGGGCGTCATTACGAGCGCAGGCACGCTCTATCCTTTCATTCGCGAGGAAATTGAGCAAGCCTTCGGCTGCCCGACCCTGAACCGTTACGGCTCACGAGAAGTCGGCACCTTCGCTGGCGAGCGGTTAGCCGGTGCGGGGTTAGAGGTGTTCAATTATACGCATGTTGTGGAGGTTGTGGACGAGCATGGCCACCCATGCCAGCCAGGTGAGGAAGGCGACGTGTTGGTGACATGCTTGACGAACTACGCCATGCCGATCATCCGCTACAGGATCGGTGATCGGGCAGTGGTTGGGGCTGCGACATCAACGCCGTTTGCCTCGGTCAATCGACTTCAGACGGTAACGGGCCGCATCATGGACACCTTCGTGCGTTCGGATGGCACGACCGTGCCGGGAAACTTCTTCATGCACTTCCTCGGCGCAGTGCACAATGACGGCTGGCTGAAGAAGGTGCAGGTGATCCAGCAGGATTATGACTGGATCCGGATCAAAATGATTACAGCCGAGCCGCCCGCCACAGGATCCTTGGATGAAATTCGCCGCTCGTTCCAACGCGTGATGGGCGGGAACTGCCGGGTGGAGTTCGATTTTGTCGATACGATTCCGCCGCTACCCTCGGGCAAGTACCGCTACACGGTCTCTCTTGTCAGTCATCGAGAGACGCAAGAAAGCACGATCTGCGATTCTCCTGTCATACGCCGGAAAGCCGCTTCCTGATCGTCGCGGCTCACCTTTATTTTGCAACAAGACGGGTGCGCTACGGTTAGACTCGTCCTCGGAGTCATATGACCTCCAGGTCGGCAGTTGGACGTTCGGATTAAAGATCTGAACGTTCTGTGGGATTATATTTTGCATTGCAGAGGTGAGCTGTACGTTCGACATCACCATCCGGGCTGAAATGACGAAATTATCAACATTGTCTCGCCATGGGCTGCTCATCATCCGCATGGGCTCATGGATATGTCTGCCTACCCTTGCGTACCTGTCGCTCGTTCCCGACGATACTCAACTGCGAACCGGTGCTCCAGGTTATCTGGAACACATGATCGCGTACTTCGGCACCGCGATATTGTTTGCCGTGAGTTATCCTCGGAAGCGCCCCCTAATCATGATTGCACTTCTTGGATATGCAGCCCTTCTCGAAGTGCTTCAGAACCTTTCGCCGGGCCGTAGCCCTCAGGTTTCTGACGCACTTGCAAGCAGTGCAGGTGCAATTCTCGGATTATTGTTCGTTCTCTGGGTCGTCGATCGCTACTGGGGATCTGTCTTTGAATTCGCAGACGAAAGCGAAACCCGCCTTTCGTGACGTGGCTCCGACGTAAGTGCTACTCCTTAGGTTCTGCGGCTCGGAACGCAACGAACGACCGCGCCCTTATCCCTGAAGCCAAGCCAATCCATCGATACTGTTTATCTGGCGGACTGATCGCCGAGATAGATGGTTCACTTCCTGCCGCTGGTTTCTGATACCCGCTCACCGCCCGTCAATCTCCTCAAGCTCTTGAAAGTGATTCCTATTTAGATGTTATCCGGCATATCTTTCTGATTCATTTCCTAATAATTTAAATATAATCCTGTCAATCTACAGCTTTCCTATATGTATGAATAGGTAATCGATAACATATTCTCGTCACATTCGACGTGCAGTTGACCATATGTGCCTTGTTACGCTTGCAGAGTTCATTGGCAAGCAAGTGCAGCAAAGGTATAGGCAAATCAAAAATACATAGAAGGCAGAAAGCCTAAAGGGGTATTTCCAACGATGGCTACATATTACGTATCGACGAACGGATCGAACAGCGCGTCGGGTGGCATTGACAAGCCGTTTGCGACGCTCGGCTACGCGCACAAGCTCGC
>JBOZRS010000078.1:0-11417 GCA_050789065.1 Microvirga sp.
GACCACCTACACGCTCGGCCAGGCCGACGTGGGTCATGCGATCACGGTGAAGGCGAGCTACACCGACCAGCAGGGCACGGCGGAGGCCGTCACCAGCGCCCAGACCAGTCTCGTGCAGCCCAAGGTCCCGCTCGGTCCGAAGACGATGGACTTTCAAAGTGGGGTTCTGCAAACGTCGAAGTTGTATGTGGAAGACGACTTCGCATTCGCAGTAGTCGACACGAACAACAGCGAGGTACTCACCTTCGTAAATGGCACGGCTAGTGCAACTGATAAAGATGCTGCACTAGTAAACCCAGGTTCTGCACCTCTCCAGTTCCACAGGGCGGACTGGGGTACGTTCGACTTTGACGGCCTGACAGTAATCAGTGGCTCCGGAACGTTTAAAGGATATGTCGCGGATCCTACCAGTACGTCGGGCTTTAGGGAGGTTGCGTCGAAAACCATCCTGGATCCAGGTGCCGCTCGGTATTTCTCGTTCAATGGCTCTGGTGAGGATCCCGACTGGAACTCCGTCGTGAAAGTTGAGTGGATACCTACGACTAGTTCGTCAGGAACCAAACAGGTTATCGATGATCTGATTTGGATCTAAAGTTCCGCATATTAAGTGGGTTGACGCTCGCAACTTCCAAGCGCAGCAACCCAGCGCATTGTGCGAAAAAGTGGACAAGACCTTTCGCGCAAAATGATGGTCTTTTCCAGGACGTGAGCATCGAATGAGGTCCAAAAGTGGGGCCCACTTCTGGGTCCGATGCTCTCGAAGGTTGCGAACGTATCAAATCGCGATGGCCCCGGAATGCTTTTCTGGGGCCCGTTAACACGTGGCGCTGAACGGCTTTACAGATCGCCTCGGCATCGGTTGCGTCGTTCTCTTGGCACGTGACGAAAAGTGGTCAGACAGAAAAGTCTTATGACACCTTCTTTCGGAGTGCCGCGACAGGTATGTATCCCGTTTCTCCGAAAGCGCCACTCGATAGACATCAGGAAGCTATCCCGGTATTCGCGCAAATAGTACTGTTGAAATATTAGGAGAGATCTACTGATGGGAAGCAATCACTCAATCATTCCGGCGCAAGCAGAACACTCGATCGACGGCTGCAGGAAGGATAAGCGGATTGTTATGCCAGATGACGTCGAGAATATGTTGGGCGTCGTCTTGGTCGGATGGATCCTCGCGGGCGTCACACTCCTCTACCTCGGTCGCTTCGACCTTGTCCGATTTTTTGCATCCGGGGGTGTTGTGACCTGCGTGGTAATGCTCAGTTCTGGTTTATCTGTACTCATCGCGGCCACTCTTCAGAGATTCCGGGCCCGGTCGTAATCGGGAGCGTCTCGCACCTTGGTGATCGAAGACATTCCTTTGCAGACTTCTGGCCGTCGACCGTCCAGGACCGCGGGGCGCACAGCGCTACAGCTTTCCAGTCCTTAGGCTGCCGTCAATGTGTCCCTCATGCTGCCGCTCAGCACCTTTATCACTTGCGGGTTCTGACCAGTTATCTCCGCTGTCCAGGCTCTTCGCTTCTCGTGCTGAGTCCAAGCCATGAGTACAGGGCCGATTTGCGCTGGCCCCTGCCCGTCTGTCAGGCGTTGATCCTCACAGAGCGGCATTGTGGTGGACAACAGAGCGAGAAGCCCCAGCCGTAAAACAGGGTTGAAGGATCGTTTGTCGCCCACTACGCGGCAAGTTCGCTGCTCTCAACCATCCGCGCAATGGCAGCATAATCGGTCTTGCCGGTTGCAAGAGTGGGCAATGCCGCGATATGCACCACCTCGCGTGGGTTCATGAGTTCCGGCAGACCAGCCGAACTGGCGAGTTCAATCCACCGCTGGCGGGTCAGACCGGCTGCCTCAGTCACGAGGGTAATCTGCTCGCCTTTTCGGGGGTCGGGGCGCGCCACAGCAGCGTGCCGGGCATCCGGTGCAAAGCGCAAGGCTGCCTCCTCCACAGCCCCGAGCGATACCATTTCCCCCGCAATCTTGGCAAAGCGCTTGGCTCGCCCGCGGATTGCGACGAAGCCCTCCTCGTCCACGGTGACAATGTCCCCGGTGTCGTGCCAGCCATCCGGCGGAGCATCGAGAATACCCGGACGTTCGGCTCGGAAGTACCCCAACATGACGTTCGGGCCCTTCACCACGAGCCGTCCACCCTCCGCAACCCCAGGCATTGGCTCCAGGCGATGCTGGATCCCCGGCATGAGGCGACCGACAGTCCCGGCTTTGGCGTGCATCGGCGTGTTGAAGGCAATTACTGGCGCTGTCTCAGTCGCGCCATACCCCTCCAGGATGCGGACTCCGAAGCGCTCGCTCCAGATCTTGCGGGTTTCGTCGGCGACCTTTTCGGCCCCGGCACCGATCAAACGCACCGTGTGAAAGTCGTAGGGATTGGCCATGCGGGCGTAGCCGCGCAGGAAGGTGTCGGTGCCGAACATCACCGTGGCGTTGGTCTGGTAGACCAGCTCCGGCACGATGCGGTAGTGGAGTGGCGACGGATAGAGGAAGGTGCGTACGCCGGCGAGCACCGGCAGCAAAGTCCCGACCGTGAGGCCGAACGAGTGGAACATCGGCAGGGCGTTGAAGCACACATCGGTTCGGTTGAAGGCGATACGCGCACCGACTTGATGCCGGTTGGCCTGAATGTTCCGATGGGACAGCACCACGCCTTTGGGTGCTCCTTCCGAGCCCGAGGTGAACAACACCACCGCCGGGGCATCCGGGTCGCGCTCCTGGTACGCAAGCCCTGGCAGGAGCGAGGCCACGAGGCCGCACAACTTGTCGACGGGGCTAAGCGTCTTTCTGACATCGTCGAGATAAATGATAGTAACGTGCCGGGAGAGCTGCTCCAGCACCGACTCGAGTTTGGCTTTGGCCACGAACTGACGTGCACATAGGATGGTGGTGATCTTGGCGGTGCGGCACGTGGCTTCAATTCCCGCGGCGCCCGCGGTCGGGTTCAGCATCGCAGGCACCCGGTGATAGGCATGGAGGGCGAAAAAGCCGATTAGCGCCCCCACCGAATTCGGAAGCAGCATCCCGACCACCTCGCCCTCGCGGGTGACTCGCGTCAGGCGTCGCCCGAGCACGAAGGCTCCCGTGAGCAGCTTGCCATAAGTGACCGGTTCGAGGTTGACGTCCTCAACAATCGGAAAACGGCGACCGTTCAGGCGCGAAGCCTCGATGAGCGAGCGCATCAGAGTCTTCGAAATTTCCGTCGTGGCAAAGATGGCCTCTGACAGCACGTCATAGAGCTCGCGACCCGCGGCCCTGCGCCGGTCCCGCCCCTTTAGCGCTAGACTCAACGTCAGACGGCGGGGCGGAAGGACGCTCATGCGCACCTTCGGGAGGGCGCGACGTGCCACACGGCCCTTCAGACGGGTGAAGAATGTGTGCTGCAGACCGTCGAGGCGAACCGGGACCAGATCAGCACCAGCCTTATCCGCGATCATGGCTGGGCCGTCATAAACCTTCATCAGGGAGCCCGTGACCGTCAGTCGACCTTCGGGGAAAATCACTACCGGACGCCCCGCCTCGACCTGGCGCACGAGCGACTTCATCGCCATTGGATTGGTCGGATCAACGGGCGCGAAATCGACAAGCCAGAGGATTGGCTTCATCCACCAGCGCCGGGAGATGCGGGTGTCGACTGCAAAGACCGGATCACCAGGCAGGAAGGCCGCGACCATGAGACCATCGAGAAACGACAGATGGTTGGCGACAATCACCCGGCGCTCGCCCGCGGTCGCGAAGTTCTCGATGCCCTGAACGTCCACACGGTAGAGTGCGGTCAGGATCGCACGCACCACCGATTTCGTGAAGATCCGCGACAACAGTCGGATCGCAATGACGGTCGCGATCAAGTTGAGCCCGGCTAGGATCACCAGCACCAAGGCTAGCGGAGCCCTCAGAAGACTTGTCAGAGCACCGAGAACGGCAGCCCCGGCGATCATCATGAGCGCATTGACGACGTTGTTGGCACCGATCATCCGCGCTTTCGCCGCTTCCGGTGCGTCATGCTGCAGGATTGCGTAAAGCGGAACGGCATAGAAGCCGGAGATGATCGACAGCGCAAAGAATGTTCCGATCAGGATCAGCGCTCCGGGGGTCGTCAGCACCACAAAGGCCGAAAAACCTGAACCATCGGCGGGCGGTAGAGCGGCGACCACGAAGGCCAGGGCCAGGAGTACGGCCGTCATGGCCAACCCGGCAAAAGGCACAGGCCGGGCCGTGATCTCGCCCCGCAGGTGACGCGCACACGCCAGGGACCCAATTGCAATGCCAATCGAAAATATGGCAAGGAAGGCGCTGGCCACGGCCTCGTCGCCGCCGAGCACATCCCGGGTCAGAGGCGTCACGAGGGCCAACACCGACGCGCCGACGGTCCAGAACCACGAGATGCCAAGAATGCACAGCCAGAGGCCGCGCTGGCCCTTGGCCTCGCTCAGAAGATCCCGGGTGTCCTTGACCAAGTTCCAGGACAGCGGCGGCCCTTTTGCCGCCGGGGGAGCCGAAGGAATCAGTCGGGCAGTGACGTAACCTGCGACACCGACCGCAATTACAGCGCCTGCCACGATTTCGGAGCCGTGGTCCGTTCCAATGAGCAGACCGCCCAAAATGCTTCCGATCAAGATCGCCAAAAAGGTTGCTCCTTCGACCAAGGAGTTGCCCGCGACGAGTTCAGTGTCGCGCAGGTGGGCCGGCAGAAGGCTGTATTTGACGGGGCCAAACAGCGTAGCCTGGCAGCCCAGCAGGAACAGCACGCCGAACAGAACGGGAATACTCCCCGACACAAGCGATCCTGCAGCCAAAACCATCAAACCTAGTTCTGCGAGTTTGAGACGGCGGGCGACGGCAGCTTTATCGAAGCGGTCAGCGATGGCGCCGGCAAGACTTGAGAGCAGAATGAAAGGGGCAACGAAGGTGGCCCCGCCCAGTGCGGTCAGCATGGCGGGATCGGCTCCGCCAGATGTAGCCAGGCGAAACACGATCAGCAGATTCATCGCCTGCTTGAAGAGGTTGTCGTTGAAGCCCCCCAGAAACTGGGTCCAGAATAACGGCGCGAACCTTCGGCTGCGCAGCAAAGGAAGAAAACGGGACTGGGACATTGTCGGTCTCGATCGGAGGACTGAGAATTTCGGCAGGACGGTTCGGACGATCTTCAAGTAAGGGTCGCTTGACCACAACGAACCCTTGGAGTTACGCCGTTTCCTCACGCAGCAGGCGCTCGGTCTTGACCTCATCGATACGGTTGATCAGGCGGCGGGCTTCGTATTCGTCACGCTGGGTCTTGGCGAGCGTGAACGTCGAGCCAATCGCGAATACCGCCGCCATGGCCAGATAGCCTTTGACCCAGAGGTCGGCCGGCAGCGCGTAGATTCCGAGGGCCAGCATGCCGAGGGCCAACGCAAAGCTCACGATAGTAAAGGTTTTCCAGGATGCGGTGTGCGGCATCTGCGGGGTCATGGGCGCTCTCCTGATGGTGTCATGATTGCGAGGGACTGGCCTGTGCTTTCAGGCGGGCCAGAACATCCTTGGGATTGGTTCTGGTGACGGGATCATAACCGGCTTCAGCGAGGGTCGCCGCGGCATCGCCGGTGTGGTTGAGCGATTGCAGCGCTTCGTCGAAATCAGCATTCTGACGATTGCGCTCCTCAAGCCGGGCCAGTGTCGCCTCAGCGGTGGCCAGCTTCCCGGTTGAAGAAGTCACGCCTTGCCGCCCTGAAAGACCGGCGTGTCGTAACGAGGCGTCGACTTGGGCACGCCGGTAGCCTTCGCTCAGGCGATGCAGACGGGCCCTCCCCTGCGTGACGATCTCGCGCTGCTCCTCAACCTGCGCTTGGCGCTTTCGCAGGCTTTCTGCCCGTTCCGCCTGGTCGTCCTCAAGGGCTGCAATCTGCACAGCGGCTGTGGAGGCGAGATCTTCACGGCCGTTGGCCAGCGCCTTGTGGGCCGAGGTCGAGAGGCTATCGATCTGAAGCTTGATCTCGTCCAGCATCCGCAGTTCGCCTTTCAGAGCGGCCATGGCTGTCGCTAAGTCCCGTCGGGCGGTGTCGAGGGCGGCGGCAGCCTCGCGGATCTGCTGACGTAGCAAAGGAAGGGCCGTTGTGTCTTGCAGTGCCTCCTCCTGGTCCGCATACATGCCGCGGATTAAGGTGATGACGGTCTGGAACATGGCTTCTCCTGTTCTGAGACCTTGTAGGTCACGAAGTATTATCGTAAACACTGTTTACGATATGAACATAGCAGCTTGCGTGCGAGGGTCAAGAGTTTCATGAACCGTGTTTACGAAACCTCACAGGGGCCGGGTCGGGGACCGAAGGACCGAGAGAGGCGGGAGAATGATCGTGATCTGCTAATTGCTACGGCCCGCCGTCTCATTCAGGCCAAGGGGCTCCGGAATCTCAGCGGGCGCGAGATCGCTCAAGCAGCGGGATTTTCGCCGGGCTTCACCAATCGCCTGTTCGGCGGTCTCAATGGCCTCCTCATTGCGGCCAATCTTCCGACATTGCGGGCCCTGAAGGACCATCTGGTACGGGCCGACCGGCCGCACGAGAGCGTGGAGCTCCGCCTCCTCGCTCTCACCGATGCCTACATTGGGTTCGCGGAACAGGAGGGCCAGCTCTGGTGCGCTCTGTTTGAACATCAGGTCGAGGCTGCCCCGGACGCGGTGGCGCAGGAGATGAGCGCTCTGTTTGCGCTGCTCGAGCGTATCCTGGCTGACGCTGGGGTGCCGGCTGACGACTGTCCGCTCATGGCCAGAGCCTTCTGGTCCGGGGTCCATGGCATTGTCTATCTGGGTCGGACGGGGGGCCTCGGGCCGATTGGACCGGACTCGGTCCGAGACATCGCCCATCTCCTCGTCAAGACGCTCGCCCAAGGGCTCGCCTCGCCCTGAGGGTTGTTGAAACTCTGTGAGATAGCGCACGTCACATCGATGTCGCAGAGTTCTCAGGGGAACGGGACGTTGAAACATTCCTGGACGATTTGCCTGATGGCGCAACGAGGCGGAGACTTCCCACGGCGATCAGCAGTAGGATCAATCCGTATTCCATTACCGTTGTTCCAGAGACATCGGCCAGAAATGCTATTCCTTGCTTCGGATAGTCGTCTTGAAATCGCGGCTTATCGTTTGCGTCAGCGGCTGCAGCCTCCCGGGCGCACGGTAGTAGTGCAAGCAGGCGGAGGGCTCAGGTACCGCCATTGCGTCTTCTTCAACGAGCACGGAGGACCCTGCTGAGGCTTCTTAGTAGAGGTCGGGTCTCGCGACGCACCGGGTTCACTTCTATCCAATCAGGTCATCAGATGATGCAGCCCGTCACGAGGTGAGATCCCTCGAGATAAGTTCTGCAGTATCGGCCGGGGTCTCCCGGCGGTTCGGGGCGAATGATGGGCAACACCAATGCAACCAGCAGCAGCGCCGTGGCCCCAGCGACCTTGAGGCCAATGTTTCGCCAGTGAGGGCGCTTGCCATACTTCCAGAAGTCAAAGAGATCCACAACGGCGGACGAGGCCAAGAAGTGTACGCCGAGCAGAGCGCCGACCATCAACAGCACGTTGGCGATCCCTCCACTAAGCTTGAACAGGAGCAAACCCAGAATGGCAACAATAGGGAATGCCCAACTGCTGGCCTTACTAACCATCGTTTGCATGCCTGCCCCCGTGCGATGACTACACTGCTCTTTTGGGTGTTCGGCTGATGGACGTATGAGAGTGGGTTGTCTTCGGCTCTTGGGAAGCACGAGTAATGCTTTTGCCTTGCTGAGATTGACCCGCTCCCTTCCCCAAGCCTCATCTGTTTTTCACTTTAAGTCCTATATTGTTGAATTGCGTTGAACCGGGAGGATTAGTCCTATGCCCCCCGAAGGTTACTCAAAACGAAGTAGTCGCGATAACCTGCGTCCGTCGGCTCGCCGGCCGAATGAGAGCGGCAGCATTTTATCGTCTGTGATCCCAAACATTTTCTGCCAGCGGTCGCATCACGGCGACCGATGCCTTCAATCGGGAAAGGCCGTTTCAAAGAAGGTCAGTAGGCCCCGCTCGTCGGCATGCAGCCTCCGTCCGGCGGCAAACGCGCGTTGAGCCAATTGGCCTCCTCCCCCGCGACATGCCACGCCTCGCAACTTCAGTCCCGCCCAGGTCTTCGTCCTCTTTGTGTTAGACCGAGGGATGATCAATGGACTTCCCTAGCCTAAGACAAAATTGCTAAGATACTTGCTGACTGGGTTTGCGGGGCACTATGGCGGGATTGGTAGATTTACAGGAGTGGTGGTGTCGGCTTTTCGGCTATTACAGCTGCTATCGCCTATCGACATCTGAAGCATTCGTTTTAAGCAGCTTAGCATGTCTGGCGGCCGTCTTCAGCCTCATCATGATCTGGAAGCTCCTGACGACTTTGTTCCACATCTAGAGGATGACGAAGCTTAGGTGCGGATATAAACATACCGCTACGATTATGCGGCTGGCAGACCGATTGACCTTTGGATCATGGTTGCCATTTCGGATCCGCTCTGATCCGAGCCAGATGAGCAGTGTGCAATCATCGCCGTGCTAACTGTCGAACTGACTTCCAAGGACATCGCACTTTGCGCGGGGCGAATGCTCGTTAACACGCCGAAGGTGCAACTGACGCGGTTGCGCGGCCGCAGCTTGCAGTCTCTCCCGAGAGGATCGACCGAGCCGTCGAGGAGTCTGAACTGGCGCTCGAAGAGATTGACTTGCCCGAGACGCAAGCAACCAGAGAGATCGTTATCGGGGCTCCTCAGCCTGCTGCTCCCTCCAAGCTGGACTTTGGTTTCTTCCTGCGGCCCCTCGAGCCCCTCAGGTCGATGTGACGGGAGCAGGCCAATTCCAAAATTTTGGAGTTCAACCCCGTGCACAGGCAGTTCAAGGCCCTACTCCATGATGCGTTTCGCACGAGAGGAAGAGTGGCAGGATTGCTATGGTAAAGGCCGCATATTGGCAACGTTGATGTCAATCGAGGCGGAGGAAGAAGAAAACAGCAGCCGAACCCGCATCAAAATCGATTCGTGAGGCAAACCCGTGCAGTCTCTCGATGGACATTGCAGCCCCCAGCCAACAATGATGAGTAGATCAATTGCGTTGTCGTGAAGTGACTCTCTCTTCAGGTTGGCTATGTTCGCGAGCCGGTGGCATTGGGCCGCAGCCCGCTCGGTCTGGGACTGTTAGGTTAGGCTCCGGCAGTTTAGGGAACGTCCGCTGCCGGATGCACGGGCGGCCCTGAAGTGTAACCGCTATTCATGCAAACCAGTACACGAGATAAAAGAGCTGCGGCCGCGCCTCGTATTGTTCCGAAGAAATAACGAGAAGAGTGGGTCCAAAGCCCAAGTGCCGGATCATCTCGCTGGCGTCTGGTCACTTTTCTCAGATCACGAAGAAGTCCTTGTAGGTGAGCTTGAGGTTCTTGGAGAGCTGGGCGAACTCGACCGCAGCCTTGGAACCCGAGCCGTCGGCGTCGTAGGACAGAACGCCGGTCTTCTTGTTGTAGATCAGGTAATCGTTCGCATCCTGCGCGTGAGTGCTGATGGTGAAGTAGGCCTTGTTCAGCTTGGCCGGATGATCCTCCGAGCCCTTCTTGCCGAGCTTCTTGAAGATGGCGTTGTCGAGCCAGAGGCTGTCGTCCTTGACGTTGAAGTCGGCAATCTTGTCGAAGTTCACCTTCCGGTCGGTCTTGGGCGTGCCCAGCCGAGTGTCGAACACGAACACATCATGGCCCTTGCCGCCGGTCAGGAGGTCATCGCCAGCCCCACCCCGGAGCGTATCATTCCCGCGCATGCCCGAGAGATGATTGGCCGCCCGGTTGCCGATGATCCGATCCGATCCGTCCCCCGCGACGGCGTTCTCGATCACGGTGCCGCTCGCAATCTCCAGAGGCCGACCGGCAATCTGACTTGTCGCACCTGCATTCAGGTTGATGACGGAGGCACTTGAGACCGCCGCCGCATTGAGAGTGTCATTGCCGGAGGCATCAGACACGACACCCCGGGCCGCATTGACGTCCCGCAAAGAAGCATACTCATTGGTGTAAACATAGAGGCTATTGTCCGACGACTGAGAGCCGCGCAGCCGCAGCGTCCAACCTTGCAGCGTCCCGGTGTTGCCCGTAGCCAGGTCTTCGACCCGCAGGGTCCAGCCGCCATGTGCATTCTCCCACAGGAACTGATTGCTCGCGAGGCTGAACGCCAGCTTACTGTCCGCAGAGCTGTAGGTTCCCTTGCACAGGCGATTGAGCAATACACTCTCCGTGCCGCTGGGGGAGACCAGGACAATGCGCAAGTCTCCGATCTTGGCGTGCGCAATGTCGATATCCACTTCGGCCCGCTCGACCTTTAGGCTCTCAGCAATCTGCACCGTTTGAGAGACGCTGCCCTGATCCGGAATGACAGCCGTACCCGAGCCGCTCGCCTGAACCTGGAGGCGATTGGCTTCAGTTGACTGCGCGGTCCACGTTTCGGCCAGACGCACGGCCGCTTGGGCATCGATCAGGCCGAAGCCGGCCTTGCCTGACACATGGAGGCCACCCCCGTTCCAACCAGTGCCGCCATTCGTGAACCATCCGGCACCGGTCGGGTCGGTGACCCTGGCCGTCAGGGCCAGGATTGTCGCAACATCGCGATAGCCGAGGTGGGAATTGGCCTGCAGCATGAGAGCCGCTGTGGCTGACCCCAACGGAGCCGCCCAGGACGTGGCGGTGCCTGGCGCAACCACGGTCACCGCCGCGCCCGGATTGGAAAAGCGCTGGACCGACCCGTCCTGCGCGGTCGCCCCGACAACGATGGAATAGCGGTTGTTCATGTAGTTGTGGGTGTTGACATCGTCGCCCACCTCTCCGTCGTTCCCGGCAGATCGAACGATGATGGTTCCAAGCCCGCCACGCCCTGCAGCGGCCGCATGGGCGATGGCTGCGGCGGCCGCGGCATATTCGGGTTTACCGAAATTGTCGCGAAAGAACTCCCCCGAGCGGCTCCAGGAACTGTGAGAGATGTCCACTTTGTCCTGCAGTTGCAGCAGAGTGGTTTCCTGTTCGACCGTTCGCAGGCTCCGCGTGTCAAAGCGACACGGAACAAGGGTCACGCCAAATGCTGCGCCGACCCGGTCGAAGCCGTTGTTGGCGGCGGCTGCGAGGATCAGGCCCACTTCCGTGCCATGTTGATCGCCGCCTACATTGTTCGCATCATTGTCGTGATCGAGGGCATCGTAGTCGTTCTGAAGATCGACCTGTCCGCTGAACTCCGGGTTAGCATAGTCGAGTCCGGTATCCACGAGGCCAATACGGATGCCCGCTCCCGTGTACTCGTCGTAGAGCGGAGTTCTCTTATTCCGGTGATTCTGGTCAAGCCCTTTGAGCGGCCCTTTCCGTCAGTTCGGCTAATATCACCTGTCGGGTCATGGTTCTCTCCGCGGTC
>JBOZRS010000079.1:0-43368 GCA_050789065.1 Microvirga sp.
CAACCAACCCCACACACACCCAAACACCCACACACGCTCCCGAACAACGACAGCATTCCCGGCCGCTGTGGCTCGGCGCAGCTCAGCGTCCGAGGGCTTGGCGCTTGCAGCCGCCGACAGCCCCCCCCTCACGCCCGTCCCAACACCGCGCACCCAAACCCGCCAAACCAGCAGGACAGATCAACGGCCCATCAAAAACCTCCAAAGCCCACCGCAATCCAAATGCTTCGGGCCCTAATGTCACTGATACGCTTGACGCAGATCGAGGGTGCTCTCCTGTCCGATGGCGTAGTAATTCTCCTCAAGCCACTGGCGGGCCGCCGATCGTCCCAAATTCTTCAGCTCCTTGAAGAACGCCCACTGCGCATTGAGGCGAGACGATGCCGTGAACTCATCGAGCGCGACGCCGCCGTGGATCCGGTGCATGCGCACACGTTTATAGTCCCGCGTCGAAAGCTTTCCCTCGTCGATCAGCCGCGTCACGAACTCGACCGCCCTCAGTTCATGAAGCAGGTTCGCGTTGAACGTGATCTCGGTGAGGCGGTTGCGGATCTCTTCCGCCGTGCGTGGAGTCGAGCGCCGCTCGATCGGGTTGATCTGGACGAGAAGGATGTCGTCCGTCTTCGCCTCGTAAAAAAGAGGGAAGAGCGCCGGATTTCCGGTGTAGCCCCCATCCCAGTAAGGCTCGCCTTCAATCTCCACTGCCTTGAAAACCATGGGCAGGCAAGCGGAGGCCAGGACGTGATCGGCCGTCAGCTCGGGCCCGGTAAAGACCCGGACCTTGCCTGACCAGACACTGGTTGCCGACACGAAGAGTTTCGTGGCCGTGCATGCCCGTACCCGATCGAAGTTGATCAGGTCGCTCAGAGCGTCCTTGAGAGGATTGATGTCGAGCGGGTTCAGGTCGTAAGGACTGGCAATCCCGGACCACGCATTGGCCCATGCTTGAGCCGCGTTCGGGCCCGCACTCCAATAGGTCAGGAAACGATCGAAGAGCGAACGCTGGAGCGGTGAGAGCACGCCATCGAGGCTCACCCGCTTCCAGAACTGGCGCAGCTGCAGACGCGCCCCATCGGCGCCGCCCTCGATCCACCCCTCCATGAGCACGACCGCGTTCATGGCTCCAGCGCTTGCGCCGGTAATCGCCTCTATGCCGAGGCGCCCATCCTCAAGCAGGTAGTCGAGAACGCCCCACGTGAAGGCGCCATGCGCGCCGCCACCCTGGAGTGCCAGGGAGATGGTCTTCTCCGTTTTCGGACCTGTCAGCCCCAGCGTGGGAGTGACGGTTCTTGCAGCACGTCCGGTCATCACAGGCTCCAGAAGTCGGCAGAAACGTTCATGCGCCTGAAGGGAGCACGGATCTCCTCCGATTTCCAAGCCTGCTTGTTGGCGGAAGTAAGGTGTCGAACCGGAATCTCAGATCCCTGCGAGGCAGACATATTTGATTTCGAGGAAACCTTCGATGCCGTGCTTCGAGCCTTCACGTCCCAGCCCCGACTGCTTGATGCCACCGAACGGCGCCATTTCGTTGGCCAGCGCAGGGGTGTTCACGCCCACCATCCCGCTCTCCAGGGCCTCCGCCACGCGCCACACCCGAGCCATGTCCTTGGCGTAGAAATAGGATGCCAGCCCGTATTCCGTGTCATTCGCCATTGCGATCACGTCCGCCTCGTCCTTGAAGGTGATGATCGGCGCCAAGGGTGCGAAGGTCTCTTCCTTCGTGACCTTCATGCTTTGGGTGATTCCCGTCATCACGGTGGGTTCGAAGAATGTCCCGCCCAAGCTGGAGCGTTGTCCGCCTACCAAGACCTTGCCGCCCTTGGCGAGCGCATCGGCCACATGGTCCTCCATCTTGGCCACGGCCCGGTCGTCGATCAACGGCCCCATGGCCACGCCGTCCTCCGTGCCCCGCCCGAGCTTGAGGCTCTTCGCCTTCGCGACGAGCTTCTCGGCGAAGGCGCCGGCGATGCTTTCCTGCACATAGATCCGGTTGGCGCATACGCAGGTCTGGCCCGCATTGCGGAACTTCGATGCCGTCGCTCCGTCGACAGCCGCATCGAGATCGGCATCGTCGAACACGATGAAGGGGGCATTGCCGCCGAGTTCCAGCGAGAGCCGCTTGATGCTGTCGCCCGCCTCTTTCATCAGCCAGCGGCCTACATTGGTCGAGCCGGTGAAGGTGATCTTGGCCACCTTCGGGTTGTGGCAGAACTCCTCCCCGATCGGCCGCGCCTCATTGGTGGTGATCACCGAAAATGCCCCCTTCGGCACGCCGGCACGCTCAGCCAGCACGGCGAGCGCCAGCGCCGAAAGCGGAGTCTGTGCCGCGGGCTTGAGCACCATGGTGCAGCCCGCGGCGAGCGCCGGGCCGACCTTTCGGGTGATCATGCCATTGGGAAAGTTCCAGGGAGTAATGGCCGCACATACGCCCACTGGCTGCTTGAGCACCAGGATGCGCTGGCTCGGATTCGCGCCGGGAATAACCTCGCCGTCGATGCGCTTGGCCTCTTCCGCGAACCACTCGATGTAGGCGGCATTCGAGATCACCTCACCCTTGGCCTCGGCCAGCGGCTTGCCCTGCTCCGTGGTGAGGATGAGCGCCAGATCGTCGGCATTGGCGATGATGAGATCGTACCATTTCCGCAGGATCTGACTGCGCTCCTTGGCGGTACGACGGGCCCAGTCCTTCTGCACCTCGTGCGCCTTGTCGATGGCGCGGCGGGCGACCTCGCGGCCGAGTTCGGGCACGGCCATGATGAGCGCGCCGTCGACCGGGTCGCTGACCGGAAAGGTGCGCCCGTCCGGCGCATCGATCCATTCTCCGGCCACATAGGCCTGCCCCACCAGAAGAGATGGGTCTTTCAGGTTCGGAATGCGGTGCTCCGCGGGCTTGTGATGCACGGTCATGAGAGGGCTCCCAGGAGGTGGATGAGGGCGGGCATGCCGAGCGACACGCCCGAGAGAAACAAGAGGACGAACACGATGCGGCGCATCGTGGCAGGGGACAAGGGCGGCGGCCAGCGCCGGGCCGCATAGGTGGCGCCCATCACCACAGGGACGGCGAGCAGCCCCGAAAAGACGGAGCCCGACGGCACATCACCGGCAAGAGCCACAATACTGTTACGGAAAACCGCATTGAGCGCGAAGACTGTCACCAGGGTCTCGCGCACCCTCACCAGGGGCATGGGCTGACGGTAGAAATGATAGACGAGCGGCGGCCCGGCGGTCGAGAACATGCCGCCCATGAGGCCTGCGATGGCGCCGAAGAGCAGGAAGGAGGCATCGCGGGACTGCCGCGCGAGAGGCTCGGGCTTATGGGCGAGCTGCAGGCTGGAGACGATGATGACGAGGCCGAGGATCAGGCGCAGGGCATCGGCGCGGGTGCCCGCGAGCCAGCCGAGGAGGACATACCCGGCCAGGAGCATCGGGATCCCGGCCGCCATGACGATGGCGAGATGACGCCAGGCGACATCGCGCCAGCCCTTGAGGAGCATCTGGGAGGCATTGACGAGAGTGAGCATGCTCACGAGCATGGCGGCATCGGGGAGCGAGAGCAGGCCGCTGAGACCTACGCCGCCCATGGTGATGAGACCGAAGGCGAAGCCTGTCAGGGTCTGCATGTAGGCGGCAACGCCCGTGAGCAGCAGAAACCCAGCCAATTCCCCAGGTGACATCGATCAGAGATTCCTCAAGCCAGAAAACAGATCTGCAAATCCGGAACCGGCGCGATGGAAAACGGGCGGCTGGCCGAAGGGCGCAGCAACCGTCACCTCCTGCCCGCCCGCGAAGGTACGGCCCGACCAGACATGGATCCAATCAATACCCTCTGGAAGATACGTGGTCCACTCCATCTTGCCGGCCTGCCAGACCGGGGCCACGAGCAGATCGGGGCCATAGAGATAGGCATCCTGAATCGCGTAGGTGCGGAGATCGTCCTCGAAATGGAGGAACAAAGGCCGCTGTACCGGGAGGCCACGCGTTGAGGCCTCAACCACGAGGGATTTCAGGTATGGCGCCAGATGCACATAGATGCGCGTCATCCGCGCAAAGTGAGCCATAACCTCCGGATCCTGATCGATCTGCAGGTTGTCGCGGGGCCGGTTGCCCTCATGGGTGCGCATGACTGGCGTGAAGGCCCCCATCTCCGCCCAGCGCATGATGAGTTCCGGCGTGCGGACATTGCCGAACAGGCTCGTGTAGCCGCCGATGTCGGAGTGATGATAGGCGTTGCCGAGAAGCCCCGACGACAGCGCGCCAGAGATCACGGTGACGAGGCCGTCATGGCGTGTGAAGTCCACCGACTGGTCGCCCGCCCAGAGCAGCGGGCAATGCTTCTGAACGCCCGTGTAGCCGGCCCGCATGAAAAACAGGATCTCGCCTGTCTTGCCCCGGCTCGCAACTGCGCGGGCATTCACTTCGGCCCACAATGTCGGCCATGCATTGTGCATCAGCTTGGCATCGGTGCCGTTCGCCAGCTTCACGTCGATCGGGAGATACTCGCCGAAGTCCGCCATCCAGCCCGAAAGGCGGTAGTCGAGCATGTTCTGCCCGATCACGCGCTCGGCGAACCACTGCGCGGCCTCCGGATTGGTGAAATCGACAACGCCGCAATCGAACTCGCCGAAATCGACGAGAGCTGTCCTGCCGCTCGCGTCCTTTGCGAAGTAGCCGGCCTTCTCTGCCTCGGGAAAGAGTGATCCGTCGGCGGCGAGATACGGGTTGACATAGCCGAGAAAGCGGATGCCGTGGTCCTCGAGTTCCGCGATGCGCTGGCGCAGACCGGGGTAGCGGTCCTCGTTCGCCTTCCAGTCCCAGAACAGGCGGGCGCCGAAAGAGGTGTGGCGCAGACCCACCCAATCCTCGCACCAGAGCCCGGAGACCTTCGTGCCGGCGGCGATGATCTTCTCCAGCCGCTCGAAGGAAGCGGCGCCGTCCTTCAAGCCGATGATCGCGCCGCCATAGACCCATTCGGGCAATGGCGGCTGACGACCGAAACGCTCGGCCATGGCTTCGACCAATGCGATGAAGGTGGGGCGCGTGGTGATCTCGACCCGCTCCGGCACGGCCCAGATCTCGACTTCGTGAAAATCCGCATTGCGAAAGTCGAAGGCGGAGTATGCTGTCGTTTCCACGTGCAACGCGTAATGCCGCGACGAGACGTATGTCGGCTGCGGGTAATTGGTGTTCCAGTAGTCGCCCCCCGCCCTGCCTGAAACATCGGCCTTGTGCGTGATCTCGGTGGTCTTGTCGCGCCCGACTCCAGGCTCCGACGTCCAGAGCGGGAACCTGCGGCCGCGCATGTCGAAATAGGACATCTGCTCGCCACCGCCCCAGACATGCTCGTTTTCGCCGGCGACGATCCGCAGCCAAACCCGGTTGACGGTTGGATCGGAGGATATGAAGCCGATCACCCCGCCATGACCGTTATTCGAGACCTGAAGTCTCATGCGCGCCGGCTGCCCGGGGGCGGCCGCGAAGGCGATTTCCGAACCGGACACGACGGCATGGGCCAGCGGCGTGCGCTCGACGACGTAGTCCTCGATGTCGAAGTTGCCCCGGTACATGTCCATCCGCTCCTCGCCGCGACCGACGAAGAGGCAGGGGGCGTCGCTCCGGTGGCGAAGGATCACCCTGTCATCGGCGATCAGGTCGAAACCGCTGGCTGTTGTCTGGATCAGCATGTGAGATCTCAATTCTGGGTCAGGCCGGCATCGACGATGAAGTTCGCTCCCGTGCAGCCGGCGCTTTCATCCGATCCGAGGAAGAGCGCCATCTTAGCCACATGGCTCGCATCGAGCCGGAACTTCAACGCCTGGAGATCGAGGAACTGCTGGTTGAGCTCCGGTGTCAGCCAGAGCTTCTGTTGGCGTTCCGTAAGGATCGCACCCGGCACGATGCAGTTCACGCGGATTCCGGAGGGGCCGAGCTCGCGGGCGAGCGTGCGGGTCATGCCGTTGATGGCTGCCTTTGCGGTCGTGTAGCCGACCATGCCGGGACGCCCGCGCATCCACGAGATCGAGCCGAGCATGATGACGGAGCCCCTCCCCGCCTTCACCATGCCCTTTGACACGGCCTGTGTGGCAAAGAACTGATGATCGAGATTGAGCGCCAGCGCACGACGCCAGTAATCCGGCTCGATGTCGGCCATGTCGTGCCTGTCGTCCTTGCCGGCATTGTTGACGAGAACGTCGATCACCCCGCATTCGCTTTCAATCCGGGCGAGCACGTCACGCAACGCAGGAATATCGGTCACGTCGCAGGCGTGGAATGCAGCGCCGGTGACCGAGGCCAGGTTCTCCCCGATTTCCAGGTTGATGTCGATGAAGGAGACGCGCGAGCCTTGCGCGACGAAAGCCTTCACCATCTCCTCACCGATGCCGGATGCGCCGCCCGTGACCACGACGGAGCGGTTTTCCAGGGAGCGGTATTGGACGGTTCTGTAATCGAACGGCATCGGGTTCTAAAGCCTCAAGCGTAAGGGTCGAAACGGTATTCCGGCAATCCCGGCACATCGACCCGCATGGAGAAGACGCTTCCCGAGTGGGGGAAGGCAGCCATTTCCTCCTCGGAGCGGCCAGCGCGGGCGGAGGTGACGAAGAGGGTCTTCCGATCCGCGCCACCGAAGCAAACCATCGTGGGGCAGCGGGCCGGAACCGGATATTCTGCCAACAGCCGCCCGTCCGGCGAATAGCGCTGGATGCGTCCGCCTTCGAAAAGCGCGGTCCAGTAGCAGCCCTCCGCATCCACGGCAGCACCGTCGGGGCGGCCCCGGTCGGCGTCGGTGGGCTCGAGACGCACGAACAGGGACTTGTTCGTCGCCTCGCCCGATGCGGGATCGTAGGCGTAGCGCCACACGGTGAAGGTTGGTGTATCCGAATGATAGAGGGTGCGCCCATCCGGAGAGAAGGCGACGCCGTTCGAGGTCAAAAGCCCGCTGGCGAGTATGGCAAGACCGCGCCGGTCATAGCGGTAGAGATGCGCCTTGCAACCCTCCTTCGGCTCGTCGATGGTGCCAGCGAGAAAGCGTCCCGCCGGATCGATGCGCCCGTCATTGAACCGGCTGGTGCGCTGATCCTCCGGGTTGTTGGCGAGCTTCGCCTCGCGGTTGCGTTTCTGGTCAAGGAGCCAGAGCCCCGAGCGGAAGCCTGCGATGAACCCGCCATCTTTCTTGAAGCCGATGCAGCCGATTTCTTCCGGCATGGCGACGGAGTCGTGCTCACCTGTCGTCGGCCTGTAGCGGTGGAGCGCTCTGCCCTTGATGTCGACGAAGTACAATGCCTGCTCCTCCGCCGACCAGAGGGGACATTCGCCGAGTTCGGCACGCACGTCGAGCGCGATGGTCAGGTTCATGGAAGGGCCTCCACGGCAAAGCGGACCTTCGCCGTCAGCCGCTCGCCGGGACGGAGAACCTTGAGGCCGCGATCGGGGATATCCGGTCGGTTGACGGCGTTGTTCACATGGCTGACCGGCTCGACGGCAAAGAAATCGCGCCCGCTCGGCACGTAGACCACCAGATGGCTGAAGATCGGGTCGGCCGAGAGGCGGATCGCAACTCTCTCCTGCTCATAGACGATACGCGCTGTTCCGCTCCACCCTTTGAAGCAGTTGTCGAGGCGCGGTTCGCCGAGGTCGCGCAACGCGCTGTAGTCCCATTCGCCCGGGACGGTCATGCTCCGGGTCGGCAGGGAATCCTCGCCGTTCGGATAGACCGCGTCCGCTGAGAATTGCAGATGAACGCCGGGGCGCTTCGGGAAGAACGGGTGCAGCCCCAGACCTGCCGGCATGGCACGCTCGTCCTGGTTCTCAAGCACCATGGTCAGCGTCAGCCCATCGGGCGCAAGGTCGAAGATCTGCTCCGCACGATAGGCGAAGGGCCAGCCCCTCGCCTCATCCCCGGCGGGGCGATGAACGAATGTCAGGCGGCAGCGTGCCGCATTCGCCTCCGCAACCTGCCAGGGCCGCTGCCATGCATTGCCGTGAATGGAATGAGGATGATCGCCGAAATTCAGCGCCAGCCGGTAATCGGCGCCCTCGAACGAAAACCGTCCATGCGCGATCCGGTTGGAATAGGGAATGAGCGGGTAGCTGCTCGTCTGACGGACGAGACCGTCCCGCAAGGCCTCGTCCGGGGTCTCCCGCATCAGGGCGGTGCCGCCATGCCAGAATCCCGCGATGGCGCCACCGACGGATGGGGCCAGATCGAGTCTGAGAGCGTCGTTCCTGAGAGTGAGCGTCAGGGGAGCCTCCTCGCAGGTTCAGTAAGCGGCGGCGGGCGCCGCGGCAGCGGGCGCAGCCTCACCCCTCAAGGTGCCGAGCCATTCGGAGGCGCGGCTCGTCATCATCGCGATATCGGACGCAACCGCCACGTAGCCATAACCGTAGTCGATGAAGCGCCGCACCATATCCGGGTTGGGGCCGACGATCCCGACCGGCTTGCCGGCGGCATGGGCCAGCTTGGCGGCTTTCTCGATCAGCGCCTGAACCTCGGGATGGGCGATATTGCCGATATGACCCATGGAGGCGGCAAGGTCCCCCGGTCCGACGAACAGCGCGTCCACACCCGGAACGGCCGCGATTTCCGGCAACCGCTCGATGGCCTCAGGCGTCTCGAGCTGCACGATCACGGCGACCTGTTCGTTGGCGCGCTTGAGATAGTCCGTCGCCCGCCCGAACCGCGACCCGCGATGGACAGCAGCCACGCCGCGAATGCCCTCGGGCGGATACTTGGCGAACGAGACGGCATGCCGCGCCTCCTCGGCGGTCTGGACGAAGGGGAGCATGATGGTCTGGGCGCCCGCATCGAGCACACGCTTCACGAGGACCTGGTCGTTCCAGGCCAATCGCACCACCGCCTCGGCCGGAGTGCAGCCAATGGCGCGCAGGATATGCGCCAGATCCGCCACCTCGATCGGAACATGCTCCATGTCGACGACGAGGAAATCGAAGCCGCTATAACCCATGGCCTCAGCTGAAGCAGGAGCTGCGGCCATGAGCCAGGTCCCGAGCGGGGGGCGCGGCCCCTCGCCCTTCAGCCAGCCTTTGAACCGGTTTTCGATACTGATCATGACATGCCTTCAGAAGATTGGGGGTTCCGCCACGTGACCGGGAGAGCTCAGGAAATCGAAGTCGCAGCCCTGATCGGCCTGCGAGACATGGCGCTGGTAGAGCGCCGCGAAAGAGCGGTCATAGATGGGTGCTGTCGGCTTCCACGCGGCACGGCGGCGGGCAAGCTCGGTCTCGTCGACCCGCATATCCAATCGGCCTGCCTCGACATCGAGCTCCACGAGATCACCGGTCCTGAGCAGGCCGAGCGGTCCGCCCACGGCGGCCTCAGGCGCCACATGGAGGATGCAGGTGCCGTAGTGGGTGCCGCTCATGCGTCCGTCGCAGATGCGCACCATGTCGCGCACGCCCTGTTTCAGAAGCTTTTTCGGAATCGGCAGGTTGCCCCATTCGGGCATGCCGGGAGCCCCTACGGGACCCGCATTGCGAAGCACGATGACCGTGTCTTCGGTGATGTCGAGGTTCGGATCGTCAATGGTCCTGTTCATTTCGGCGGGGCTGTCGAAGACGAGGGCTGGTCCGACATGCTTCAGAAATTTCGGGCTCGCGGCCGAGGATTTCATCACCGCCCCGTTGGGCGCGAGATTGCCGCGCAGCACCGCCAGCGTCTTGCCCCGCGAGAGCGGCACGACCGGGTTGTTCTCGCCACGGATCACGTCGTCGTTCCAGCATTCGGCCCCGGCAATATTCTCCCCCAGAGTCCGGCCATTCACGGTCATCGCATCAAGGGCGAGGTGATGTTCGAGCTTTTTCAGAAGCGCCGGCAGGCCGCCTGCGAAATAGAAGTCTTCCATCAGGTATTCGCCTGACGGGAAGAGATTGGCGCAGACCGGGACCTTGCCTGCCATGTCCGACATGTCGTCGAGGGTAAGATCGATACCTGCTCGGCGAGCCATGGCGATGAGATGGACGGCGGCATTGGTCGAGCCGCCTAGCGCCATATAGGCGACAAGACCGTTCCGGAAGCTCCTCGCATCGAGGAAGCTGGAGGGTTTCCGGTCCTCCCAGATCATCTCGATGATCCGCTCGCCGCAGGCCGAGGCCATGCGCGGGTGGCCGCTGTCGGCAGCCGGGATGGAGGATGCGCCGGGAAGCGTCAGACCCATGGCGTCCACGATGGAGGTCATGGTGGAGGCCGTGCCCATGGTGTTGCAGGTGCCGATGGAGCGCGTCATCCGGCTTTCCAGATCCACCCAATCGGCCTGCGTGATGTTGCCGGCGCGAAGCTCGTCCCAATACTTCTTGGTATGTGTGCCTGCGCCGGTCTTCTGGCCACGCCACTGACCGTTGGACATGGGGCCGGCCGGACAGAAGATCACCGGAATATCCATGCTGATCGCGCCCATCAGAAGCCCTGGGGTGGACTTGTCGCATCCTCCCAGCAAAACCGCTCCGTCGACAGGGTGCGAGCGCAGGAGTTCCTCAACCTCCATGGCCAGGAAGTTGCGGTAGAGCATGGTGGTGGGCTTCACCATCACCTCTCCGACCGAGAGCGCAGGCAGCTCCACCGGATATCCGCCGGCCTGCCAGACCCCCCTCTTCACGGCCTCTGCCCGATCCCGCAGATGCGAGTGGCAGGGGCTCATGTCGCTCCAGGTGTTGATGATGGCAACGACGGGCTTTCCAAGGAACTCCTCGCGGCGCATGCCCATCTGCTGCGTGCGCTGCCGATGCGCGAAGCCGCGCATGTCGTCGGACGCGAACCAGCGCTGGCTTCGCAACTCTCCGATTGATCGGCGTGTCATCTCAAATTTCCCTTATCCCTTGATGCCGCCGGAGGTCAGCCCGGACACGACCCGCTCCTGGAAGATCACGATCAGCACCGCAACGGGGACGATGCCCACCACGAGCGCAGCCGAGATCACCGGCCACGGAAAGGCGAACTCGCCCTGGTAGAGCGTGATGCCGACCGGCAATGTGCGGAGCATCGGATTGGAGTTGAACGAAAGGGCGAGCAGGAACTCGTCCCAGGCATTCACGAAGGCCAGAATGCCCGCGGTGAAGACGCCCGGCGCCGAGAGCGGCACCACGACCTTGAAGAGGGCACCGATCCGGGTGCAGCCATCGATCATGGCGGAGTTTTCGAGGTCACGCGGGATTCCCTCGAAGAATGAGACCAGGATCAGGGTGCAGACCGGAAGGCTCAGGACCGTGTAGGGCAGAATCAGCGCCACCCAGGTGTTGAGGAGGTTCAGCGCCCGCATGATCTCGAAGAGCGGCACCAGAAGCGTCACCAGGGGAAAGGTCGAAACGGCGATGATGGCGGAGAGAATGAGGTCGCGTCCTCGGATCTGGAGGCGGGCCAGGGCATAGGCGGCAAGGACCGACACGAAGAGCGTGAGCGCCGTCGAGAGAATGGCCACCATGAAGCTGTTGAAGAGGAAAAGCAGCAGAGGCTGATCCGTGAAAGCGCGCAGGTAATTGGCGATGGTCGGCGCATGCGGCAGCCAGGTGATCGGCTTCAGCGTCAGTTCGGCTTCCGTCTTCAGCGATGTGAACAGAATCCAGAGAGCCGGAAACATGCCGTTCACGACCAGGATGAGGCCGATCAGGATCCGCAGCGGCGTTCCGGAGAAAATGGAGCGATGGGCGGAGGTGGTGTGGCTCATGGCTGTCACCCCTTGGTCCAGATCATGCGAAGATATACCGCCGTCACGCCCATGGAGAGGACGAACATAACGACCGCGAGCGCCGAGCCGTAGCCGAGATCGAGGAAATCGACCGTGTTCTGGTGAATGTACATGGCAAGCGTTGAGGTCGACGTGCCGGGGCCGCCGCGCGTCATGGTGAACGGAATGTCGAATGTCTGCAGCGCCGTGATGGTGCGGAAGATCAGAGCCACGACGATCGAGGGCTTGAGCAGCGGCAGCGTGATTTCGAAAAATTGCCGGAAGCGCCCTGCCCCGTCGACCTCCGCCGCCTCGTAAAGGGAACGCGGAATGGTCTGGAGACCGGCCAGAATGATCAGCGCCATGAAGGACGAGGTCTTCCAGATGATCGTGAGGCAGATGGCGGCAAAGGCCCAATTGGCCGAGTTGAACCAGATCACGCCCTCGATGCCGACACGCCGCAGGACGTCATTCACGACGCCATATTCGGAATGAAAGAACCAGGCGAAGATCAGGCCTGCGAACGAGAGCGGCAGCGCCCACGGGATCAGCAGGGATAAGCGCACAGGCCATTTCACCCTGAACGGAAGGTTCGCCATCAAAGCAAGCGCCATGCCCACGAGAAGAGCGCCCGGAACGGTGATGAGCGTGATGAGAATCGTGTTCCAGGCGGTCTCCCAGAAGACCGGATCGTCCAGCATCAGGGCGTAGTTTTCGAGCCCCGCGAAGCTCGCCGGAGCGCCGGACGTGAGAGACAGGTTCTGAAAGCTTGTCCAGACGAGGCGGCAGACCGGATAGGCGATGATGAGGGTCAGCAACAGGGTTGCGGGCATCAGAAGCAGAACGGCAAGCGTGCGTTCGCTCGGATCGAGGAACCGCGTCCACCATTTCGCCGCGCTCTCGCTGCGAGCCGTCACCAAGCTCGTTTCACTGGCTGTTGCCATGATCGCCTCCTGCCTGGAATCCTTTCAAGGGCAGGCGCTCTTCAGCGCCTGCCCGACTCGTGGTGATGCGCTCAGCGTAGAACGCGGCGCAGGCGGCCTTCCATCTGGGCGGCCCCCTCCTCGGGTGTCTGCTGGCCGGCGAGCACGGCGTTGACCGTGGTGCGGATGATGTCGCTGACCTCATTGTAGCGCGGCGTCACGGGGCGGGCTTTTGCCGTCTCGACCACGGGCCGAGCATTGGCGAACCACGGCACCGCCTTCGTCACGTCCGCATCCGTGTAGACGTCCGGGAATTGCGGAAGCAGGGCGGCATTGATCGCCATGAATTCGGAGATCTCAGGGCTCGAAACGTATTGCACGAATTTTTGCGCCTCGGCCTTGTTGTTGGAATAGGCCGATACGCCCCATTCCCAACCGCCGAGGCAGGACGCCGGCTGGCCCTCTTTCACGGCCGGCAGCTTCACGACGCCGACCTTGTCCTTTACGGCGGAATCGGCGCCCTGGAATTGACCCCAGGCATAGGACCAGTTGACCGCAAACACGACATTGCCGGCCTGGAACTCCTTGCGGGTGTCGTCGGTAGCGACCTCGGCGATGTTCTTCTTCGAGACGCCCTGGTCGACGAAATCCTTCCAGAGCTTGAGGGACTTCACGGCCGCCTCCTTGTCGAAGGAGAGCTTGCCGTTGGAGACAAGCTGCTTGCCCATGCTCCAGTAGGGCAGAAGGAACGTGCAGACTGCACCTTCGATCGCCTTGCCCTGGAATGACAATCCCTGGAGGTTCGGATCCTTCTCCGCGCCCAGAACCTTCTTGGCCGCAACCGTCAGCTCGTCCCAGGTCTGAGGCGGCTGAACGCCGTTCTTCTCCAGCAGGTCCTTGCGGTAGTAGAGGAACATCGCATCGGCGAAAGCCGGCAGCGCGACGACCTTGCCATCGACGGTATTCGCCTCGGCATAGGCCGGGAGATAGCGCTTCATGGAGGCATCGGCATCCTTGCCGAGCACTTCATTGAACGGAACGGTCCAGCCCGCCGCCGCATATTGAGCGGGACGGATCACATCGAGGATCATGACGTCGAGCGAGGAATCCTTCGCGGTCATGACCGTGTTGAGATACTGCGCCTGAGCCTCGGAGGTGTTGCCGCCGGTCTCGATGGTCACCTTCACGCCTGGGTTCTTGGCCTCGTACATGTCGAAGGCTTTGCGCCATACATCCGGGCGATGCTGGCTGGAAACGAACACGCGCAGGTTCGTCTCGGCCATGGCGGCGGATGCCGACAGGCTCAGAGCTGCGCCGGCGAGCAGCAGCTTCATGGTTTTGTTCAAAGTCATCGTTTCCTCCATGGAAATTGCCGGATGCCGGTCTCTTGCCGGCATCTCTTCGTTGTCAGGAACCGTTCAGGCGAGAGCCCGCTCCGTTGCCGCATCGAACAGATGGACCCGTGCCGGATCGATTCCTATGGACATGGTCTCGCCCGGGACCGGCCGCATCTCAGGTGCGACGCGTGCCGTGAGCGTGGACGGGCCGAGGGCGAAATGGATGAGCGTGTCGGACCCCAGCGGCTCGACGACCTGCACGCGACCTGCAACGGCATGGCCCTGGCCAGGCGGAAGAAAATGCTCGGGGCGGATTCCGACGACGACCTCGCGCCCCTCGAGCCCGCCCGCCTTGCCGGCGCCGCGCCCGTTCAGCGGAATATGAGCGCCACTCTCGAACATCACCTGCCCACCATGGATGGCCCCCTTGGCGAAGTTCATGGCAGGCGAGCCGATGAAACCGCCGACGAAGACGCTGGCCGGCGCATTGTAGACCTCGTCCGGCGTGCCGACCTGCTCGATCTCGCCGCCCTTGAGGATCACGATGCGGTCGGCGAGCGTCATGGCCTCAACCTGATCGTGCGTCACGTAGATGATGGTGGTGCCGATGGCTTGATGCAGGCGCTTGATTTCGGTGCGAACCTGTCCGCGCAGCTTGGCGTCGAGGTTGGAGAGCGGCTCGTCGAACAGGAAGACCTGGGGACGGCGCACGATGGCCCGGCCCATGGCGACACGCTGGCGCTGCCCGCCCGAGAGCTGGCTTGGCTTGCGGTCGAGCAACTGGCCGATGCCCAGCATTTCGGCCGCCTGGGTGATCCGGACCTTGATCTCGTCCGCCGGGACGCCCCGCACCTTCAGGCTGAAGGCCATGTTCTCGTAAACCGTTTTATGCGGATAAAGCGCGTAGTCCTGGAACACCATGGCGATGTCGCGCTCGCGAGGGGGCAGCCTGTTCACCACCCTGTCGCCAATGCGGATCTCGCCGTCGCTGATGCTTTCGAGGCCGGCGAGCATGCGCAGCGTCGTCGACTTGCCGCAGCCGGACGGGCCGACGAGGACGACGAATTCGCGGTCGGCAATCTCCAGGTCGATTCCTTTCACGATCCGAAGTGCACCGTAACTCTTCTCAAGCTTACGGAAGCTGACTGACGACATGCTCCCTCCCTGTCGCTAAGGCGTCCCGATGATTGCACCGCTTCGACTCGACCCTCACGGAAGGGTCGGAGCCTTTTACCGTGTTTATCATAGCGCTACGATTTTTATGACGCAAGAGGCTCCGAAAAGGTCGAGGGCATATGCAATATTTAGAGTTATCTATTGGAAATTATTTGTAATTTAGCAGTTTCAGTTCATTCAATGTCATGCTATATTTATCGCAGCGCTAGATAATTTTGGGAGATGTCATTGGAGACTGACAACGCGACCGCAGCGCCCCGGGGGACGCGGAAGCGGCGGAAAATGCAGCGCGTTACCATGATGGATGTGGCCAAGCTCGCTCAGGTTTCGCCCTCGACCGTGTCGCTCTACCTCCGCAAGCCCGAAGCCGTATCCTCCTCGGCGGGGCAGGAGATTGCCCGCGCCATCAGCCGATTGGGCTATGTTCCCAATCTTGTGGCCGGCGGTTTGGCTGCTGCCTCGTCCCGGGTCGTCAGCATTATCGTGCCGTCGATTCGAAACGCCTTCTTCGCCGAGACCGTGTCGACCCTTCAGACCGAGCTTGGGGCGGAGGGATACCAGGTTCTCCTCGGGCATAGCGAATACGGAGAGGCACAGGAAGAAGCGCTCGTGCGAACCGCGCTCTCCTGGGCGCCCGCGGCGGTCGTTCTGACAGGCCTGTCCCACAGCCCGGGCACGAGAAAGCTCCTCGAGGCCAGCGGCGTTCCAGTCGTCGAGATGTGGGAACTCGGTGGAGAGCCCATCGACATGGCCGTCGGTTTCTTTCACCCTCAGGTCGGCGCTTCCGCGGCCCGACACCTGCTGACGAAGGGGCGCCGGTGGCTCGCCTTCCTCGGCGCCCGCATGCAGGAGGATCATCGTGCCGACCAGCGTGCGCGAGGATTTCAAGATGCGGCCCGGACGGGCGGCGCCGAAACCTATGAGATCATCAATCATCCGGGCGCCGCGACGGTGGAAGCAGGCGCCCTCCTGCTGAACCGGGCGCTTCAGCAAATGCCGCATCTCGACGGAGTGGCCTGCTCCAACGATCTGATTGCGCTGGGCGTCCTCTTCGAGTGCCAGCGTCAAAACATTGCGGTTCCGGACAGAATCGCGGTGATCGGCTTCGGAGACCTCGATTTCAGCGCCTCATGCGTTCCGTCCCTGACGACCATCAGGCCATCGGGCAATCTGATCGGCAAAGAGGCGGCCCGCCTCATCCTCGATCACGTTCACGGGATCAGCTCGGGCGAGGACCATCAGGCCATTGATACCGGGCACATTCTGGTTGAGCGGCGGAGCACGTAAGGAGCACGCAGTTGGAAGTGCCGCACAGGCGGCACCCCGCTTTCTGTCGGGGTGTCCAGGGCGGCCGCCCCAGATCAATCCTTGCTGTAGGTATGGGGCAAAAGCCGCTCGAAGCTGCGTCGAATGGTGCCGTAGCACTCGCATGAGGCCTGCTCGAGCCTAGCACGGTCTGTCACGGTGATCAGTCCCCTGCCCTGACTGATGAGCCCGGTTGTCTGCAGGGAGCGGAGGACGCTGCTCACCGTGGAGCGCTGCACACCCAGCATCTCCGCGAGAAACTCGTGCGTCAGAGGCAGAGTGTCCTGGTCAAGACGGTCATGAATGCTGAGAATCCAACGGCAGCAGCGCGCTTCGACACTGTGGACGGCGTTGCACGCCACGTTCTGAAGCACCCGCGTCATGACCGCCTCGGCAGCCCGCAGGATCAAATGGCGCACCTTCGGGCGGAGTTCGATCACCTCGTGCAGTCGGTCCACGGCAATTCTCGACGCCATGCCGCCGGATTGGACGACATAGCGCCCGAAGGATTGCCGGCTGACCAAGGCGCTGATGAAGCCCACCATGGCCTCACGTCCCATGACCGCCATCTCCGCCGAGCTGCCGTCATTCATCACGGCAACCAGCGCCACAATGGCACTCTGGGGAAAGTAGGCATGATGCAGCGTGTCGCCCGCCTCATAGAGGACCATGCCGGCCGGCAAGGCAACGGTTTCCAAATGTGCGGCCAGGAAGGTGAAGTCCTCAGGTTCCAGAGCAGCCAAGAGACGATTATCCCGAGGATCGCTCCTCGGGATTTTGGCGGCGGATGGGCTACGCAGTTCCATGCCGCAAGCTAAACCGTCAATGCGCCGGGGCGAAAGTCAGAAAATAGACCAATGTCGCAGGGTGCGACGACAAGGGCATCTGACGAAGGAGCCTGACGCAGATGGCGGAACACGGCGGAAAGGAGCAAAGGATATCTTAGGACCGGGATCCGCCAGCAAGGTTCCGGGGGCTAATCCTACCCATCTGGGATGATTGCTCAAACATCATACTTCAGACATCATGATTGAGACGTGATGTGTGAAAGGAGGGTCGTCGATTGATCACCTCTGCACAGATTCGTGCCGCCCGGGCCCTTCTCGGCATTGATCAGCGCCGGCTCGCCGAGATGGCGGGGGTCTCGCTGCCGACGATCCAGCGCATGGAGGCGAGCGCCGGGAATGTGCGCGGGGTGGTCGAGACTCTCACGAAGGTTGTCGAAGCCTTCGATCGAGCAGGGATCGAACTCATCGGCGAGAATGCCGTGAGCGCCCAGGGTGGGCGCGGCGTGAGATTCAAGCAGGCGAGGAGGTCGAGCGACCACCGACACACGTAATTGCGGCAGGGACTGCCGACTTCGGGCTGGCGTTCTTTGCCGTATCTTTGGCGGGAGAAAGCACCGGTATGGCTGCACGGGCTGTTGAACCGACCTTTACTGAACTGTTTACGCCGAAGCTCGTCACGATTCTGCGGGAGGGGTATGGCCTAGCCGACCTCCGGGCGGATGCCGCAGCCGGCCTGACCGTTGCCATCGTGGCCCTGCCGCTCTCCATGGCGATCGCGATTGCCTCCGGCGTCACGCCGGACCGGGGCCTCTACGCAGCCATTGTCGGAGGGTTCATCGTCTCGGCCCTGGGCGGGAGCCGGTTTCAGATCGGGGGGCCGGCCGGGGCATTCATCGTGCTGGTGGCTGCGACCGCCGAACAATACGGCGTGGATGGGCTCCTTCTGGCGACCATTCTCAGCGGCCTGATCCTGCTTGCCATCGGGTTCTTGCGGCTTGGCACCTTCATCAAGTTCATCCCCTATCCGGTGACCGTCGGATTCACGGCCGGCATTGCGGTCATCATTTTCGCGAGCCAGCTCAAGGAACTGCTCGGCCTCCGGCTCGACAAGGAGCCCGGACCCTTTGTTCCGAAGCTCCTGGCGCTCGGGCAAGCCTTGCCTACCTTGAACGTCTCTGCCACGGCGGTCGCCATTCTCACCATCGGCATCATCATGGCTATTCGCCGGTTCCGCCCGCATTGGCCGGCCTTCATCATCGCCGTGACCCTCGCCGCCGCCGCGGCCTGGCTCCTGGGGCTGCCCGTCGAGACCATCGGCACCCGCTTCGGAGGCTTGCCGCAATCCCTTCCGGCACCGCATGTTCCGCCTCTCTCAATCGAGCGGATCATGGAACTTCTTCCCAGCGCCCTCTCGTTCGCTCTCCTTGGTGGGATCGAAAGCCTCCTGTCTGCCGTGGTCGCGGACAGCATGACCGGCCGACGGCATCGTTCCAACTGCGAATTGGTGGCGCAAGGTTTCGCCAACATTGCCTCAGGGCTTTTCGGTGGCATCTGCGTCACAGGTACGATCGCCCGGACGGCCACGAATGTCCGCGCCGGCGCTCGCGGTCCCGTCGCAGGGATGCTGCACTCTCTGTTCTTGCTCCTGTCCATGATGGCCGCGGCGCCGCTCGCCTCCTTCATCCCTCTGTCGGCCCTGGCTGCCGTGCTGGCCACCGTTGCGTGGAACATGGCGGAGAAGCATGAATTTGCGACCCTGCTGAGAGCCTCGCGGGGAGACGCCGTCGTTCTCCTTGCCACCTTCCTGCTCGTGGTCTTCCGCGATCTCACCGAAGGCATTCTGGTCGGTTTCGGGATCGGCGTGCTCGTGTTCCTGCAGCGGATGGCGGAGGCGGTCGAGGTTGAGCAACCCCGCCTCGTACCTGAGGAGGACCGTCCAGATGCCGTGAGCGGCCGGAGCCGCGAACCATACGACTCGACGCTCGCGACCGATCCCGATGTGGTCGTGTATCGGATCTCCGGCGCGTTCTTCTTCGGTGCAGCAGCCACCGTGGCCGCAGCCCTCGACCGCATTGCAGAACACCCTGAGGCCTATATCGTCGATTTCTCGGCGGTCCCGGTGCTCGACAGCACGGCCGCCGCGACGATCGAAGGCTTCGTCCGCAAAGCGCATCGCCACAGGGCGGCCGTTTATGTCACCGGCGCCCGGCCCTCCGTTCGACGGGTATTGCTGACGCATGGCGTGCGGCCGCCACGGGTCCGCTTCAAACCGACAGTGACGGAGGCGCTCATCTCGGCTCACAGGAAGACCGAAGACGATTCCGATGCGCGCGACATGATCGCGGATCTTGACGGAAGGCACGGATGAGCGTGGTCTGCGAACCAGCTGCCCTTATGTGCAGATAGTCAGCGTCGCGCAATCAGGAAACGATTCACCGTCACGGCCAAGCAAAATCGCGTGAGCGCTTCTCCAAGCAGACTTGAGCCCAGCCCGATGGTTCAGGAAAATCCGATTAGCGCTCGCGGTCGATGACGCGGTACTCGACGTCGATGATCTCTCCTGATCGGGGCGCCTCCTGCATCTTGCGACGCAGGCGCCAGCGCAGGATCATGCCTGCAACGATGGCGACCGGAATGACGATCAGAGCGAACCCTGCGGCCAGGACGATCAGCAGCAGGCCCAGGAGAACGGCCGCGATCGTCGCCAGAGCGGCAGCCCAGCGAGGGATCCGGATCAATCTGATCCCAAATTGGGGCGGATAGCGCGGGTCCATGTCCTCTCTTCGCAAAGCTGTGCTTGACCTGAGGGCTATATGTTGACGCCGGGAGCGGGATGCAAGGTCGCGCTGGAGCCGGGCCTCCTCAGGCGGTGTCCAGGGGCGGCGCCGTTCGCAGGACCAGTTTGCCCGTAGTCTCGCCCGATTCCAGAGCCCGGTGTGCCTGCGCCACATTCGCCAGCGCGAAGGCGCGAACCTTCGGCGCGGCAATCGTCTCTGCCTCCACCCAGGCGGTCAGGTCGTTCACGGCGGCCTGCAGAAGATCTGTGCGGGAAAAGAGGAACGACAGGTTGAACGCCACCACTCCCTTGTTTTCCTTTGTCATCGACAAAGGATTGAAGCGCGGCATCTTCATCCATCCGAAGGCGGCCTTGAGGTAGTCGAGGCGCCCGCCTTTCTTGGGCAACATGGAGTGGAAGCCGTAAACCAGCAGCTTTCCGGTCGGCCTCAGGTGGGCGTAGCTCTGCGCCAGGGTTTCGGGGCCGTTGGCGTCGAAAACCAGGTCGTAGCCATCGGGGCAGAGGTGCCTGGCCTCGTCCCAGAGCGGCTGGCGGGACTTGTCGATCACAGCGTCCGCGCCGAGCTGGCGCACGTGCTCGACCTTGTAGCTTGCTCCCACCACGCCGGTCACGTGCAAATTGTGCAGCTTGCACAATTGAACGAGGGCTGAACCCACTCCGCCGCCGGCGGAATGCACGAGCACCCTCATGCCGGGCCGGATCACCACGTTCTGCAGCAATCCGTGATAGGCCGTGAGGTTGGCGGCCAGGAAACCGGCTGCCGCCTCGAAGGCCAGAATTTTCGGTTTAGGCCAGACGAAATCGGCCGGGACACAGACGTGAGTGGAATAACCGTTGAAGAAGGTGACCCCGAACACCTCATCCCCGGGCTTCACATGCCTGACCTCACGGCCAACCTCTTCGACCCGACCCGAATACTCGAAGCCCGGCGTGATCGGCCAGCCCACGAACCGGCGCGCGGACTCGTACACGCCCCACCGGACGCAGATATCGGCATAGTTCACCCCTGCCGCCTGCGTACGGATCAGAACCTCTCGATCGCCAGGCCTCGGCACGGGATGGCTTTCGAGCTTCAGCTGTTCATAGCCGCCAGCCCTGTGAATGACGACTTTCTGCATGAGCTCGGAAACGCTCAGTACTCCCTTTCGAAGCCGAGGCCGACGGAGGTCCCGCCTTCGGCGTCGACCGCACCTTGCACCTTGAGACTTCGCGTCAGATCGATATCGACAGTGACACCGTTCTCCTCGGGCCGCGCGCCAGCCTTGACGCCGACCCGCACATTGTCGCTGATGTAGCGAGATACCCCGACCGCCGGGCCGCCGCCTGCGCCCACGGTGATGTCGAGGCTATCGACCCCGAGCGAGCGGCGCAGTTTCTCGAAGGCATCCGTTCCCGTTCCGCCTGACAGTTGCGCCACGGCCTGCGCCAGCTGCAGGGCCTGGCCGGCGGACAGTCCCCCGGAGGGTCGCTGGAACAGGATACGGGAAAGGATCTCATCCTGTGGCAGATCCGGGCTGGAGCTGAACGAGAAGTCCGGTTTCGATGCCGGCCCCGTCACACCGATGCGGGCCGTCACGTCACCTGCCTGGGTTTCGGCGAGAAAGTCGAGCGACGGCGTGAGATCCCCCGTAAAATCCAGTCGTCCGCGCACGAACTCGATGCGCCGGCCGATGAGGTCGAGGCGCCCGCGCCGGAGCTCAAAGGCGCCGATCGCCACCGGATCACGCGTCGTGCCTTGGAGGCGCAGGTCGCCGCCGAGTTCCGCGTTGATGCCCCGTCCGCGGACGAAGATGCGGTTCTGCGCCGTGACGGTGAGATCGAGATCGGCGCTGAACGGATGCCCTCGGGAGGCGGCTGCCTGCCGCTGCCGGGCAAGGGCGAGCCGCGCAGCGGCTGCTGGCGTCGGCTGGACATGCTTGGTGCCGGGCAGAGGCTGCAGGGTGGTCGGCAGCCTGTCCGGGACGGAGACGTTCATCGAGAGAATATCCACACGGCCGGAGACACGCGGCCGGCTCAGGAGAGGCCCTGACACGGTGAGAGCCGCGTCGGCATTCACATCCACGGTCTCGTTCGAGACGAGTTCGGCGCGGCTTGCCGTAATGCGAATGTCTGCCGGGAGACCGGCAGCCGGATCGAGCGTCACCTGCCCTCCGAGCGCGAGCGATCCACCGTTCGGAGTCCGCGCGGTCAGGTTCTCGATGGCGAGCGTCCGACCACGCGCCGCGAACCGACCGTTGATCTCGCTCAGCCGGACCCCGCGCAGCGGATCAAGGAAGCTGCCGCCCGCCAGGGTCGCCGTGCCCTGGACGCGGGGATCCGCGATCCTGCCATCGATCGACAGGTCGAGCGCGGCGGTTCCGGTGACGCGCTGGCCCGTAACGGCAAGGAACGTGTTCGCGATCGCAAGGTCGGTCCGGCCCGAGACCTTGAGGGCCAGCTCGTCCTCAGGATCGAGAGGGACGCTGCCCGAAAGCCGCACGGTCCCGGAGCGTCCGGCCGAAACATCGGCGTTGACCGTCGCACGCCGATCCGCGACTCGGCCCTTCGCCGCGATGGTGAGCGGCGGGAGGCCGGCTTGCCGTGTCTCGCGGGTCATGAGGCCGGACACGTTCAGCTCGTAATTTCCGCTCGGATCGTCCGGCGTCCCGCTAACGGTGGCGGTTCCGTTCGCGGTGCCCGCAAGGCCAAGTCCCGGCACGATGATCTCGGCAACCTGAAGGGGCAGGCTACGGATGTCGACGGACAAATCGATCCGGTTGCCGATGGTACCCGACACGGCGATGCGGCCGCGATCGGCGGCAATGACGAGACCGGAGAGAGTCGCTGTGCTGTCCTTGATCGAGATCGTCGCAGGCTGGGCCAAGGCCAGGCGTCCGCCGCCACGGCGAGCCGTGAATGTGGCGAGCTCGATGCGGGGCGCATCGCCCGGCACGAAGCGTCCCTGCGCATCGAAGTCAAAGCCCTGCCCGGAGGCCGAAGCCGAGAAGCGCGATGCCGCGGGCGTGCCTTCGGCCGTGACGCGCACGGTCTTGAAGGTCTGTCCGCCGACGGTGAGCGCCTCGGCCTGCACGCTTCCGTCGATGATCGGGCGCTGGTACAGATCCGAGATGGTGAGCCTCGTGTCGAAATCCCTGACCGTCACGGCGCTGACGGCCAGCCGGGATCCCTTCGCCTTGATCGCGGCGTCCTGATGTCCATCCCGCACGCTGAGCGCGACAGTGGCTTCGATGGCCCCATCAAGCTTCGTCAGCACAAGCGGGCTCAGATCGTCCAGATTGCGACCGGAAAGGGCGATCTCCCCCTGCGCCCGCTGATCGGGATCAACGCGAAGGTTGCCGTTCAGGGAGACCGAACCGATACTTATGTCGAGCCGGTCGAGGAGCCAGCCGCCCTCGTTTGGCCTCGCAAGATGGAGAGTCCCGGTCGCGGGCTTCGCAGCGACCTGCCCGTCAAGGGTGAGAGCAGCATCGAGCGCTCCCGTCACATCCTTTGCGTCCAGTTTGACGGCAAGGCGCGGGATGGAGCGGCCGAGCGCGCGGACATCGGCAAGCGTTGCCGTACCGGTCAGGTCCGGCTTTTCCAAGGAGCCTGTAAGACGTGCCGTCACGCTCGCCCTGCCCGCTGTAATGCGTTCGTCGGCGTGCTTCAGCTCGTCGATGGTGACGTCAAGCCCCAGATCGGCCACGGTCTCGGTGGCACGGCCGTCCACGCGCGCGTCGAGATGCGCGCTGTCGATGTGGAAATTCTCGAACCCGAAGCCTCCCGGGATGCGGCGCAGGACTCCGGTCGCAGTCAGCGTGCGACCCGCCAAGTTGTCGAGGGCTGGCGTTCCTGTCCGGAACTCGCGCAGACGGGCATCGACAGCCGCGGCGATGTCGTAGCGCCTCGGATCCCCCGAGAGTTTCGCCGTGAGTGACGCCGCACCCTGCAACGGCCGTCCGGTGATGCCGGAGAAGGATGCGAGCGCCGGAACCTCCGCCTTCAGAACACCATCGAGAAGCGAGGCCCCTGCCCTGCCGGTGAAGCTTGCCTGCGCGGTCGAGGCATCGATCCGGGCGACATCGATAGCGGCGATGCCGTCACGATTGAGCGTGCCGCGCGCGGTCACCGACAGGGTCGATCCCAGTGCACGGGCAAGCGCCCGGTCGGCGGGCTTGATCCCTTTGGCATTCGCATCCAGCGAGAAGGAGAAGCGGTCGGGCTGCGGCGCGCCGTCGACCGGGTTCATGGCAATGCGCGCCGTCAGGGTATCCAGCGTCCCCTGCGGCAACCTTACCTCGGCGGCGTCGAGGGAGCCGTTGATCCGGGGCGCCGTCAGCGTTCCCTGGACGGTGCCCTCGAACATGAGGCGCTGGATCTCCGCATCCCCGGCGCGGGTCCTGGACCCGTCGGTCGGCAGAGCCCGGGCATTGAGCGCCAAGTCGAGGGCGCGGTCGGAGCCAAAGGTGCCGGTCATGTCGAACCTGGCGACGTTCGACGTGATCCGCACGGGCTGGAAGCGAAGGCTGCCATTGTCGCCGACCGACACGTTGCCGACGAGCTGCGTGGTGCCGGAGAAGACGGGAGCGATGGGTCCGGGCAGAAGCCCCTCGACCCGCGCCGCGAGATCGACGCCGAGATCATACGCGGCGTCGGCTCGCCGGACGGTCGTGGTGCCTGCAGCGCCGATCGTCGGACCGGCCGAGAAGTCGAGCCGTGCCGCGAAATCGCTCAGCGGTCCCTCCCCGGCGATCTTGAGATCGACCGGAGGCAGGTCGGGTAGGTTGAGGAGTCGCGCCGCGATGCCGCCCGCCGGCTCCTGATGGGTCAGGTCGAGCGCGAGCCGGTTGGTCTGCGGCACATAGCCGAGGCGGATTGACAGACGGCCCGGCGCATCGAGGCGTTGTGCCGCAAAAGTAAGGTCGAGACCTTCGGACGGACTGCCGAGTTCGGCCGATCCCTGGGCCGCGAGCCGCGCCTCGGTTCCGAGCACGGGCTCTCCCAGGAACAGCTCCTGCAAGGCGAACTTCCTCACGATCACCTTGACCGGCAGCTCCGGCAGGATCGGCTCGTTGGAGACGGAGACCGACTCCTCTTCCGATGGCAAGGGCCTGCGCAGGAACCGCAGATGATCGATCTCGAGCTCATCGACATCGAGGCGTCCACGCAGCAGCGCCGTTCGGCTCCAGACCAGCCGGGCGCGATCAAGGGTCAGCCAGAGGCCGTCCCGATCCTCGATGCGGATGTCCCTGATGACCGCATTCGAGGACAGCGCTCCCTCGATGCTGCCGATGCTGACCCGTGTCGTCGGAGTCGAGAGCAAGCGCGACACAAGGCTTGCCAGAACGCTTTGATCGCTCTGTGCCTGACTCGGCGAGCCGGAGGCGATCCAGAAGACCCCGATCCCGAGGATCACGGCGACGGCGAAGAGTGCGAGATGGCGGCGCAGCTTCATCATCAGAACGCCTGTCCGATGCCGACATAAATCGCGAAGGAACGGTCATCGCCTCTTTCGCGGACGAGAGGAGTCGCGATATCCAGGCGGATGGGGCCGATCCCGGTGTAGTAGCGCAGGCCCAGACCGGCCGCGACGCGGATGCGCTCGTCAAAATCCGGATAACTCGATTCGAAGGCCGTTCCGGCGTCGACGAAGGGCACGATGCCGATCGTGTCCGTGACCTTGATGCGCGCCTCGACTGATGCCTCCAGCAGGCTTCGCCCGCCGATGGGCTCTCCCAGGAAGGTCGGGCTCAAGGTGCGGTAGCCGAAGCCGCGCACGGAACCGCCGCCTCCGGCATAGAAGCGCCGGTTCGCCGGGATGTCCTCGAGATCCGCCCCGAGGATCGACCCAAGCCCGAGCCGGCCCGCAAGCACATAGCGGGCGTCCTCGTCGAGGGAGAAATAAGCCGAGGCCGTTCCCTTTGCGATCGTCATGGGAACCGAGGAACCGAGGAAGCCCGGGTAGGGCGCCACCGATGCGAGCAGCCTGACGCCGCGCGTGGGATCGAGCGTGTTGTCGGTCGAATCGTAGCTGACGGAGACCGGCAACCCTACCAGCGTATAGTCGACTTGCCCGAGGATATCCGATGCCTGTCCCTTTTCGAACTCGATGCCCCCCTGAACCGAGAATGTGTCGCTGAAGCGGTGGCGAATGCCTGCGGTCGCTCCCGCGAGGCGGCTCGTATAGCCCTCCGTCCGTTGCCGCTCGACCAGAGCATCGGCCAGGAAATCGTTGCGGGTGCCCCAGAGCGCGGGCTTCAGAAAGCTCGCCGTGAAGCGGCCGCCGAGATCCTCCCATTGGAAGCCATCGCTGTGGTCTATCCGGCCGCCGTTCTCAGTCAGATAGAAGAGACTGCCTTCGAGCCTCAATCGCTCGGCGCCGCCGAACAGGTTCCGATGCGCCCAATAGGCCCGGAGCGCGGGTCCATCGGTCGTCGAATACTGCACCGAGGCTCCGATGACCCGGGGCGGGCGCTCCGTGATATCGACGAAGAGAGGCAGGTTTCCGTATGCATCGAGCGCCTCGGCCTCGCGGATGCGCACGGACGACAGGGCCTCGATGCCCAGGATCGATTTGCGCATCGACGCGAGCGCCGCCGGCGAATAGGGATCGCCCGGATCGGTGTAGATGAACGAGCGCACCACTGCCGGATCCACGTTCTCCAGCCCTCGGATCGTGACGTCCCCGATCCCCGCGCGGGGGCCCGGATCGACTGTCAGGCTGATGTCCATGACCTGCGACGGGTGAAAGACGACCGGGTTCTGCCGCGTCACCTTGGCGAAAGGTCGCGACTGAGCCCGGAAATGATCGACGATGCGCGCTTGGGCCGCCAGGACATCGGCCGCCCGGGCCGGATCGCCGGGCTGGATCTTGACGATGCGAGGCGGCAACTCGCCCGGGAGGAACGGGCGGCCGGTCCTTGCATCCAGAATAGCGACGTTCCGCAGAACGAATTGCTGGCCGGGATCGACGACGACCTGAACAGGCACGAGAGCCCGCGAGCGATAGCCTGCCGCAGTCCGGATAGCCGCCTCGGAACGCGGAGACCGCAGTGAGAGCGGAACGCCCGCCACGCTGACCACGACGCGGGCATTGTAATATCCCGCTCCCCAGAGCGCGTCGGTCAGCCGGGGCAGATCGGCGTCTGCTCGGCGCACCAGCGATTCCGCATCCGGCGGCGGATCGCTCCTCAGGCTCTGAAGAGACGAGGCATCCTTCAAGGCCTGGACGAGGTCTTTGTCTTCACCCACGACCTTGAAGTCGAGCGCATAGGGCAACGTATCGGCATTCGGCGGCGGGGGAGCCTCATCGCCTCCGCGAAACAGACCGAAGAAATCGAAAGCCATGGCTGGCGGCACCGACAATCCTCCGGACAAAAGTCCGGCGAGGATCGTCAGAGAACAGAATTTCCTCGTTCCCGACCATACCGAGTGAGCCACGATCTTCCTAACTGCCGATACTCAAAAATGACCTTTGCCGTTTGCCAGGACTTTGCGGTCAAATTGGGCAAAATCGAGATTGGGCCGCCAACAATTCGCCTTAAGGCAAGGCTTATCACAGTTTTCCAATCCGCCTTCCGCTCAAGGCGTGATTGCGGGGACGACAAAAACTCCGGCCCATCAGACACCCTCTGGAAGAGGTTTCCTACCCCGATAGGGGTTCGCGCCAGCGATCATTGCAACTCAATAACGATTTACTTTGGCGATCATCGACGACGGCCCACCACCCATTCGACGTCCGCGCGATTACCCCCTCTCCTTTTGATGCGTACCCGATTTCGGAGTTGCCCTGCTCCATGGGCGCTGCGAAGTTGAACGCTCGAGCCCGACTTCCACCCATGAGGGATGGACATCAATGCTCCACTTTATCCTGTCTCTGCGCTGGGTTACGCTGGTTGCCGCCCTGGGAGCCGCCCTCGGGGCCATCCTGATGTTCATGGAGGGCTGCGCGAAGCTGGCGCATGCGGCGGGCTTCTCCGTTCTGCCCAATGAGACTGGAGGCCTATCGGTCATCGCCTCAGTGATGCAAGCCACGGACGCGTTCCTGTTCGGTCTCGTGCTGATCGTCTTCGCCTACGCCATCACCTTCGGGTTTGCCTTCGACCTTCCGGACTCCGCGCGCGCCAAGGTGCCCCTGTGGATGCAGGTGAATGGGATTAGCGAACTCAAGATCACCCTGATCGAGGTCATCCTGGTCTACCTGACCGTCGACTTCGCGACCGACATGGTTGAGGTCGAAACGCATATTTCATGGGATATGCTGGTGAAGCCGACGGCCATCCTGTTCATCGCGGGAGCCCTGCGCCTCGTGGGGAGCAGGCACGCGGATGCCCACCCGAACGCTCACGACAAGGTCGAGAGCCCCTCCCGTCTCAAGTTGCAGAAACCTGGAGAGTGACCGCGTTCCATCGTTGCGGCTCGGAGAGCCGTGGCAGCCTCGATCACCTGCACCAGTCCGCGATGATGCGGCCGTAGGCCTCGACGGCCTCATCGATGCGCGACACCAGGCAATACTCATCCGTCTGATGCGCCATCGCTGCTTCTCCAGGGCCGAGAATGATCGTCGGCAGGCCACCCATGGCCGGTGTCAGCGCCGACGCATCGGTGAAATAGGTTGCACCCTTCGGGACGGGTGTCTCTCCGAGCAGCGGCGCCATGATGTCGAAGACCCGCCTGACCCACGGATTGCCGGGGTCTGTCCACACCGCCGGCACATCGACGACCGAAGAGACCTCCATCCCGTCCCCCAGGAAGCTCCCGATCATCTCGCGCACAGCCGCGTGCTCCTGGCCGGGAATGGTTCGAATGTCGAGGGTGACCTCGGCCAGGTCCGGAACCGAGTTGGTGTTCAGGCCGCCATGGAAGGTGCCGATGTTCAGCGTCGGCCCGCCCAGCACATCGTGCCGGCGTAGGTTGAAGTCGAGGTCGGAGAGCCTCACGACGGCCTGCGCCGCCTTGACGACGGCGTTGATGCCCTTCTCGGGCATCGAGCCATGCGCTGTCACCCCGCGCGCGACCGCCTTCAGCCACAAGGCGCCCTTGTGGCCGATGAGCGGGGTATTGGAGGTCGGTTCGGCCACGATCAGGGCACCGGCCCTGCCGAGCAGTCCATCCTGCCGGCACAGATGATAGGCCCCGTCCGATCCCGTTTCCTCGCCGGCGGTGATGATGAGCAGCGCGCCCGGTCCCCTCTCCAGCTCTGCCCGATGGGCGATGCAGGCTTCGACAAAGGCGGCAACGCCGCCCTTCATGTCGCTGGAGCCGCGCCCATACAACCGGTCGCCATCGATGTCGCCCCCGAACGGATCAACCGACCAGGGCTGCAGCCCAAGCGGAACCGTGTCCAGATGCCCGGTGAAGGCCAGCGGCAGGCTATCCCGGCTGCCGCCGATGCGGGCGATCAGGTTTGTCCGCCCCTCGCCGAAGGGGATTGCCGTGACGGCGAAGCCATTGTCTTCGAGCCGCCGCGCGACGATTTCCGCACAGAGGGCCTCCTGACCGGGAGGGTTGATGGTATTCTGGCGGATCATGGCCTGCGTGAGGGCGACAGCGGGCGAATACGTCATTGGGCTCACTTCCTGGGCGTCGCCTTCAATTATGGCTCGTGAATGGGCATCACGGCCTCTCGTTTCTGCTGGAGGCTGTATGGTGAAGAGGCATCATCACCCCGAAGCGCAGAGCGATCAAGGCTGTGGGCAGGTCTCGCTCAATCCGGTCAGGTCCCAGGGGTGCAGGTCCGCTTGTGGCGAGGAACGACGGGGCTGCGCGTCGTGCTGCCGATAGCCCCCGGTGGGGAGGATGGGCGGATAACGAGCGGTAGGCCTCAGGCCCTTGAGCCGGATTGACGGGCGAGCCACTCGGCCTGCTCGGCCTGGTGGCGCCATCTGCGGGCCATGGCGCGAAGCTCCGTACGGGCCTCTGCCCGCTGGCGGGGATGACCGGCAAGACGCTCGGCCATGGCAGCCTTGTCCTTGTAATACTGAGCGGACTTCATCACGCCGGCCCTCTAGCGACGAGCGGTCGAGACATCGGGAACCGAGATAGTCACCTGCTGGCCGGAGCGCGGATCGAGGATGGTCAGGGTCATGGAAACCTCCTGCTGTTGATCCGATCTTCGCTCAAAGCAGGCCCGGCTTCCGTGACCGACAGCACACAGGCGCGTCTCCGGAGATAGAAGCCCTTCCGGCGCTATTCAGCGGCGGCTTTCGGAGGCGTCGCAGACTGCGTCCGCCACGATCGGCAGAAGCTCGGCCATGGTCTCGATGAGACGGTCGGCACCGAGTTCCGCATGGGGCTTGTGGCTGTAGCCGTAGGTGACGGCAAAGGCTCTGACTCCGGCGGCGCGGGCAGCCTGCACGTCATGGTAGTTGTCGCCAACCATGAGCGCTGCCCCGGGCTCCACCTCCAGGCGCTTCAATGCCGTCAGGATCGGAGCCGGATGCGGCTTGCGCTCCGCCAGAGTATCGCCCCCGATCACCACATCGAAGAAGCCGCGGAGACCTTGAGCCTCCAGAATGTCGATCGTCGCCGCATAGGGCTTGTTGGTGACGACCGCCAGCCTCAGGCCATGGCGACGCAGCCCCTCCAGCGTATTCCGCACCTCGGGATAGGCCCGGGTGTGCCGGGAGGCGTTGCCCTCGTAGATCCGGAGGAAGCGCGAGACGAGTTCCGGAAGCCGCGTCCGATCCCCTCCCGTTGCCGTGATGGCGCGCTCCACCAGCTTCGACACTCCGTCGCCGATCATGGACTTGACTTCATCCAGGCTGATCTGCCGCAGGCCCTGCTCCGCCAGGAGGGTGTTCGTGGCGTCCTGAAGATCGCGCGCACTGTCGACGAGCGTCCCGTCAAGGTCGAAGATGATGGCTTTCAGCGATGTCATGCGATTGCTTTTGAGTTTTGTGACGGGGCAGTGCCGCGGAAGACGGATCGGCCCCTCCGCCCAGTTAGTGCATTCGGCTGGCTCATGCCACCCACCGCAACAGGGACTGCGGGCGCAATCCCGAGCGCGAGCATGCCGGCAGCCCGCCGACGTCGCTCCCATCCGGCGCGAAGCTGAGGGTTTTGTCCGTCACCGTACCTGGTTTGCCTGAGCCGTGCCGATGCCGCCTGCGGCTCGCCTGATAGGCCCTTACGCGGCGCAGATTTGTCGAAACAAAGTTTCAGTTCGCCTGCGTCATAAGGCTTGAAATCATCAATGCCGGATTCCGCATCCGGGAGCATGGCTCCGCTGCTCTTGCCAACTCCAGTCCGGTAGCGAACGGGCTGCCATACGGTCCGGCCCTGGGCACGACGTTCGGCTGCCATATGTCATGCGGGGGCTTTCATTCACCGATCCAACCCCGGAGGGGGCAGGATGCAGATCTTCCATCCTCGCGCGGACACGATTGCACGCATCGTTTTTGTCTCGCTCGGGGTCCTGCCAACCCTGTTCATCTTCCTTGGCTACATGATCGTGCGCTCGCCATACGCAACGGGGCAGGATCTGGTGCGCGAACAGCCCATTCCATTCAGTCATCAGCATCATGTCGGGGGGCTTGGCATCGATTGCCGCTATTGCCACACCTCGGTCGAGCAAGCGCGCTTCGCAGGCCTTCCGCCGACGGAAACCTGCATGACCTGCCACTCGCAGATCTGGACCAATGCGGGGATGCTCGCGCCCGTCCGCACGAGCCTCGCAGACGACAGCCCCCTGCGCTGGCGGCGCGTTCACAACCTCCCCGACTATGTCTATTTCGATCACGGAACTCATGTGAGCAACGGAGTCGGTTGCTCCACGTGCCATGGGCGCGTCGACCGGATGCCGCTGATGCGTCAGGCCGCCCCGCTCACGATGGGGTGGTGCCTCGATTGCCACCGCGATCCCGCGCCGAACCTCCGCCCCCACGAGGACGTGTTCGACATGGCCTGGATACCACCGAAGAACCAGGCTGAGCAGGGCCGGCGCTTGGCCGAGGCGTACCATATCAACACGCAGCACCTGACCGATTGCTCGACATGTCATCGTTGACCGCACCTCACTCCGATCATGGGCCTGCTGCGTCGCCAGACGGATCGGAGACGCGTGCGTTCTCCCGCCGCGAGGCATTGAGGCTGCTCGCCGCGCAAATCACCCTCGCGCTCGGGGCCTGCGGCAAGCCCGACGAGGAAATCCTTCCCTACGTGCGCATGCCCGAAAGGGTTGTTCCCGGGGAACCCCTTCGGTTTGCGACGACGCTGCCGCTCGGCGGCTACGGACGCGGCGCCGTCTGCATCTCGGTGGACGGGCGCCCGATCAAGGTGGAGGGCAACCCGCTCCATCCCGCGAGCCTCGGGTCGACGGACGTCTTTGCGGAAGCCGCGATCTTCGGGCTCTACGACCCGGACCGCTCAAGGACCGCGCGGCATGATGGGTCCATCGCGTCATGGGACATGTTCCTCAGGGCGCTCCATCCGCAAATCGAGCACCACCGGGCCCAGGGCGGCGATGGCCTGCGGCTTTTGACGGGCCGCGTCACTTCCCCGACTCTCCTGCGCCAGATCGACCTGGTCCTGAAGCAGTATCCCGGCGCCCGCTGGCATGCCTATGAGCCGATCGGCGACGAAGTTGAGCGGGCCGGAACGGCCCTTGCCTTTGATCGCCCCCTGCAGCCCCTGCCGCAGTTCGATCAGGCACGGGTGATCCTCTGCCTGGACGCCGACCCGCTGGGTCCCGGACCCGGTCAGATCCGGAATGCGCGGGACTGGATCGATGGACGCAGGCCCTTCGGCGAAGCACAATCCTCCCGCCTCTATGTCGTCGAGGCGGCGCCGACACTGACGGGGGCCAAGGCCGATCAGCGCCTCATGCTGCACCCCAGGCTGATTCATAATGCAGCAATCACTGTCGCGAATGCCCTCGGCGCCGGATTGCCCAAGTCCAATCTTCCCACATCGGCCCGCCGGTTCATCGACGCCTCGGTGCAGGACCTTTTAGCTCATCGCGGCCAAGCCCTGGTCCTCGCCGGGCGAACGCTCCCGCTGGAAACTCATGCGCTCATCCACTGGATCAATGCGCAACTCGAAGCACGAGTGAAATTCGTCGAGCCCATCGACATGCTCTTCGGCACTCCCGAAACGCTTCAGATCCTGGCACGGGATCTTGCCGGAGGACGCGTTCAAACGCTCTTCATCATCGGGGCCAATCCGGTCTACGACGCACCCGCCGATTTCAGCCTGAGGGACTTGCTCGCAAAGGTTCCGTTCAGCGTCCATTGCGGCACCTATGTGGATGAAACCGCGAGCCTCTGCCGCTGGCATATTCCGGAATCCCACCCGCTCGAAAGCTGGTCGGACCTGCGCGCGCCCGATGGGACTGCAAGCCTCGTCCAGCCGCTCATCCGACCGCTTTACGCCACACGCACGGCGCACGAGGTTCTGGCGAGCCTGCTCGGACAAAGCGGGGCGACAGCCTATGATCTCGTGCGGGAGACCTGGACTGCCACGGGTGTCGCCGACTTCGACGCATGGTGGCGTCAGGCTCTTCATGACGGCGTTTTGTCAGGCAGCACGGCACGGCCTGTCGTGGCAGGGAGGCCTCGGCTTCCGGCCGTAGCCCCCGCGCCCGCGCCGGAAGGGCTGACGGTCGTGCTGCGGCCCGACGACTGCCTTTGGGACGGACGCTTTGCCAACAACGCCTGGCTGCAGGAATGCCCGAAGCCGCTGTCCAAGCAGGTCTGGGGCAACGCCCTGGCGCTCGGTCCTGCCGATGCGGCGCGACTCGGGCTCGCAACGGGTGACGTCGTCCGCATCGATACGGACGACCGGTCGATCACCGGTCCGGTGATGGTCGAGCCCGGCCATGCGCCTGGTGTGGCGAGCCTGACGCTCGGCCATGGCCGCACGCAGGCGGGCCGGATCGGTGCGGGGGTCGGCATCAGCGCCTACGGGTTGCGCAGCTCGCGCGCACTCTGGGTCATCGATGGCGTACGTCTGACGAAGAGCGGCGACCGGCAGGAGATTCTGGAGACGCAGAACGACGTGAAGCTCCAAGGGGAGGCGCGGGATCTCTATCCGGTCATCATGAGCGCCGATCTCGCGCAAGGCGGAACCGTAGGGCATGACTCCCACGCCCCGCCAAGCCTCTATCCGCCATGGACTTACGAAGGCCTTGCCTGGGGCATGGTGATCGACACCGCCGCCTGTATCGGCTGCAATGCCTGCGTGGTTGCCTGCCAGGCTGAGAACAATGTCCCCGTGGTCGGACCTGAGGAGATCGCACAGGGACGCGACATGCACTGGCTGCGCATCGACGTGTACGATCATGGAACGCCAGAGCGGCCGGACCCCGGATTCCAGCCTGTCCCCTGCATGCATTGCGAGCAGGCGCCGTGCGAGCCGGTCTGTCCCGTCGCGGCCTCGGTGCATGACGGCGAGGGCCTCAACGTTCAGGTCTACAACCGATGCGTCGGCACGCGGTTCTGCGAAGCGAACTGCCCCTACAAAGTGCGCCGCTTCAACTTCTTCGCCTATGCCGATGGCCAGGAATATGGCGACCTCGGGGCGGAATCCCTCAAGGCACAGCGCAACCCCGAAGTGACCGTGCGAACGCGCGGCGTGATGGAGAAGTGCACCTACTGCATCCAGCGCATCAGTCGCGCGCGGCGGAGCGCCGAGAGAGAAAACCGCTCCATTGCCGAAGGCGAGGTCGTGACTGCATGCCAGGCCGCCTGTCCGACCCGGGCCATCACGTTCGGGAATCTCAACGACGAGGGATCGGGCGCTCGCGCGGCGAAAGGCGATCCGCGCCACTACGCGCTCCTCGGGCATCTCGGGACCCGCCCGCGCACTACCTATCTGGCCGATGTCAAGAATCCGAACCCGGCCATTGATGGAGATGCGCCGTGAGAGGAAGCGGACAGAATGAGCCAACCGCGGAGCATCCCTGGCTCGCAATGCAACATGCGACCTACGAGGCCGTCACCGCCGAGATCGCCGATCCGATTCTGGAACGCAGGCCCGGGCGGCTGTGGTGGATCGCTCTCGGGAGCAGCTTTTTCCTCGTCCTGGCGACCCTGGCGGCGATTGGATGGCTGTTCATCAACGGCATCGGATCCTGGGGCGTGAACACCACCGTCGTCTGGGGCTATGCCATCGCGAGCTACGTCTGGTGGATCGCGATCGGCAGCGGCGGCACCCTCATCTCCTCGATCCTGGTGCTGACACGGCAGGAATGGCGCCGGTCCATCAACCGTTTCGCCGAGTCGATGACCCTGTTCGCCATCTCGATCGCCGGGATCTTTCCGATCCTCCATCTCGGCCGCCCCGCATATTTCTACTGGCTCGCGCCATACCCGAATACGATGTCGCTCTGGCCGCAATGGCGCAGCGCTCTGGTGTGGGACTTCTGGGCGATCCTGAGTTATCTGCTGTTCTCGATCGTGTTTCTCTATGTCGGTCTCCTGCCCGACCTCGCCACCATGCGCGACCGGGCGAAAACGCAGGCCGGTCGCGTTTTCTACGGCGCCCTGGCGCTCGGCTGGCGCGGCTCGGTACGGCACTGGAGGCGCCTCGAAACCCTTCACACGACCCTTGCGGCGCTCGCCATCCCGCTCGTCACCTCGGTGCACTCCATCGTCGGCCTCGATTTCGCCGCGAGCCTCATGCCCGGCTGGCAGGAGACCATCTTCCCTCCCTACTTCGTCGTCGGCGCTCTCTATTCCGGCTTCGCTATGGTTCTCCTGCTGACCATGGTCGTCCGCTGGGGGCTGCAGCTTCGCTCGATCATCACGATCAACCATTTCGACGCCATGGCGAAGATCATCCTGATGGGATCGATCATCATGACCTATTCCTATGCGACGGAGTGGTTCGTGGCCTGGTATGGCGGAGGCCGGGCCGACCGCAGCCTCGTCGCCTACATGTTCACGGGCGACTACGCGTCCATCTATTGGGGTCTTCTCTTCTGCAACTGTCTCCTGCCGCAGGCTCTGTGGTTCAGGCGCGTCCGCCGCAGCCTCCCGGCTCTGGCGATCATCGCCATTCTGATTCTCGTCGGCATGTGGCTCGAGCGCATCCTGATCATCTGGAACACGCTCTCCCATGGCTATGCGCCGAGCCTCTGGAGGCTGTTTCACCCGACCCTCTCGGACTGGGTGCTCCTGATCGGCCCGTTCGGCGTTTTCACCTTCATGTTCCTCTGGTTCACGAGGCTCGTTCCGGCGGTCTCGATCTACGAAGTCCGTAAGCTCTGCAGGAAGGAGGGTCTGGCATGACGTCTCCCCTTGTCGCCGAGTTCGCCGATGCCGATGCGCTCACCCGGGCCGCGCGGCAGGCCAGGGATTCCGGCCACCAGTTGGTGGATGCCTTCACGCCCTTCCCGGTCGAGGGACTTGCCGAGATCTTCGACGTGAAGCCTTCGCGCATCCGCTGGGCAATGCTGTTCGGCGGCATGACCCTCGCGGCACTCGCCTACGGACTTCAGTGGTGGAGCGCCGTCCACGATTACCCGCTCAACGTCGGCGGGCGTCCTCTGAACAGCTGGCCCGTCTTCCTTCTCGTTCCGTGCGAGGTGGGCATGCTGGCCGCCGCCTTGGCCGGGCTCGCGGCATTCTTCTGGCGGTGTGGCCTGCCTCGCCTGCATTATCCGATCTTCGATGTTGCCGGGTTCGAGCGCGCGAGCCAGGACCGCTTCTTCCTTCTGACGCGGGAAGCTCATGACCGGCGGGATGGGAGCCTGCGCGACCTTCTTCTCGCTTCCGGAGCGATCTCGGTGTCGGAGGCCGGGTCATGAGAGGGGCAGCCTTCATCCTGGTCGTGCTGGCCGTCGGGGGCTGCAAGGATCAGTCAATGCGTCAGCAGAACCGCTATGACGTGTACGGGCCCGCGGCCCTCTGGCCCGATGGCTCCGAGGCGCGCCCGCTCCCGGAAGGCGTCGTCGCGCGCGGCGACATCGCTCGCGCACAAGAGGCTGCCCAAGCCCCCGTTGCCGACGCAAATCTCCTGCGACGGGGCCAGGAGCGTTACCAGATCTTCTGCAGCCCGTGCCATGGCGCCGCCGGTTTCGGCGACGGCATGATCGTCGCGCGCGGCTTTCCGGCGCCGCCTTCCTATCATACGGCCCGCCTCAGAGCCGCACCGGCGCAGCACTTCTTCGATGTCATCACGAACGGCTATGGCGTCATGTATTCTTACGCAGCTCGTGTGCCGCCCCGGGACCGCTGGGCGATCATCGCCTATATCCGCGCCCTGCAGCTCTCGCAGCAGGCGCAGCTGGCCGGCATGCCGGAAGCCAGGGAGAAGCTCCCATGATGGTCCTGGCGGTCGGGCTTGCCGCCCTCGCGGCCCTCGTGGTCGAATGGACCTTCGCTCCCGCGGCGGTCGCGCAGGGCTGGCTCTTGGCCTTCCTGTTCTGGAGCAGCGTCCCGGTCGGCAGCATCGTCCTCCTGCTGATCCATCGTCTCGTCGGCGGCCGTTGGGGAGTAGCCTTCGCACCCACGCTCCTTTCCGCCGCCGGTCTGATGCCGCTCGCAGTACTCGCGTTTCTTCCGATCCTACTTAGCCTGAAGGTCCTCTTTCCATGGGCGACGCAGCCCGCGACCGTGCCGCCGGATGTCGGACACATCTATCTCAATGCCCCAAGCTTTCTCGTGCGCGCCTTCCTCGGGCTCGGCGGCTGGACGATCCTATCCATTCTGATGTCGCGGGGTCGTTGCACGACGCTCACGGCAGGTCTCGGACTCGCCTTCCATGGACTCGCCATCAGCTTCATCGCCATCGATTGGATCCTGTCCGTCGACCCAGCCTTCGCGTCGACCGCCTTCGCGGCCAGCATCGCCATCCAGCAGATCCTCGCAGCGCTCGCATGGGCGGCTCTCGCAGCGCCGGAGGCACCGGACGACTCTGCGGCCTCCGACATTGGCGCCCTGCTGATCGCGGCTCTGCTCGGCGTCGTCTATCTTGGCCTCATGTCCTACATCGTCATCTGGTACGGCGACTTGCCGGAGAAGGCTGCCTGGTACTTGCGGCGCGGCACTGGCGCGTGGGGCTGGACGATTGCGATTGCCGTCTTGCTCGGGGCCGTTCTTCCGCTCGGCATGCTGCTGAGGCGCGACCTGCGACGGAGCCGCCCTGCTCTGCGCTTGGCAGGCGGGCTCGTCCTCATCGGGATCTGGCTTCATCTGGCATGGCTCGTCGCGCCCTCCTTCGGCCCCGGCTGGCCGATGGCTACGGCTCTCAGTCTCGTCGCCATGGCCGGGATCTCGCTCGGACTGGCCAAAGCCACTGCGCTGCGGCCCGGCAGGAGTGCCGTACATGTCGAGTGAGGCGCACCTGACTCAGGAGAGGCCCCCGGGCCCAAACGAGCCGAAACGGTCGGCTCTCTCGACCGCGCTTGGATTGGCGGCCTTGATGCCGCTCCTTGTGCTTCGAAGGTATTTTGCCCGGCAGGCCGGTACGACGGAGAGGCGCAGGACCGTTCAACCTTCGGACCATTCCGAAACACCGCGGGCCGCGCCTGATGTCGCGACAGGACCTGTCCTGTTCGCGGTCCTCGGATTCTTCGTCTTCGTCGGCCTGTCGCTCGTGGGCCTGCGCGCCTACTACGCGTGGGACGTGCGCGAGCCGGTCGTCACCCCGCAGCGCACCTTCGCCGAACCAAGGCTTCAATCGGATCCATCCGCTGATCTGAGCCGCTTCCAGGCCGTGCAGCGACAGCAGCTGTCGGGCTATGCCTGGGTGGATCGCCGCGAAGGCCTCGTGCGCATTCCGATCGACCGGGCGATGGACCTGATCGCCGCACGTGGAGCCAAGGCCTATGAGCCGCTCGCACCGCCAGCGGAGCCCTCACCTGTTCGTGCGCCGGAGAAGCAGCCATGAAACGGCTCCCTGTCCTGCTCCTCGCGCTCACCCTTTGCCGTCCGGCTCTGGCGGGGCTGACCGAGCGCGACCTGTCGGAAGCGTCCCTTGCGCCCCGTCCGGAGGCACGGGTGCCGGTGTCACTGAAATTCCGGGATCTCTCAAACAGCACCGTCACGCTCGGCCAAGTGCTCGCCGGTCGTCCGGCGCTTCTGATCCCGGTCGACTATACCTGCCGGTCCACATGCGGACCGGCGCTCTCGATCATCGAAGGCGCTCTCGCCCAGACCGCCCTCCAGGCCGGTCGCGATTATCACCCGATCGTGGTCGGAATCGACCCGAAGGACAGCCCAGACGATGCACGCAGCTTCGTTCACGCCCGTATCGGCGACGAGGCGCTCCTTGCCTCGACATCGGTTCTGATGGGGGATGCACCAGCCATTCGCGCGCTCACGGCGGCCCTCGGCTATCGGGCACTTTATGATGCCGAGAACGATCAGTTCGCGCATCCAAGCGGCGTGGCGACACTTCTGCCCGACGGCCGTGTCTCGCGCGTTCTTTCGGCTCTTGCGCTCAATCCGCAGGACCTGCGTCTCGCCCTCGTCGAAAGCGGAGAAGGACGCGTCGGCGGCATCGCGGACCGGATCACGCTGCTATGCTACGGCTTCGACGCCGTGCACGGCATCTATACGCCCGCAATCCGCCGGATCCTGCAGATCGCCGGCGCCTGCACCCTCGCCGGCTTCCTTCTCGCATTCGCCATTCTCCGTCGCCGCTCGTGCCGCGTCGGGCTCTCTCCAGGGGAGGGATCCTGATGCTTGCCGCCCTGATGCCCAGCGCCGCCTCGACGCAGGCGACCGAAACCGATACCATTTTCTTCGTGCTGCTGGGTCTCGCGACCGCAATCATTCTCCTTGTGCTCGCGCTCGTCATCACTTTCGCCATCCGCTATCGCCGCGGCTCAAGCGCGAACCGGGGCGCCCTGCCGTCGATCATCAGCCGCGAATTCGAGGTCGGCTGGACAGCCACGACCCTGTTCGTCTTTCTCTTCCTGTTCTGGTGGGCAGGATCCTCGCAGCTCTCGGCCCTCGTTCCTCCGAAGGATGCGCTCGAGATCCACGTGGTCGCCAAGCAATGGATGTGGAAGACGCAGCATGCGAACGGCGCTCGCGAGATCAATGAGCTGCACGCGCCGGTCGGCGTGCCGGTGCGTCTCATCATGACATCGCAGGACGTGATCCATTCCTTCTTCATGCCGGCATTCCGGATCAAGAAGGACGTTCTCCCAGGGCGCTACACCGAGACATGGTTCGAGGCCGACAAGACCGGAGTCTACCATCTCTTCTGCGCCGAGTTCTGCGGCACCGATCATGCGCGAATGCTCGGCAGGATCGTCATCATGACGCCGGAAGACTACGCGCGGTGGCTCACGGCCCAACCCGAGGGCGACGACCTCGCCCACGAGGGTGCCGCCCTCTTCGTGTCGCGCGGATGCTCGGGCTGCCATGCCCCGTCATCCCAGGTTCATGCCCCGGACCTCACAGGGATCTATGGCCGCTCCGTGCAGCTGGCCGATGGGCGCACCGTCACGGCCGACGAGGCCTATGTCAGGGATTCGATCCTGCAGCCGCGGCGCGACATCGTGGTGGGCTACGATCCCATCATGCCGAGCTTCGCCGGCCTTCTGTCGGATGGGGAGATCCAAAGCCTCGTCGCCTATATCCGGTCGCTCGCGGCCCCTTCAGGACAGGGCGCGAGGCCAAGCGTCGCCCCAAGCGGATCGCTCGTGCCGGGAGCGCCGTCGGAGCGCAGCCCGGCCATGACACCCGGCAACGCCGTCGAGAGACAGCCGCCTGACGGATCCAAAGGAGCCGCCCCGTGACGACCACCGCTGCTCCCGGCGAATTGCCTCTCGCGAATGAGCCGGATTATCTCGGCGCAGGCCATACGCTCGGCTCCTGGATCGCGACCACCGACCACAAGCGGATCGCGATCCTTTATGCGATCTCGATCACCGCATTCTTCTTTCTCGGAGGCGCGGCCGTCACGCTCGTGCGCCTCGAGCTGTTCACGCCGGAGGCCGATGTCGTCACGGCCGACACCTACAACAAGCTCTTCACGCTTCACGGGGTGATCATGGTCTGGTTCTTCATGATCCCCTCCATCCCGAACACCCTCGGGAATTTCCTTCTGCCGCTGATGATCGGTGCGCCAGATGTGGCGTTCCCACGGCTCAATCTATTGAGCTGGTATCTGAACGTCGGCGGCGCGCTCCTGACCGTCTATGCCCTGATCGCAGGCGGGGTCGATACGGGGTGGACCTTCTACACGCCCTATTCGACTATGTTCTCCAACACCCATGTGCTCGCGGCAGCAGCGGGGGTGTTCCTAGCCGGCTTCTCCTCGATCGCGACGGGCGTGAACTTCATCGCCACGACGCACATGCTGCGCACGTCAGGCATGACGTGGTTCCGGCTACCGCTGTTCGTGTGGGCGATCTACGCCACCAGCGTCGTGATGGTTCTCTCGACCCCTGTCCTGGCGATTACGCTGCTTCTCATCATGGCGGAGCGCTGGCTGGAGCTGCCGATCTTCGATCCATCCCGTGGGGGCGATCCCATTCTGTTCCAGCACCTGTTCTGGTTCTACAGTCATCCGGCGGTCTACATCATGGTCCTGCCCGCCATGGGGGTGATCTCGGAAGTCATTACCTGCTTCGCGCGCCGTCGCGTGTTCGGCTATACCTTCATGGTCTATGCCATGGTCGGCATCGCAGGCATCGGCTTCTTCGTGTGGGGACATCACATGTTCGTGGCCGGCATGTCGCCCTATGCCGGTCTCATCTTCTCCTTTCTGTCCTTCGTGGTGGCTGTACCGTCGGCCATCAAGGTCTTCAACTGGACGGCGACTCTCTACCGCGGCCAGATCAGCTTCGAAGCCCCCATGCTCTATGCTCTGGGCTTTCTCGGCCTCTTCACGATCGGAGGATTGACCGGATTGTTTCTCGCCTCGATTCCGGTCGACGTGCATGTGACCGACACGTACTTCGTCGTGGCCCATTTCCACTACATCATGGTCGGCGGCACGGTGTCGGCGTTCTTTGCCGGACTGCATTTCTGGTGGCCGAAGATCACGGGCCGCCTCTATCCGGAATCCTGGGCGCGCTTCGCGGCGATCCTGATGTTCTTCGGCTTCAACTTCACCTTCTTCCCGCAGTTCATCGTCGGCTATCTCGGGATGCCGAGGCGCTACCACGTGTATCCTCCGGAGTTTCAGGTCTACAACGTCCTGTCGTCCGCAGGCGCGGTCATCCTGGCTGCGGCCTACCTCCTGCCGCTCGGATACTTGGCCTGGTCCCTTGTCTGGGGAAGCCGCGCCGGCAGAAATCCGTGGGATGCGACGGGTCTCGAATGGCGGACGACCTCTCCGCCTCCGCGCGAGAATTTCGCCCGCACGCCGCATGTCGATGTCGGCCCCTACGACTACCACCCGGAAGGCATGTCGCCGGCGCCGGACCAGCCCCGGCATCGCGGGCAAGGAGATTGAACGTGAGTCGGTCACCCGCTGTCCTGAAGGAGCCCTGGCAGGATCTCTCCCGACAACGCGAGGGCGCCGCATTCGGCATATGGATCTTTCTCGCGAGCGAATTGCTGTTCTTCGGCGGCCTGATCCTGACCTATACGGTCTACCGGATCGAAAGCCCCCATGCCTTCGCGGCTGCGGCCCGCGAGACGGATATCTGGTACGGGACCGTCAACACCGCCGTCCTCATGACGAGCAGCCTCACCATGGCGGTCGCCGCGCAGAGCGCCGAGCACAACTGGCGGCGCATGGTCGTCTGGTGTCTTGCCGCGACGGCTTTGCTCGGGCTTGCATTCGGAATCCTCAAGGGGTTCGAATATGCGGAAGACATCCGGAAGGGGCTCATTCCCGGGCCCGGCTTCGCCTTGCGGGATTCGGCCGCCCAGCTGTTCTTCGCGCTCTACTGGACCATGACCGGCCTGCACGCGATCCATCTGACCATCGGGATCGTTCTGGTGAGTCGCCTGTGCCTTCTCGGCGCCCTGGGGCGTATGATCCTGCGCGGGAATCCCCAGGTCGAGGTCACGGCCCTCTATTGGCACCTCATCGACGTGATCTGGATCATTCTCTACCCGCTCATCTATCTTCCGGGGAGGGCCTCATGAGCAGTCGGGAAGACAGCAGCAGCGTCTGGTCTCTCTGGCGGCGCAATCTCCTCGTCTGGCTGGCGCTTCTCCTCCTGCTCGGTCTCACATTCGCCTTTGCCTACATGCCGCTCGGCTCGTTCAACGTCGTGGCCGCCCTGGGCATTGCGGCGATCAAGGTCGGGCTGGTTGCGCTGCTGTTCATGGGACTCGCGCAGTCGAGCGCGATCATCCGTCTGGCGGCGGCCACGGGCATCCTGTGGCTGATCGTCCTCTTCTGTCTGACGCTCAGCGATATCCTGACACGATTCTCAGGCAGCTAGAGCGGTTTGGGGTTGAACGGAATCGGAAGATCTGACTCGATGATGGCCAGGGGCGTGAGCACAGAGGCTCGCCATGACCACACCGTTGTCCC
>JBOZRS010000080.1:0-4217 GCA_050789065.1 Microvirga sp.
GTCGTTCTCGCTGTCGGTGAGCGATGGCAGTCTCAGCGCCAGTGTGAGTTCGGGCGTGACGGTGACCTCCACCGCCGCTAACCGCGCCCCGACGATCGGCGTGACAGGTGCCACGAGCTTCAACATCCGGCATGACGACAACACCAACCTGGTTAGCCCGTTTGCTAACGTATCCTTCGGCGATACGAACGCGAACGACACCATCTCGGTGACGATCACGGCCGATGCTGCCAGCAAGGGCGCGCTCTCGAATTTCCTAACCAACGGCACGATTGCCGATTATGATCCGGTTACTGGAGTCTACACTGTCAGCGGCTCCGTCGCGGCGGTTCAGGCCGCGGTTCGGGCGCTGAAGTTCAACCCGACTGATCGTCCGGGGGCGACCACCACCGAAACGACCACGTTTAAGATTGATGTTGTTGACAACCACAACACTCAAGGATTGTCGAACAACACAATCACGGTGAACTCGGTGGGGGCGAACCACCAACCGGTCGTGTCCATGACCGGCGGCGGGGCGGTGCAGGAGCTGGCCGGCCTCGGCACCCTGGTGGCGACGTTTGCGGCCCAGGACGCGGACGGCGACAGCCTGACCTACGCGGTGGTCGGCGATGGGCGCTTCTACTTCGAGGGCACCCAGCTCAAGGTGGCCAACGGCGCGCTGATCGACTACGAGGCGGCCCAGAGCCTGAGCCTGACGGTGCGGGTCAGCGACGGCCACACCGCGCCGGTGGACAGCGCGGTGACGCTCCGGATCGACGACAAGGTCGAGACGCTTCTGGGCACCAAGGCCAAGAACGTGCTCACCGGCGGCATCGGCGCCGACATCCTCAAGGGCGGCTACGGCAACGACACGCTCAAGGGGCTGGGCGGCGCGGACGTGTTCGTGTTCGACGCCAAGCCCGGCACGGCGGCGACCGACCGCAAGGTGAACTTCGACAAGATCCTCGACTTCAAGGTGGGCGAGGACAAGCTCTGGCTCGACAACAAGTACTTCAAGAAGCTGGGCAAGGGCACGGAAGCGGCGCCGGGGGCGCTGAACAAGAAGTTCTTCGTCATCGGCGACAAGGCCAAGGACAAGGACGACTACCTGATCTACAACAAGAAGACCTGGGTGCTGTCCTACGACGCCGACGGCTCGGGGGCGTGACCTGACTGGGTGGAAATGGACCAAGTTGATTGAGAGAATTGACCTGGAACCAAGGAGCCACCCATGCCGAAGAAGAGGTTCAGTTCGGAGCAGATCATCGCGAAGTTGCGCCAGATCGAGGTGCAACTCGCCCAAGGCAAGAGTATCGCACTCGCCTGCAAGGAGGCTGGTATCTCCGAGCAGAGTTACTATCGCTGGCGGAAAGAGTATGGCGGTCTGCAGATCGAGCAGGCTCGGCGCCTGAAGGATCTGGAGCGCGAGAACGCCCGTTTGCGCCGGCTCGTCGCCGACCTCTCTCTCGAGAAGCAGATCCTCAAGGACATCTCGCAGGGAAACTTGTAAGCCCCGAGCGGCGCCGGCAGGCGGTGACCCGCATCCGGGAGAAGTATGGCCTCTCGGAGCGCCACGCCTGCCGCCTCATCAGCCAGCCCCGAGGGACGCAGCGCTATGTGCCTACCCTCCGGGCTGATGAGGATGCCCTGACCCAGGCCATCATCGCACTCGCTTCGCAGTATGGGCGCTATGGCTACCGGCGGATCACCGCCCTGCTGCAGCGGATCGGCTGGAAGGTGGGGCGGGATCGGGTGCAGCGGATCTGGCGCCGCGAGGGGCTCAAGGTTCCCAAGAAACACAAACCTCGTTCCCGACTGTGGCTTAACGACGGCTCCTGCATCAGGCTCCGGCCAGAACGAACCAATCACGTCTGGAGCTTCGACTTTGTCGAGAGCCACACTCATGATGGAAGAAGCCTGAGGATCATGACCCTGATTGATGAGTATACGCGAGAATGCTTGGCCCTGAAGGTGGCGCGGCGGATCAACAGCTTCGGGGTGATCGAGACCCTGGCTGATGCAATGCTGGCCAAAGGCATCCCTGAGCATGTGCGGTGCGACAACGGCCCCGAAATGGTCGCCCGCGCTCTGCGGGAATGGCTGGCGCAGCTCGGGACCAAGACGCTGTACATCGAGCCGGGCAGCCCGTGGGAGAATGGGTATTGCGAGAGCTTCAACGGGAAACTCAGGGACGAGTGCCTCAAGCTGGAGATCTTCTACAGCCTGAAAGAGGCTCAGGTCATCATTGGAGCTTGGAAGGACCACTACAATCGCGTGCGGCCTCACTCATCATTGGGTTACCGGCCGCCTGCGCCCGTCACACTGGACGCGCTCACACACCAGCTACCCACATCCGCAATCATGCAGTAGGCTCTCAACTCGCTTGGTTCAAAATCCCGGTCAGGTCAGGCGGGCGAGGCGGTCGAGCTGGCGCAGCTGGCCAAGAACCTGAAGCTTTCCGTCAAGGACATCTTCGTCATCTGACGTCTGCTCCTCACACAGTCCCATCCTCCAGGGCGGTCCACGGGCCGCCCTTTTGCCAGCTGAGGGAGCTTCCGCCGTCTGTCGGGCGCCGCCCAGAGCCTCGAACGCAAAAGTGGGAACCGGTTTTACGTGAAAAGATGCGGCAAACCACAAACTTAAAGCATCGGACGTGAACCCGCACTCACGTCCGATGCTTTCGATTCTCGACGCTCCAGGCCGACGCGACGAATGGTCCAGGAGGGAGAGGTTTCAGCCTCTCGCTGCAGGGGGTATCGCTGCACCCTCCCTGAGCCTCCCGAAAGGGCTGAGGGAATTTTCCCATTTGCCGGTTTGATCTTTGCCGGATTGAATGCAAATCTGCCGCCCCATAGACTGACCCCTCATCAATAACCCGCAATCGGGATGTGAAGGAGCCGCCAATGAGCCTGATCAACCTGTCCGCCGTTCGGGAGGCGCAGCACTCGCGCGATCCGTACGATTACCTCCTGGCATCCAAATTCCTGAAAGAGGACTCCATCGAGGATATCCGGCGCGACTTCCCGGCGATCGACAAGCCTGGATATCTCACGGTCGACGAGGTGAAGCTCCATGGGCGCTTCAAGCAGCTGATCGAAGAGCTGGAAGGCCCGGAGCTCACGGAGGAGCTGTCGCGCAAGTTCGGGATCGACCTGCATCCCTATCCGCGCCTGACCACCATCATGAAGCGCTCGCAGCCGAAATACGGCGCTATCCACACGGATGGTCCGTCCAAGGTCATGACCATGCTGGTCTACATGAATGACGAGTGGCAGCAGGACGAGGGAGGCCGCCTGAGGGTTCTCTATGACGGCAAGAACTTCGAGCCCTACAAGCTCGAGGTGCCGCCGATGATGGGGACCATGTTCGCCTTCCTGCGCTCCGACAATTCCTGGCACGGTCACCTGCCGTTCTCCGGCGAGCGCCGCGTGGTCCAGATCGCCTGGGTGAAGAGTCAGGCCGATGTGGACCGCAAGAAGAAGCACAACAAGATGGCCCAGTTCTTCAAGGGCATCTTCGGGCGGTAAACCGCCTTGAGGGAACCGGAACGTCTTCCATCATGGCCAGGTCGATCCTGGCCATGATCGCATCGAGGGGCCGCCATGGCGCGCGAGATCGAAACCACCGCGACGCGTGTCGTCTATGAGAACCGCTGGATGCGCGTGCGGGAGGATGCCATCCTGCGCAAGGATGGCTCTCCGGGCCTCTACGGCGTTGTCGAAAAAGCGGATTTCGCCATCATCGCGCCCGTCGGGAACGGCCTGATCCACCTCGTCGAGCAGTACCGTTATCCCGTGCGGGGCCGCTATTGGGAATTGCCCCAGGGCTCATGGGAGCAGGCCCCCGGCACCGATCCACTGGAACTCGCCCGCGCCGAATTGCGGGAGGAAACGGGCCTGACCGCCGACACCATGCTGCATGTCGGCCACCTGTTCGAATGCTACGGGCACTCGAACCAGGGCTTCCACATCTATCTCGCCCAAGGGCTCAAGGCGGGAGAGGCGAGCCGGGAGCCCGAGGAGCAGGACATGGTCTGCCGCGCCTTTCCGGTCGAGGAGGTGCTGGCCATGATCTCCGATGGCGTCATCAAGGACGCCGCAACGGTTGCGGCTTTGGGGCTTTTGCGGCTCAAGGGATATCTCTGATCAGCCTGAATTCCGAGGCATGATTTATCTGCCTCGGCTTCTTCGCGATTGCATCAGCCTGAGCCCCATGAATGAGGAGTGGCTATTGAA
>JBOZRS010000081.1:0-4339 GCA_050789065.1 Microvirga sp.
CGTTCGGGTTCTTCCACAGCTCGATGTCGCGCTGCATGTTCACTTCCTGCGGCATCCAGTGGTTGGCGCAGCCGGCCAGGTATTTGTCCCAGGCCCACTTGTACTTGAACGGCACCAGCTGGTTGACGTCGGTCTTGCCGTTGATGATGCGCTTGTCGTCGGCATGGACCCGCTTGGCGAAGTGCACGGGTTCGGCTCCGTCGACGCCTATATGCTGTTCCCGAAACCTGCAAGATTCATCGCCCGAAGCCAGCATGAGTTTTCTCCACTGATTATTCGCGGGCGCCCATCTATTGGCATGCCTCGCACGAGTCAAACCCCGGATCGCCAGGGCGGGTGCTACACACAGGTAGCTCTGCTTCCCCCTCGTCGCCAATTTGGCGACTTTCCTCCAGCACCGTTTGACGACATTGGCCCTTCTTCCACTGCCCCGCCCGGGACCTCGGCACTGTCCTCGACCACGCCCGATTCAATCGCGCTCTCTGCCTGCAACCATCTGGATACTGCTTCCTTGAAGTGGCCCGCTTGCAGCTCGAGGTCGACCGTGTTCGCGTGGACGAAAATCATTCGCCCATAGAGCTCGGCCATGGCACGCAGATCTGGCGTCAGCGCACCGTGAGCGACGGGCTCGTGCCGACGCGCCCGGTTGATTGCACGCTCGAGTTCCGTGATTGTGATCACAAGCGCCATTGGTCTTTGCCTTACTTGGGTCGATAGCAGGACACGTAATACGTGAGAGCAGTGAGCACGGTAAAGTGAAGGATGAACTTCCAGCCGGCATAAACGCCCGGGGTATGCCAGTACCACAGCGCGCGCAAGCCCTGGAAAACGCAGTCAAGCGAGAGCACCCAGCTGATCACCGGCCAGCACAGAACCGTTAGTCCCCAGACCCCCTTGGCCAGAATGCTGCTTTCGCTGGTCGCAGCCCTTCCTTTTGTACAAACAACCGCAGGCCGGGCTACCGGCTCGGCAGCAGTCGGGGCTGGAAATTTGATTATCTTGGACACGGCTGAACCCCTCGTTTGAATTCAAACAGCAAGGACCAACTCCAGGCAGGCGCGCGACGGCGCTCCTCTCAAAATCACTATAGGACAAACACGCCCAGTACGCTCAACAATATATCGAAAATTTGATCTAGCTTTAGCGGCTAAAACCGTTCCGTGGAGTCAAACCGCGGGCATCCTCATCGGCACAACCTCGGCCCTCGCAGCGCAGATGCCAAGCCACCGCAATGGGCTACTTTGACCGCGCCGATCAGGGACGCCGAGCGCGCAGCGCTGGGCAATGCTGTTGACGTTGCGGCGGGTCGAGCGCGCAGCGCTGGAACCGCAGTGCAGTTAGCCGAGCGCGGGAAGACGGCGCGCCAGCGCAGGCGAGGCGCGCTGGGCGTGCCATTGCGCCCCCGGCGTGAGCCGAGCTGCGCAAGCAGCTGGGCGAGCGTGCCTTGGACGTTCACGCAAGCGGCGGCCCTGAGGAGTGGCTCGCCACAGGCGGGCCAGTCGCGCAGCGACCGAGCGACAGCGAGCTTCGATGGGGCGACCCGGTTTTGGTGGGCGCAGTCCAGCCCACGAAAATGCCCCTGCCCTTGTCGTTGTCGTCCCTCCGGCCGCAGGTCGCCCACCCGCTATGCCTGCAAGATCCGACGGATCTCCGCGACCGGCCAAGCCAGCCGCCCATTAACCCGGATTGGTCGGAGCGGCCCTTTTTCGGTCGATGCCCAGGCCCGCATCGTCTGCGGTTTCCGGCCAAGGTGGTAGGCGGCACACGCCGTCTCGACGTGGGTGCGTCTCTCATGCTCAAGCGGCGGGTAACTCGGTAGAAGTTGCTCGTGCTGTTCGCTCTTCATACTGCCCTCGGGACGAGATACCAGCTGACCTTGGCCCACTCGATCGGTGATCACACAAAAGTACCTCATTGGGCCGCCATGTCAGCAATTGTTTTTTATGCATCTATTAACGATATGCTACCGCCGACAGGCTCCTGGCTGATGTGGAGTATCAAACCCCTAGCTCGCTGTGCGGCCAACGCTGTTATCGACACAAGGCCCAACGTGCCTAGCCATATAAAAACGCTTTAGGCCAGCAAGGTCGACTTATGGATGTGATACCGTTAGGCTAGGTCGCCTGAACTAACAGCCTCTCAACACAGCGTGACGTGTGTCAGAGGCCAAAACCGGGCAGATAAATCACGAAGGCAACACGTCACAACCTCAATAATCAGACAGAGACAACAATGCGTAGCGAAGTTGATCCACTGCTCCTGTCGTGGCTAATCGAGCACAACGTCAAGCAGAAACATCCTAGGTTGACGGACTTATTGCAGAAGTTAGAGGTGAAGATTGTCGACGAAGACAAAACTCTCTACGCCTGGGCCTGGCGCCGCCCCGGCTATGATCCCGAGCATATCGTTACGGTCTGGGCAGAGGACGTAGATGTAGACGGGCCAGGCGGCTGGGCGACGGGGATCAGCCTGGACCCGTCCGGTCATCCCAAGTTCAACGACGAACAGCGCCGACGCGAGAGCGAACGCATCGCAATATTGCGCCAACTCGCGGAATCCGGGCGCGACTGCACAGTTATTCTAATGATCAACCGACACAGCAGGGAGGACAGTGAGAAAGGCATCGCCGCGGAGGCGGAACTCCGTGTGCTCGACGATGACCGTTGGCACGTCGAGATCCAGGACGGTTCCCGCAATGGAAAGTTGCGGCGAGGCCTGCGATTGCCAAAGGCTGATCCGGACCCGAACGCGGACGAGAAAGAGCCCGGAGCGGGAGATGATCCAAGCATTGACCCTACCTTGCGGTTCCCCGACCAAGAAACACGGGACCGGGTTGAACAGGCCGCCATCAAGCACGCCAAACAGGTATACGCTCGAGAGGGCCGCGTCGTAAGCGTCGAAAGGGAAAATCGCGGGTACGACTTGGATGTTCTTGACGAACGCTCAGGTGATCTGAAACTTAAGGTCGAGGTCAAGGGGACGGCGGGCGAGGATGAGCATTTCTACTTGACGCGCAACGAAGACCGCGCAGCGAAAGCAGACCCGAAACGCTGGCGTCTCGCAGTCGTCGTGGACGCACTGCGCGAACCAGTCCTGCAGGAATATAGCTTCGATGACATGGAAAAGATGTTTTCAAGAACAGCACTGGTATGGCACTTTGAACCGAGGCAAAAATGACGCGCTATGCCCACGCCGAGGTTCCGCGAACTTCTTCATAGAAGCAAGAACCAGGTGCGCGTCTGCGCTCACAATACAGGTCGGCAGGATTGAACGACGATGACTACATACGCAATAGAATCCGATGAAGGTAACCTTTTGGATGCCCGCTTCGAGATCTTTCCTTCAGCGATCATTATCCATAGCCGGGGTGGCACCAAGGGCAAGGACGCCATCAATCCCGACTATTCGGTAGCGCTGCGGCTGCTGCTGAACAGGCTATCCACGAACAACATAGCCATCGCCGGTGCCTGGGTCGATAGCAGCAGAGTCCAGCACTTGCCCTTGTCCGCACGGGCGATCCTGAGCACGGACGACCGATCGGTAACGCCAGAAGAGCGATTCAAACTGTTGACCAGTAGGATGCAAAAAGTTGGCCGTGTGTCGACAACAGGGGGCAATCCAACCAAAAAGGTTCGGTTGGAACTCGAAGGTGATCTGCCCGCTTCCTCGATCGCCGAGGCCTTGAAAGCGGTCCCGTCGTCCATCGATCTGCGCAGCCTGGATCGGCTCCCCGCCGACGACCTGAACAAGGTCACTCCGGAACACATATGGAACGCGATCCAGAAGCTCCTGGGTGGCTACACAGACCATGGGTTTGGTGAGTCAACGGACTTTGACTTGCGCACCGATGATGGACAGCGGCTTCCCCCCAAGGCCGTGTTTGGAATTGCTGCGGCCGAGGCCCTTGGATTCGTGGTGCTCCCCAAGCACTTCTCAGGAGGAGAGCGCAGCCCCTGCTTCCGTATGCTGACTTCTGCCGGCTACACCATCGTGCCCAAGTCCGGCGATCCGGCAACCGGCTTACAGAACAACGTGGCGAGCTTGGCCAGCGACGAGCAATGGACAGAGGGCAGGCGGAGATTGGTGACACACGTCCGCAAGGAACGCGGCGCCGGCCTGGCGCAGGCGAAGAAGGCGCAGTTCCGGCGGCAATACGGCAAACTTAAATGTGAGCGATGCGACCTCGACCCTGTTGCCAAGTATGGCGGGGAACATGGTGAGGCAAGTATCGAAGTGCACCACCGCGCCACCGAAGTGAAGGACATGGACGAGGCTCACGTCACCAAGCTCGACGACTTGCAGTGCCTGTGCGCGAACTGTCATCGTGTCGAACACCGGC
>JBOZRS010000082.1:0-55501 GCA_050789065.1 Microvirga sp.
ACCATCGGAGAACTGCTCGATGAGTTCTCGCCTGAGGAGTGCCGGAACTACCTCAGGAATAGCGGATATGAGCCCGTCTAAGCCGAAACTGCTCTAAGCGTCTGATCCTCCTCCAATTTGCCAGTTGGAAGAGGCCTTTCGGAGGAAAGGTCGTTCCATGTTCGGACGGTGCACACACTGACGTTACGGCACCCATTCGGTCGAGATAGCAGCGCCATTAACGCAGCACGCGCTCGAACACCTCCCGCACCTGCTGCCGGGTCTCATCGAGATGGGTCAGGAGAACCTTCGCATCCGGCAGACCCGCCACGACGGCCAAGCGCTTGAAGATCGCGGGCGGCACGATGGCCGGATCGAAAGCGCCTTCGATCGTCAGGCGCTGCCACTGGAAGATCGCGTTGAACAGGCGGTGGGCATCGATCAGGGTCCGCGCGTTGGCATCGTCGAGCAGGCCCGCCCTGCAGGCCTCGGCGAAGACCGCTTCCGCCGCAAGGCCGACGAGAGCCGGATGTGAGTGAGCCTGCGCGAGCACCAGCGCCTGGGCGATGAAGTCGAGATCGGTGAGGCCGCCGCGGGCGAGCTTGAGATCCCACGGATTGTCGTCCCCCTTTTCCTGCGCGATGAGATCGCGCATGGCGCGAACCTCCGAGATGACGCGCTTGCGGTCGCGCTCCGCGCCGACGATGTCTGCCACGGCCGTTTCGACCCGCTTGCCGAACTCTGCATCGCCCGCCAGTACGCGGGCGCGGGTGAGCGCCATGTGCTCCCACAGATCCGCCTCGCTCTGCTGATAGGCGACGAAGCCCTTGAACTGCGAGGCGACCGGCCCTTTCCCTCCCTGCGGACGCAGGCGCAGGTCCACCTCGTAGAGCAATCCGCGGCGTGTCGGCACCGTGAGGGCCGCGACCAGGCGCTGCGTCAGGCGCGTGAAATAGACCACGACGTCGAGCGCGCGCGGTCCCGTGCTTTCGCGCTTCTCCTCATTGAAATCGTAGATGACGACGAGGTCGAGATCCGAACCTGCCGTGAGCTCCTTCGAGCCGAGCCGACCAAGGCCGAGGATGGCGATCCGCGCATCCGGCACGGTGCCGTGCTCCGCCTCGAATTCCTTTCGCACCCGCTCGAATGACACCCGGACGATCGCGCCGGCAATTGCCGCATAGGCCTCTCCGGCCTGCGCGGGGGAGATGATGTCGGAGAGAAGCCGCGCGCCGGTGATGAAGCGCATCTGCCGCGCGGCATCGCGGGCACGGTCGAGAAAGTCCTCGTAGTTGCCGGGGCTGCCGATCATCTGCCGGACCTGCTCCTCGATGGCGGCCTCGTCCACGAGCGGAACACCGAAGGCCGGATCGATAAGGACGTCGAGGACGTGTGGCGACTGCGCGACCGTGCTGGCAAGACGCGGCGCGGTGCCAAGAAGATCGGCAAAGCGCAGGCGCAGACGGTCGTGCGATTGCAGGATGGTCAGAAGCTCGACGGCGGCCGGCATGCGCCCGAAAGCGCGATCCAGGGTCGCGAGCGCCGCATCGGGATCGGCCGTGCCGCCGAGAGCCGACAGAAGGGCGGGCGTGAGCTCGGTCAGCACCTCGCGGGCGCGTTGGCTCGTAATCGCGGAGCGGCGGCCGAAATGCCAGCCTCGCACGGTCTCGGCCGCCTTCTCGGGCTCGCGGAAGCCCATGCGCTGCAGCGTCGCGAGCGTTTCGGGATCGTCCGTCGTGCCGGTGAAGACCAGATTGCCGACATCGGAGGCCAGTTCAGGACCTTCCTCGAACAGGAGCGCGTAATGGCCCTGCACGATGCTCGCCTGATGGGTGAGCGCCTGGGAGAAGGCCACGAGATTGGGATAGCCGCAGAACCTGGCGAAGCGCTTGAGGTCCTCTTCGTCGGACGGCAGGCGCTGCGTCTGCTCGTCCGCCACCATCTGCAGACGATGCTCGATGGTGCGCAGGAATCGGTAAGCCTCGGAGAGTTCGTCGCGCGCCTGTGCCGTGATCCAGCCTTCGTCATGGAGCGCCGCGAGCATGTCGAGGGTGCGCCGCCCTCTCAGGTTCGGACGCCGTCCGCCGAAGACGAGCTGCTGGGTCTGGACGAAGAACTCGATCTCGCGGATGCCGCCGCATCCGAGCTTGATGTCGTGGCCCGCCACAGCGATCTCGTCATGCCCGCGCACCGCGTGGATCTGCCGCTTCATGGCATGGACGTCGGCGATGGAGGCGAAGTCGAAATACTTGCGCCAGATGAAGGGACGGAGATCGGCGAGGAAGCGCTCGCCCAGCGCGATGTCCCCCGCGACGGGCCGCGCCTTGATGAGCGCGGCGCGTTCCCAGTTCTGCCCAACGGTCTCGTAATAGACATAGGCCGACGGCAGCGACACGGCCGTAGGCGTGGAGCCCGGATCGGGGCGCAGGCGATAGTCCACACGATGCACATAGCCGTCGGCCGTCCGCTCCTGAAGGAGCTTGGCGAGCTGCTGGGCGATGCGCGTATAGACGGTCGCGGCCTCGGCTCCCTCCTTCAATGCGCTTGCTTCGGGATCGAAGAAGATGACGAGATCGATGTCGCTCGAATAGTTGAGCTCCCCTGCCCCGTGCTTGCCGAGCGCCAGCACCGTGAAGCCGGATCCCTCTCCCGGTGCGTCGGGGTTTTGCAGGGTGATGCGGCCGAGACCGGCGGTCTCCGTCAGAACAAGGTTGACGCCGCCCTGCACGGAGGCATCGGCGAAATCGGACAGCGCCTGGGTGACCTGCTCCACGCCCCAGAGCCCGCCGATATCCGCGAGCGCCACGAGAAGCGCATGGGCGTTGCGGTTCTTCCGGAAGGCCCGGACCGCATCGTCCCGGGTCATCTTGCCCGCGTGCAACTCGCGGAAGAGATTGGCCTGTTTCCTAACGAGGCCGCCTTGCACCTCCTCCGGCGCCTCGAGGGCAAGCCTCGCTGCGCGGGCCGGATCGCTCAAGACGAGCTGCCAGAGAAAGGGGGAATGATCGGCGAGCGCCAGCAGCAGGTCCCGCAAGGGCCCTTGGTCCAGATGCGGCAGGAGCGCGGCCGCTTCGGGCTCCTGGCGCACCCGCTCAATAAGGTCGGCAAGCTGCGCCTTCGCCCGTTTCGTGTCGGAGACGGGCGGAGCCTGGGTCAGGCGGGCGACGAGGGAAGATTGCGGGTCCGGCACGGCCAATCCATCGGATGCTTGCGATGGTCCTGAGTGTCCATGCCGCCGGGCCGGAGGCAATCGAAAACTTGCCGGGGCGGATTGCCTTTTAGGCTCATGCGGCCGATTGCAGGGAGGGCTGCGGGAGGGCTCCCTCCTTCAGGGGCAGGGCCAGAACGACGCGCAAGCCCGGCTGGTTGTCCTCCAGCGCGAGGGTGCCGCCATGGAGCCTGGCCACGGCGGTGGCGAGGCTGAGGCCGAGGCCGAAACCGGGCCGCGACCGGGCGGATTCGAGGCGGACGAACCGCTCCAGCACACGGCCCCGCTCGGCTTCGGGAATGCCGGAGCCCCGGTCCGCCACCACGATCCTGGCCTCGCTGTCGGCCCGATGGGCGTCCACGGTGATCGTCTGGGCGGCCCCGTCCGGCGAGGCGCCATACTTCAAGGCGTTGTCGAGGAGGTTCGCCATCGCCTGCCCCAGAAGCTCGCGGCTCCCATGAACGGGCAGGTTCTCCTCCACCGAAACCTCCAGCGATACACCGGCCTCCTCGGCGAGGGCCTCGTAGAGTTCCGCCATGTCGCGCACGGCTTCGGCCGCATCGAAATCCGACAAGCCCTCGCGGGCGTTTCCAGCCTCCAGGCGGGCGATCATGAGGAGCGCGTTGAAGATGCGGATGAGATTGTCGCTTTCCTCGATGATGCCTCCGAGGGCCGTCTTCAACTCGTCGGGTGTCCTCGCCGTCCGCAGAGCTTCGTCGGCCCTGTTGCGAAGGCGCGTCAGGGGAGTCTTCAGGTCATGGGCGATGTTGTCGGAAACCTCGCGCATGCCGCGCATCAGCTCTCCGATGCGGTCGAGCATGTCGTTGAGGTTCAGCGCCAGACGGTCGAGCTCGTCGCCCGTTCCGGCGATCCTGAGCCGCCCTCCCAGGTCGCCCGCCATGATATGGCGCGTGGTGTCCGTCATGTCGTCGACCCGCTTGAGAACCCTTCGGGCGATGAACCAGCCGCCGAGGCAGCCGAGAACGCCGATGAAGAGCAGCGAGTAGCCGAAGGCCCGCTGAATGACGTCGTGAAGACGCGCGCGTTCCTCGACGTCCCGTCCGACCATGAGGCGGAAGCCCCCGGGCAGGAGATAGACGCGCACGATGGCATTGCTCGGCACGGCGTCCGCATCTTCCGTGCGGCTGTAGGGTGTCTCGAACTGCCCGACCCGGTCGATGACCCCGGGAGGCAGCGCCCCGATGTTCCCGGCGATGCGCTCGCCGGTGCTGGTGGTCACGAGATAGAGCGAGGCCCCCGGCGTGCGGGAGCGCCGCTCGACCACGTTCACCAATCGACGGAGCCCCCCGATCCGGTACTGCTCGGACAATCCGTTGATCTCGGCCTCGATGGTCGAGACGAACTGGTCGTTGAGGAGCCGCTGCGCGCTCCAGGCCACGTATCCCAGGGTCACGAAGGCGAAGATGGTGAAGATGAGGAGGTACGCGAAGGACAACTTGAACGCCGTCGTCCGGAAGAGCTTGCCGAGGGCGGTCATCGGAGGACCCTCATTCGTCGATTCCCTCGGCGCCGACGCGGACCATGTAGCCCGCGCCGCGAATGGTATGGATGAGCGGCTTGTCGAAGCCCTTGTCGATCTTGGCCCGAAGCCGCGAGACGTGAACGTCAATCACGTTGGTCTGCGGGTCGAAATGGTAGTCCCAGACGTGCTCTAGGAGCATCGTGCGCGTGACGACCTGATTGGCGTTCTTCATCAGGTATTCGAGCAGCCTGAACTCGCGCGGCTGCAGCACAATCTCCTGGCCCGAACGCGTCACCCGATGGGACAGGCGGTCGAGCTCCAGATCGGCGATCCGATAGACGGTCGGCTCGGAACTGGGCGCGGAGGTGCGGCGACGCGAGAGGACCTCGACACGGGCCAGAAGTTCCGAGAAGGCGTAGGGTTTCGGCAGATAATCGTCGCCGCCCGCGCGCAGGCCCTTCACCCTGTCGTCGACCTGGCCGAGAGCCGAGAGGATGAGCACCGGCGTCTCGACCTTCTGCTCGCGCAGGGAGCGGATGAGCGACAGGCCGTCGAGCTTCGGCAGCATGCGGTCGACGACGAGCACGTCGTAGTCCCCCGCCTCCGCCATGGCATAGCCGTCGAGACCGTCGGCCGCGTTGTCCGCCACGTGGCCCGCTTCACGGAACGCCTTGACGAGGTAGGAGGCCGCTTCCCGGTCGTCTTCGATGATGAGAATCCGCATGAGCCCCTATGTAACGCAAATTGTGCCCGCCGGCAGGCCAGCCCTGGAGGGGAGAAGAGCCAGCCTGCCGTGGGCAGAAGACACCAGACAACGAGGGCGATCAACAGTTAAGCCTGGTGCCCTACTCCGTTCGAGGGCTCAGGCGCCCTTCGGTTGGGTTGCGACCTCCACGGTGACGGTCCTCTCCTTGCCCTCGCGGTAGAGGGTGAGCGACAGGGACTTGCCCGGAGCGACCTGGGCAACCTTGCGGGACAGATCCTTCGCCTCCTTGATCGGCTCGCCATCGGCGGCGATGATCGTGTCGCCCGTCCTGATGCCGGCCTTGGCGGCGGGACTGTCCTTGACCGTGTCGGCCACGAGCGCACCCTTGGGCTCCTTCAGGCCGATGGCTTCGGCGATCTCCTTGGTGACCGGCTGCATCTGCACGCCGATGAAGCCGCGGGTCACGGCACCCTTGTCCTTCAGGGATGCCACGACGGATTCGACCGTGCTGGCCGGAATGGCGAAGGCGATGCCGACGCTGCCGCCGGAAGGCGAGTAGATGGCCGTGTTCACGCCTACGACTTCACCCGAGAGGTTGAAAGTCGGGCCGCCGGAATTGCCCTTGTTCACCGGCGCGTCGATCTGGATGAAGTCGTCATAGGGACCGGCGCCGATGTCGCGGTGCTGGGCCGAGACGATGCCCGCCGTCACCGTGCCGCCGAGGCCGAACGGGTTGCCGACGGCCAGGACCCAGTCGCCGATGCGGGCCTTCTGGGAGGCAAGGCGTACGTAGGGGAAGTCGTTGCCGCCCTCCGTCACCTTCAGAAGCGCCAGATCCGTCTTCGGATCGGTGCCGATCACCTTCGCGCTCAGCTCCTTGCCGTCATCCATCGTGACCGTGACTTCGGAGGCATTCTCGACCACATGGTTATTCGTCACCACATAGCCGTCGGCCGAGATGAAGAAGCCGGAGCCGAGGGCCTGTCCGAACTGACGGGGACGCTGCTGGCGCTGGCCATGCGAACCGGGCTGCTGGTCGCGGAACTGGCGGAAGAAGCGCTCCATGGGGCTGCCGGGCGGAAAGTCGGGCATGGAGAACTGCTGTTCGTCCCCGTTGTCATCCTGGGCGGCAACATTCTGAATCTTGACCTTCACGGCCACTACGGCTGGCTTCACGTGGTCGATCATGTCCGCGAAGGACGGCAGGCCCTGCATCGGTTGCGTCATGGAGCGCAGTTCGGCATGGGCGGGATTGGGGACCACCAGACCGGTCTCGACGGCGCCGCCCGCGATCAGCGCGGCCACGGCCGCTGCGCCGAGCCATTTCGCGGTGCGCTTGCGGACGGAAGTGGAAACCTTCTCCAACATATTGTCTCTCCTTCAGAACCTTTATCGGTTCCTCATGAGAGGAAGATGGGGGGCCGCGCCTTACGGTGCCCTCACCTCAAGATGAAATGTTGGTAAGGTTCGGAGTCCCGGCCGGGCCCTCATCCGTGCCTGCGGTGATTGCCGGCGGCGTTATGAAGCCTTTTGCCAACGATCTTCTTTCCCTTGCGCAAAGCGGCCGAGCCCGCCTTCAGCTTCCGCCGCCCTGAACGCTTCAGGACGCGCTGCGGCTTCCTCTTGACCGGCGCAGGGCTGACCTTCGGGCCGGTATCCGGCTTGCTTTCGATCACCTTTTTCGTCGGGACCTGAGCCTCCGCAGGAGCCGCCAACGCGCGGGTCATGCACTGCCTGACATAGGCGTTTCGCCGTTCCACGATGCGCCGGTACTCGTCGACCGCGATCTTTCCCACCGGCACGATGCGCGCCCTCGCCTCGCGGCGACAGATATCACGCTTGGCCACGAGGTCCTCGTCCGCATGGGAGGCGAAAGGCAGGGCAAGAAGGATTAAGGTCAATCCGAGGGCCGCAGTCTTCACGACCGTACCTTTCGCGGGATGGGGAGCAGAAGAGGCCGATATCATCCACGGCGCAGCTTGGCACGGCGACAAATTAGCCATGCCGGGCCGGTGCGGCCTCGTCCTTACGAACGCAGGGCCATGACGGTCTTCAACGACGCGGGTTCAGGCGCCCTGGTCGCGTTTGAGCAGAGCATCGAGAGCCTTCTGCTCCTCCTCGTCGAGAGCCGTGACGATCATGGGGCGTCGCCTCATGAACACGTAGGCCCCGAGACCGCCGAGGACGAGGACGACGGCGGGTGTCAGCCAGAGCAGCAGTGTGTGCGGCGCGAAGGTCGGCTTGAGCAGGACGAACTCGCCGTAGCGCCGCACGAGGAAATCCCGCACCTGTTCGTCCGTGTCCCCGGCCACGAGGCGCTCGCGGACGAGCAGCCGGAGATCCTTGGCGAGCTGAGCATCGGAATCATCGATGGACTGGTTCTGGCAGACGAGACAGCGCAGTCCCGACGAGATATCGCGGGCTCGCTTTTCCAGGGCCGGATCCTTCAGCACCTCGTCGGGCTGCACGGCAAAAACCGAGCCGCTGAAGACGATGGCCGCCAGGAGGGCGAGAGCGAAGCGCATATTTCCTACTCCGCCGGGACCGCGGCGGCAGGCCCCGCCTTGGCCCGCGCAGGAGCGCCGATGCGCAGGCGCCGGTCCGTCAGAGAGAGGGCTCCGCCGAGCGCCATCACGACGGCTCCGAGCCAGATCAGCAGCACCAGGGGCTTGTGGTAGAGCCGCAGGCCCACCGAACCATCGGGCTGCACCTCCCCGAGGCTGGCGTAAACCTGGCCGAGCCCGACCGTCATGATCCCGGCTTCGGTGGTCGGCATGGCGCGGGTGAGATAGAGGCGCTTCATGGTCTCGAGGGTTCCGAGCTCCCGGCCGTCATGGGAGATCCTCAAGACCGCGACGTCCTCGCGGTAATTGGCGTTGGCGCGGGGAACGACGCTCTCGAGCCGCGCCTCGTAGGCCCCGGCCCTGAGGCTCTGGCCGACCTTGAGTGTGCCCAATCCCTCGACGCCCCAGGCGGTCGCGGCGATGCCGATCACCGTCAGGCCGACCCCCGCATGGGCGATGACCGTACCCCAGGTCGAACGCGGCAGACCGGCGGCCTTGCGGGCCGCTACGGACAGGGAGTTGCCCTTCGTCCAGGAGCGGGTCACGATCTCGTTGAGGGAGCCGAGAACCAGGTAAACGCCCAGGCCGATCCCGAGAGGAGCCGCGACGGGTCCGCCACGCTCGAAGGCGAGCATCGCCATCGTGACGAGCAGGGCAAGGCCGAAGGCCGCATAGAGACGCTGGAGCGTGCCGAGGAGGTTGCCGCGCTTCCAGGCGAGCGTCTGTCCAAGAGGCAGCAGCAGCAGCAGCGGAATGATCAGTGGCAGGAAGGTGAAGTTGAAGAAGGGCGCGCCGACCGAGATCTTCTCGCCGGTGAGCACCTCCAGCGCCAGCGGGTAGAGCGTTCCGATGAAGACGGTCGCGCAGGCGGTCGCCAGGAACAGGTTGTTGAGGACGAGAGCGCCCTCGCGCGATACGGGCGCGAACAGGCCGCCCTGCTTGAGCATCGGGGCGCGCCAGGCGAAGAGCGCGAAGGATCCGCCGATGAAGAGGATCAGGATGCCGAGCACGAAGGTGCCGCGGGCCGGATCCACCGCGAAAGAATGGACGGAGGTCAACACCCCGGAGCGGACCAGGAAGGTCCCGAGGAGCGAGAAGGAGAAGGTCAGGATCGCGAGCAGGATCGTCCAGACCTTCAGCGCGTCCCGTTTTTCCATGACCACGGTGGAATGCAGCAGAGCCGTTCCCGCGAGCCACGGCATGAGGGAGGCGTTCTCCACCGGATCCCAGAACCACCAGCCGCCCCAGCCGAGTTCGTAATAGGCCCAATACGAGCCCATGGCGATGCCGAGCGTCAGGAAGGCCCAGGCGCCGAGGGTCCAGGGGCGGACGATCCGCGCCCACACGGCATCGATGCGCCCGTCGATCAGCGCCGCGCAGGCGAACGCGAAGGAGATCGAGAAGCCCACATAGCCGATGTAAAGAAGCGGCGGGTGGATCGCGAGGCCCGGATCCTGAAGCAGCGGATTGAGATCCTGCCCCTCGGCGGGCGCCGGAATGATGCGGGTGAAGGGGTTGGACGTGGTCAGGATGAAGAGCAGAAAGGCGATCGTGACGGCAGCCTGAACGGCCAGGGTGTTGGCCTGCAGCCGCGCGGGGACGTTGTCTTTCGCCACCGCCACGACCCCTCCGAAGAGCGCGAGGATCAGCAGCCACAGGAGCATGGAGCCCTCGTGGTTCCCCCAGACACCTGAGATCTTGTAGATCAGCGGCTTCGCCGAATGGGAGTTCTCGACCACGTTCAGGACCGAGAAGTCGGAGGTCACGTAGGCGATCGTCAGGGCCAGGAAGGCGAAGCCGATGCAGACCAGCACTGCCAGGGCGGTCGTGGGCGCGACGGCCATCAGGACGGGATCCTTGGCGCGCGCGCCCCAGAGCGGCACGACGAACTGGATCAGCGACAACCCGAGCGCAAGCGCGAGTGCGAAATGTCCGGCCTCGACCAACACGAGGATTACTCCCTTGCTACTGCGTCTTCGGCGAGGCGTTGGCCTCGCCCTGCCAATGGCCCTGTTTCTTCAGGGCATCGGCGACTTCGCGGGGCATATAGTTCTCGTCATGCTTGGCGAGGACCGTATCCGCCCGGAAGACGGTCTGATCTTCCAGAACGCCCTCGGCGACGACCCCCTGCCCTTCGCGGAACAGGTCAGGCAACAAACCCTTGTAATGGACTTTGATCACCCCTTGAGCGTCCATGACCTCGAACGTCACCTGCTGATCGTTGCCGCGCTGGACGCTCCCCTCCTTTACGAGACCACCCAGTCGCAGACGCGTTCCGGGATGCACGTTCTTCGCCTGGATGTCGGCGGGGGAATTGAAGAACACGATGGTGTCGTTCATCGCATAGAGCACGAGGCCCAGTGCGATCGCGAGGACGCACCCGGCGACACCAATCAGGGTCAAGCGGCGTTGTTTTCTGGTCATGGTTCGGCGTCGGTCAGTTTCAGGTCTCGCGCCATCGCCTCAATGGTCTTCAGGGCAGCGTCGTCCTGCGCCAGCGCCTGTCGTGCGCGCTGGGCCGCCGCGGCGGCTTTGTCGCGTTGCCCCAGCACCACATAGGAGCGCATGAGCCGCGCCCATTCATCGGCACTTCCGCCTTGGGCTTCCAAGCGGTTCGCCAGGCCGGCAACCATGCGGGAGATGTCCTGAGCCCCTATCTGGGGACCGGCACTCTGGCCCGCAACCTGCTCCGGTGCGCCGAGCTGGGCCAGCTGCTGCTGGACGACCGCAACCCAGGGCGCGTCGGGCGGCGAGGATGACAGAAGCTCCGCATAGGCGGCTTTCGCCTTCTCGGTCTGGCCGTCCTGCTCGGCCGCGCGGGCGAGATAGAAGCGGGCCTTGGGCGAGGCCGGGTCGAGCTTCACGGCCTGCTCGAAAACGGCCTGGGCCTCGGCCGAGACGACTCCGTCCTTGGCAAGCACGAGGGCCTCGCCGTAATTGGAAAGCCGGTTCGCCTCCGGACCCAGGAAGCGGACAGCCGCCTCATAGGCTTTCACGGCGTCGTCCACGCGCCCCATGCGGAGATAGACCGGGGCGACCACCTCCCAGCCTCGGCCATCCTGCGGGTTCTGCGCCAGATGGTTTTCGATCTGGGCCAGCGCCTTCATGAGATCGAGCTTTTCCGCCTGCTCCTGAATGCGCGAGGCCTGCGGCTTAGCGAGCAGATGCGGCGAGCCATAGGCCCCGTACATCACGAGGGCCAGAATCGGAATGACCGACAGGGCGAACGCCGAGACAGCGCGGCGGCGGCGCAGGGCCGGCTCGCCGAGGGCGGCAAAATCCCCGTCCCGCCGGCCGGTTGCCCGAAGGAGACGGCGGCCCGCCTCGGCCTTGGCGGCCTCGGCCTCGCTCGGCAGGAGCGTTCCCTTCTCCCGGTCGCGCTCGATCTCGGCGATCTGCTCCCGATAGAACTGGGTGTCCGGGTCCACCTGCCGGCTGACGGCATGATGGCGCGACAGCGGCCAAAGGACCACCATCACGGCCGCCGCCGTCATCAACAAGAGGATTATCCAGATCACCATAAAATCCTAATTACCCCGTCTCCACGTCAAGCACGATGGTGGCACGGTGTCACGCGTAAAACTACATAGGGTTAGCCTCTATCCCCCGGCAGCTCCAGCACCGCGCGCAAGCCCCCGCCGGGCGCGGCGTCGAGCCTGAGGGAGCCTCTGTAGAGGGACGCGAGATCGCTCACGATGGACAGACCGAGGCCCGAACCGGGCTTCGTCTCGTCGAGGCGGCGGCCGCGCTTCAGCATCTCGGCCCTGGAGGCTTCCGGCAGCCCCGGACCGTCATCGTCGATGAGCAGGCGGAACCGGGGCCGGTCCTCCTCGCGGATGACCTCCACCGACACCACGACCTTGTGCGATGCCCATTTGGCCGCATTGTCGATGAGATTGCCGGCCATTTCCTCGAGATCCTGCTTCTCTCCCCGGAAGCGCAGATCCCGCGGGATCGCGAGCTCGACCTCCAGGTCCTTGTCGCGATAGATCTTCGCGAAGGTGCGCGCGAGCCCTGCGACAACAGGTTCCACGTCCGTCAGGGTTCCCAGGGTCCCGGCCAGCGCAGCCGCGCGGGCGCGGTCGAGGTAATAATTGACCTGATCGCGCATCAGCGTGGCCTGCTCGCGGACCTTTTCGGCGACCTCGTCGGGCGCGTTCTCCGCCTCGTTCATGATGATGCTGAGCGGCGTCTTGAGGGCATGGGCCAGGTTGCCGACCTGGGTGCGGGCCCGCTCCAGGATTTCCCGGTTCGTGTCGAGCAGCAGGTTCAGCTCGCTGGCGAGCGGGGAAATGTCCCGCGGGTAGTCGCCGACGATCCGCTCAGCCTCCCCGCGCCGGATGGCGCCGAGTGCGCTGCGGAGATTGGCAAGCGGCCGCAGGCCGAAGCGGATCTGCAACAGGGTCGTGAAGCCGAGGGCCAGCCCGAGCAGCGCGAAGGTGACGGTGAGGGCGAAGATGAAGTCGCGCACGCTGGCTTCGATCTCGTCGGCCGGTCCGGCGACCCGGATGATGTAGCGCCCGTCCTCCCCGAGGTCGATGTCGCGCTCGATGAGGCGCAGGCTGCGCTCGTCCGGAGCCCGTCCATAGCCGCGGCGGATCTGGCCGAACTTGTCGTTGTTGGACAAGGCGAGGCTCGGAAGCTGCCCGCCGAAGAGGGATTTCGAGGACCGGATCTCCCCCGGCTTGGCGTTCGGCCGGGCGACCTGCCAGTACCAGCCCGACAAGGGCAGCTCGAACCGCGGATCGCCGATAGGTCCCAGGTCGCGATCCGGATCGCCCGGCGCCACGAGGTTCGACGCCAGGGTGTTGGCGTAGACGAGGAGGCGCTGGTCGAAGGCCCTCTCGGTGTTGTCCCGATAGAGGGTGGAGAGGATCAGGCCCGCGATCAGCAGGATCACGAAGCTCCAGAAGACGGCGGAGACCGCAAGCCGGACGGCGATGGGCCGTCCCGAGAGCCGATTGATGATCGGATGAAGTCCGGTCACGTCTTGGTCTGGTTCGCGTCGAGGAGATAGCCCAGCCCGCGGACGGTCTGGATGATGTCAACGCCGAGCTTCTTGCGGAGCCGGCCGATGAAGACCTCGATCGTGTTCGAGTCCCGGTCGAAATCCTGGTCGTAGAGATGCTCGGTCAGCTCGCCGCGGGACACGATGCGACCCGTATGATGCATCAGATAGGACAGGAGCCGGTATTCGTGCGAGGTCAGCTTCACCGGGTTGCCGTCCACCGCGACCCGGCCCGAGCGGGTATCGAGCTTCACGGGGCCGCAGGAGATCTCGCTCGTGGCGTGGCCCGTGGCGCGGCGCAGCAGGGCACGGACGCGGGCGAGCAGCTCCTCCATGTGGAAGGGCTTGGTCACATAGTCGTCCGCGCCGGCATCGAAGCCCTGCACCTTGTCGCTCCAGCGGTCGCGGGCGGTGAGGATGATGACGGGCGTCTTCTTTCCCTCGCGGCGCCAGGCGGTGAGGACGGAAACGCCGTCCACCTTCGGCAGGCCGAGATCGAGGATGATGGCGTCGTAGGGCTCGGTATCACCGAGGAACTGCCCCTCCTCGCCGTCCATGGCCGTGTCGACCGCGTAGCCGGCCTGTTCGAGGGCCGTCACGATCTGCTTATTGAGGGTCTTGTCGTCCTCGACAACGAGAAGGCGCACGTTTCGAGCTTTCCTTACTGGACCGATTTCACGCGGCCGGATTGACCGTCGATCATGACTTGCACGATGCGACCATTCTTTTGCAAGGCCATGATGACATAAACAAGAGAATCGCTGCTCCGGCACAGATTGGCCCGCACCACGTCCGCGTTGGGAACCTGGCGGCGGGCCGTCATGACGGCGGCGGCGGGCGCGACGATGCTCTTGGAGGCCACGGCCTCCTGCATTTCGCGGGGCGGCAGGCAGTTCTTGAGAGCGGCCGCCACACTTTGCGCGTGCGCTGCCCCCATCGTCCCCAACAGCCCTATGATCATCAAAACCAGACGCATGATGATCTCATGCCCCCTCGGCACTGAATGAAATCTGAATGTAAGACTAGTTCAGGATCTGCTTCGTGGCCAGGATCCGGAAGATCGTGGAGGCGATGAAGCTGGCGGCCGCGATCAGCTGGACGGAGGCCTCCGCGAAGGCGCCCGTGTTCAGGGCCGAGGCATCGAAGCCGAACAGGCCGAGCACGAGCGCCACGAGCCCGATCAGGTTGGCCCAGACCGTGCGGCTGGCGAGGATGGTTTTCGTATCGATCATGTTACTCGTTCCTTGCGAAGGAAGATGAGGAAAAGGCGAGCCGGAGAGCCTGCTGCTCGATGGCGAGAGCCCGACGGCGCCATCCGCGCCCGAAGACGGGCCATATGACGAGGCGGGAGAGAAAGCCGAGGCGCGCCCGAGTCAGGCGGCGAATGACCTTGAACGGATCCGCCTCACTGGCCGCCCGGATCGTGTCCGGGCCGACGATCCCGTCCGGCTCGACCCCGAGCACGTTCTGCAGCATGCGGGCGGCTCGCGCCGGACCGGAATTGACCGCCAGATCGAAGACGGCGAGATCGACACCCGGCGGAAGCTCATCGGCCCGCACCGCGTCCCAGTAGAAGCGGCGGTAGATGGAGGCGGCCTCGTCCCGCGTCAGACGGCGCACGTCCTCGACGGATGCGGGCCGTCCCCGTGTCCGGGCGAGTGTTTGGCGGGTAATCCCGAATTTCGTCGCCTCTCCCGGGTCGCGGGGGTGATTCACGAAACCGCCCTCGTGCTGGAACACGAGGGCGACGGCTCGATCAAAGGGTGATGCCTCGTTTGCCATGGCTGATTTCATAACTCCGCATGCACCACGATGGCCGCACCGCCCCCGATGTAGAAATTCCCCACGGCGCCGGCGGTACCGGTGAAGGACGAGCCGGCCTGAAGCCTCAGGACGATGGCGGTCGGGCTGGTGGCAACGGCGGTGGTGACGGTGAGGCCGCCGGAGAGCGTCACCCAGGCGGCGCTGCCGATGTCGTAGAAGCCGACCTGGTTGCCCACGGGAGAGCCGTTCGCCCAGGCGAATCCGCTCGTCGCCAGGTTCGGGGCGGCCCTCATCTGCACCGGCAGGGCATAGGGAATATCGATGATGTTGCTCGCCACGCGCTGCCCGAGAGCCCCCAGGATCATCGGCGACGAGCCGCTGGTGGCCAGCTTCTGATAATAGCGTCGGCAGCGGAACTCCTCGATATCGAGCGGATCCCCGATCCAGGGAGTCGCGACAGGTCCGATTTCGAGTTTCACGCGCTTGAAGGAGCATGGGCTCGCCGGCTGAAGCCGTACGGTGACGTTGCCCGTTTCGGTCTGGCCAAGGGTTATGGTCGCGGAGCGGCGCCCTGCTCCGGCCGGGATCGTTGCCGCCTGCGTTCCGATCACGACCGGCAGGGGGCCGGAGGGGTCCTGCACGGACAGGGTCAGGGTCGCGCCCGCGAAGTTGGTCATGTCTCCCGGCAGAGGCGCATGAGCGAGGTCGACCACCTGATCGAGCGGGCCGGTCAGCGTCACCGTGCCGTCGCCGGCACGGCTGACCACGCAACCGCCCGTTCCGCCCTTCCAGCGGTCATACCCGTAGGCGCCTCCCGACAGGTTGCCGCCCGCGAAAAGGCGCTGGTTCAGGCGGAAGGCCGGATTGAGCAGGAGATTGGCGCCCGGCAGGTTCGCGAGGCCGCTCGGAAAGGACACGACGCCCGTATTGCGGTCGGCCAGCAGCGCGTCGCGCCATTGGGTCCCATCGGGCGAGACGCGGATGCTGAAATCGTCGCTGCCGATCAGCCCCGTTTCCGCCCGCCCGCTGAAGCCCCGCTGATAGAGTTGCGAGAGAACGTTTACGGCCTCTCCTTTGTTGAGGATGAAGCGCAGATCCCCCGTTCCGCCTTCCTCCGCCGTGAGGGCGGCGAACAGGGCGGCATTGAGCTTCGCCGAGAAGCGGTTCAGGTCATCGGCCTCAGTGCCGATTCCGAGGTGTTCGATGCGGTCGAGATCGCGGGCGTAGCGACCGAGATCCCGCCATTGCGAGCCGTCGAAGACGACGATCCGGTCTTCGGCCTCGACATAGGCCCGCCAGCCGGAACGCGGCGCAAAGAATCGCCATACGCCGAGATCGAACAGGGCAATCTCGCCCTCATGGCCGGCGAAGTCTCCGCTCGCGCCGCTGCCGACGAGATAGCGGTCGCCTTCGTCCGGCGTTTCCGGCGCAACGGTACGTCCGCGCTCCTTCACAGCAAGGTGGACGAGAGCGTCGAGAGACGCGAGGGCTTCGTTGTGGGTGACGTGTTTCTGCGCCTGTGCCGCGGCCAGCAGCGGCAAGGCGAGATGGGGCGTTTCTGACATGGATTTACCTGTTGCGAGAGGGCGCGGTTCCGTGCCCTAGAGAACCGGAATGGTGCTGATCCGCTCGAAGCCGCGTCCGATGACGGAGCTCACCTGCGCGATCCGGACGCTAAGTTCCGTCCGTGGAACGCCAAAGTCGGCGTCCTCCTGCGACGCGGGATAGAGAACAGAAGGCCCGGCGCTCGCAAGCGACCGCACGACGTCCCCATTCCGGAGAATGTCGATGTCGTATCGCTCCGCGTCCTCACCGAGCGGGACGTCGAGAGCCTCCCAGCCGTCCCCGTCGAGACGCGCGCGGCGCGTCCAGGCGATGCGGATCCCCTCCGCTTCGCGCCGCGCCCTGATGTGCACCGGGCTGAGCGGCCTGAGCGCATCTCCCCCGACAGTCGCGGCGATTTCCAACGCGGCTGCGTCCGCATGATCCCGGTCCGACGGGCCGATCCTGTAGCGCCAGGTCTGCCCGAGCTCCTGAAGGCTCGTCGTGAGCGGCGCGACGGCCTCGTCGAGGCGGACGATCCAGGCTCCCGCAGGAACGGTCCGAGCCGCGTCGGGCTCGCTGCCTGCGAGCCCCCGCAGGAAACGCGACAACCGGTAGCTGCGCTCCCCGATCATCTCGGCCCGCGCCGCCGACAGGATTTCCCAGCGACCGTCCGGTCCCTGCACGGCGAAGAGATTGCCGCCCGTGAGAGCCGCCTCGTCGTCGATGGAACTCAAGGCGCCGGCGGAGATCTCCACATCGAGCACGGTCCGCCGGTCCCAGCGCCAGAGCGGCCCCGGCGGCAAGGCCGTCTGCGTCCGGCCGATCATCGCCGGCAGATCGAGGATGCGACAGGGCGCGAAGCTCGCGCCGTTTCCCGAACGCCAGACGGTGACGGCTCCGGGCCAGGGATCGGCCGCCACGGCGATGTATTGCAGGGGCGTGGGATTGCCCATGGCGGCCGGAAGATCGAGGACGACCGCCTGCGGCTTGCCGGGAACCGGCGGAGGGCGGCGGACTGGCCTCGGAAAGGAGGCTCCCGGCGTCTCGAAGATGGCAGGCTCCACGGCGCGGGCCGTGACCTTGCGCGTCTGCCCATCGGCGACGCGCATGACCCGATGCAGCTTCGGCCCGGCCTCGGTCGGGAGCGAGACGACATCGCCCGGCTCCAGCTCGATCCGCCGCGGCGACAGCTCGAACTCGGCGCTCTCCCGGGCCGCCCAGAGGTCCTGCAGCCAGCTGTCCGCGAGACGCTGGGCCTCGGCGCGGCGGGTGATGACGGCCGAATCCGCCCGCGCCTCGCGACGGCTCGAGCCGGACAGTCGCCGGGACGCGACCGCCGCTCGCCGGTAATCCATCTCGCCCTCCGTGTAGCCGATCTCCACCTGCTGCGGCAGTTCGGTCTCCTGTGTCCGGGTGAGCCGGAGCGACGGTTCGCCTTCGGCGAGCACGAGATCGTCGGTCGTCAACGCCATGACGGCGCGACCGCCGCGCCCGCGCCAGGAAATCCTGCCGCCGCTTGCGACCGCGTCGACGCCGAACAGGCGCATCAAGGGCTCGATGGCCCCGCGGGCCGACATGGGCCTGTCGATCACGTAACCGTCCACGAAGCCGTCGACCGGGATGGCTCTCGGATCGCCAAGGCCGAAATCCCTGAGGATCGCAACGATCAGGCGGTCGAGAGGCGCGCCCTCGATCCGGCCCGTGATCCAGTGGCCGGTTTCCCAATTGGGACCGTCCGACCATATGGCATCGAAATCGGGAAAGGCCGGGAAAGGCCGCGCATCCCAGGCCCAGACGAAGATGTTGGCCGGATCCACCATGCGCCCGCCGTAAGAGGGCGACACGGGGTTATAGGCTTCGAGAAATCCTCTCTGGGCCGGGTCGAACCGCGACAGGATGGCTTCGAGCGTGCGGGCCTGAGCGAGGTCGTCGCGGGTGCCGCGCGAAAACGGCGGATAAGCCGATTCCGACGACTTGGGATCGGGAAAGACGTTCGGGCCGTTCGGCCCCTTGTCCACCGCCGGCACGCCGATCTCGGTGAGCCAGATCGGTTTCGACCGGGGCACCCATGCGCTTGCGCCGGTCTCGACGCCGCCGGAGCGCTCCACATGCGGGTTCGACCACCACGAGACCAGATCCTTCGCGCGGAAAACCCACGGCTTGCCGCAGGCTCCGTCGGTGATCGGGCTGCGCCTCTGGGCCGCGCGGTCGGACGCATCAGCATAGTGCCAGTCGAACGCCTCGCCGCTCCCGAGCCTGCCGCGCAGATAGTCCACGTCGTAGATGCTGCGCGCATCGGCGAGATCCGCATGGGCGGGTCCGTCGCGCCAGTCGGAGATCGGCGGATAATAGTCGATGCCGACCGCATCGATGGCCTCGTCCGCGAAAAGCGGATCGAGGGGAAACCGGATCTCGTCTCCACCGTCGAGAACATGGGCGCCATATTCCGTCCAGTCCGCAGCATAGGCGATTGTCGTGGCGGCCCCCAGGATGCCGCGCACATCCGCCGCCAGCTCCCTCAGCCTCGCAACGGCCGGGTAAATGCCCGGCGCCGACCGCACGCGGGTGAGGCCGACGAGTTCGCTGCCCAGGATGAACCCATCCACACCGCCGGCCTGCTTCGCGAGGTTGGCGTAATGGGTGATCAGCCGCTTGAAGCCCCAGGGGCGCGTGAACCACTGATCGACCTGCGTCGCGGCCGAACCCGTTCCATCCGCAGATCCGGGCCGTCCGGGTGCAGGATGGCACGTGATGCGCCCCCTCCAGGGGTAAGGCGGCTGGCCCGTGCCGCCATAGGGATCCGGCAGGTCGTTGCCGGAAGGAATATCCATCATGATGAAGGGATAGAGAACAACCTCGAGGCCCCTGTCCTTGAGGGTCCTGATCAGGCGGATGACGGATTCGTCCGAAGGCGTGCCGCCATAGGCGGGCGAGCCTTTGGCGAGGGAAACGGCCCTGGCGTCGTCGCGGGCCAATCCTGCGACCGACCATGCGGCTCCATCGGTGCTCTTGGCGGTGACGTCCACGCGCGGCTCGATGCTGCAGGAGCCGGCCCTGAGATCGTCCCCGAACCAGCTCACCACGAGGGAGACGCGTTTGAGCTTCGGGCAGAGGGCCTCGAGCGCATCGAGCGAGGCCAGCACGTCGCTTCCGCGCTTGAGCTGATGGCGGTTCTCCGGATTGGTCCTGCCGAGACCCAGGACCTGCGTGACGGGAAGCGTGTCGTAGCCGAACTCGCTCGCGCCCGGGATGAGGCAGACGGCGCGGACCATGCGGTTCAGGCCGTCCACGGGCCGCACGACCTCGAAGGCGAATTGCGGAACGCGGTTGCCGAAATCGGCCAGCGGCAGCCGCTCGAACACCACATAGGCCAGCCCGCGATAGGCAGGCGCATGGTCAGTGCCCTCCTTCGCGACGATGAGAGGATCGGCTGACTGCGTCTCGGACCCTTTGTGGACGCGCATGGTCACGGTGGTGAGGTCGAGTTCGCGTCCATCGGCCCAGACCCGGCGGATGAACGCGACAGGGCCTTCGCATAAGCCCACGGCCAGATTGGCGAAGTAGGAATAGGTCGTCGTGACGGTCTTCGGCCCTCCGCCCATTCCCTTGCCGCCCTGCGTGCCGGAGCGCTCCGTCTTGGTGTTCGCCACTTCCAGCAGGCGCGTGGCCCAGATGAGCTGGCCGCCGATCCGCGCCCGGCCGTAGATGCGCGGGATCGGCGCGCCCTCTGTCGAGGCGAGGCCGTCGATCTCCTTGAGGCGCGGACCCTCGACGTACTTGGTGTTGTCCGAGCCGAGCAGCGCATTGTCGATGGCGGCGCCTGCGAGGCCGCCCAGCGCCCGCCCGGCCATCGCGCCGAGGGGGCCCGCGACCATGCCGCCGACCACGGAGCCGACGGTTTGAAGAACGAGTGTGGCCATGGATCATTGTTCCGGGAAACGAAAGACGTGGACGAGGTGCCGCCGCCACCAGGGGCGGAACGCCACCTCGGCGACCGATGCCCCGTCATGGGCATGGACCATGGTGTCGGGCGAGGTCGCGATGGCGCAGTGCTTGGCCGGGAGGGTGTCACGCCAGCGGAAAAGCAGCACGTCGCCCGGTGCGACCCCGGACAGGCCGGTTTCGACGAGATGGCGACGCGCCGCCGCGACGAGCGTATCGGCTCCGGCCTCCGCCCAGTCGGGCGAATAAGGCGGCGGCAGTTCGGGCTCCCGGCCCATCACGCCGCGCCAGACGCCCCGGAGCAGGCCGAGGCAGTCGCAGCCGACGCCCTTCAGCGAAGCCTGATGGCGGTAGGGGGTCCCGATCCAGGAGCGCGCCTCCGCGACGATGCGGTCCTGTAGATTCATCGGAACAGGCTCCCGCCATCGAGACCGGGCTCCCCCTGGCGCGGCATGCGGATGATGAAGTCGTTGCCGGGCATGTGCGGGAAGCCGCGGAAGTTCACGGCGTTTTTGAACTTCTTTCGGCACGTCGCAGGGGCCTTGTCGCAGCCCGCCGTCACGCGGAAGGTGTCGGCGACCCTGATCGGTTTCGGCGCGCGATGCCACAGATCGAATTCGTCCGTGCCATCGATCGCGCGATGCACCTTGATCTCGACCGAGAGTCCCGCATTGTCGCCAGTCGTCCAGGTGAGCTCTCCGCCCGTGCACCAGCCGTCCTTGAACCCGATGCCGGAGGCGGCCATGCTCAAGGCGCCATCCGTGCGCGTGACCGTGCCCGCGCCCGTATAGGCGGAGGATGCCAGGTTCACGCCGCATTTCGCATCGCCCAGATCCGCCGAGCAGGTGGCGCGAAAGAGGCGCCCTCTCTCCTCGTCGAAGCGGTGCATGAGCCCCCTCACCTCGGCCACGAAGCTGCCGTCGGCGCGGCGGATCTCGCCGATGGACCCGATGTCGAGCAGCACCCGCTCCTCGACGTCGCTCCAGTTGACGAGCCACGTCTCCACGCTCGCATCGTCGTAGAGCCCGCAGGCGATGTCGTCCTCGGTGAGACCGGCGGACACGAGCGCCCCGGCGACCTCGCCGCCGCCGACCGCGAAGCCGAGCTCCGCACTGGCTTCCGCCGCCTCCAGCCCAGTCCGGGCCGCGAAGACCGTGCCGCCGAACGTGAGGTCGCGGTCATGGTCGGTAAAGCCGAGGGTCTGGCCGTCGCGCCTGACGAGTTTCCAGCAATGACAAAGGCACGTCGCCCCGTCCGCCAGGTGAGCGGCGAGGCTGTCAGGGATTGTGCGCATGTGATTTCAATCTCAAAATGTCATCCCCGGAGGGACGCGCAGCGCAGGGCAAGGGCACCACGGCGCTGCACCTGCGAGTGGATCCCCTTCCCGGCCTTCGGCCGCCGGGGATGACAAGGTGCATTTCCTCAGTGTCATTCCCGGCCGGAGCGAAGGGGAAGGGAATCCACGTCACCGCGCCTGTCCCTGGATCCCTTTTCCGGGCCTGCGGACCGCCGCGGATGACAAGGGAAGGTCAGGGAACGATCTCGATCAGCGGGATCTTCGGAATCTCGCCCGCGTCGAAGGCGGAGAGGTCGATGTCGAGCTCGTCCGTGTCGAAACGGACCGGCACGTCGAAGGCATAGCCTGCCGTGATGATCGCGCCGACAGGCGGAGCGGCCGTGAAGGTGACGACGCCTGTGACGGGATCGCAGTTGAAGTCCGAGCCGACGTCCTGCTCGACGCCGTCGAGCGCTACCCGCACCGTGCCGCCGACGGGCTTGGCGATGGGACGCCGATAGGGAGCGAAGGACGAGCCGTAGGTCTTGACGAGCTGGAAGGCCAGGGTCGCACCGTCGCCGGTGCCGATGCGCTGGTCCATCGGAGCAGGCTCCCTGGAGGGCGGGCCGGAGCGCCAGTCGGTTCGGTCGCGGAAGCGGAAGCCGATCAGCCGGCCCCGCCGCTCCTCGAAGAAACCAATGACCGCATGGAGCGCGTCGATGGTGCGCACCCCCAGGCCCGCATCGTAGCGGCGGCGGGACTGGGCCCAGCGGCTGTTGCGGTGCTCGCGGCCCGAGGAGAGCGTGACGATATCGGTCCGCCGCACCGGCCCTCCCCGGCTGCCGAGGCTGACGTCGAGCGGGAAGCGGACCTCATGGAAATCAGAGGCCATGATCCATCCTTCCTGACAATGAAACGAAAAAAGCCGGGGTGGCGTTGTCGTCGTAAAACACCCACCAGCAAGGAGACTGCAGGCGATGAGCAATGCCCCCAACGATCTCGTCGACGACTTCCCGGACAAGGCCGAGCGGATGCATCAGCTGAAGACGAGCAACAATCGCTTTGCGCGGCTCTACGACGAGTACAACGAGCTGAACCGCACCATCCACCGCATCGAGACCCGGGTGGAGCCCAAACCCGAAGAGGTCGAGGAGGAACTCAAGCGCCGCCGCCTGCAGATCAAGGACGAGATCATGGCGATCCTCGACAGCGCAGACGCCTGACTGCTTTGAAAAATCTTACATCCCACGCTGGCCCCGCGCGACGGCGCGCGCCAGCGCGGCCGAGACCTGCGCCTCTGAGCGGCGAAAGCTCTCCGCGTCCGGCGTCGAGATATTGACGGTGATCGAGGCGGGCCGCCCGGCCCCGCCCGCGCGCACGCCGAGGCGTCCATCCGGGCCTCGGGCCAGCGGCATCACGGCTTCCGCTCCCCTCTCGCCCATGACCCCGAGCCCTCGCCCGAGCGGAAAATAGGTTGGCGCGCCGACGACGCCGCCTTGCGCGAACGGCATCACCATGCCGCGCGAGAATACGCCGCCCTTGGCGAAGGGAGAGGCGCTTGCCGCATCGGCGCCTGCGCCCGATCCAAACCCGAAGAGAGAACCGAGCCCTTTGAGGAGGCCGCCGAGCAGATTGCCGCCGTCGAGCGGCAGAGATCCCTGGAGAGACCCTGCTGCCAACCCCTTCACGCTCTGGCTCAAAGCCATCTGGAGAGGCGCCAGCGCCAGGCGCAACCCCGTTTCCACAAGAGACTGGCGCACCGATTTCAGAATGTTATCAAATTTCTTGCCCTCCGCGATATTCTTCGCGAAAGCATTCGACAGGGAGACACCGAATTTTTCGGAGAGGCCGATGAGGGTGTTGAGCTGGCGTTGCCGGTCATCTGCCGTTTTATCTTCACCAAGATTACCTGGCTTGCTCTCTACTTTAGGGGGCATCTTTCAATCCGCTATTGTTTTCATTCCAGTGCTGGTGCTCGGCGCCTGCAATATATCGGACCAAAAGCCAGAGTTGCTTTTCGATAGAGGCACTTTAACTCACAAGCAGTGGGAACAGGCTGACAAGGAATGTGAATTTGAAGCAGCTAAGGCTACAGCTACTATCAAAGTTGGAGAGGTTGCCGCCCAGCGTTATCGCAAGATCTACATTCTCTGCGTTGAAACAAAGGGCATCAGATTCCTAGGAACAGGGGACAAACTGCAGGCGCCGGATAACTGAGGCTGATCTCCTTTTCGGGATGCCGCATTTTCGAGACCGAACCGGATCCATTTCGCCGAAGAATGCTTTAGGCCGTTGCAGCCCGATAACTTGCTTTATCCGGGAATGCCTCCATCAGCCGCCTGAGATCGCAGTCTAGAGCAGGCTCCATGGGTCGCCCGCCATTCAATCCGTGCCAAGCAGCCAACAGCTCGCGCGGCGTCGCGCGCCAGAATTCTCGAGGGTTCCACCGCAGGACGCCGAGGCCCAGCATCAAGGCGTCTTCCCAGGGGAAGGCCTGAGGTCGGCCTACACGCCCTGCGGCTGCTGAGGGTTTGGCGGAGACGCCTCGCCGCCGAAGGTTGCGATAAGCAGATCGGCGATGGCCGCCGCGACCGGCTCGATGCCACCGAGAAGCGGCAGGTTCGCCACATCGGCGTCGCTCAACTCATGGCCACCGCCTCGCAAGGCGACGGCCAGCAACGTGAGCAGATCGCGGCTCGACAGGCGGCCCGTGCCGAAGCGCTCGGCGAGCGCCATGAGATCCTGGACGCCGAAGGCTTCCTCCAGCTCCGCGAGCGCTCTAAGCGTCAGGCAGAGCGTGTAGCACCTGTCGCCGAGCTGCAGCGCCACCTCGCCCCGTCTCTTGTTCGCCATGCACAGTCCTCCCGTCACAGTGCCACGAAGGTGAGCGCGCCCGCGGACTCGAACGCCATTTCGAACGTCACCTCGCCCGCGTGGTCGCCGCGATATTCGAGGCTCGTGATCTGGAACGGGCCTTCGATGCGGCCGAAATCCGGAACGATGATCTGATAGGTGAGAATGTCGCCGTCGAAGAAGACTTGGCGCATCCGCGCATCGGACGCCTCGTCCTTGAACACGCCGGATCCCGTGATGCCGGCGCGGCGCACGCCGACGCCCGCGAGCAGCTCGCGCCAGCGTCCGGCGGATTCAGCATTGGTGACGTCGACCGTCTCGGCGTTGAAGGCGATCTGGCGCGTGCGCAGCCCCGCCACTGTGACGAAGCCAGTGCCGCCATCGCTGATCTTGATGAGCAGGTCCTTGCCCTTTTGAGCAGGCATGAGAAATCCTTCTGGTTGGAATTGAAGAATTGGCAGCGAAGGGCTCGCCTCACATCACTTCCGTCACTGCGCGGAGGCGCAGGCTGACGCGGGCGAGCTGCGTGTCCTTGTCCCGCGCGGAGACGAGTTCGGTGACACGCAGGTTGATGAGGCGATGGCCTTCGAGGGTGAGCGGCGCATCGTCGAGGAGCATGGCGATGCGCTCGGCGCAGGTCAGAGCCGTGCGCGCGCCGCCGCGCTCCGCCCAGAACACGATGTCGAGGGCCTGTTCGTGACCACGGTCGAAATCGGTCGACCAGTCCTCGGCTCTCACGTCGCCGAAGAGAGCATAGACGGGCTCGGACCCGCGCGGAGGCTCGTCGTACAGGCGCAGGGTTCCGCCCATGAGGGACTTCAACTCCGCATCGGCTTGCGCGGCATCGAGGACGGCGCGCCGCAAGGCGAGAACCGGGCTCGTCATGGGCGCATCTCCTCGACCAGGCAGACGAGGTCGCGCCGCGATCCGTCGGGGTCGGTCGCGGCGCGGATCGCGAAACGGCGCAGACCCGAGGTCAGGCGCATGGCGCCCGTCACGCCCTCGCGATAGCGGAGCGTGATCCTGTGGGTCAGGCTCTGCTCGGGCCGGTCGGCCCGCACGCGCTCCGCGCCGGAGATCATCTCGATGGCGCCCCAGACCTGGGGGCCCGGCGCGTAGGAGCGGATGACGCCGCCGAAACCGTCGGGGCGCTCGAGGGGCAATTCGAGCACGAACCGGCGCGAGCGCGCGCCGATGGGCAGGGGTTTGGCTTTCATGATGAACTTACAGGTGATGATATGAGGGTCACAGGCGCGTCCGCTGGAACGGCCCCATAAGGGCGAGCGCTTCCGGCGGCAGAATCTGCTCGCCCACCATGTCGCCCCGGTTCTCGAACCAGTGGGCGACGAGGATCTTGATGGCGAGCCTCAGGGTAGCGGGGACGTCTTCGGGGGCGGAGCCGTATCCAGCCAGCACATCAATGGCGATGCCGTTGCGGCTCCGTCCCGGCTCCGGAGCCGTCGGGACGACGATCCGCGGCGGATCGCTCAGAAGATCGCTCTCGATCGCTCCGGTGGCGATCTCGGTCGCCACGCCATCGTGATCGAAGATCCTGATGCCCTCGACCGCGATCAGCGGCGAGAGCGGCAGCATCACCACCTTGTCTTTCGGCCAGAGATCCAGCATCACGCGCCATCGCTGCGCGACGAGGATGCGCCGGGAGGCGGCCTCCACCGTCAGCCGCGCCGCCTTCACGAGCCCTGCGATCAGCTCGTCCTGCGCGCCGTCATCCTCGTCGATGCGCAGGTGCATCTTCATCTCCGGCAGCGGAATGGGCTCGACGGCGGGGCCGTCGATGAGTATCGGGTTCATCGCAACAGGGATCCTTCCAATGATGAAACGGCTCACCACGCTTCTGCTCGCGATGTCGCTCGGCGCGACGGACGCGGCGGCCATCGTCGGCGGCGCGGAGGACCAGGGCCCCCTCGCCCGCCGGAGCGTGATGGTCTTGAGTTCGAATGGCGGCGTCTGCAGCGCCGTGGTGCTGGCCGAGGACGTGGTGCTGACGGCCGCCCATTGCGTGACGGGCGCGGCGGAGCACCGGGTGCATTTCCGCGACGAAGCGGGCGAGCCCGTTCTGATCGCGCCCTCCGCGAAGGCCGTGCATCCCGGCTACGAGCCCAAGGCCGTCGAGAAGCGGAAGCCCTCGGTGGATCTGGCGCTCGTGCGGATTCCGGAAGCTCTCCCGGCGCGGTTCGAGAAGGCGCCTCTCCTGGCCGCCAGGCCTGCCAGGGACGACAGCATCACGGTCGGCGGCTATGGCCTTGCCCGCGAGGGCGACGCCAAAACAACCGGCACGTTCCGCACCGTTCTCCTCAAGGCTATCGAGCCCTATGGACCAAGCGCGATCCTGCTTTGGACCAAGGGTCGCGACGCGGCCGGCGCCTGCCAGGGGGATTCCGGCGGACCGATGGCTGCCGGGGATGCCGTCGCGGCGATCACGAGCTGGTCCGCCCCCGCGAAGAATGGGCATTGCGGCGGCATCACGCAGGGCGTTCTCGTCGGCCCGCAGCGCGCGTGGATCGACAGGACGATGGCCGGATGGAACCGCGCGGCGACGTGGAGCGGCAACTAGGGCTGTTTCCACTGACGTGGAATCATCTCTTGTTGTGGTGCCGTATTTTTGTCGGAGAACCGGACCCACTCGGCCGAAAGAATGCTCTAAGGCTGGAAAAGCCTGCCCTTACGGAACTATCCTTGCTCCACGTCTTTCTGCTTAGGTAACGGCCCTCTCACCACAGGCCCGATCATGCGCGCCCTGCCCCTTCTCGCTTCCGCCGTCTTCGGCCTCCTGACGGGCTCCGCCCAGGCGGTTCTGCTGGGCTCGCCCTCCCGCGATCCGGACGGGCTTCGCCGCTCGGTCGTGTCCATCGAGAACTCGATGGGAGAACTCTGCTCCGGCGCGGTGATCGGCCCGGATCTCGTGCTCACAGCCGCCCATTGCGTGATCGATCACGCCTCGTACCGGGTCATCGCGGTCGGCCGGACGTTCAAGCCCCAGCGCTTCAGGGTCGCGGCCGTGGCGGCGCATCCCAGCTTCGTCTCCGGCACGACACCCCGCACACAGCCCGGCGTCGATCTGGCGATCCTCAAGCTCGAACGGCCGCTCGGCCCCGAGTTCTCGGCCTTCGATCCGAGCCTTGCGGGCCGGATCGGAACGGGCGATCCCGTGACCATCGCCGGTTTCGGCGTGCTGTCGGAACAACGCAAGGGCACGGCCCGCACCCTGCGCCAGACGAACCTCGTCTCGCTGGGGCCGATCCAGGTGGCCAACCGGGTCATGATCGTCGCGGACGGCGAGCGCCTGGCGGAAACCACGGGCGCGGGCGCCTGCCGCGGCGATTCCGGCGGGCCGATCCTGGCCGCCACGCGGGGCGGTTACCGCCTTTTCGGCATCGTCAGCTGGTCGAGCGGTGCCCTGCACACGCAGGCGCCGAGCGCATGCGGCGGCCTGACGGCCGTGACGCCCGTAGCCGAGCACCTGGGGTGGATCGCGCAGGGCGTCCGCAGTCTCAACGGCCTCGAGGGCACGTGGACGAGGCGCTGACCCCGTCCACGCTTCCGGGCCTCAGGCGGAGAACTTCAACAGCTTGATCGCCGCGAAGTCCTGGACGCCGCCGCCGACGCGCTTGGTCGTGTAGAACAGCACGTAGGGCTTCGCGGAATACGGATCGCGCAGAACGCGCATCCCCGCCCGGTCGACGACGAGATAACCGCGCTTGAAATCGCCGAACGCGACCGCGCAGGCGCCGGCCGCGATGTCCGGCATGTCCTCGGCCTCGACGACGGGGAAGCCCATGAGCGTCGCGGCCTGGCCGAGGCTCGCGGGCGGCGCCCAGAGATACTGGCCGTTGTCGTCCTTGAACTTGCGGATCGCGCTCTGCGTCTTGCGGTTCATGACGAAGGAGGCGTTCTGGCGGTACCCCGCCTTGAGGGCGTAGATCAGTTCGACCAGCACGTCGGACGGATTGGCGGCCGGGAAGCCCGCGCCGCCCGTGTGAACGGCGCCGAGCTTGCCCCATTCCCAGATCTCGTCCTCCACGATGTCGGAGGCAAGGAAGCCCTTCGGCTTGTTGGCTCCGTCGCCGTTGACGAAAGCGGCGCTCTCCTGCTCTGCGAAGGCGGCCTCGACCTCCTCGGCGATCCAGCGGTCGATATCGACGACCGCGTCGTCGAGAAGCGTCTGCGTGGCGGCCGGCATGGCGTAGAGCTCCATCGCCGGGAAGCTCATCTCGGAGAGCGTCGGGCCTGCCGTTTCGGGGCGGGCCGCCGTCTCGCCGACCCAGCCGGTGGCCGGGCCCGCCTTGGAGAAGGCGCGCTTGTACTGGCCGCCGGAAATGACGCGCACCGAGGAGATGGCGCGGATGGGCGAGACGCCGGAGAGGCGGCGCAGCACCTCCCGCTCCACGGTCTCGGGTACGAGATAGCCGCCATCCGGGCCGGATCCGGCGGAGAGCGCCTTCTCCTCCAGGCGCTTGAGACCCGTGGCCTCGCCGGACCGGATATAGGCCTGGAAGGCGCTCTTGTGCTCGGCCTGCGCCGGATCGCGCAGAGCCTCCGCGCCGGCGAGCGGCGGACGGGAGCGGTCGAGGGCCAACCGGTCGAGACGGCGCTTGGCATCGTCGAGAGCGGCATCGATGCGGGTGAGCTTTTCCTCTGTCACCACGTCGCTCGTGAGCCGGGTCTCGATCTCGCCGAGGCGCGTATCGTTCGCCTCCTTGAAGGCCTCGAAGGCCCGGGCGAAATCGTCGAAGGCGGAGCCGACATCGTCGGAAATGGATTTGGTTTCAACAAATGGGATCATGGATATCGTTTGGTTGGAGCAATAAAAAAAGCCCGCCATGCGGCGGGCTCGTGGGACGATCCCGAAGGCCGGGATCGTCAGCGGGAGGCGCGCCTGACCTGGCGCGTGACGGTCGGTCCGGTGACGGCCCCGACCGCGCCGCCCGCGACGGCGCCGACAGGCCCCGCCGCCGCGCCGACACCAGCGCCGACGGCCGCGCCTCCGACACGCTCCTGCGTGGTGGTGCAGGCGGCGGCCGTGAGGCCGAGCAGGGCAACGAATGCGAGCTTCTTCATGGAAAACCTCCCAAAGAGCAGACGATGACACCGCCGAGCGAACGGGTGCCCGCAGCGTCCGCTCTCCTGCGGGCATTCAGCTAACGCGCACTCGCGGCCAAGGTTCAGGAAAATAATCGACGGGCGGCGCCCCGGATCGCAGCCGCGAGCATCGGGCCCGTCCGCTTCACGGTCTCGACCCGCGCGCCCGGCAGCATCGGGAAGGTCACGACGGAGATCTCCCACAGGTCGAGCTTTTCCAGACGGCGCAGGCCCGTCGGCCGCTCCGGCCTCGCACGCTCGACACGGAAGCCGATGGAGAGGCCGTCGACCGCGCCTTCGCGCATCAGGGCATGGATGTCGCGCGCCCGCTCCACCGCGAGGTTGAGCTTGCCACGCACGCGGAGCCCGCGCCGATCCTCCTCGATCGACAGCCAGCGGCCGATGGGCGTGGCGGGATCGTGCTGCCACAGGAGCCGCACGTCGCCGGCTCCCCGCCGCCTCAGGCTGTCGCGGAAAGCCCCCGGCATGACGACGTCCTTGCCGAGATCCGCGACGCCGAACAGGCTTGCATAGCCTTCGAACACGCCATCGGTATCGACCGCGCTCAGGGGCTCGGCGAGGAACTTCACTTCCCGCGTGGTGAGAAGACCTTCGGCCGTCATCGCTCGCCCCCACGGGCAGTCTTGGGCGGCCTCGCATCGAGCTTCTCGAGCTGGCGCACGAAATCGCGGAACACGAGCGTGGCCCGGCTCCGCGCCTCCCGCTCGGCCTTCGGCTTGCGGGCAGGACGGGACGACGGACGGGTCATGAGGGATCTCCAGAGTGACGGCGGTTGAAGAGGGCAAGCTCGCGCACGAAGGCATCGAAGCGGCGGTTGGCCGCGAAGAGGTCGCGAAGCGTCATGGCAAGCAGCGCGGAGGCTCCGCTCGCCCAGACGAACAGCGCGAGATGAGCCAGATCCCCGCGGCTGATGATGGCCTCGGTGATCTGATCGATTGCGTTCATGATTTGTTCCTGAGCAAGTCCGGGTTTCAGGGGATGCGCGGTGAGAGCGAGCGGGACGTGCATCAAGGCATCGGGAGGTCAGCCGAGAAGGCGCCGTGCGGAGCCGAAGCGCCGCACCGAACCGAAGATGCGCCTGTCGAAGGAGGGCACATCGATCCGGAGGGCCGAGCGAAGATCCGGATCCTCATCGGTGTGCGCGTGCCTGTGGCTGCCCGCGCCGCCCCTTCCCGGCAGCCGGAGCGGAGCCGCGCCCATACCCCACCGCCTCGCGCTTCTCCTCGTCCGTCAGGAACGCCGCATTCGACACGCGCCGCCAGAGGCTTTCGCGCTCGTCGGCCAGGGCCTCGATGGCATCGAGATCGGGTTCGAGATGCAGCGTCTCGCGGTAAGCGGGCGCGAGCCAGTGCGCGAGGGCTTCCGCCATTCGCTTCACGAGCGGAATGACGGTCTGACGGTAGAAGGCGCGGTTGGCCTCCGCGTAGTTGGCGTGTGTGTTGTCGCCGGGCAGGCCCAGCAGCAATGGCGGCACGCCGAAGGCGAGCGCGATTTCCCGCGCGGCCGCCGCCTTCGCCTCGACGAAGTCCATGTCCTTCGGCGAAAGCGACAAGGGCCTCCAGTCGAGGCCGCCTTCGAGCAGGAGCGGACGGCCCGCATTGCCGGCGCCCTGGTAATTGGCCTCCAGCTCACCTTTGAGCCGGTCGAACTGCGCGTCGGTCAGCGTCGCGCCGCCGACGACGAGCGCACCGGAGGGGCGGGCCGCATTGTCGAGCAGCGCCTTGTTCCAGGCCCCCGCCGCGTTGTGGATGTCGAGGGCGGTTGCCGCCGCCTCCATGGGCGACAGCCCGTAATGATCGTCCGCTGGATGGAAGAGCGTCAGGTGCAGGATCGGAGGCACCGCCTCCCCCTGCGCGCAGGCGAAGCGGACCGTCTCGGCGCCGACCGCGTATTCGTAGGCGGCCGGCCAGCCGTCCGCGCCCGGCACCACGCGCATCCGGTCGGGGCGCAGGGCATGGAGTTCCTGCGGCGCGCCGTCAATGCCGACGGCTTCCACATAGGCGTTGCCGGATACGAGAAGATGGCCATAGAGGCTTTCGAGGAAGCGCTGCCCGCCCTCCCGCGCATTGGGCCGCGCGAGCAGCGCCAGCAGCGGATGGGCCGCGAGTTCGCGCCCGTCGCTCTTCAGGCTTAGAGGCAGCGATGCCGCCGCCTCGCTCACCAGCCGCACGGCGCGGTGCACGACGGCATTCTTCTGAAAGCCTTCACGGGCGAGCGCCCCGTAGTCGCGCGGTGTCCACACGGCGCGCCCGGCGACGTAGAGCGCGATGGCGGATTGCGCGCGCGAAGCCTTGGCCTCGGGCGGCGCCTGAAGCCAGCGGGTCAATCGATTCAGCATGAATAGCTCCTGCCCGACCGTGTCGGAACATGAAGGATGAAGTGTTGGTCGTCGAGAAACGCGCCTGCCGCAGATGGCGAAGCCATCGCCGCCGAAGGGGATCGACGGGCAAGCGCAACGACATGGATCCCCTTCCCGGCTCTTGCGAGCCGCCGGGGATGACACGGAACGTTCCTCCACTGTCATTCCCGGCTGGAGCGTCAGCGGAGGGGAAGGGAATCTACGGTCAAGCGCTGCCCTATGGATCCCCCTTCCCGACCCTGCGGGTCGCCGGGGATGACAGGGTGAGTTGCCCCAGTGTCATTCCCGGCCGAAGATGGCGAAAGCCATCGCAGGGGAAGGGAATCCACCCGCAGGCGCGACGTTTCTTTGGATCCCCTTCCCGGTCCTGCGGACCGCCGGGGATGACAAAGCGCAACGCCATTCCGCTTTTCCTTGTGCAGGAGAGGGTTGCCTACAGGCTTAACGTGGGCCTCTTCTGTTGCCGTCGCTGTGGCAGGACGATGGGATAGCTGTCACAGCGCCCGCACCCGCGGCTCTCGCCGGTCCCGCAGCATCAGCTCGGTGAGCGCCCAGACCAGCGCGTCCAGGCGATCCGGAGAGCGGCCCGAGGTGAGGCCGCCCGGGCCGAAATCGCAGAGTTCATCTTCCAATTCCGGCAGCGCGCCCACATGGCGCACGCGGCCCTGCGCGTAGAGCACGGAAACGGGCTCGGCGCGCAGATACTTGCCGCGCGTGGCGCGCACGCTCGCGACCGGGACGGACGGATCGACCTCGCGGATGACGCCGGTCGCCATCTCGCCGCCCTGGTTCGTTTCGACCACGAGGGCGTCAGCCTGAAGCCGCCGATAGAGCGCAACAGCCTTGGCGGCCCATTCGGGCGGCTTGAGGCCGGACGCGGTTGCGTCCTCCAGCACATAGGCCATGCCGCCCTCGTCCATCCCCGCCGCGACGATGCCGCAGGCATCGGCCCGTTTCGACGACGAGGCGGGTGGATCGACGGCGACGACGATCCGCCTGAGGGACGGCGCGGAAGCGGTCCGGCCTGTCTCGATCATGTCGCGGGTCCAGAGCGCATCGGGACGGTCCTCGACAATGTCGCCGTCGAGTTCCTGCCGCCCGAGCCGGGTGCCGGCATAGCGGCCGACGACCGCCTCCAGAAAGGCGGGCGCGAGATTGGCCGCGTTGTCGGAAGTCCGCGCCCGCGAGACGGCCACGGCGGGATCGGCCAGAAGGCGCTTGAGGAGCGGGATCGGACGGGGCGTCGTCGTCACCATCTGGCGCGGATGGGTCCCGAGCCGGAGGCCGAACTGCAGCATGTCCCAGGTCTCCTCCACGTGTTTCCATTTGGCGAGCTCGTCCGCCCAGGCGGCCTCGAATTGCGGACCGCGCAGGGAATCCGGGTCCTCGGCCGAGAACACGTGAGCCACCGCGCCATTCGGCCATTCGAGCTTGCGCAGGGAAGGCGACCAGACGGGACGCTCATGGCGCGCATGCACGGCCAGGATCCCGGCCGGGCCCTCGACCATGACGTTGCGGGCATCGGCGAAAGTCTCGCCCACGAGCGCAATTCGGCCGAGCGCGGGCTCGGCGAAATCGGGCTCACCCAGCGCGAGGCCGCGCACCCATTCGGACCCGGTCCGGGTCTTGCCCGCCCCTCGCCCGCCGAGCATCAGCCAGACGGTCCAGGGATCGCGACGGCGGGCGAGGCCCGGCAGGCGCTGATCGGGGCGGCAGCGGATCGGCCAGTAGCGAAGGATGCTCTCGAAATCGTCCTCAGACCAGGAGGCCGTCGCGTCCGCGAGCCTCCTCCTCCGCGACAACCCGCTCAAGATGGCGAGCAAGCTCGTCGCGGAGTTCGCCGAGGCTGCGGCGGGGCTTGTCGGCGGGCTCCATGTCATCGGGCTGTGAACCTTCCTGCTCCAGGAGTGCCTGGGCCGCCGCCAATGTCCTGGCATAGGAGGCCAGAGTCCGGGATGTCTTGTCGTGATCGGCGGTTCGCCCGGTGCGCTGATCCTTCATGAGGGCATCGATCTGCGACCGGGTCGCCTGCGCCAGGGAGCGGGCCGCCTCCCGCAAGGAGCCGGTGGCCCCTATGGCGGGAGCCGGCACATCGGCCCCGAAAGCGCCCTTGCCCAACCTGTTCTGCTCCAGGGCGGCAAGCCGGGGCGGCCAGCCCCAGCGCTGCCGCAGGCGCACGAAGGTGCTCGGGCTCACGCCGAGGAAGCTCTGGATGTCCTTCAGGGAGCGCTTCGGGTCACAGGCGTAGAAGACATAGGCCTGCTGCCGCTTCTCGTCGGAAATCTCGATTCTGGGGTGCATGGGGCGGCCAACAAAAAAACCGCTCAAGCGGAGCCTGAGCGGTGGAGGTCATTTTCGAAGCGATGAGACCGGGCGGGGTTTCATTCACACTTCGCCAGTGTTCATGTTTTGTACTCTAAGAGCGTCGCGCTGTCAAGGGCAATCTGCTGCGCCATGTGGGATCAGCGCCGAACTCCCCCGCCCTGCCCTAAAATGCAAGGTCCACGGCGATCATGTCATGGTCCGAAACGGGCCTTCCCTCCGGGTCCAGCACCGGGATGACCTGCGGGTTTTCCGCCGTCATGCCCCGCACGACAATCCAATCGAGCTTGCCGAAGGGCGGCTTGTGCTTGTTCGACGGGCCGGGGTTCTGAGTCGGGCGGGCGAGATTCGCGCGGGACCACGAGAAGCCGGCGCGCTTCAGGTCGTGGAAGAGAGGCTCGTACCGCTCGGGAGCCTCGAGCAGGAGAGGCCGATCGTCCTCACCTTTCGGGAGCGCCTTCGTGTTGAAGTCGCCACCGATGACGCAGGCTTCGTGGGGCGCAAAGCGATCAAGCGCCCGCAGGAGGCTTCGGATCTGCGCCTGCCGGTCGGCCGGATCGGTCTTGCTCTCCAGGTGGAGGCTGACGATCCACAGGGGGCGCGGCGCCTCCGCGACCCTGGCCGCGAGCGCGATGCGACCGCCGATCCGCCTTTGCGCCCCTTCCCGCCCCGGAAACCAGAGGCCGTTCTCCTCCAGGGGAATCACGCGCGGTTCCTCGAATCGGAGACGCGATACGATTGCGTTGCCATGAAGGCCGGCGGCGTTGCGCTCGCCCGCATGCCGGCGCATCTCCCCCGGATCGCCGAGGTCGAGTTCCACGAACTCGACGCCGAAGAGATAGCCCTCGCCTGAGGAGCCGATCAACTCGCGAATCGTGTGGACGTTGCCGGAGCGCGCCATGCCCACGTCCACCTCGCTGAACAGGCTCACATGCGCCCCGGTTTCCTTCAGCAGCCGCCTTGTCGCCGGGCGGTTCTTCAGGCGCTCGGCATTGAAGGCCACGATCCTCAGACGTCCCGGCCAGGCGGACGGCCGCGAGGGTGGCCGATCCTCCACCCCATGGAAAGCATCGATGCGATGGAGGAACCGGTCGTGTTCGGCGCGCGACGGGGATGCGAGGCGCGCCTCGTCCAGGACGGCATCCCCGGGAGGGGCGAGACTTCGCACGGTCTGCGTGATCAGGGAACGCATGGATGACCTCGCTGCGCAACCGGTGTCATGGCAGACATATGGCGGCGGCCGGGCCGTACAAACTTCACCGGACCGCCAAATTTTTCATGGATTTTTAGGAACATTTCCTGTTGTTGGGCGTTCATTGGCCGCACACGACAATGCCGGGAGGAAGCCCATGATCACTTGGGCGACCGTGATCGCACTCGCAACGGGTGCATTCTCCTCAATCAGCGACAGCTCGTCCGTTCTGTTCGATCTTGCCGAACTGGCCGGCGTGATCGCGCTGTTCACTCTCGTGTGCATGGCGGAAGCCTTCAGCACGCCGAAAAGCTAGTCCCCCCAATCCCGAACTCAGGACGGGGGCTCGCACCGGCACGGCCCGTTTGCGCTGCGTTCACACGGTCTATCCTTGTCCTGTCCGGGCCCTTTGCTTGTCGGGTCCGTAAGGGAAGTCAGTCTCGATTGCGCTTTTTACGAAACGTGATTATGTTTCGTAAGATGAACGTGCCCCACCCTGCTTTTGCCAGCTCCAGCGAGCTGCAGCAGCTCATGAGCGATCTGGTCGCCTCGGTCTCCTACAGGGACCATCGGGGAACGCTGGAGGGCGCCCTGCAGAAGGCCCTCGCCTATTCCATCGACGCCAAGGTGAAGGCGCAGCTCTCGGCCGTTCTCGACGGAATGGGCGAGGCTTTCTGCGCCCTCGACCGGGACTGGCGCTTCACCTTCGTCACCCAGGCGGCAGCGGACCTTTTCGGGCGTGCTCGCGAGTCGATGCTCGGCCGCCCGCTCTGGGAATGCCTGACGGGGGGCCAGCACGAGGTCCTCAGAGCGCAGGGCGAGCTTGCGATGCGATCCGGAGAGCCGGCCTGCCTCCGGACGAATGCCATTGGGGCCGCCGGCCACTCCACGGAACTCCGCCTGTTCCGGCACGAGGACGGCATCGGCATCGGCCTGCAGGATCTGGCGGGCTGCCATGCCTGCGAGACGGCCCTCCGGGCGGACGAGACGCGCCTGCGCCTTGCCATCGATGCGGCCGAAGTGGGCGTCTGGGACTGGGATCTGTTGACGGGCCGGATCACCATGTCGGACCGGGCCCGGGCGCTCCATGGCCTGCCGCCCACCGCGCCGGTCAACCGGGACGTCCTCTGCAGGACCGTCCATCCGGAGGACCTCCCCTGCCTGCTCCCCATGATGGAGCGGGCGCTCAATCCCGCAATCCGGGAAAAGATCCCCTACGAATACCGCGTCGCCCGTCCCGACGGCTCCTTCGGCTGGGTTCTGGCCCATGGCGAGGTCATTTTCGGCGCCGCCGACGGAGAGACGCGAGCCTTGCGCTATGTCGGCACGATCCAGGACGTCACCGCCCGCAGGGAGGCCGAAGAGGCCCTGAAGGAGAGCGAGGCGCGGCTGTCGGCCCTGGCCGACAACATGCCGCTCGGGATGGTGTTTCAGATCACCATGTCGCGCCAGCGCGAAGGACGGCGCTTCGCCTATGTGTCGCAGAACTGCCTGCAGGTGAATGGCCTCGCGCCGGAGGAGGCCATGGAGGATCCGGCGAACCTCGACGGCTTGGTTCTGCCGGAAGACCTGCCCCGACTGATCGTCGCCGAAGCGGAGGCCCTGCGCGGCCTCAAGCCGATGGATGTCGAGGTCCGGATGCGCCACGCCATCACCGGCGATGTGCGGTGGTTCCAGATCATCTCGGCACCCCGGACCCTGGCCAACGGCTGGCTGGTCTGGGACGGCATCCAGAATGACATCACCGAGCGCAAGAGGGTCGAGGAGCACCAGAAGCTGCTCATCAACGAGCTCAATCACCGGGTGAAGAACACGCTCGCCATCGTCCAGTCCCTCGCGGCGCAGAGCTTCCAGAGGATTCCGCCGGACCCGGACAGCCTCGCCGCGGCCCGCCGCGCGTTCGAGGCGCGTCTTCTTGCTCTGGCGCGCGGGCACGACGTGCTGACCCGCGAGAACTGGGAGGGCGCCAGCCTTCGGGACGTCATCGGCGAGGCCTTCGCGGCCTACAGGAAGCTTCACTCGGGCGAGAGCGATGCCGTCGAGATCGAGGGACCCGACCTGTGGGTCACCCCTGCGGCCGCGCTCAGCTTTTCCATGGCCCTGCACGAATTGTGCACCAACGCGTTGAAATACGGTGCTCTGGGCGTCCCGGAGGGCCGGGTCCGGATCACTTGGTCGGTGCCAGTGTCGCCATCGTCGGGCCAGCGCCTCGTCATGAGGTGGGAGGAGCATGGCGGGCCACCCGTCACGCCTCCGACCCGCAAGGGCTTCGGCTCGCGGCTGATCCAGGACGGGCTGGCCCGCGAACTGCACGGAACCGTCGGCCTCGCCTATGAACCGACGGGGGTCGTCTGCACGATCGATGTGCCGCTGCCGTGAGCCGTCTGCCATGAGCATCCGCAGCGGCCGATCCACATCCGTATAAACCATTGGTCGAAAAGGGTCTGAAACTCCCTTGCAGATGCCGGGCGATTTGGTGTCAATAGGCTCAAGTGACAGAGGTCACGACCCCAGAGAGGAAGAACCATGAAACGTCGTCAGTTTTTGCAAGCCGCTGCGGTGGGCGCCGCCTCGACGGCGGTGGCCGCTCCGGCCATCGCTCAGTCGATGCCCGAGCTGAAGTGGCGCCTGCAGTCCGGCTTCCCGAAGGCGCTCGACACCATCTACGGTGGGGCCGAGGTCATCGCCAAGTACGTGTCTGAAGCCACCGACGGCAAGTTCCAGATCCAGCCCTTCGCGGCCGGCGAGATCGTCGGCACGCCGCAGGTAGCGGACGCAGTGGGCAACGGCACGGTCGAGATGGGCCATACCTGCTCCTACTACTATTTCGGCAAGGATCCGACCTTCGCCCTCGGCACCGCGGCGCCGTTCGGCTTCAATGCCCGCCAGCAGAACGCATGGCTCTATCACGGCACGGGCAACGACCTGCTGAACGAGTTCTACGCCAAGCACAACATGTACGGCATGCCGGCCGGCAATACCGGCGTGCAGATGGGCGGCTGGTTCCGCAAGGAGATCAAGACCCTCGAGGACCTCAAGGGCCTCAAGATGCGCATCGCCGGCATCGCCGGCATGGTCATGGCGAAGCTCGGCGCCGTGCCGCAGCAGATCCCCGGCGGCGACATCTACCCGGCCCTCGAGCGCGGCACCATCGACGCCGCCGAGTGGGTGGGGCCCTACGACGACGAGAAGCTCGGCTTCTCGAAGGTGGCGCCCTACTACTATTATCCGGGCTTCTGGGAAGGCGGTCCGTCGATCCATCTCTTCGTCAACCTGCAGAAATGGAAGGAACTGCCGAAGGCCTATCAGGCGATCCTGACGACCGCCGCAGGCTATGCCAACAGCGACATGCTGGCGAAGTACGACGCCCGCAACCCGGCCGCCCTGCGCCGCCTGCTCGGCGCCGGCACGCAGCTGCGTCCGTTCTCGCAGGAGATCCTGGAAGCGGCCTACAAGGCCACCAACGAGGTCTATGACGAGGTTTCGGCCAAGAATGCCGACTTCAAGAAAGTCATCGAGTCCATCAAGGCGTTCCGGAACGAAGAGTACCTCTGGTTCCAAGTGGCCGAGTACGCCTACGACACCTTCATGATCCGCGCCCGCGCCCGCGGCTGAGCGATCATCGAACCGCAACCGGAAGGGGCGATCCACGGATCGCCCCTTTTTGTTGGCCCTGCGACATTCCCCGCATTTGAACCTCGGCCTTGGCCGCATCATCTCAGCGGATTGTCCGACAGAGTGTGGACGACGCGTCGTCCGCCGCAGGGATAGGGAGATTGCAAGGCATGCGCTGGACTCTCCGCATCAGCTTTCTGCTCTTTCTGGCGTGGGCCATTTTCATGGTGTCGCCCTTCGTCGCCCTCTACGATCTTGCCAGGGCGGTGGAAACCAAGGACCTCGCTCGGATCGAGGAGCGGGTGAATTTTCGCGCCCTCGGGGTTTCGCTCTCGCGCCAGATCGTCGGAGCCTATCTCGACCAGCAGGACCTGGGCGGGCTCGACCGCCAGCTCGCAACCGAAGCGGGAGCCAGCGCCCTCAACCCGGTGGTGGCGGAGCTTCTGACTCCGCAATCCCTGGCCGATCTGCTGGAAAACGGGAGGCTGCAGAAGGCCGTCGGGGGAGGCAATGCGGCAGTCTCGCCCCTGAAGTTCGATGTCGGATCGCTGAAAGAAGCGTTCCGGGTTTTCATCGCATCGCAATCGCAGGGCTTTCGGGTCATCACCATCCCTCTTCCGGCCGGCCAGCCCGAAGAGAAGCAGTTCCGGCTGACCTTCCGGCTGAGCCACATCACATGGCGCCTCGTCGGCATCGATCTTCCCAAGGCTTTGAGGGAAGACCTGAAGAAGCGTGCCTCACTTGCAATGAAATGAAAGATTCCGTGAGCCAGACTATCAAGCTTTGCAAGGAACCCTGATTGTTCTTGAGCGTTCGCAATCAGAACAGTTTCTAACGAAGGATTAAACCATGCGTAAGCTTGTTCTTGTCGCGTCGACAGCTCTTCTTTTCGCCGTTCCTCAGATTGCCTCGGCGCAGGAGGGAACCGCGGCGGGCATGGCGACTGGTGCGGTGACGGGCGCCATCGTGGGCGGTCCGGTCGGGGCCGCGATCGGTGCGGGTGTCGGTGGCATCGCCGGCGGCATCGCCGAGCAGAACGCGAAGATGCAGCCCCCGCCCGCCGGTGTCGTGGTCGTCCCGGATGCTACGACGACCGGATCCATCCGCCAGCGCACGACCTGCGTGGCCGACGTGTACGGCAACCAGACCTGCAGCGAAGTCATCGAGTAAGCTTCGGTCCACCCACAGGAAAACCCGCCTGAGGCAATCAGGCGGGTTTTGTTTTGCAAGCATGGCGACGAGATCGACGATGTTCTGTAAAAGAAAAAGCTTCAATAAATGCAAGCTCATCACCCTTGGATGAGGAGCCAGCTCACTGCCGCAACTGGAAATACGGTACCCAATATAAAGCAAATCAGGTTCGAGGTCATTCGGTATCCCTCCTTTGTGAGAATAACCGCATTGATGGGACTGCGTTCCGCGATTTTTCGTTCACTTTTTCATTGAATGCAGCCGCGCTTCGGCCGGTTTACTTGAGCAGCGGAGCCGTCTGTCATGGAATGGAACCGAGCTTCGCCGCTGTGATTGTCCGCTTGGGACAGAGAGGCGAGCAGGTAATGGATGACCAGAGACGTTCCTTCGGAAGCCCGATGAGCGATTCCGAATTCGTTCGAAAGACATTGATCGTTCTGGGAATCCTGCTCCTCGCCCTGCTGCTCTGGAAGCTGGCCAGCGTTCTCCTCCTGGCCTTCGGGGCCGTTCTGGTGGCCATCATCCTCCATGCCTGCGCGGATATCCTCGCGCGCTATCTCCACGTGCCCGAGCGCTGGAGCCTGACGCTGGCGAGCATCCTCATCTTCGGTCTCCTTCTGTGCGTCATTGCGCTGTTCGGCACCCAGATCCGTTCGCAATTCGCCAGTGTGATCGAACGCCTCCCCTCCGCCATCGACAACGTCGGCAGGAATCTCGGCATCGGGGCGGTGACCGACGATGTCTCCGAGATGCTCGACAGCGTGCCGACGAGCGGCCTCGCGGCGCGGATCGCCGGGATCGGCGGCACCATTCTGGGCGGGTTGACGGACTTCGTGCTCGTGGTCGTCGCGGGCCTCTATGTCGCCGCGTCGCCCCGCACCTATCTCGAGGGTCTGATCAAACTCTTCCCCGTGCGCCACCACGAGCGGGTGGAGAGCTCCCTGCTCGCGTCCGGCGAGGCCCTGAGGCTCTGGCTGATATCGCAGCTCATCGCCATGACATGCGTCGGAGTCCTGTCCGGTCTCGCCTACTGGCTGATCGGCCTGCCCTCCCCCTATGCCCTCGGCCTCATCGCTGGCCTGACGGACTTCATTCCGTTTCTCGGCCCGTTTCTCGGGGCGGCGCCAGCCGTCATCATCGCCTTCAGCATGAGCGGAGAGGTTACTCTCTGGACGATCCTGGCGGCCCTGGTCATTCAGCAGATCGAAGGCAACGTGATTCAGCCGCTGGTGACGCGAAGCGTCATATCGACCCCGCCGGCCCTCGCCCTCTTCGCCATCCTGGCGGGCAGCGTCCTGTTCGGAACGCTGGGGCTGATCTTCGGCTTCCCCCTTGCGGTCGTCGCCTATGTGCTGGTGAAGAAGCTCTATGTCCGGGAAACGCTCGGCGAGGACACAACCGTTCCGGGAGAGGCCGAGGCCGACCGGCCGGAGAATCGGCCGCGGTGAGCGCCGCGCGATGCGAATCCCGAACCATCGCCAAGCTCAAACCGGCATCAGAGCATTTCATCACAGGTGCTAATTTTAAATCCTATCGTATTCTGCAAGTAGGATTTCTTATCGGAAATCGCATTTAATCGTTTGTCTTAAGAACGATGTCTTTATTTCAGCAGAATTGAAAATTGCTATTCCAGATCAGAGACACCGATTTCGCTTTGCATCCGCGAAACGACATGCCCGCCTAAGTTGTTTACTTGTCGGCTTGCCGGTTCATGGGAATCGTCCTGCTGAACAGGAAAGGTGGAACATGACTCGCTCCAGGACTCTTGCTTTGGCAGGCTTGGGCCTGCTTTTCGCCGTCCCGTCCTCGGCCCAGGCGCAGGTCCCCGCGGTGGGAAGCCAGTGCGTCCCCATGGTGGCCAATCCCTCCATGTACGGAAACTGCCGTCTCCGCATCGTCCGCGGCCAGGAGGTCTGTACATGCTCGATCCTTCCACGGGCGATCCGCGCGGCCCCGACCACCTCGCAAGGCCCCGGCGGGCCGCTCAACAGCGAAGGCGTCGCCTCGGTCGGCACGGGCAGCGGGGGCACCGGAAACAACTCCGGCGGTGGAACTGGCGGCACAGGCGGTAGCGGTGGAACAGGCGGCAATGGCGGAGCCGGCGGCATGGGCGGCTCCGGGGGGACAGGCAGCACAGGTAATGGCGGTGGGAGCGGAGGCACGGGCGGCTCCGGAGGCAACGGCGGCACGGGCGGCTCCGGAGGCACAGGCGGAACGGGCGGCACGGGCGGCACGGGCGGCACCGGCACGGCGATCGGCGGCGGCGCGACCAGCGGCAGCGCCACCGGCGGCAATGCGTCGACAGAACCGGGCGGGACCGCCATCGGCGGCAATGCAACGAGCGGCAACGCGACCGGCGGTAACGCGACTGTCGGCGGAACAGGCGGCTCGGCCATCGGCGGCAACGCCGTGAGCGGCGATGCTACGGGCGGCAATGCGACCGTCGGGGGCGGATCAGGCGGATCAGCGACCGGGGGCAACGCGAGGAGCGGAGACGCCGTCGGCGGCAGCGCCTCGGTCGGTCGTTAGGGCGTTGATCGCAAAAGCAGGAACCGGTTCTGCAGAAACGATGCGCCAGCCAAGAGAAGAAGCATCGGACGCGGGTTCGAACTCACGTCCGGTGGTTTAGCGGGTTCGTCCGGTAGGGCTTGAAGAGGACGGCGCGTAAAACAAAGGAACCCTGCACGATCGGCAGGGCTCCTCAGGAGGGCAATCATCATTGCCGCGCTTCATGCATTGCATCCGGCAAGATGCCGGCAAGTAGAAATGAATTGTAAATTTGGGATCGAGGTCATCCAGGGAGTCAAGGTGCGCCCAGAACTACCGGATAACCTTTGCCATGCTGCCCGGCGGAGTCATTCTCATAGCCTCCTGCGCATTTATAGCTTCAATCTGATATTGTTTCTCTACAACGTCAAGACTGAAAGTCTTCCTGCGGCCAATCCGTGATGCGCTCGAGGAGTTCCGCGATGCTGAAGTCCTCCTCCGGGCCGGCGACACGGTCACGGACAGACACTCCGGCGGTGTGGACCGTTTCCGGATCGCCGGAAACGAGGGGGTGCCACCAATAGAGGTCCCGGCCCTCAGCCAGAAGGCGATAGGCGCAGGTCTCTGGCAGCCAGGACAGGCTCCGGACCGTCTCCGGCGTCAGGCGCACGCAATCGGGGACCTTTGCCTGCCGGTTCGGATAGTCGCGGCAGCGGCACGCATGATCGTCGAGAAGCGTGCATCCGACATCCGTATAGAGCACCTCCCCCGTATCCTCGTCCTCGAGCTTGACCAGGCAGCAGCGGCCGCAGCCGTCGCACAGGCTCTCCCATTCGTCGGGACTCATGGCTTCGAGCGGCTTCAGGCGCCAGAAGGGCTGCTCCTCCGGCTCCGGGGAAATGGCAGGCAACGCATTGGACATGGCGGGATACTTGGGAAGCCTTTGAGGCGGTTTGAAGGAGGAGGCGGGTGCGACTCCACATACCCTACAAACCTTTTCCTCCGAGGAGGTAGATCCATATGAACCGATAAACATGTTCGTGAGTTGTTGATAACAGACCGCCATCGCGTGCAAGCGTTGCCGTAAGGTAATGCAACAACCATAAACAAGGCATCCAGGCTGCCTGACCCGCCCGAGGACCACTGTGCGCCAGCATCCCCCAACTCCCCTCTCGACACGGATCAAGCGTGCCGCGCTCGGGTTCGACGCATGGCTGAACTCCTTCCTGTTCCAGAGCGGGCGCGGACTCGCGCGGGGCTGGGAAACCTATTCCGAAAAGCTCAAATGCCTGCGGTTCAGGGGTCCGCTGCGGGTCATTCTCGACCTGACCAGCGAAGCGACCACCCTCGGTCTCGTGGGGGGCGTGGCGATGCTCGCCCTCGCGCTCCCGGCCTTCCGCGAGACGCAGGACGACTGGCTCAAGACCCAGGACCTCGCCGTCACCTTTCTCGACCGCTACGGGCACGAGGTGGGACGCCGCGGCCTTCATCTCGACGATTCCTACAAGCTTGAGGATTTCCCGGATTACATGATCAAGGCGGCCCTCGCGACGGAGGACCGGCGCTTCTACGATCACTGGGGCATCGACCCCATCGGCACCTTCCGGGCCCTCGTGGTCAATACCCAGGGTGGCGGCGTGGTGCAGGGCGGCTCCTCCATCACGCAGCAGCTCGCCAAGAACCTCTTCCTCACCAACGAACGCTCCCTCGAGCGCAAGATCAAGGAAGCTTTTCTCGCGGTCTGGCTCGAATTCCACCTGACCAAGGACGAAATCCTCAAGCTGTATCTCGACCGGGCCTATATGGGCGGCGGCGCCCATGGCGTCGTGGCGGCGGCCGACTATTATTTCGGCAAGTCGGCCAAGGACCTGACGCTCCCCGAAGCCGCCATGCTGGCCGGCCTGTTCAAGGCTCCGACCAAGTACGCGCCCCACGTCAATCTGCCGGCCGCCCGCGCCCGGGCGAACGAGGTCCTGCGCAACATGGTCGAGGCGGGCTTCCTGACGGAGGGTCAGATCCAGTCCGCCCGCCGCAATCCCGCGACGCCGGTCAACCGCACCCGCGAGACGACTCCCGACTTCTATCTCGACTGGGCCTACGATCAGGTGAAGGCCCTCGCGACGGAAAAGAAGCTCGGTCACGACCGGGTCCTCATCGTGAAGACGCCGCTCGACACGACGCTCCAGCGGCACGCGGAGCAGACTCTGGAGGACATGCTGCGCCAGCACGGGCGCGAATACCGGGCGAAGCAGGGCGCCATCGTGGTCATGGACGTGGACGGTGCCGTCAGGGCTATCGTCGGCGGGCGGGATTACGGACAGAGCCAGTTCAACCGCGCGACCGACGCCCTGCGTCAGCCCGGCTCCTCCTTCAAGCCCTTCGTCTATGCGGCGGCCCTGACGACCAACCCGAAGCTGCGGCCCAGTTCCATCGTGGTCGACCAGCCGATCTGCCTCGGCAACTGGTGCCCGCAGAACTACGGCCGGTCCTTCTCGGGCAGCATGCCCCTGGTGTCGGCCCTGGCCCGGTCGATCAACTCGATTCCCGTCCGCATGTCCGTCGAGATCGGCAAGGGCAACGCCAAGGCGGGCCGCGCGGTGATCGTCGATACGGCCAAACGGATGGGCCTGACCCATCCGCTCACGGATTCCAGCTCGCTGCCCATCGGGGCCGCGGAGGTGACGGTCATGGACATGACCGCTTCCTATGCGGTCTTCGCCAATGGCGGCAAGCGCGCCGAGCCCTACGCGGCCTGGGAGATCCGCAACTCCTCCGGCGAAGTGATCTACCGCCACGAGCGGGACGTGCAGCCCAAGCAGGTTCTCGAAACCCGCGTCGTCAACGACATGAACTTCATGCTCAACAAGGTGGCCGAGGAAGGAACCGGCAAGAGGGCGAACCTCGACGGCATCAAGACCGCCGGCAAGACCGGCACCACCAACGCCTACAAGGACGCCTGGTTCGTCGGCTTCACCGGCAACCTCGTGGCGGCCGTGTGGTACGGCAACGACGATTATACCTCCATGAACAACATGACCGGCGGCACCCTTCCGGCCATGACCTGGAAGGAAGTGATGACGGTCGCGCACCAGAACCTGGAGATCCGTCCGATTCCGGGCCTGGAGCCGGAGGGCGGCGCCCGCGTGGCCTCCAACCGCCCGGCCGCCGATCAGGCCCAGAGCGGGTCGCAGGCCTATCTGGCCGGCACCCTGTCCCGGAAGACCTATGAGGCTCTGGGCGGCATCAGCGCCCTGTTCGAGTCCGCCGGGCGCTCCGTCTCTGCGGCGCAGGAGGCGGGGGCTCCGCGTTCGGAACCCGCCTCGACCGGGGCCATGAGCGCCACGCGCCAAGTTGCGATGCCCTGAGGATGGAGAACGAGGCTCTATTGACGAATGCCCCGCGGGCCGCTTCGATGCGCGCCCTCTCGACCCCGTTGCACGCCGTGTCCTCAAGATCCATCCCGACCGCGCTCCTGATCGTCTATGCGCTCCTGCTCGCGCTGGGGCTTGGTCTCGGCTCGGCCTATCTGGCCATCAACGGGGATCCGCCCTTCGGCCGCGTGCGCCTGGGATCCTGGCAGGTCTGGCCCAAGCTGGGTTCTCCCGAGGCCGACCCCTACATGCGCGCGATCCTGGCTCACCGCGGCGACATCCCGATCGCGGCCGGCGAGGGCCTCGCCCTGACGGCGACCGCCGACAGCGAGGGCAGGAGGCTCGACTCCGCCTGCTCCTACCGCGTCGGCTCCGTCGTTCCGGCGGCCCGGCTCTGGACCCTGACCCTCTACGATGAGGCCGGGCACCTGCTCAGGTCGGATCTCGGACGCAGCGGCTTCACGTCGGCCGAGATCGTCCGCAAGGCAAACGACCAGTTCACCATCGCCCTGTCACGGACTCTCCAGCCGGGCAACTGGCTCCAGCTTCCGCCGTCGGGTCCGTTCAGCCTCGTGCTGCGTCTCTACGACCCGCCGGGGGCCGCGGGCGCGATCCTCTCGGAGGGCACCTTCCCGACCATCGAGCGCCTGGGGTGCGGAGCATGAAGAACGGCAGCCGCTTCATCGTCGCCACCCTGGCGGGCCTTGTGCTGGCAGCCGGCGTCCACGTGGCGTCGATTCTGGCCGCGCCCCATCTGGCCGAGCACGATGCCTTCTCCAAAGTCCAGGCGGCCCCGGCGTCCGACAATGCGCAGCTCATCAGCGCGCCGGGCGGCGCCGATACATGGCTCTCGGCTCCCGATCCCGCCGTCGCGGTGGCGGCCTGCGCGTTCAATCTCCGCGACGGCCCCATGCGGGTCGCAGCGAAGACCGGGACCCTTCCCCTGGCCTTCTCGTTCCATTCGGCGACGCGCGGCGTCTTCTTCGCCGTGACGGACAGAGCCGCCGTGCGGGGCGAGTTGGAAATCGTCGCCATGACGGCCCGCCAGCTCGACGAGGCCCGGGCGGCCGAGGACGAGAACGAGCCCTCCCGCGACGTGAGGATCGTCGCGCCCGAACAGCAGGGCTTCGTCATCGTTCGCGTGGCTTCGCCGACCCCCAGCCTGCGCGCGCAGGCGGAGGAGGCCGCGAAGGCCGTCTCCTGCACGACGGATCAGGACGAGGAAGACTGATGCCGTGGCGCCTCATGACGCCGCGGGATCTCGACGATGTGAAGATCCTGGCGGACATCATCCATGTGAACCATCCGGAGGGCATGGATGTCTTCATGGAGCGCCAGCGTCTCTATCCGCAGGGCTGCCTCGTGCTGACCGAGCAGGACAGGCCGACCGGCTATGCCCTCACCCATCCCTGGCGCTTCGGCGAGCCGCCGCCCCTGGATTCGCGACTGGGCGCGATTCCTCGTCCGGCGACGACCTACTACGTCCACGACGTCGCCCTGCTGCCGGAAGGCCGCGGCAAGGGCTATGCGGCGCAGGCGACGCAATGGCTGGCGAACCATGCGCGGGACGCCGGCTTCGACAACATGTCCCTGGTTGCCGTGAACGGGTCTCAGGGGTTCTGGGAGAGGCTGGGTTTTCGTGTGACCGCCGTGCCGGGCCTCGAGGAGAAGCTGCTCAGCTATGGCACCGATGCGGTATTGATGACGCGCGATCTCGCAGGATCGGAGGGCTGACGCCAAACCTGGCGCATCGCCAGGCGCGAGAAGGCTCAGGAGCGGCGGCGGCCGTTCGGTCCGTTGAAAAGGAAGGGCCGGGACGGGCCGGGATTGGGCGAAGGCCTTTCGTACCGGACACCCGTGAAGAGGAGGATTTCGCCGCGCGGCTCGTTGGGGGACAGAAGCGGACGCTGCGGTCGCTCGTCTACATCCGGGAATGCGATCACCACTCCTGGCGATCTCGTCCAAACGTCCTGCATTTCGCCCTCCTGTTAAGTGGCCATCACATGTCCTGACGAATGCCTCACACAAAAAGCCTTATGGTTAACAGACCGTTTCCGACCGAAGCGGCCTTGCATGAAAAAAGCCTTGCCGGACATGAAAACAACAACAGCGGCTGTGCTTATGTTCCGCGACGCCGACGCTCAAAATCCATGCGGCTTCCATCCGGTTAATGATGCGCTAACGGGAGGGCTCTAGGCTTCGGGCGCGTTTGCGTTGAAGAGAGGTGAGTATGGCGTCCTCCGCGAACCCGGATCTCTGGTCCGACCTGTCGAGCCTCCATTCGCTGGAAACCGGAAGCCCCGATGCGCGCGCCGCTCTCCTGAAAGTGAATGCCGAGATGTTCGTCGCAGCTCCTGCGCGCGACCGCGAGAGCATCGAAACTTTCGAGGCGCTGGTGCTGGGCTTCCTGCCGCGCATGGACCCGCAGACCCTCGTCGACATCGCCCGAATCCTGGCTCCCTGCGAGGACACGCCGCCATCCATTCTCGACTATCTCGTCCACCACTCGCCGGAGACGCGGGACATCGCACTCCGCCATGCCCCGCACCTGCCATGCGCCTTCGGCGACAAGCTCCTGGCGACTCCGGAGGGACGGTTGCAGCTCGCCTCCCGCCGCGATCTCGATGCGGCGACCATCGAGCGCCTGCTCGTGCTGCACGAGGAGGCCAGCGAGGATGCGCTGGCCGTCAATCCGAGCCTCACTCCCGAGGCACCCGCCTTCGAGGAGCTTGCACGCCGCGCGCAAGACCGCCCTTCCCTCGGCCGTATCCTTCTCCGGCGCACGGACCTGACGGTCGCGTCCGAAGCCGCCCTCTACCTCGCGGCCGATCGCGAGCGCCGCAGACGCATCCGCGCGCGCCTCGCCGACGCGGCCTCTCTCCAGCGCGTGACCCTGTCGTTCCACCTGGACGACCACGACAAGGGCGAACTCTTCACCGCCTGTCGCAAGGGCGACGTGCAGCAATTGGAAATGCTGCTGACCGCTGCCTTCGGGTTCCCGGCCTCGACCGTCTGGCACGCGCTTCGGATCGGACGGCATTCCCTTCTGGCGCTCGCCCTGAAGGCGCTGGGTCTGACAGAGAGGGAAGCCGCGCGCATGTTCCTCGAGCTCCACCCCGCCCTCTCCTACCCGCTATCAGCCATCAAGGATCTGCTGCGGGAGATGCGCGACACTCCATGTCCCGTAGCTCTCACGTTGGTGGAAGCGATCCTGGGCGTGCAGGCGCTGTCGATGCGTCCCGCGGGACCGCTGGGAGCGACCTGACGCCTCTCCGGGACGTCGGGCTCGTTATTCCGGAGCGAGATCGAGGAAATGGCGGCCCGCCCGATCGTCCACCTCCACGAGCCAGAGATCGGAATCGAACCGGAGTTCCCGCGCCATCCGCTCCTCGACATCGAGCGGCGTCACGTCCTGGAGGATCTGCGCGAACAGGCGCTCGCTGCTGCTGTCGTCGACGAAGAGCTGCGGCGCGGGCCCGTAGAGGCTCGCGGTCCCGTCGAGACGATCGAGCTTCACGAAGATCGCGCCCGCTTCCGCCGCGCCGCGCTTGCGCAAGGCAGCCTCGATTCCCTCGACCGCGCAGCGGCGGAGATAGGCGGACACCCAGAAGTCGGAGCGGAGTCTTGCCACTATTGAACCGTGATGCCTGACAGGGTGGACAATTCGCGCACCGTGCGCCCGTTGAACTCACCCGTGACCGGCAGGTGCCGGTCCTGCTCGAAACGCTCGATCGCCTGGTGCGTTCCGGGCCCCATCATGCCGTCCACCTTGACGCCGTAGCCCAGCTTCGCGAGCGCGCGCTGGCCGGAGAGTACGAGGTCCCCGGCATCGGCACGGCCCACATTGGCGGGCGGCGTCGGCACCGGCCCGCCCATGCGGATGATCTCGGCGATGGGATCGCGCACCGTGGGCGCCCGCGAGGGAGAGGGAGCGACGGCGGGCGCCGGCACGGCCTTGGCGGGCGCCGGCGCGGCAGGCTCGGCCTCATTGCTTTTCTCGCCGTTCCGGCGGATCAGATCCGCGATCGCGCTCCGCGAGAGCGGCTTCGGGGCGGGTGCGGCGGGCGCCGTAACCGGAGAGGCCGGGGCCTGAGCCATGGGCTGCGGCTGAACGGCCGTCGAAGCCTGCGCGTCGGGAAACTCGTTCTCGGGCCGCAAGGGCGGCAGGGGTCGTGCGGGGGCATCGGTGGGCGCTGGCGCTGGCGCGGCTGCTCTCTGGCCGCTGAAGAGGGGCGCGGGATGATGGGCGCGTTGCAGGACGAGGGCGTTCCACGCGATCGCGCCCCCGCACCCGGCCAGGAGAAGCGCGGTCACGATCCGGCGCGGATGGCGCAGAGTGAGGGACGTCAGGCGCTCGACGGCGCCGATCTTCCTGGGCGGCTTGGCGGATGTCCGTCGCGGCCTTGCGGCAGGTCTCGGCCGCACGACCGCGGGCAGGTCGAAATCGTCGTCTGGCTGGGCTGTCAAAGCATCACGCAAGGAGGTCATCCCGTCTTCAGAACAATGACGTCATGGTTGGGGCCCGCAGTCCGGAGGGCAAGCCTCTCCGCGCCGCGGCAGGCATGATCGCTCCGGAGCGATGGATCCGTCCTCCGTCACTCCGCCGGAGTGCCGTACCGGGCTGTGGGAGATCTGCCAGCAAGATGTATTCGCAAACGGCTCGCCGCCGCTCCTCGTCTGTTCTGGCATCATCCTGACAGAGGCGGCTTAAGCGAACCCTAAAGCTGTTTCAGATCACGGGTTCGAAGGACCCACTTTCGACATATTGACCGGCCGGCGCCGTCCCGGAGGCAAGGAAGGGCCCATTTTCCGTCGCTCCGTCAGCATCTTGGCCAAATGAAAACGGCAACCGCGCCCCGGCAAGACTTTGTTCATCCTGTTTGCAGGTTCTCCGACCATGTCCTACGCGGCTGGGGCGCGGCACGTTATGATGCATCACCTCATCACCCGTTCGGGCAACCCGCAGCCGCACATGTTCTCCATTCTGCGCTTCATCCTCATCGTCGGGGTGATCTTCTACTACTCTCCGGTCCGTCAGAAGGGCGAGGGAACCGACGCCATCGAGGCATTTCTGAAGCCGAAGAAGGACCAGCCCGCCGTGGTGGCGCCGCCTGCGCCGGAGAGTGAAGCGGGTCATCTCGAGACCATGTGGCAGGCCCTGCCGGACGGCGCCAAGCGGGCGGTCATCGACAAGATCCTCACCACGTCCGGCCTCGGCGGGGCAGAGGCCAGGCCGTCCGACACCCTGCAGCCGGAAGACCGGCAGCCCGCATGGCGCGGGGACGCCGCCAAGCCGCGGAGCTGAGAAGGCCGGATCCCTTTTCCGCACCCTGCGCCGGTCGCCAAAGCCGCCGCAAACGCCTATATGACCGGCAGACAAAGCAGGAATGTCATGCTGCCGACCATTGACGAAATCGTGTCCAACTTCGAGCTGCTCGACGACTGGGAGGAACGCTACCGCTACGTCATCGAGCTGGGGCGGATGATGGAGCCCCTGCCGGAGGCGGCGCATACGGATGCCAACAAGGTCCAGGGCTGCGCGAGCCAGGTCTGGCTCCTGACGACCATCGATGCCCCGAAGGGCGAGCCCGTCCTTCACCTCCTCGGCGACAGCGACGCCCATATCGTGCGCGGCCTCGTGGCCCTCATGATTGCCCTCTACAGCGGCAAGACCGCCTCGGAGGTTCTGTCGACGGACGCCCTGGCCCTGTTCAAGGAACTCGGCCTCTCGGAACACCTGACGCCGCAACGCTCGAATGGCGTCAGATCCATGGCCGAGCGCATCCGCCGCGACGCCCAGATGGCCCTGTCGGCAGCCTGACGGCCCCTGAACGCAGCGGCCGCCGGCTGCCGTCAACCTGGGTGGGCGGCGTGTCCCACGGGGCTGATCCCCGGACCGCGTCCGGGGATGCCTGCGGCGAGCTTCGGAAAGCCCCCATCATGCGGTCATGGGGAGGATCAGGCTCGAACTCTCGCCCTCAAACGCGTCCGCCTTCGATGACGACGGCCTGCCAGGCCCGGATGCCGCGGGAAGCGGCCGGGCCCCGCGCCGCCGTTTCGATGCCGTAATGCTCCGCCAGCCGCGCGAGGGCGATCCGCACGACGATCTTCGCCGAGCGCGGAGGCCATTGGCGCTCACGCTCAATCAGCTCCAGGCCTTTGAGAAATCCGCAGAGGTCCATGAGAAGATCGCTGAAATCGGCCCCCACCGCGTCGAAGGCGTTCCGGATCCGCTGTCGAGCCGCGATCATGCGGTCGGTCGCGTCGGCCGGAGAAACCGGCCCTCCCCTCCTCGGCATCGCGTCCCACCGAGCCGTCACCCCCGGCAGAATCCCGGCCAGCATGATGTCGGTCCGAAGCCGCTCGCCCGCCTGATAGGACGCCTCGTCGATCATCGGCTCTCCATCGCGCCCCTTGCGCCGGCGTAGCCAGTCGAGAGGGCTCTCGTCCAGATCCACCCTCACCCGGCTCGGGCCGGACTCCGCTTCGACGGTCGCGACGGCGGTCTCGCGGTGCTGGTGGAGGAAGGCGACCTCCGGATCCGGCGCCGCCGCGCGGCAGAGATGCGCCCTCCCGGCCTCGGTGAGGGTCAGGAATGCCGGGCCCGCCTCGACCTGCTGCCAGCGGGCCAGATCCCGGCACGCGAGAATGTCGGCGGCGGCTGCGGGAAAGCGCCCGGCTCCCACCGAGATCCCGGAACGCTCCCTGCGGACGATCACGCTGCCGTGGTCGGTCGGGTCGGTGAGCGCCCGCGCCTCGGGAAAGCCCAAGGCCATGAGAAGCCGCCTGGCATCGGACGGAAGCGAGCCAGCCGCGGTTCTCTCAGGAGCACTGCGAACGCGCCCCCTCGCGTACCTTGCGCGACTGAGGGATTTGCTCCCGCCGGACGAGGAATTGCCCTGTTTCGAAATGCTTTCGTGAGCGCAATCGTTCTGGTTTTTGTTCATGTTTTGTTCCCTAAAAAATAAACGCGGAAGGACGAGCCCTCCAGCCTCGATAGTGGGTTCCTATTCCTAATTGTCAATGAGATTCACAACTGTTGATAACAGCAAGGATAAGTCCTCTGGAGCGGTCCACGGCCCTATTGTGGCCTCGATGAGCGGGTCGCCTCTTCCCTTGCGGAGCAGGATCTTCAAAGCCCGAGTCGGGCCCGGATGCCGCAGCGGCATGCCGGCGGATCGCGTTCCGCTTCGCATCGCCCCTGTGGACAATCGGGCCTGTCTGCGTTTTACGCAGCCGCCCCGACCGCGCGCTCACGATTGCCAGCGCTCACAAAAAAGCCGCCCTGAGGGCGGCTGATTCTTGAAGCGTCGTCTGGCCTCAGCCGCGCGACGAACGGCGCTTGCGGCGCTGCTGGCCCAGGCCCATTTCCTTGGCGAGTTCCGAGCGGGCCTTGGCGTAGTTGGGTGCGACCATCGGGTAATCGACGGGCAGGCCCCACTTCTCGCGATACTGCTCAGGCGTCATGTTGTACTGCGTGCGCAGGTGGCGCTTGAGCGACTTGAACTTCTTGCCGTCTTCCAGGCAGACGATGTAGTCCGGCGTCACGGACTTCTTCAGAGGAACGGCGGGCTTAGGGGCCTCGGCGGGCACTTCCACGGTGCCGCCCCCGACACGCAGGAGAGCCGAATGGACATCGTTGATGAGCGTCGGAAGATCGCCCGACGGAACCGAATTGTTGCTCACGTAAGCCGATACGATGTCCGCAGCCAGCTCAATGTAGTTCGCAGCAGCGTTGTTGTCGCCCATTTTGATTTTCTTCCTTTCCGGTTCTTTGGAGCCGCTTAAAAAAGCTTTTGCGCCTATTTCTTAAGCAGTCTTTTGAGAAGCAATGCTTGTCTCATCCTTGAACCGCACTGTACTCGCACAGAAACCGTGCCTGCTCGTTCAGGTATGGCAATTTTACTCGAATGACAAGATCTTCAGAAGGAAAACTTTGGAAAACTTCGTATCAACTTTCGCTATGCAATAGAAGGTCGATTCGAGAGCCGGGGCGCAAGTTGGCGCGGCCGTCCGCAAATTATTGAATTCATAGATCTCGTCCAGATGAAGCCGCTATAGATCAACTCGGGAAGGATTGGCTATGGCCTGTGGGCCTTCGGCGGACCTGCCGTGGGAAATGCGAGTTATGTATGCATAATCGATTCCGCCACAACTTTCTGCTCCGGATGATTTCATGAAGCTCGAGCGCCTGCCGTCCCACCCCCTTCCCGCCGCGCCCGCCACTCCGAGAAAGCCCCATGTCTTCGAGGTCCATGGCGTGCGGATCCAGGACGATTTCGCATGGCTGAAGGCAGAGAACTGGAAGGAAGTCCTGAAGAATCCGGAGGCCCTCGACCGCTCCATCCGGGTTTGCCTGGAGCAGGAGAACGCCTATGCGGCGGCGGCCTTTGCCGGAACGGAAGAGTTCCAGGAGCGTCTCGTTGCGGAAATGCGCGGGCGCATCAAGGAGGACGATTCCTCCGTCCCCGAACCGGACGGCCCCTTCGCTTACTTCACACGCTATCGTGAAGGCGGGCAGCATCCTCTCGTGTGCCGCAAGCCCCGGGACGGCGGCGAAGAGACGATCATGCTGGACGGGGACAAGGAGGCGGCGAGCCACGCCTTCTTCGACCTCGGCGGAGCGGATCATTCTCCGGATCATCGCCTGCTCGCCTGGGGTGCCGACATCAAGGGCTCGGAGTACTTCACGATCCGGGTGAGAGACCTCGATAGCGGCCTGGACCTGCCCGACGAGATTGCCCAAACGTCCGGTGGCGCCGTGTGGCTCAACGATTCGTCCGGCTTCTATTACGTCGAGCTCGACGAGAATCACCGCCCCGTTCGGGCCAAGCGGCACCTCCTCGGCACCGCCCCCGAACAGGATCAGGTGATCTACGAGGAAAAGGATCCGGGCTATTTCCTGAAGCTCGGCGTGACCCAATCCGACGCCTATGTGCTCATCGAGTCGAGCGACCATGAGACCTCCGAGGTCCGGCTCCTCGACCGGGCCGATCCCTCGGCGACGCCGCGCCTGATCGAGCCGCGCACGCCCCAGCTACAATATGACGTGGAGCATCACGGCGACAGCCTCGTCATCCTTACGAACGCGGACGGGGCCGAGGACTTCAAGATCATGACGGCGCCCGTCAGCACCCCCGGCCGCGCCCATTGGCGCGATCTCGTGCCCTACAGGCCGGGCACCATGATCCTGTTCGTCGTGGCGCTCGCCCGCTATCTCGTGCGCCTGGAGCGCGAGAACGCCAACCCGCGCATCGTCCTGCGCGAATTCGCGACCGGCCGGGAGGAGACGATCGCCCTGGACGAGGAGACCTACTCCCTGGGCGTCGATCCGGGCTACGAGTTCGACACGGACGTGATCCGATACCGCTATTCCTCCCTCACCACACCGAGCGAGGTCATCGACTACAACCTGCGAACGGGCGAGCGGACCCTGCGCAAGCGCCAGGAGGTGCCGAGCGGCCACGATCCGGCCGACTACGTCACCCGCCGCCTCTTCGCCACCGCCCCGGACG
>JBOZRS010000083.1:0-191286 GCA_050789065.1 Microvirga sp.
ATACTCTCCGTTGGCTTCCACTTTGGGCCTGATCACATCAGACCCCAATTTGCCGTCGAAGGGCACCAGGCCCGGAATAATCCCATGTTGCATTAACTTAAGAAGGGCAAAGCGAACTCAGTTGAGTGGAACACTCAGCCCAGGAGACCGAAGAGCTGGTTCACAAGACGAATTTCACCTGTCGCGCCGCGCTGTGCTAGGCCGTAATGGCCGCGGCGGATCATCCGCATCACCTCGAAGCCTCTGGTGGTGGCGGAGGCCATTGTCATTTCGATGATCCGAGATAGAGATCGCTGACGCCTGTCGCTGACAGGCTTGGTCCCGCCCAGCTCTTGAGCCACAAGCTGCTGCGATAAACTTACTGTGGCATACTCGATAAAAGAGCGATTTCAATTGCGAATGTCGCTGCCCCGCCGACCGGGACGGAAACAACTCCAGGGCGGTCGCCGAACTCACCTTCGAAATCGTCAGGACTGGCGAAGCCTTGCCATGGCTCGATACAGACATAACCGGCTCCAGGCTTCGTCCAGATCCCAAGATGCGGCATATCCGGAAACCGAACCGTAAGCGCGGGAGTGCCGGGTGCCCCATAGGTGACATGTCGGCTTGCAGGTGACAGGAAGATCAAGGCATCGTCAATGAACAATTCATCGGCGAGGGCAAGCCGGTTTCCGGCAACCGGAGACGGATGGCGGACCGGGGTCAGAAGTCCGTCCTGAACCCGCCGGATCGGCCGGCTGCTCTCGTCCTGCTCGAAGATGATTTCGTGCGCCTCCCGATCCGCTCCGTAAGGCAGAGGCCAGCGGAATGCCGGGTGGAAGCCGAATGATACAGGAAGCGCCTGTTCATCTTCGTTCGTCACCACGGCCCGATTGATGAGAACGGAGCCTGCAATCTCGTATGTCACATCGAGCTGAAAGGAAAACGGATAACTGATCATGGTCTCGGCGCCTGATGTAAGGCGCAGGGTGCAACTATTCTCTCTTCGCTCGACAAGCGAAAATCGCGACGACCGGGCGAAACCGTGCTTTGGCAGTTCGTAATCTCTCCCCTTGATGCGAATACGATCATCCTTTGCGCGGCCGACCATGGGGAAGAGCAATGGTGCTCTTCCAGCCCAGATGGTCGGGTCGCCATTCCATAAAAGGTCCCTGCCTTCGTGGTCCTGAAGCCTGACCAGTTCGGCGCCGATCTCGGAAATCTCGGCCGCCAGTTCAGGCCCGGTCAGCGTTATCGTCTTCGAACCCATTACTTACCCTTCGTTGTCATATCTCTGGAACCTTGTTCCCAGAGGTGGACGTTCAGCCATCGAGAAACCAGGACGGCGTCCGTGACGGTTGCCTGTCGGCCGGCACCTTGGCGATAAGCAGCGCAATGGTGCCCATCGCCGATGCAGGTCGGTTCGCTTCACTTGCCTTTCTTGGAGCCGATTTCCTCATCCCAACGGCGGAAAGCGACGACCATTTTTTCGGGGGGCAGCGGCAACTCGATCGGATTTCCGCCGATCAGATCCGCATATTCGGGCCGACCGAACTCCTTGATGACGTCCTGGCTTTCCTTAGGAGCCATGGAAAGCGGTACGTTCTTTACGGCAGGCCCCGGATAAAGATATCCCTCATCGTAGGAGAAGGCCTGCTGCTCGGGTTTGAGCAGAAAGGCCATCAGGTCAACGAGGACAGCGAGCTTGTCATCCGCGACACCCTTGGGCACGACCATGAAGAATGCATCGGAAACCCAGTGGAAGCCCTTGAGAGTTCCGATCTGGGCACTCTTCGGTACGATGCCAAGTGCGCGCGGGTTGATGTCCCAGCCCGTCGTGGAGATGATGATGTCGCGGGAGCCTTCACCGAATTCCTTCATCGTGGCTGTGGTTCCAGAGGGATAGTATTCGATAGAAGCATTCAATTCGCGCAGATAAGCCCAGGTTTTCTCCCAACCATTGACTGGATCCATCGGATCCTTGTCTCCGAGGATATAAGGCAACCCCATCATGAAGGTTCGGCCCGGCCCCGAATTGGCAGGGCGGGCATACATGAACCGGTTGGGATGCGCCTTGGCCCAGGCGAGCAGATCTTCCGCCGTCGTCGGAACATTCTTCACGCGTTCGGGCGCATACTCGAGGAGCGGACCGGACGGATAGTAGTTGATTACCACTCCATAGCCTTGGCCTTGTGCCCGATGCAGGTTCAATGCCGCAGGCTCGTAATTCTCCTCAAGACCGGGGAACTTGTCGGCATAGGTGGGAAGAAGCTTGATCCAGAGGCCCTGGTCCAGTCCGGCCGCAAGGCCGTCGCTTCCCGTCAGTACCATGTCGATATCGATGCGGCCAGCGTTCTGCTGGGCCTTGACCTTGGACGCCAGCTCGGGTGCCGGGGCTTTGACGTAGGTGATGCGGGACACGAGTTCGGGCTTGGCCTTGCGGTACTCCTCGAAGGCCTTCTGCATCAGCGCAAGAGCGCCGCCGACATCGATCACGTTGAGTGCAACGGGTGATTTCGGAAGAGCAAGACTCTGGGCGCGAACGCCTGTGGCGGCCAGGGCCGCCACGCTGGCGGCGCCTCCAAGGAGCGTGCGTCGATCGATATGCTTCGGCTGACCTTCCATATCCTCTTTCCCTTCTGGTTTGTCACACAATATGGGCCGCTGCCGATGACATCCTTCTTCATCGTGCATCGTCCCGATCGCTACTTTCGACGATGCACAATATCTCCGTGTTCGACCTGCAGAATCTCCCAGTCAGCAGACCAGCTGACATCTCCTGCTGGGGGATTAGGCAATCCATGCGCCTTCAATGCCGGAGCCAGCATCGATCGCGGGTTATCGCAAGCCATCCGGATCGCCTCTTCAGGGCTCGCGAGCTCCCATCGCACGACGTTACCGACTGCCTTATCCAGAGTCAGCGCAGAGCCGGCGAGATAATGGCTGCCCGGCAGCCTGACACTGCCGTCCGCCCCATGCTCGATCTCCATTCCGGCGAAAGAATAGCGCCCAGGGCAAGTGGCAGCGGCGGAAACCGCGTCCGATACCAGAATGGAGCGTTCGATCCCTTTCGCACGGAGCATCGTCTTCAGCGCCGGTCTTGGAAGATGAATGCCATCGGCGATGAAGCTCGCATGCAGGCGCTCCTCCGCGAGCTGGGCAAAGATCGTGTTATTGAGTTTATGCAACATCTGCGGAACACCATTGCCGAGATGCGTGGACATGCGCGCGCCCGCCTCGACGGCCATCGCAACCGTATCCGCATCGGCGGAAGAATGCCCGATAGCGACGATCTTCCCGGCCCCGCTCAACCTTCGAATGATTGCTTCGCTGCCCGGCAGCTCGGGCGCGAGTGTCACGAGGAGGATCGGCCGTGACAGATTCGCTTCGAGCCCGAAGACAAGATCAGCATCGGGCGCGGTCATGACCTGCTGCGGATGACAGCCCGCGTATCCATCCGCCGGATTCAAGAAAGGGCCTTCCAAATGATAACCCGGCACCATGATCGGGCCAAGCCGGCTCTCGGCCACTGCGCGGTCCAGCGCGGCGAAGCGTTTGGCCAGATCCTCGGCGGACGCCGTGATGATCGTCGGCAGGCAGGTCGTCACGCCCGTGCCGAGCATCGCCGCAAGAGCACGATCCAGGGTATCCGCGTCCAGACCCGTCGCATTGAAGTCGACCCCGGCGAAGCCATTCACCTGAAGGTCGAGGAGACCCCTGCTCTGCATCGAGAACTCCGCTCATACGATTGTCGATGGGCGGCATGCGCCGCCCATGGTTCCATGGAAAAGTCGTTGCTGAAACGGCCGCTACTGCTTCATCTTCGCGCTGCCGATCTCGCGATCCCACTTGTCGAACATCGCCACCAGAGGCTTGGCGTCGAGCGGCGGCTCGACCGGATTGTCGGCGATCATGCTCTCATATTCCGGCCGTCCGAACCTTCTGATGGTGTCCTGGCTTTCCTTGGGGGCCATTTCGAGCGGTACACCGTGAATGGCGGGTCCCGGATACATGTAGCCGTGATCGTACATGTACGCTTGCTGCTCCGGCTTGAGGAGGTATGCGATCATTTGAAGAAGGACATCGACCTTCTCCTGGGAAACGCCTTTGGGAATAGCCATGTAGTTGGCATCGCCCACCCAGTGGAACCCCTTGAGGGTCGCGACCTTGAACTCCTCGGGCACGATGCCGAGGTAACGCGGGTTGATGTCCCATCCCGTCGTGGTCGCGATGATGTCACGAGACCCCTCGCCCAGTTCCTTCATCGTCGCCGTCGTGCCGCCAGGATAGTAGTCGATGCAGCTGTCGAGTTGCTTGAGGTAGGCCCATGTCTTCTCCCAACCATTGACGGGATCGAGAGGATCCTTGTCGCCTAAGAGGTAGGGTAGCCCCATCACGAATGTGCGGCCCGGTCCGGAGTTGGATGGACGTGCGTACATGAACTTTCCCGGATGCGCCTTGCACCAGGCAAGCAGCCCTTCCGCCGTATCGGGAATGTCCTTGACGCGGTCCGGCGCATATTCAAGGAGCGGACCGGACGGATACCAGTCGATCACGAAGGCCTGACCCCGGCCCATCTTCTGCATCGCATAGGCCCCGGGGTGATAAAGCTTCTCCAGGTCGGGAAAGCGATCCTGGTATTTCGGCAGGATCTCGAGCCAGATGCCCTGTTCCATGCCGGCAGCCAAGGCATCATTGCCGGTGAGCACGAAGTCGATGTCAACGCGGCCTGCATCCTGCTGCGCCTTCAACTTCGCAGCCAGTTCCGGTGCCGTCGCTTTCGTAAAGACGAAACGCGAGACGAGATCCGGGTGATCCTTCCTGAATTTTTCGATGGCCGGCTGGCTGATCTGGAGATCGCCGGCGACGTCGATGACGTTGATCGTCAGAGGAACTTTCGGCTTAGCCGATGGGGTCTGGGCAAAGCTGCCGGTGGCCAGAACAATGCCAGCCGTCAAGCAGGCGGCTGCACTCAACGTGTCTCTCAGTTTTGCACGCATTAGACCTTGCTCCTTCCTCTGGTTGTTTTCTTCGGACCCATTCCGGCCCGTCTCACTCCGTATCCCGATCTGCCCCACGAAGAGACGTCGATGAGAGCTTGCTGGCAGATGCAGTGTCCAGAAACACGTGGCAGGCCGGATGCCTTTGAAGGATCGAAGCTGGGCAAGCTGGGGAGACCGGCCCCTCCAGCGCCTTTTGAACCGCATCGGCCTTGCGTGCGTCGGGCACAGACAATACGACGAGGCGGCTCGCCATGATCTGGCGAATACTCATGGAAATTGCGGTCTGCGGCACGTCCTCGAACGTAGGGAACCATCCTTCCCCGAATTGCTGCCGGCGGCAGACCTCATCGAGTTCAACGATGATGTAGGGATCATCCACATTGAAATCGGCTGGCGGATCATTAAAGGCGAGGTGCCCGTTCTCCCCTATGCCGGCAAATGTCACGTCGATCGGGTTCGCCGTGACCAAGTCACCAATCCGTGAGACCTCAGCCTTAAGATCGGACGCATCCCCTTCGATAAAATGAAATGCACCCAGTGTTGGGAGCTTCGACGTGAACCGTTCACGCAGGTAGCGCCGGAAGCTTGCCGGATGGTTGTCAGACATCCCGATATACTCATCGAGGTGGAACCCTGTTACCTTCGGCCAGTCGATACCTGGCTGTCGCACGAGGGCATCAAGCATTTCAAACTGACTTGCACCGGTTGCGATTATGATGTGAGCGCGGCCCTTTGCTGCGATCGCGTCGCGGATCGCCTGGGCGCCCATCGCGGCGGCGGCTTCTCCAAGTGCTGACTTTGTCCTGTAGAGGTGAAGTTTCATTGGCGTCGTGTCCGTTTCAGCTTTTGTTGTGAGCTTTTGCCCGCGGCAGGGAACGTGGCTTGGCATATGCGGTGTGGGGCCGCTTTGACGGTTGGTCTGTCGTCGCCCTAATAATGAGCTTCGTCGGGATGATGATGCGTTCGTCTTGGACCTGGCCTTTGCTCAGGATCTCTGCCAGCAGCTTCACGGACTGCGTGCCCGCGTCGGCGCTATGGGCTGCAACCGTTGTCAAGGGCGGATAGGTCGTGGCTGCCAGCACGTCGTCGAATCCGACGATGCTCATGTCCTGGGGAATGCGCCAACCGAGATCAGCAAGACCGGCCATGATGCCCTGAGCGACAAGATCGTCGAATGCGACCGTCGCCGTGACAGGCAACTTTGCGAGTTCACCGGCCGCTTTTCGGCCAGCCTCGTAATTCGGGTGATAAGCAGGAATGGCGGTCAGATGGATGCCAAGCTTTTCGGCAGTCGTGATGGCAGCTCGCTGGCGCTGCTGGTTAGCCCATGAGGCGGGCGGGCCACTCACGTATGCGATGTGGCGGTGGTTCAGGCTCACAAGGTGCTCGATGGCGGCAGCTATTCCAGCGCTGACATCCATCAGAATTCGCGGCAACCCCTCGATATCGCGGTTGATCAAAACCAAAGGACGGCGCGCCGCGTGAGTCCGGACCCTGCCCTCGTCAAGACGGGGTGAGGCCAGTATGAAGCCTTCCACCTGCGCCGCCATCTTGCTGAGAAGCACATCCTCGCGCTGCGGCTGCTCATCAGAGTCGCCCAGGAAAACGGCATAGCCCAAGTGATCGGCGTGAGCCTGTGCGGCGCGAATGAGCGGTGGGAAGAACGGATTGGCAATATCCGGGACAATAAGGGCGATATTGCCCGCGCGACCCGTGCTCAAGGCGCGCGCAACCTGGTTCGGGACATAGCCGAGTTTTTCGGCCACTTCGAGGACGCGTTTTATTGTTTCATGACTCAGGAGTTCGGGCCGGCTGAAAGTCCGTGAAACGGTTGCACGCGAAACGCCAGCAGCTTCCGCTACTTGGCTGATCGTAGGCATTCCCTTTCGAGGGCCTGTCAAACCGCAGCTCCTAGACTAAGCCCCTATGTAACCGGTTGCATAAGGATTTTGTCAAGTGAACTTCTACGGGCGCTACCCAGACATGACGGTGCCATTCGAGATCTAGCGATAGCCGCTCGGTTACTCAGGAGTTCTCACGCTGCCGTCCGGCGCCGCCATCGCTGCAAGCGATCGAAGACGGTGCGCGCCAGCGTGAGATGCACCAGCCTTACCGCGATGGCGGTCGCCATGATCGCTGTTGCCATGGCTGCCGCGGATGCACTCGCCCCTGCCTCGTCCATGTGAACAATCGCGATGGAGGCAAGCTTGCTCTCGGTCCCATAAAGAAAGATCACAGCCGATACCGTCGTCATGGCGTTAACGAACATATAGACCGCAATATCGAGAATGACCGGAGCGCAAATCGGCACCGTCACAGTGCTAAAGGTGCGCCAGAACGGCACCTTCAGAGATGCGGAAACCGCTTCAAACTCTCGGTCGATCTGTTTCAGGGTCGTCAAGGCGGTCAAATGAGAAACGGTATAGAAGTGCGCCAGTGTGTTGATGACCAGGATAGCCAATGTTCCATAAAGGACAGACAGCGGGTTCCACGACGCGTTGAAGAAGAACACGTAGCCCAACCCCAGGACTAGACCAGGAACCGCCATCGGCAGCATGGCCAGAAACTGTGCAAGGGCGCGCCCGAGTGGAAACGCATTGGTCTTCTCGATCAGATAAGCCCCAGAAAAGACGAGGGTCGATCCGATGACGGAGACCAGAGCGGCCATCGACAACGAGTTGAAGTAAGGCTGCCAGCCTCCTGGCTCGACATTGGTGAAATCGTAATTGTTGAACGTGAGTGTGAGGTTGTAGGGCCAGTACTGGATGAAGGATGCCCAGACGGCAACGCCGTAGGTGCAGGCGATGGTGCCTCCGACCAGTAGGCAGAACAGCAAATAGGCAAGTGCGAGCCTTCTGTTCGCAGGCGGCTCGAATGGAACGGCGCGCGCGGACAGAAGAGCCACTTGATGACGTTTGGCGATCTTGTCGACCGTAAAGGCGATGACCGCCGGCACGAGAAGGATCATTCCTACCACGGCGCCCATGGAGAAATTCTGCTGGCCGACAACCTGCTTATAGGCATCAGTCGCCAGAACTTCATACTGCCCGCCGATAACCTTCGGCACGCCGAAATCGGTGATCACCAGCGTGAAGACCACGAAGATCGCATTGATGACGCCGAAACGTGCGCCTGGGAGGGTGATTGTCCAGAAGACCCGAGCCTTCGATGTGCCGAGCGCAGCGGCGGCTTCATAGAGGCGGCCGTCGGCAAGAGAGAGAGCGGTGACGAGGATCAGCAGTGCATGGGGAAAGGTGGAGAGCACCTGCCCCAAGACGATGCCGATGGGGCCGTAAACGCTGTGCCCCATGAGCAGGAACCCGAGGAAACCCTGGTTGCCAAAGATGTAAACCAAGGAGATTGCCGCAAGAAGCGATGGCGCGAAAATTGGCAGCAGGGCAAGCGCATAGAACAGCCCCTTCGCGGGAAGACGGGTGCGTGTCAGCGCATAGGCATAGGCGAAGGCCAGCGGGACGACAATTGCCGTCGACACGCTCGCAACGATCAGGGAGTTCTGGAGCGAGGCAAAGAGCGTCGGAGTCGTGAAATAAGTCAGATAGTTGTCAAATCCTACGAAAGCGCCGCCTGTGCTTTCGAAGCTCTTCGAAAGGAGCGACCAGAGCGGCAGAGCGATAATGACAACGAGAACAAGGCAGAGAGCACCGATGAGGGTCCCAGCAACCTGTCGCTCTCCGATCAGCGCCCGCGGTTTGGTAGGTGATACAGAGAAGGCAAGTCCCGTGCTCATTTACGCCCCTCGCCTGCTTCAAGCGGAAAGAGCCGGAACGCTTCGGGTGGAAATGCGACGCAGCGTGTCTGGCCGACGGTGATGTGCAGATCATGCATGGCGTTGTTAGAGAAATCCGCGGCTATGCAGGTTTGTGGCGAAGCGAGTGGGACGAGCGTGGCACGGCAAAAGGCACCGAGAAAGGCGAGATTTTCGATGCGAGCCTCGAAGGCGTTCGGCGTCCCGGGATCAATATTCCGGGTCTTCACATCTTCAGGGCGCATGGCGAGCTTCACACGTGTCCCCGGCTGGAAACCGCGCGGGTCGGCAACAGCGAAGGTGAGGCCCCCGACGTCCACCACGCCGTGCGACACGACCTTCGCTTCAAGAAATGTCATGTGGCCGACGAAGTCCGAGACGAACGCCGTTTCGGGAGTCCGGTAGATGATCTCGGGAGAGCCTACCTGTTCGATCCGCCCGCTGTTCATCACAACGATCCGGTCAGCCATGGCGAGAGCCTCCTCCTGATCGTGGGTCACCATGATCGTGGTGACCCCGAGGCGCTTTTGCAGCGCACGGATCTCTCCCCGCAACCGGATACGGACCTTGGCGTCCAATGCCGAGAGAGGCTCGTCCAGGAGAAGAAGTCCCGGCGATGTCGCAAGCGCTCGGGCAAGAGCCACACGCTGCTGCTGACCGCCCGACAGTTGAAGGGGATACTTCTCCCCCTGGTCAGGCAGACCCACCAGAGCCAGGAGTTCGCGCACGCGCTCCGCCACCTTGGCTCGCGCCCATTTGCGATTGACGAGACCGTAGCCTACGTTTCGGGCGACGGTCAGATTGGGAAACAGCGCGTAGGACTGGAATACGATACCGAAGTCACGCTGGGACGGCTCCGCCTGCGAGACGTTGCGTCCCTCAAGAAAGATCGTTCCCTCGTCCTGCAGATCGAGTCCCGCGATGGCACGCAGGAGCGTGGTCTTCCCACAGCCGGATGGGCCGAGGAAGCAGACGAACTCACCCTTGCGCACCTCCAGGTTGATCCCGTCCAGCGCCATGAAGGCGCCGAACCGCTTCGTGAGATTGACGATGCGCAGATAGGCATCTCCGTGGTGTGCCGGCCCGTCGAGCGGGACACCTTGTGGCAGTGGAATGCTGACGCTGTTCATCAAACCAGATCCCTCTGTTCGAGCTGGCACGGATTGACGATGTGATCAGTTCTTCGGGGCCGCTTTCGACTCGTACCGTTTCGACCACTCGGCCAGAATGCGCTCGCGGTTAGCCGCCATCCAGCTCAGATCATTCTTGATCATGCCCTTCTCGGCATTGGCTGGATAATTCGGCGGGGTGTTGTCCGCGCCCGGATAGGCGACGATCGCATAGGATTTGGAATAGAGCTCGCTTGCACCCTTGGTTGCACCCCAATCCGCGACCTTCTTTGCAGCCTCGAGGTTCTTCGTGCCCTTGACGATGGCGGTCGCCTCCATCTCCCAACCAGTGCCTTCGGTGGGGATCACGACATCCAGGGGAGCGCCCTTCGTCTTCTCGGAAGCGCCGCGCATGTCCAGCGCAAGACCGACGACACGTTCGCCCTTAGCCGCCTGAACGCAGGGCGCAGAGCCCGAGTGGAGATAGGCGGCGATGTTCTCATGCAGGCCATCCATGAACTTCCAGCCTGCCTCTTCCCCCATGCCCTGGAGCCAGCCCGCGACCATGAGATAGCCGGTCCCTGACGAAGCAGGGTGCGGCATGACGATCTTGCCCTTGAACGCCGGCTTGAGAAGGTCCTGCCACGATGACGGGGTCTTGGTATCGATCTTCGCCCCCTCGGCGGTGTTGTAACAGACGACCCCGAGATAGGCATCCATGCCGGTATAGGTGTACGGCGCCTTCGAGTCCCGGAAGACCTCCTTCAACTCGTCGGCCCCTTTAGGCTTATACTCTTCCAGAAGCCCTGCCGTCTCGAACATAAGGAGGCTGGAAGCGGCAAGGCCGAGCACCATGTCCGCTCGCGGATTGTCCTTTTCCGCAAGGAACCGCGCGGTGATGACGCCTGTGGAGTCACGCACCCACGACACCTCTACGTTCGGCACCGCTTTTTCGATTGCCTGTTTGAACGGCCCAAGCTGATCGTTCTCGAGAGCCGTATAGACGGTCAGCTTAGTCTTCTGCTGCGCCGATGATGCCGTCGCGAAGCCGAAAGTCAACGCCACGCCAAGGCTTGCCACAATCCATTTTTTCATTGCCTGTCCCTCTTTATTGTTAGGCCGCTACAGTAAACTCCCCCTAGAATACTGGCACAAGGCAGTTGTTTGCTCATTTTTGTGGTTTTATGACCGGATTTGTGCCAATTCGGAGTATCCCATAGAGGTATGGGAGCCTATAAGCGGGCTGCGATGACAGTGATGCGACAGCGATAGGCTGGTTCACTGAATGCGGATCAACACGAGGCCCATGCAGATGAAGGCGGCCGCGACCATGCGGCGCGGATGCAGCGGCTCCTTCAGGATGGTGAAGGCGATCAGGGCCGCGAAGAGAACGCTGGACTCCCTCAATCCTGCGACGAGAGCGATGGGCGCGACGGTCATCGCCCAGATCGCAATCCAGTAAGAGCCCAGGGACATGGTGCCGCCGATGAAGGCGGAGAGAGGCCTTGCGAAAGTCAGGCCGATCTGCCGCGGTCCCTGGCGCCACAGCACGTAAAACAGGAGCGGGAAACCATCGATCACGAAGAGCGCCGCGGCATAGGCATGCGGATCGCCGGCGATGCGGGCGCCAATGCCATCCACCAGCGTGTAGCCGCAAATGATGATCGCGGTGACCAGTGCCAGGATGACGGCCCTTGGATCCAGATTCCTTTCCCGCCCGGCAAAGGACATCAGCACCACGCCACAGGCGAGCAATGCGACGCCCGCTCCGCCTCTCATCGTAATCGGCTCGTCGAGCAGGAGGAGCGAGCCAGCCGTCGTCATCAGCGGAGCGCCGCCTCGCGCAATCGGATAGACCTGACTCATGTCGGCGTGGCGGTAGGCTTCTGTCAGGGCCACGTAATAACCGAGATGCAGGACGATCGAGCCTGCGAGCCAAGGCCAGGATTCCAGCCGTGGCATCCCGAGCCACGCCAGCGCCGGGATCGCGACGACACCTGCGATAGTCGTGATGCGCGTCATCGCCAGGAGCGGGTCGAGTTTCAGTTTCAGCGAGGCGTTCCAGCCCGCATGCATCGCCGCGGCGGCAAGGACGGCAGTGAAGACCAATGGGTCCATCGCAGGAAAACTCGGCTTTCTGAGTTGAGGACACTCCAACCTGCCGCCTTGCCGAGAGAGGGGAGCAGATCGCCGTCCGTTCTTGGCGGAGTATCCTGCAAGGGAGCCCCGCGATATAGTGAAGCTTAAAGTGGCCAGTCTCGCCCGCGCAAGAGTCGATAGGCAGGATTTTCTTATGTCTCCCCTTCCCTACCGCCACAATGTCGGCATAGCCCTGTTCAACCGGGAGGGCCTTGTGCTCATCGCACGCCGCCTGCGGGACGATGGGCCCGAGATCATTGTTCCCGGGTGCGAGTGGCAGATGCCGCAAGGCGGGGTCGATCCGCACGAGGATTCGCAGACTGCCGCGTTGCGGGAATTGTGGGAGGAGACGAGCGTCCGCAGCGTCAGCGTTTTGGGCTGCATGTACCCGGCGGTGACCTACGATTTTCCGCCCTATGACGGGCCGCCTCACAAGCTTGCGGCGTTCAGTGGGCAGCGGCAGATCTGGTATGCCATGCGCTTTCTCGGAGTCGACCGCGAGATCGATGTGACCGCTGGACAGAACGGCGAAGAGCCAGAGTTCGACATTTGGCGCTGGGCGCCGTTGAGCGAGACGGTCGATCTCGTCGTTCCCTTCAAGCGTGCGATCTATGCGGCTGTGCGCGAAGCCTTTGCATGCTTTGCGCGCCCGGCGGCATGAGACCGGCCGGAGAAGGAGACAGGACGGCACGACCTGCCTCGTCATCGGCTCACCCCCAAGGCATCGAGAAGGTGCGCACGTTGGTGAAGCTCTTCATCGCTTCCCAAACGCCTTCCTTGTAGCCATTGCCCGAATCCTTGATCCCACCGAACGGCGACATCTCGATCCGATAACCCGGAACCTCCCAGATGTTCACGGTCCCGACGTCGAGTTCGTTGATAAACCGCGTGATGTAGTCGAATCGGTTGGTGCAGACGCCGGAGGACAGCCCATAGGCCGTTGAATTCGAGATGCGAATGACCTCGTCGATATCGTTGGGCACCCTGATGATCGGGATGACAGGACCGAACGTTTCCTCCCGGACAAGCTCAGCATCGTAAGGAACATGATCGACGACAGTCGGAGGATAGAGTGCGCCCTGACGGTCGTTGCCGTGAAGCAGCTGGGCGCCGGCAGCGACGGCGTCGTTCACGCGCCGCTCGAACGTCTTCGCCGCCCCCTCGTGGATCACCGTTCCCACATCGACGTCAGGATCCATGGGGTCGCCGCAATTGAGCTTCTTCGCCTTTTCGATCACGAGAGCCGAGAATTCGTCCGCGACGCTGCGCACCACGAGGATTCGCTTCACGGCCGTGCAGCGTTGCCCGGAATTCTTGGTCGCACCCTGCACGGCGAGTTCGGCCGCCTTGTCCAGGTCCGCATCCTCCATGACGATGAGCGGATCGTTTCCGCCAAGCTCAAGGACGGTGCGTTTGTACCCGGCAGTCGCCGCGATGTGCTTGCCGACACGCACAGACCCGGTAAAGGTGATCAGGTCCGCATCCGGATCGGTGATCATAGCGTCGCCCATCGAGCCCGGATTGCCGGTGACGACGGAGAGCATCTCCGGCGGCAGGCCCGCTTCATAGAGCACATCCGCCAGCCTGAGCGCGGTCAGGGGAGTAAGCTCGGTGGGCTTCAGGACGAGCCGGTTGCTCGTCGCAATCGCCGGAGCAAGCTTGTGCGACACCATGTTCAGGGGATGATTGAAAGGCGTGATCGCAGAAACCACGCCCATGAGAGGCATGCGCTGGGTGAAGATCTTGCGCTTCTTCCCGTTTGGACTGATATCGCAGGAGAATGTCTCGCCGTCATCGCGAATGGTGAGCTGGGCGGCAAAAGACCAGACGTCGTAGGCCCGGCTTGCTTCGTAAAGTGCATCCTTCCAGCACAGCCCGGACTCTGCAGTGATGAGCCGTGCGAACTCCTCCTTGCGGTCGCGGAGAATTTCGGCCGTGCGCATCAGGATCTGCTGACGCTCATAGCGGGTCAGGTTCGGTTTGAAGTCACGGGCCTTGGCGAAAGCCTCGCGGACATGCTCCGGTCGGGCGGAGGGAACGGTGCCAACGAGTTCGTTGTTGTAGGGGTTACGAACCTCGACGACCTCGTCGGTCGCCACCGCCCTCCCGGCAATGCGCATCGTCTCTTTCAGGAAAGGGATTTTGGCCGCCGCGTTCATGGCTCGTCGCTCCTAGGATACCAGATTGAGCGCAACGTCGAACACGTCGAAATTGCGGAGGGTCCGCCCCTCGGGCAGGGAGATCTTCCTGTTCACGATCATCGGAACGACCTGTTCCGTGAGGCCACCATGTGAACGCAGGGGCTCGGTGAGACCGGAAAGGTCATGCCGCTCCCGACTCGTTCCGATAACCTTGTGCCGTGTCGAGATCGCCACAATGTCGCCGATCCGGTCAGGCGGCAGATCGAAACGTTCGCAGGCATCTTCCTTGCTCAGAACAAGCTCGATACCCTCGACCGCAGCCAGGTTCTTCATCAATCCAGCCCGATCTGCGCCTTCCGGAAGGTAGATGGTGGCAAAGGAGCCGAGTGCCCCGTGATGCGCAACATACGGATCCGTGATCGGCAGAATGACCCTCGCACCGTTGATCGTCCCAGTGCGGTCGCACCAATCCTGCAGGTAGATGACATCCGGATCCCCGTTTGGAAGGTGCTTGTCGTTCATGCCATGATCGGCCGTCAGGGCGATAACGCAGCCGAGCGCCTCCAGCTCGCCGACATAGCGGTCGATCATCGCATAGAAGGAATTCGCTATCTCCGAACCTGGCGCCGCCTTGTGCTGGATGTAATCGGTGGTGGAAAGGTACATGACGTCCGGGCGAAACGTCTTCAGAAGCTTCACGCCGGCAGCAAAAACAAACTCCGACAGATCGGCGGAATAGACCTCCGGCAGCGGCTTGCCGACGAAGTTCAGCACGTCCGCGATACCATTCTCCTCCTTCGTCGCCTTATCGGCCTTCTCGGACGAAAAGGCGATCGCACGCCCGGTGGACGGATCGAGTCCCTTCCCGAGAAGCGTACGAAGCTTGTCCTTGGCGGTCACCACTGCGACTTTGGCGCCTGCGTCCTGGAAGGCCTTCATGATCGTGTCGGCGCGCATGAAGCGCACGTCGTTCATCATGACCTCTTCACGGGCCTGAGTGTCATAGAAGTAGTTGCCCGCAATGCCGTGGACCGCGGGTGGACGCCCCGTGATGATGGATATGTTATTGGGATTGGTGAAGCTGGGAATCACGCTCATGGCGAGCAGGTTGGATCCCGTCTTCATCATGCGGTCGATGTTCGGCGCGAGCCCCACCGCGATGGCGGCCTCGATGTAACCCGGCTCCGAACCGTCAATGCAGACGGCCACTGTCGGCGTCGTCGGCATGCGGTAGCTGCGCCCGTTTGCGGTAACCTGGTTCGTTCGATTGTGCGCGTTCATTGCACCTTCTCCTTACGCCGCGCTGCGCATGGGCGTCGAAACCCCCAGCTCAGCCAGGACATCTCGCACGGCAGCGAGAGCAGAGTGCATGTCTTTTGGATAAAGACGACCGATACAGCCGATGCGGAACGAATCCGCCACCGTCAGCTTGCCGGGATAGATCAGAAATCCGCGTTCGCTCAGTCCGTCGTAGAACCGCTGAAAATCGAACGCCGGATCTTTCGGCATGTGGAAGGTGACGATGATGGGCGCCTGCAGGTCGTCTGGCAGCAATGTGCTGAAACCGAGCTCCTGCATGCCCTCGATGAGGATACGGCAGTTCTCCGCGTAGCGCCCGCCGCGCCTCGCAACGCCCCCTTCGGCCCAGAACTCCTCCAGAGCCTGATGAAAGGCGACGATGACATGAATGGGAGGCGTGAAGCGGAACTGCCCTGTCTTCTCAAACCCCTGCCATTGATCATGTAGGTCCAGGACGAGCGTCGTCGCGTTGCCTTTGGTGTTGGCGATGACGTCACGCTTCACAAGCACGAAGCCCAGACCCGGTACGCCTTCGATGCACTTGTTCGACGAGGCGGCAACCGCGTCGAAGATCGTCGTCCGCGCGTCCAGCGGCAGCGCGCCGAAGGCGCTCATGGCGTCGATCAGGAGCCGCCGCCCATTCCTCGCCACGACCTCAGCGACCGCCTCGACAGGATTGCGGATGCCGCTCGTGGTCTCGCAGTGAACCACGAAGACATGTGTAATAGCCGGATCGTCCTTCAGGAGCTCGCCCAGGCGATCAGGATCCGGAGGAGTATCCTCCGGTGTCTTGTAGGTTACTGCCGCGCGACGAGCGATGTCGAGGATCCGCTTGGCGCGATGGCCATAGGCGCCGTTGATGAGCACCAGAACCTTTCCATCGGTGGGAACAAGGCTGGTCAGCATGGCCTCGACAGCGAAGGTGCCGGATCCCTGCATCGGCACCGTTACATAATTTCCCTCGCCGTGGACGATTTCCGGCAGACGGGTGAGTACGTCCCTGTTGATCTTGAGGAACGCCGCATCGCGCGATCCCCAATCGTGAACCATCGCCTGCTTTACCGTTTTTGACGTCGTCAGAGGCCCGGGCGTGAGAAGGAAGGGATCGCCGGTTTCGGATAGCGCTCGGCGGGGCGGGAAAGACGACATCGCGGCATCTCCTGCATTGATAACCGCAGCGTGCGGCGCTGCTTGCCATAGGTCAAATACTTGTTATGAATGCATGGTATGGATTTTATCCATATGAGGAGCCGCATGAACTTGACCTTGTTGCGGGCCTTCCACCAAGTCGCGCAGGAAGGCAGCTTTACCCGAGCTGCGATTGCCTGCGGCGTCAGCCAGTCGACCCTCTCCGCTCAGGTTCGGGCCCTGGAAACCGCGCATTCCGTCAATCTCTTCGATCGCCGGCACCGGGGGGTTACCCTCACCCCCATCGGCCAAAACCTTCTCAGCATTACAACCCGCCTCTTTGCCGCCGAAGACGAGGCGGCGACCTTGCTCGGCCGGGCGCGCACCCTGACCCATGGCCATCTGCGGGTGGCGGCAGACAGTGCGAACCATGTCATGCCCCTGCTTGTTCAGCTGAAGGGTGATCACCCCGGTCTCACATTCTCGCTGACCGTCGGCAACTCGGCGGACGTGCTACAGCAGATCCTGGACTACAAGGCCGATGTGGGTGTCATGGCGAAGCGCACATCGGATCCGCGCATGCACAGCCTGCCGCTGCGCGTGGACAGGCTCGTGCTCTTCGTGCCGAAAGCTCACGACTGGCGTTATCGCAGCCAAGTCTTGCTGGAGGAGATCAACGGCCGGGCGCTGGTCATCCGCGAGCGAGGCTCCATCACCCGCGAGGTCTTCGAGGCAGCCCTATCGGAAAAGGGCATCCGGCCAGGGTCCGTCATCGAGGTGCAGACCCGGGAGGCCGTGCAGGAGGCTGTTCTGGCAGGGTTCGGAATCGGCATCGTGTTCGAGAGCGAGGTGCGCAACCAGGGCGATCTTCACACGCTGAAAGTGGAAAACGTTCCGCTTTCCGTGGAGGAATACGTCGTCTGCCTTGAGGAACGCCGCCGCGTTCCCCTCGTTTTTCGCTTCCTCGACATCGCCGAAAGGCTCGCCTCCCCCTCAACCATGTGAGTCCAGCCGCATCGCGGGGAGAAGCGGCCTCCTGTTTTCACACTGGCGACGGGTCCTGAGATACCTCAGACACGCATGCGCGCACTCGTGGGATCGTAGAATGGCCGAAGCTGACAACGGATGGGCACTTCTACGCCTGCGATATCCACGGTGAAGCGCCGTCTCGCAATCCATCCGGCATCGACCGGCTCCTCGCCGCCATTCAGCCAGCCGAGCCCTACGATCCCGCCAGCCGTATACCCGTAAGCCGCCGATGTGACGTCACCCACGGCGGAACCATCGGCGCGGATCAGTTCCCCGCCCCAGGCGATGGGAGTCTCCGGATCTTCTGCCAGGAAGGAGACAAGCCGCTTTGTCGGAGGCTTCCCCTGAGTGTCGAGGAGAGCTGACCGGCCGAGGAAGTCCCGGCCCTTGTCGAGCGCGACGGCAAAACCGAGGCCTGCCTGCCAGGGCGTCACATCCGGCGTCAACTCCCTCCCCCATGCCCGATAGCCTTTTTCGATGCGCAGCGAGTCGATGGCGTAATAGCCTGCAGGAGCCAGCCCGAGATCGACGCCGGCCTCGACGAGACCATCGTAGACCAGCACCGCGAACTCGGTCGGGACATAGAGTTCCCAGCCGAGTTCTCCGACATAGGACCGCCGCGAGGCGAGAACCGTCGCGTGGCCGATGCTGATCTCACGGAAGCTGCCGAATGGAAACGACGCGTTGTCGAGGGAGGTTGTCGTCACACGCGACAGCAGCGTGCGCGACAGCGGTCCCATCAGCCCAAGAACCGCGAAGGCGGAGGTGACGTCGGTGACAGTCGCGCTGGATGTCGGAAGACCATGCCGCATGATCCAATGCGCGTCCCGCGTCGCCTGGGCCGTTCCGGTTACGAGAAGGAATCTGTCTTGGGCAAGACGCGCCACCGTGAGATCGCTTTCGAACCCGCCGCGGCTGTTGAGGAGCGGCGTATAAACCGTCTGGCCGACAGGGACAGCCACGTCATTGGCGCAGAGATACTGAAGGGTCTCTTCCGCCCCCGGACCCTGCACCATGAATTTCGCGAACGACGTCATGTCGAACAGCGCCACGGTCTCCCGGGCAGCACGGTGCTCCTCACCGACTCTCTTGAACCAGTTCTGGCGACCGAAGGAGTAGTCGATGATGCGGGGCTCGCCTGGCGCGGCGAAGAAATTGGCGCGCTCCCAGCCCATTTTCGAGCCGAAGACCGCACCCGACGCGGCGAGCCGGTCATAGAGCGGCGAGCGTCGGAACGGACGTGCGCTCTCCAGCTCCCGGTTCGGCCATGGCATGGCATAGTGCAGACCGAGCACCTCCTTCACCCGGTCCGTCAGCCACGCCTTGTTATTGTGGAAACGTGCGAAGCGGCGAATGTCGACTGGCCAGAGGTCGAGACTGGGCTCACCGCCCACGATCCATTCCGCCAGCGCCCTTCCCGCGCCACCACCGGAGGCGATGCCCATGGAATTGAAGCCAGCCGCGACGAAGACGCCACGCACCTCCGGCGCTTCGCCCAGGATGAAGTTGTTGTCCGGCGTGAAGCTCTCCGGCCCGTTGAGGAAAGTCTTGATGGGTGCCGTCTCGAGAGCCGGCACCCGGACCAGAGCGTTCTGCATGAGGATCTCGAATTGGTCCCAATCATCCGCAAGCAGCTGGAACTCGAAGGGATATGGAATCCCGTTCATGCCCCAAGGCTTGGCATGGGGCTCGAAGCCGCCCATGACGAGGCCTCCGACCTCCTCCTTGAAATAGATATAGCCGTCGGGATCGCGCAGCACCGGAAGATCGGGGGTCACACCCGGAACGGCTCCTGTAACGATGTACATGTGCTCGGCCGAGTGAAGCGGAATGGCCACGCCACACATCCTCCCCACATCCCTGGACCACTGGCCCGCACAAATGGCTAGGATCTCGCATGTGATCGTTCCCTGGTCCGTCCTGACCCCGCTCACAGCCCCATTCGCGACATCGATTCCCATGACACGGGTCTTCTCCAGGATGCGAACTCCGCCATCGCGCGCGCCGCGCGCGAGTGCCTGTGTCAGATCGGTGGGATTGGCTTTGCCGTCGCCCGGCAGCCAGACGGCTCCCTTGAGATCATCTGTCCGCATCAGCGGATAGAGTGCCCCCGCCTCCTTGGCGGACAGAACCTCGATCGCGACCCCCTGCGCCTTGGCCGAAGAGGCCGTCCGGCGCAGCTGGATCATCCGCTCCTCGGTGCGGGCCACGCTGAGAGAACCAGTCTGCTTCCAGCCTGTTGCGAGCCCGGTCTCGCGCTCCAGCCTGGCGTAGAGCTCCGTCGAGTACTGGATCAGCCGTGTGATGTTGCTGTGTGAACGCAGTTGTCCGACCAGCCCCGCCGCATGCCACGTGGTGCCGCACGACAGCCGCCCCTGTTCCACCAGCACCACATCGCTCCAGCCGAGCTCCGCGAGATGGTAGGCGACAGAGGTGCCGACGATGCCGCCGCCGACAATGACGACTCGGGCATGGCTTGGAAAAGTGGAGATCATGGCTGCGCGCCTCCTTGAGGTCCTCCCTCAAGGGTAGATCGACGAGCGGTCAAATCAACACAAAAAACAACAAATTCTCACATCACGCGATCAGAATGGGAATTCCGCGCCGTCGCAGCGCATCGGCAAGGGCTTTAGCCGGGTGAAGATCCGTCACGAGCCCGGCGACACGCTCATCCCCGGGAATGCGCATAGCGGTCAGGCGACCGAACTTCTCGTGATCCACCAGGAAATAGGCTTTGCTGGCCACCGAGATCATGCGCGCGCGCTGCTCCGCGCCGATCCGGGTGTAATCCGTCACCTCCCCCTTGGGGGAAATACCACCGACACCGACGAAGGCCAGATCGACACGAAAGCGTCCAATGGCCTCCAGCATGTCGACGCCGACCGTGGCCTCCTCGCGCGGGTCGATCTCGCCTCCGAGAAGGTGGACGCGCATGTCCGGCATCCGTGCCATCAATTGGGCGATCGGCAATGAACCCGTGCAGATCGTAAGGTTTTTCCGCTCCTTGAGAGTCGCCGCAAGGGCAAGAGTCGTCGTGCCGGAATCGAGCAGCACAACCATTCCATCCTCAACGAGCGCTGCGGCACGCTTTGCTATAGCCGTTTTGCCCGCGGCGTTCCTGGCAATGCGTTCCTCATAGTCCGGTTCTATGCTCGCCCGCCGCGCGGCACCGCCATGCACGACATCGAGCTGCTGCCTGTCGCACAACTGCTTCAGATCACGCCGGATGGTTTCGTGAGACACGCCGAAATAGGTTGCAAGCTCGTTGACCGCGACGAAGCCGTTCGCCGAAATGCGCTTGAGGATCTCGTCATGCCGCAGCGCGGCCAGCGGTTTGGCCTGGGCTTTTCTCGCCAAAGCAATCTCTCCAGAAACGGTTCTGCTCCTATGTAACGGAACCTGCCCAGCAGGAATAGTCACAAAATACCACATTTCCAGGCATTTTCGTCTTTTCCTCGACTATGGACGTGCTAGGCTTGCCCCAGCGACCGGAGGAGAAGGAAATGGAGAGTGGGCCAGCGGGCATGAGGGGCGATCTCCCGCATGAATCCGAGAGCGATACCAATGCCACACCGTTGCGGGCGGCTTGGTCTGCGACACACATCGATTCCGGCACCCGCGCTCTCCTGGACCGGGATTCTCACAGCTTCCTTCATCAATCCGTATCGACTCCCTGCCTGAACGCCGTCCGAAGAGCAGAAGGTATCTACATTGAGGACCTGGCTGGTCGGCGTTACATGGATTTCCATGGCAACAACGTCCATCATGTCGGTTATGGACATCCGCGGCTGAAGCGCGCCATCGTCGAGCAGATGGATGCTCTTCCCTTTGCACCCCGTCGCTTCACATGCGAACCGGCGGTCGCCCTTGCGGAGAAACTCGCGTCGATCAGTCCCGGCACGCTGTCCAAGGTCCTGTTTACGACAGGCGGCTCCGATGCCGTGGAAGTCGCCATCAAGATCGCACGGGCGGCAACGGGACGTTTCAAGACCCTATCGTTCTGGGATGCCTTCCATGGAGCGGGCTTCGGCGCCGCAAGCGTCGGCGGAGAAGCCCTGTTCCGCGGCAAGCCGCACGGACCGCTGATGCCGGGAGCAGAACATGTCGCGCCTTTCGGCAGCCTGAACTGCCCCTATGGCGGCAGGACCGAACAGGAATCGGGCGACGCCTGCGCCCGCATGATCGATTATGTCCTGAGCCGTGAGGGGGATTTTGCCGCCTTCATCGCCGAGCCGATCCGTGCCGTTCCCTATGTTCCGCCGCCGGATTTCTGGCACAAGGTACGCGACGCCTGCGACCGGACCGGCACCCTTCTGATCTTCGATGAGATCCCGACCGGTCTCGGCAAGACGGGGCGGATGTTCTCTTGTGAGCACTTCGGCGTGACGCCGGACATTCTCGTCCTTGGCAAGGGGCTCGGCGGCGGCATCCTGCCGATCGCCGCGACGGTCTGCAGACCGGAACTCGATGTCGGAGGCGCCTGGGCCTTCGGCCACTACACCCATGAGAAGAACCCGGTGACTACGAGGGCCGCTCTGGAGACCATCCGCATCATCGAGGAGGAGAACCTTGTCGAGAACACGGCACGCGTCGGCGCTCAAGCGCTCGCGCGGCTGCACTCGTGGAAGGCGCGCTTTCCGTCGATAGGCGATGTGCGTGGACGCGGGTTTCTGATAGGCATTGAGCTTCAGGATATGGAAGGCCTGCCTGCCAAGCTCGTGGCAGAACGCACGCTCTACAACGCCCTTGAACGGGGTCTGTCCTTCAAGACCACCATGGGAACCGTCCTTACCCTGACGCCACCCCTCGTCACCACCCAAGAGCAAATGGACCAAGCTCTCGATATTCTCGAAGAGGCGCTTGGACATGCTCTCTTAAATTGAAGTCCGCTTCCGGAATGACCCTGATGGACCCGTCCATCGCAGGCGACCTTGATTTTCTTGTTACCTCGCCCACTCGGGCCCACGACTGGAGCCGAGGCAGCCCGGATTGTCCGCCCTGCCGTTCATATGGTTGCTTCCCCATCCTCTGAAAAGAAATCCCCGGCGACCTGTTTCTCTACAGCAATCCAAACATCCTCGGGGCATGGATCGGAGGCACAATTCATCAGTCCCTGCGGGTCCGTGGTCTCGGCATTGTGGTGAGTGTTCGCTCGCAACGAAGCAAGACTCTCGAGCTTGGCTGTTAGTCGATGCACAAGAATAGGACAGGCTCACGGGCGCGAATGTAAGGGCTACCCTGGTTTCCTGATCCGATCCTTTGCGACCTGCCAAGCTCACCAGAAGAATCAAGGATCACTGGAGAAGGATTACGCACTCGATCCATCGAGACCGTCTTCAGAAGATGAAAATACGGGCCGCCCGGCGCGAGCCAGTTGGTACCAGGTTGGTACCGGCTCTGATCGGAAACGCGGGAGAACGGCTGAAAAGGCCTCGGGCCTATGGTAGCGGAGGAGGGATTTGAACCCCCGACACAAGGATTATGATTCCTCTGCTCTGACCAACTGAGCTACTCCGCCCCAGGCAGCGGGGCGGACCCCGCGTCAGGCAAGCGCGATATAGGGAAAGTCGCCCCCTCGTGTCAAGGAAGACGCGCGCGAAGGGCACGAAAATGTAACGGCCGCGTTTCGCCCGCCCTGTCAGCCCTTGGGCTTCATGCGCCAGAGCTGGAACCCTTCTGACGAAATTGCCTGTTCGATGGCTTGGCGGGAGAACTTGTGCGGAGGGGCCTGCCGGGCGTTGAGAGCGCCGGTCAGCCCCCAGGGGCCATACTTGGCCGGGAGCTTGGTGCCGCTCTCATCTCCGGCAAAAGCGTGGAGATCGTCCCTGGACTGGGAGGCGAACATGAAGATGCGCATGGGATGACTTTCGCTGCGAGAAGATGATGCTCCCTTCAAGATAGGGCTCATGGCTCGAAAATCAGCATGCCCGCCCCGCTGCCCGGCGCGATTCCCCGCCCCTGCTTCTACCGCCTGGCGCATCGGACGGAACCGGAGGTCCGCGTCAGCGACCCGAACGGTGCGCCAGCCAAGAGCGGGAGCATCGGAACTGATCCAAAAAGGTTGCAAATCCGCCTTCGGGCACGCCGCCCGAAGGCGGCGCGCGAGGCTCTAGGACCTTTTCTTGATCCGCATCAGCTTGAAGAAGCCGCCGGGGAAGAGGGGCTTCAGCTCGACGACCTCCATCCGGCCGGTCGAGCGCGCCCAGTCCTCCACCCTGGCCGCCTTGAAGGCCGAGCTCCAGCCGATGGCCTTGGCGAGGGGCGAGGCCAGCTCCTCAAGCTTGGCGACGGGGCCGGAGGGCTGGCCCCAGTGATTGGCAAGCACGATCTCCCCGCCGGGCTTCAGCACCCGGGCGAACTCGGCCAGGGCAACCTCGGGCTCCGGCACGAGCGTGATGATAAACTGGGCCGTGACGGCATCGAACATCTCGTCCGGGAAGGTGAGATGGGTGACATCCATCACCTGCAGGCTCTTCACGTGGGAGAGGCCGCGCTTTTCCACCTTGTCCTGCGCCCGGCGCAGCATGTCCTCGGACAGATCGACCCCATAGACCTCGGCGTGCCTGGGGTAATAGCCGAGCGACAGCCCGGTGCCGACGCCAGCCTCCAGAACCTTCGGGCCGCACGCGACCGCCGCGTTCACGGCGGCGCGGGCGGCGGGTTCGGTCAGCTTGTCGTAGACGAGGTCATAGATGGGCGCCCAACGCGCATAGGCCTTGCGCATCAGGGTCGTGGTCGCTCCGTCCGTCATGTAGGTCCCTTGAGTCGGCGCCTCAGGCCGCGGCGGGAGCGGCTTCGGCAGCTTTGCGAGCAATGGTGCCCCCGCCAAGCACGCGTGCCCGGGGAGCTTCGCTCTCATAGATGACACAAGCTTGACCGGGAGACACCCCGTCTTCCGCCGATAACAGCTCGACCGTAGCGTCGGTTCCTGTGGATCGCAGGATGGCCGGACGCGGCTCGCGGGTGGAGCGGACCCGCACGGCCACCTCCATCCCCTTGTCATCCAGGGATTCCAGGGGGATGTCCCCGAGCCAGTTCACATCGGCAATGTGGATGAGGCGGGTCGCCAGGGCCTCGCGCGGGCCTACCACGACGCGGGCTTCCTTGGCATCGAGCCGAACCACGTAGAGCGGCTCGCCGGTGGAGAGGCCGAGCCCCCTCCTCTGCCCGACCGTGTAGTGGATGATCCCCTCATGGCGGCCGAGCACGCGGCCATCCACGTGCACGATCTCGCCGCCATGCACCGCGCCGGGCTTCAGCCTCTCGATCACGTCGCTGTAGCGGCCCTGGGTGACGAAGCAGATATCCTGGCTGTCGGCCTTCTCCGCCACGGTGAGGCCGAACTCGCGGGCGAGCTCGCGGGTCTTCTCCTTAGGCAGCTCGCCCAGGGGAAAGCGCAGGAGGTCCAGCTGCTCCGGTGTGGTGGCATAAAGGAAATAGCTCTGGTCCCGATCCGGATCGGCGGCCCGGTGCAGGGCCCGGCGCCCGTCCGGCAGGGCCCGGCTCGCCACGTAATGGCCGGTGGCCAGCACGTCGGCGCCCAGTTCCCTGGCGGTCTCCAGGAGGTCCCGGAACTTGATCGAGCGGTTGCATTCGACGCACGGGATCGGCGTCTCGCCCGCCAGGTAGCTCTGGGTGAAGCGATCGATCACGGCCTCCCGGAAGCGCTCCTCGTAATCGAGCACGTAATGGGGGATGCCGATGGCTTCCGCGACGCGGCGGGCATCGTAGATGTCCTGGCCGGCGCAGCAGGCGCCCTTGCGATGGGCAGCGGCGCCGTGATCGTAGAGCTGGAGCGTGATGCCGATGACGTCGTAGCCCTCGCGCTTGAGGAGGGCCGCCACGACGGAGGAATCCACGCCGCCCGACATCGCAACCACGACGCGGGTCTTCGAGGGATCGGTGGGAAGGTCGAGTGAGTTGAGCATCATTCCATCCAGAGGCGCCGTTCAAGGCGGCGCACGGGAGGGGTCAAAGCTCTTCTATAGCGATTGCGCTCACAATCTTAAAGGGAAAGTCCGTCGCAATAAGGCGACCTTAACTATTATGGCCAAATCTGGGCGCTCTCGTAACCGTCTGACGGGGCTTAGGAAAACATTAAGTCCCGCGGTCTAGTGTCGAGCCTACCAAGGTCGTTGAATTTTTGTGTGAGCGTATCATGACCGAACCCCACCGCCCAAGGGTCAAGTATGTCATTGGGCCCGATGGCAGTCCCCTGACGATTGCCGACCTGCCTCCCTCCAGCACCCGCCGCTGGGTCATCCGCCGCAAGGCCGAAGTCGTCGCCGCCGTTCGCGGTGGTCTCCTGAGCCTCGAAGAGGCCTGTCAGCGCTACACGCTGACGACGGAAGAATTCCTGAGCTGGCAGATGTCCATCGACCAGCATGGTCTGGCCGGCCTGCGCACCACGCGCATCCAGCAGTACCGTCAGTAAAAGCGGACAGACCGGATCACTGGGCGCCGTCTCGCAGGAGCGGCGCCTTTCTCTTTTTTGAGGCAGGATGAGGGGGCTTGGAGCGCCCCATTAAGATCTTCCTAACCATGAGACAGGCAAAAATCCCTTGCTCCTCATTCGGATAGGTCGATTCGTGCTCAGAACTCAGGACATGCCGGAACAGCAAGACGTGGCGATGCCGCATCTTGGGCCAGTGCCACCGTGCTCTGCCGACCAGAGCATCGAGGCCTTGAGGCGGATCCTGGTGGGCAGAACCATTGCCGACGTGGAGCGCCACCTGATCCTCGACACCCTGGCCCATTGCTTCGGCAACAGAACCCATGCGGCCCGGACCCTGGGGATCTCTATCCGCACCCTGCGCAACAAGCTCAACGAATATATGGAAGCCGGAATCGCAGTGCCGGAGCCTGGCCAGAAGCAGCCGGTCATGGCCTAAAGCATCGGACATGAATTCGAACGCACGTCCGATGCTTCAAGGTTTTGATTGAGCGCATCTTTTCACGCAAAACCGGTTCCCACTTTTGCGTTCGAGGCGTTAAGGGCCGATCCTTCCGCCCTGCCCGATTGAGGCCTCAGGCCTTCCTCAGCCACAGGCTCGTCTCGTGAGCGCCCGGCACGGGGGGCAGCTGGCGCAGCATGCCGCCGGAGAGGGACGGCAGCAGGTTCTTCGCCACGTAATGGCTTGCGAACACCAGCTCATAGCCCCTGCCCTGCAGGAGAGCCCCGACCAGGAGCTGTTCATTGTAGGACCGCCACGCCCAGACCTCCGGATAGGCGTCAGGCAGGGTGACGTCATGGACGTGAACCAAGGTCCCGGATTTCAGGCGCGGGAGAATATCGAGGAAAAGGCGGTCCACATCGGTGCCGGGCATGGCGATGTGGCTGGAATCGATGAACAGGATGTCCCCCGGCTCAAGGGCCTCGAAAATGGCCGGGTCGGCATCGCGCAGCAGCAGGGGCTTGTGCTCGACGGCGAGCCGGCTGAGGGCCGCCCGGGGAGCCGGGTCGATGCAGGTGATCCGCGTGGCGAGCCCCCCGTCCTCCACGGCCCGGGCCATGAAGCGGGTGGAATGGCCGGAGCCGATTTCGACGATGCGCCGAGGCTGCTCGCGCCGCACAATGGCATAGGCGGCAGCCGCGTCGAGGCGCGGAAACCAGCTCTGATCGAACCGGGCAGGCCCCTCCCCGGCCAGGATGCGGCCAAGATCCGCCGAACAGCCCTCGATGGCATGCAGGATACCCTCGAAGCGAGGGCGCGCGGCCTCGAAAAGCGGGCGGAGCGCCGGATAGCCGGCGGGCTTCACGCTCTCTGCGTAGCGGTAAGGAATGAAGAACCCAAGGGGTTTGATCCCGAGGAGCGTGGAGAGGCCGAAGCGCAGCCTTCGCCAAAAGACGGGCATGGAGCGGTCAGGCCAACGGCGGCGGCGGCACCGGCCCTTCGCCAGCCCCTGCCCGGCCGCGCCACGCCTGCGCCAGCCTGGCCCGCTCGAAGAGAAGAACGACCACGATCGACAGGGCGAACGGGATCAGGAGGTAGAAAAGCCGGAACACGATGAGCGCCGCCAGCACATCCGCCTTCGGGATATCGGGCATGGCCGTCAGGAAGACGAGCTCGAACACGCCGAGCCCGCCCGGCGCGTGGCTGACCAGAGCCGCCGAGAAGGAGGCCAGGAAGACGGCGAGCACGATGAGAAAGCTGGGCTCGAGATGGGCCGGCAGCACGAAGTAGATGATGCCGGCGGCTCCGAGCAGTTCGAGCGGCGCCGCAATCAACTGCCGCACCATGACGGCGGGGCGTGGATATTCGAGCTTCCCCTTGCGGACGTTCAGGGGCGGGAGATGCAGGATGGAGCCGACCACGTAGAGGGCCACGAAACCGAGGAGCAGGAAGCCGACGATGCGGGCCGTCGCCGGATTCGTCAGCGCAGACGGCAGGAGGTCTTCCAGCCTGTGCAGCAGGGTCGGGTTGACGGTCAGGACGATGCCGCCGAGCAGGATGGTGCCGAGTCCGAAAGTGAAGGAGCAGAGCGCGACCAGCACGGCGATCTGGGCCGCGCTCAGGCCCTTCGACGTGTAGGCCCGGTACCGGACGAGCGCGCCCGAAAAGACCGAGGCGCCAATGTTGTGGGACAGGGCATAGGTCGTGAAAGAGGTCACGGAGACGAAGAACCACGAGATGTGGCGCACCCCGAGATGGAGGAGCGCGATCCGGTCGTACCAGGCCAGGGCCGCATAGGCCACGAGGGTGGACAGGCCGGCCATGGCGTAACGGCGGCTCGGCACGGAGGACAGGCTTTCCCAGACATCGCCGAAGGACAGACCCCGCAGTTCGCGATAAAGAAGCCAACCGGATACGACCACCGCCAGAAGCCCGATCAAGGGCCAAATGAACTCACGCGCATTCTTCATTGAGGCGGCAGGCTCCTTCGTCCCTCCTTCTGTGCCCACAATCCCATTGTTCCGCAAGGGGGGAAGTCGTCGGGGTAGCCGGGACGCGGGGTCGCTGGTCCTCGAACCACCGGGAAGGGTTAAGGCTGCGCCCAGGAAGTCACCCGAAAGGCTAAGCCGCCATCCGATCGGACGGTTGCTCTCCTGCCCTTCCCGTGAGAGACCGTTGTCCTGATCTCAGGCTCCAGAGGGGTAACGGGTCATGGCGGCGGAGTTTCCGGCGACGCTCAATCTCAACGGTTATACGGACCTGCCGCCGGGCAAGATCGCGGCCGTCGTCACCTATCTGGAAATGCGCGAGCGCCCCCGGGTTCGGGAGCGGGAGAAGCCTGACGGCTGGTCGCTCCAGCGTCTCACGAGCGACCGCAGCCGCTACAAGGACCTGTTCCGCCGGATCGGCGGGCCCTGGCTCTGGTTCAGCCGGATCGCCATGCCGGACGAGCAACTGGCGGAGATTCTCGACGATCCGAAGGTGGAGGCCTATGCGCTCCATGACGGCACCCGGGACATCGGCCTTCTCGAACTCGACTTCCGCTCAGCTGAAGAGGTTGAACTGGCCTATTTCGGCGTCGTTCCCGACGTCATCGGCCACGGAGCGGGTCGTCACCTCATGAACGAGGCGATCAGCCGTGCCTTCTCCCGACCGGTCGAGCGCTTCTTCGTCCATACCTGTTCGCTCGATCATCCGGGGGCCCTCGCCTTCTACATGCGCTCGGGCTTTACGCCCTACAAGCGAGCTATCGAGGTGGCCGACGATCCGAGGGTCCTCGGCTTGCTCCCGCTCGAAGCCGCGCCTCACATTCCGGTTCTGGCGAAGGCCTGAAACGAAAAGGACGCGCCATGGTGTGGCGCGTCCCTCGAAAGCTCAGGCGAAAGCAGGATTCATGCCGTGACGCGCATCGCGCGCGGCTGTCCCATCTGGCTGATCGCCGCATCCAGAGAACGCTCCCGGTCCTCCAGGCTTTCCGCCTTTTTCAGCTCCTCGAAGGCTTCACCGAGTTCCGCCTTCGCATCGTCGAGCTGCACATGAAGATTCTGAGCCGACAGACGAAGATTGTCCCGCCGCTGCGCAGCGGCGCGCGCATAGGTCGGATAGGCGAAATGGTTCGGATCGGTGATGCCGGCCTTCTGCTCTTCCGCTGCGATCTCCCGATCAAGGTCAGCCGCCATGCGGTCGAACTCGGCGATCATCATCTCGATCTGCGCCACCCTCCGACGTTTCTCGTCGACCTGAAAGCGCTTGAGGCGGATGAGCGTATCCCGCGACTTCATCTTGATTCAACTCCACACGTCGCTGTTGCACGTGCCTCACGGATCGCTCAGTTATCCGCCAGACACGAAACACCTTGGCATGGGTAAGTTGACTCTTCCTTACCAAGGGCCGCGAAAACCCCGGCGGGGGGCACTCCTCCGGCGCCTTCCTGGCCTCGGGACGCGGCCGGGCAGACCTCGTCAACCTTTCGTTTACCGGTTTCGTTAAGACTGGGCTGGTCATGGCCGCGGCTCCTCGGATCACCGGCCGGATACGGACGGAATCGTTCCTCCGTAAGCTTTTTCGTGCCGCAAGAGGGTTCCGCATGGTTGCCCGTAATCCACAGGTCGGACGCTTTGCACGACAGATTGGACTCGCCATGTCGTTAAGCGCTTGCGCGCAGGAATCAGGGTTTGTTAACCATTCCCTATTAGCGTACCGAATCAGTTCAAAAGGGCGTTCGCCACAGGCCCTGTGGCGGATGGGCGGTTGTGGACCGCTCGCAAGCTCAAGGGCAGGGGCTGGGGATTGAACATGCGCGTACTTCTGATCGAAGACGATAGCGCAACTGCGCAAAGCATCGAGCTGATGCTGAAAACCGAGAACTTCAACGTCTATACGACGGATCTCGGCGAAGAGGGCATCGACCTCGGCAAGCTCTACGACTACGACATCATCCTTCTCGACCTGAACCTTCCCGACATGTCGGGCTACGAGGTTCTGCGCACGCTGCGCGTCGCGAAGGTGAAGACTCCGATTCTGATCCTCTCCGGCATGGCCGGCATCGAGGACAAGGTGAAGGGCCTCGGCTTCGGCGCCGACGACTATCTGACCAAACCGTTCCACAAGGACGAGATGGTGGCCCGCATTCATGCCATCGTGCGCCGCTCGAAGGGCCACGCGCAATCGGTGATCACCACCGGCGATCTGGTCGTGAATCTCGATACGAAGACTGTCGAGGTCAGCAGCGCCCGCGTTCATCTGACGGGCAAGGAATACCAGATGCTGGAGCTACTCTCGCTGCGTAAGGGCACGACCCTTACGAAGGAGATGTTCCTCAATCATCTCTACGGCGGCATGGACGAGCCCGAGCTGAAGATCATCGACGTGTTCATCTGCAAGCTTCGCAAGAAGCTCGCCAATGCATCCCAGGGCAAGAACTACATCGAGACCGTATGGGGCCGCGGCTACGTGCTGCGCGAGCCCAACGAGTCGGACGAGCGCATCGCGGTCTGATCGCAGCCCTCGAAGAACCAAAAAAGCCCGGTGAAAACCGGGCTTTTTTCGTTATGCTCCGCCGATCCGCCCGCATCGGGAGATCATGATGAAGTCACTCGTTCTCTCCTGGCAGTTCTGGGCGCTGCTCTCCGCAGCCTTCGCAGCCCTCACGGCCATCTTCGCCAAGATCGGCGTGGATCAGGTCAACTCCGATTTCGCCACCTTCTTCCGCACCGTCGTCATTCTGCTCGTTCTGGGCGGCATCCTCATCGGCACGCGCCAGTGGCAGCCCTTGGGCTCCATACCGGGACGAACCTATGTCTTCCTGACCCTTTCCGGCCTTGCCACCGGCGCCTCATGGCTCTGCTACTTCCGCGCCCTCAAGCTTGGAGACGCGGCGCGCGTCGCGCCGATCGACAAGTTGAGCGTCGTCCTCGTGGCCCTCTTCGGCGTGACCTTCCTGGGCGAGCGCCTGTCCGGCATCAACTGGAGCGGCGTTCTGCTGATCGCAGCTGGCGCCGTACTGGTAGCCTACAAGGGCTGACCGTGGATCCTGGCGATGCGGGCCGCGAGACCGCCGGGGCTCAGACCGTCGCCGAGCGGATCGTCACCTCGTCGCCATCGATGGTGAACGCGATGCTCATGTTGGCCGCGCGAGCCACCATGCCGGCGTAGTAGATCTGGATGCCGTGCGCGTCGACCGTTCCGCTCTCGGAATCACCCGCGAGCAGCGCTTCCGCATGGGCGGGAATGCGCGCATTGAGGCCCTTCGCCTTGATGATGACCTCGCAAGCTTCCGCATCGCCCGTGACGGTCACGGCAATCGCGCCGCCCCGCGGAATGGCCGTGATGGCGATCATGATGAGGTTCAGAAGAAGCTTCACCCGGTTCTTCGGGAACAGGAGCCGGGGCGAGGACCAGGAAAGGCTGATCTTGTCGTCGAGGAACAACCCCCGGGCGACCTGCTCGGCATCGCCCAGATCGATGGAAGCCCCGGCGGAACCGGCGGCCCCGAAAGCCAATCGGGCGAACTGAAGGCGGGCCGAGGCCTGCCGCGCACTCTTCTGGATGAGATCCAGGGCGAATTCGCGCATGGAGGAATCGTTGTCGTCCTCCAGCACCTCGAGTCCGTTGACGATTGCGCCGACCGGCGAAATCACGTCGTGGCAGACGCGTGAGCAGAGAAGAGCGGCGAGATCGAGCGAATCGAGCGAGATGGTGGCCATGAGGGCTCCGAAAAGACCGTGAGTTCGGCTATGGATTCAAGAAACCGAGATTTCGGCGGCCTGAATACAGCCAAACAGGAAAGAGAACGTGAACCCGGATACCCGGCAACGAGTTCTTTGAAAAGCGGGCAAAAGAGATCGACTCTCAAGGCAGGAACGGGCACAAAGCCATGATGCGCCTCGACGACAGCAATACGGACGACATCGCTGAGAAGCTTGCCCGGATCGCCCGGGAGGCCGGGCGGATTCTGCGCGGCTTCGAAAGCGCGCATATCGAGAAACGCATCAAGGACGATGGAAGCCCGACCACGGCGGCGGATCTCGCCGCGGAGCAGTTGATCCTCCGACGGCTCGCCGAAGTCTGGGCCGGCGTGCCGGTGGTGGCGGAGGAGACCGCGAGCACCGCCCATCCGGACGAGTTCTTCTTTCTGGTCGATCCCCTCGACGGCACGAAGGATTTCATCAACGGATCAGGCGAGTACAGCGTCAACATCGCCCTGATCCGGGGCAACAGGCCCATCGCGTCCGTGGTCGCCGCTCCAGCCCTGGGCTCGGTCTGGATCGCAGGCGAGAACACCAGAATGAGTCCCCTCCCCGACGGCTCGGGAGACGATTTCGACTGGCGGGAGGTGAGGGTCCGCTCGGCTCCTCGGGAGGATCTCGTCGCTCTCGTCAGCCGCCGTCACGGAGATACCGCAACGGAAGCCTGCCTCTCGACCCTGTCCATCGGCACGAGGCGCATGACCTCGTCTGCCCTGAAATTCTGCCTCATCGCCTCGGGCGAAGCGGATGTCTATGTCCGTTGCGGCCCGACCATGGAATGGGACACTGCGGCCGGCGATCATATCCTGTCCCGCGCGGGCGGCAGCGTCGTCGGGCCGGGCGGAGCCCCCCTCACCTATGGGCACGAGGACCGTGGCTACCGGAACGGCCCCTTCGCGGCGATCGGCGATGTCGCGCTGGCGGCGCGGCTCGACCTGCCTGCCGCCGCTCCCGCCGCTTGAGATCCCGACGGACAGCACCGTCCGCCGAGATCGCACGGGAGACTTTCGGAACGACAGCCCTCGCCCGCGGGAGCAATGCGCCATCGCGGACCTGCCTCTGCGGCAGGAATGCATGGCCCGTATAGAGATTGTTAGGGTTGATAACCGTAAACTTAATCCTCGATAGAGAGCGTCCGATCTGAATGTCGAACGTTCGCCTGCCCATGCGAGGAGACAGCCCATGCGCGCCCGGTACACGATCTTTGCGGCAGCCGCCTTCGCGGCGCTCTTCGGCGCCCTTCCCATGACGGCGTCGGCTCAAGGCATCCACCGCACCTATGCGACCAATCCCGGTGATCCCAACTCCTACAGCTCGAACGAGCTGGTCGAGTCGGGCCATCAGTTCTTCGGCTCGGCCTCCCGCGGTCTCGCCTTGGCCATGCAGGAAGCGATCCGCCGCTGGGGCGAGCCCAACGGCTACATCCTCGGCCAGGAGGCCGCTGGCGCCTTCTTCGGCGGCCTGCGTTATGGGGAGGGCAAGCTCTTCACCCGCAATGCGGGCGAGCGCCGCATCTTCTGGCAGGGTCCCTCCTTCGGGTTCGACTTCGGAGGCGAAGGCGCCCGCACCATGATGCTCGTCTACAACATGCCGTTCACTGACGCGATCTATAAGCGCTTTGCAGGCGTCGACGGTTCCGCCTACTTCATCGGCGGGTTCGGCGTGACCGCCGTCGCGGCCGACGAGATGATCGTGGTTCCGATCCGGACCGGGGTCGGCGCGAGACTCGGCGTCAACATCGGTTATCTGAAGTTCACCCCCGAGCCGACCTGGAATCCTTTCTAGAATGCTCTACAAACGGCTGTCCGGAGCATCCTGGCTTCGGGCAGCCGCGCAGGCACAAAGCATGGTGCTTGAGCGTTAGCGGTCAGGCATTTTGGAGTTGGCGTCCGCGTGGTCGAAAGCATCATGATCTTTGCGCTGGGGTTCGTTGCGGCGTCCCTTATCGCGCTTCTCATCATTCCCGCCGTCAATGCCCGCGCGGAGCGTCTCGCGCGCCGCAGGGCCGAGGCGCTCTTCCCTCTCTCCGTTTCAGAACTGACGGCGGAGAAGGACCACCTGAGGGCCGAATTCGCCGTGATGCAGCGGCGTCTGGAGCGCAAGGTGGAGGAGGCTCTGGCCACCAAGCACCAGAGCATGGAGGAGCTTGGCCGCCGGGCCGTGCGGATCGAGGCCCTCGAAGGAGCCCTGGCCGAGCGCGACAAGACGGTCGCGGAGCTCGAAATCGCTCTGGCCGATGTAAGGGAGCGGCTGGCCGCCGGCGAGGAGGACTTGGCGCAGACCAGGGCCCATCTCTCAGGGACGCGAGAGACCCTTGCGGCCCTCGAGACCGCGCATCGCGCCACCCTGGACGAATTGTCCAACATCCGCATGGAGTTCGACACGGTCCAGAACGAACGGGCCAGGACCCGGACGGACCTCGTGGGAGCCGAGGAGAAGCTTTCCCGTCTCGAGGCGCAGTATGCCGACATGGATGGCCGCCTCACGGCGGCCCTGAGCGAACTTGACACCAAGCGCATCACGATCTCCGATCTGGAAACCCGCCTGATGACCCAGTCCGCCCGCGGCGACGATTTCGAGCGAGCCCTCGGCGAGCGCCACAGCGAGCTTTCGGAGGAGCGTCAGCGCCTGACCGACCTCGCCAGGAGCCTCGCCGCCGAACAGGAGCGCAACCTGGTTCTGGAGCAGCGCATCCGGGAGATCGAGGGCGAGCGCGACGAGGCCCGCCGCCTCGCATCCCTGGACGATGTCGGCGACCAGACCGAGGAATTGCGGCGGCGGATCACCGAGGTCGCCGATCAGGTCATGGAAAGCGCCGCCGGTCAGTCCCGGAACGGCAAATCCCGGGACGGCAAGGGGCGCCGCAGGGCGGCGGCGCGATAGGCCGGTCCGGGCGGATCACGGTCGATCATCCCGGCCCCGGCTGGCATTCGCCGAAACGCTACTTGGGCTGGACCTGCTGGTTCCCGCCGGGGCTGCCCGGCGGCGGAATCACAGGCGTCGTGTGGGGATTGGGCACCGGCGCCGGAACCGTGATATCGGGGGTGGCGGTCTCCGGCGGGCGGATGACGCCCTCGCTCTTCTCCAATTTGTCGCTCAGGGTGCCGGTGGAGCCCGTGGTGGAAGGCTCGTTCGGCTTGACCTTTTCGGCCGGCATCTGGTGCGGCGCAGGCATGTTGGGAGCCTGCTGCAGCAGATTGTCGGGGTTCTGTGCCGAGGCGGCGGTGAACCCGCCGGCCAGCATCACAGTCACGATCAGCACTCGCTTCATGGGCTGCTCCTTTGAAGGGGCAACGAGCGACCCTGACGTGTGTTCCGCCGCGGTTACTCCGCTGCGATAGCCGGGGAACGCGCCATGGCGAGGTAGAGCTCGCGCAGCCTCCGGGTGAGCGGGCCGGGCTTGCCGTCGGCGACGGGACGCCCATCGATGGCGACGATCGGCACGACGAAGTTCGATGCGCTTGTGAGAAAGGCCTCGGCGGCGTCATAAGCCTCCTCGACCGTGAAGAGGCGCTCCTCAAGAACGATCCCCGCCTCTTTCGACAGTTGCAGCATGGATTTGCGCGTAATGCCGGGCAGGATGGCATGGGAGAGCGGGCGCACCACGATGGCGCCGGCCTTCGTGATGATGAAGGCGCTCGACGACCCGCCCTCCGTCACGAAGCCGTCTTCCACCATCCAGGCCTCCTGGGCGCCGGCCTCCTTGGCCGCCTGCTTGGCGAGGACCTGCGCGAGCAGATTGATGGATTTGATGTCGCGGCGCTTCCAGCGTTGGTCGGGCACCGTGATGACGGCGATTCCCTTCTCGGCCGCCGGAGCGTGGGCGATGGACTTGGCCTGGGTGAACATCGCGACCGTGGGAGCGGCATCCTCAGGGAAGAAGAAGTCGCGCTCCGCCACCCCGCGCGTAACCTGGAAATAGATGAAGCCTTCCGTCATGCCGTTGCGGCGCGCAAGCTCCTCCTGGATCGAGGTCCACTCGGCGCGGGTATAGGGATTGGGGATCCGGATCTCCCGCAGCGACCGCTCCAGACGCTCCAGATGCGCCTCGTTGTCGATGAGCTGCCCGTCGAGCATGCCGATCCCTTCGTAGACGCCGTCCCCGAACATGAAGCCGCGATCCATGAAGGGCACCTTGGCCTCTTCGATGGGCAGGAAGGAACCATTCAGGAAGACGATGCGGGACATGGAAACTCCGGATGATCGGCGGATGAAACTCGGCTTTGCCGGTGGGCGGCTGCGCTGCCCGGCCTATTTCCCCAAGGGCACCGAACAGCTCGACAGCGATAGGTACCCCCATCATGAGATCGATGCCACTCCTGATTTCAGTGCTCCTGCCGGTTCTGTCCGCGGCCTCGTCGGCCATGGCTTTCCAGCCGGCCCCGCAGAGCTGGTTCGACCGTCAAGGCTATGTGGCGCCGACGGGCAGCCGCATCATCGCCTGCCACGGCTATGGCTGCTCCAGGCGGACGGCGATCTCCGTCGACGGAGGCTGGTTCGGACGTGCCGGCGCGATCCTGAAGGCAGGCCGCGGCTCGCCCGCCGCGGAGAGGAAGGCCCTGAGCGAGGTGATCAGGATATACACGGCCTATCTGGCGGCATCCTTCGGGGGCAGGCCCGACGCTCCACGCTCGCCGCCCGGGATGTCGGGCGTGCCCGGACAGATGGATTGCCTGGACGAGACGGCCAATACCACGAGCGTGCTTCTGGTGCTGCAAGAGCGTGGCCTCCTGGCTTATCACGAGGTGGAGTACCCGGAATCGCGCGGGTTCTTCCTCGACGGGCGCTACCCGCACTTCACGGCCGTCATCGCAGAGAAAGGAACGGGATCGGAATGGGTCGTCGATCCTTGGGCGAGGGCTCCGGGGCAGTCCCCGGACATCCTGCCGCTCTCTCGGTGGCGGCAGGATTCCTGAGGGTCGTCGCAGGCGGGCTTACTTCAGGTGCTGCGCGAGGTGCTTGTTCATCTCGAACATGGTCACCTTGGGCTTGCCGAAGATCGGCTTCAGCTTGTCGTCGGCGATGATCTCGCGCTTGTTCTCGGGGTTCTGAAGGTTGTTCTTCTTGATGTATTCCCACATCTTGCTCACAACCTCGCCGCGCGGCAGCGGATCCGAGCCCACGATGGCCGCCAGTTCCTTGGACGGCTGCAGGGGTTGCTGCAGAGCGTTGGGCTTCGACCCGGCGCTCTTGGCACCGGCCTTCGCGGCAGGCTTCTTCGCTCCGGCTTTCTCAGTCGTCTTGGTCGGCATGTATTCCTCCGGGAATGGGATGGGAAAGCTTGTCGGGGGCCCTGCATGGGGCCCCACAAAGCTCATTGACCTGCCCCTGGATCAGACATTCCGGAGGCCGCTTCCTAGCCTCGGCCCCCTGATAGGGAGATCAAGTCCGGCTGAGCTTATGTCTGCTCTTCGCAGTCAGCAAGATAGAGTTCCGGGATTTAGGCTGTTTTTGGAAAGGACAAAATCTTTGCCCTGCCCTCGACCGCCCCCTGGGAAATCTTGACCGTGTGGCGCGACCTCCTGGTCCGTTCCGCAGCGGAAATGACATGGGAGACGATCGCCTCGTTCGGGCAGGGCTTCGCCAGGAACGCCGCGCCGGGGGGCAAATCACCCTGTTCCGGCCATTGCCGCCCGGACATGATCAGAATCTCGGCCTCCGGCCAGGAGCGGTGCACCCGGTGAGCCAGCTCGAAGCCGTTGCAGCCCGCAGGCATGTCCACATCGGTCAGGAGAACGTTCACGCGCAGGCCCGCCTCGAGGATGACCAGGGCCTCCAGGGCATTCGCGGCTTCGACCACTTTGAAACCAGCTTCCTCGAGAAGCTCGGAGATGAAGAGGCGAATCAGGGGCTCGTCCTCAACCAAAAGAACTGTGGACTGGTCTTCAGACATTCGTTCCCGACCCGCGTTCCCGACCCGCTGCGCAATGCCCATCAACGCAGAACAGGAGGATTGGTTCCATACCTGCAGGAGACCACTCCCGGCTCCGGACGCCCTCCGGTGGACAAGGCCGGGAACACGGCGGCCTTATCCGGCCTGCCGCATCCGAGCTGTCAGATGCCGGGCCAGCCCTTCGGAGGCAATGTTCTTCAGTTTCGCCTCGACCTCGAAATCCGACCAGGCCAAGTGGCGCATGACCAGATCGTTGACGGCTTCGTTCCACATCAGATCCGAATGGGCCCTCAACTCCCTCGGCTTGATCCCGGCTTCCACGAGAGCCTTGAAATCCGGAAGAACATGGATGTCCTGGTCCGGCAGGAGATCCTCGCGCGAGACGCTCACATGGCTCACAGGCCGAACGCCGCGCCAGGACGAGATGATTTGCCGGATCCTGGGATCCTCGGGCTCGATATATTCGCCCTGGCTCTTGATCCAGTGATGGTGCAGGTCGAGGACGAGCGGGACGTCCCCGGCGAGCGGCAGGAGGTCGTCGAGACCGAAGCTGACCTCGTCGTTCTCGATCGTGATCAGGTTGCGCGCGGTCGCGGACAGGCGAGCGAGCCCGCCCCGGATGCCCTCCGCTCCGACAGCCCTCGCACCCCCGTGAATGTTGATATGCGCTCCTTCAGGATGCCAGCCCTCGCCGTAGCCCATGAGCCCCATGACCTCCGCATGGTACTCGAACTCCGCCAAACCATTGGCCGCGGCTGACGCATTGGTCGAGGCGATGACGCAGAACTGTCCGGGGTGCATGCTGAGCCGGACGCCGTGTTCCCTGGCGAGACGACCGGCGGCCGCGAGCCTGGATTCGATCAGGCGGCGCAGATCCGGGTCTGCGTAGAAAGCCCGGCAGCCCGGATGGGTATAGCCGGGAAGCAGGTCGCTGGAGAGGCGGTGCAACCGTTCGAGCTTCGGGCGGCCCGCCACATGGGCGATCTGGTGCCTCACTGCTTCCAGGTTATGGGCGACCACGGATGCAAGCTTGTCGTAGGCGGCCTTGGGGTCGAGGCGGCCGAGATAGGCCATTGTGACCGAGCCGGGATTCATGTCCCGCGCGGTTCTGGCGGCGCCGCCATCGGGAACGTACTTGCAGCAGAATCCAAGCCGGGCAGTATGCATGGCGGAATGAAGTCGTCCGATAGCGGTGGGTTAGCAGCACGCCACGGAGCTTGAAAAGCCGCGGCCGAGCGACTGCAGAACAGCTCCCTCTTCGAACGGCTTCGGGATGAATGCCGCCTCACGGAGGGACTGAGGGAGTTCCGCCGGGTGCGCGGCCGAGACGAACGCGAAGGGAATGCGCCGTTCCACGAGAGCCGCGGCGATCCCGAAGCTCTTGCCGCCGACGACGTCGATATCCAGAAGGGCATAGTCGAACCCGTCCTCGAGATGCTCGCGAGCCTCGGCGAGGGAGTCGAAGATCCCGACGATCTCATGCCCCTCCCCTTCGAGGATCGCCTGCAGATCGAGTGCGATGAAGGGATCGTCCTCTAAAATCAATATACGCACACCGGATCTCCAGCTCGCAGGCCCGGTCGGACCAGTCACATTTGGGGCAGTTCGTTAAGCCAGGAAAGGCAACGCTATTCCAGAGTAAGGGTAACCGGCACCGCAGGGCGGAGTTCCCGTGCCGCAAGGCCTCGCCTCATGGATTTGCGGGGATATGGTTAAAATCCGCGTCGGCCAGCTCTGGAGTCCGCCGTTCTTCTGCGCGAGAGCTTGAAAATCGAGCCGTCTGCATCATCTCTACTTTAACCTGGTGCAGAATCGCCGCCAGATGCGGTCACGATGCCGAAATGATGACGCCGGATGTACGCGCATCATTTCGCCGTGGCCGTTGTTTTTTCTCAAGCCTCTTCCGCTCGTGCCGGGTTTTGCTTTCACGCAACGGAAAACGCCGGCGCGAAGCCGGCGTTTCTTCTTGAACGGATCGGGATGCCATCAGTGCCGGCTGGCGTCCGGGCTGCCGCCCCTGAACTCGCTCTCATGGCGGCCGAACCGCGCATCGTCGCCGCTGAAGGTCTCTTCCACATATTCGCGGCCGCGATTGGCGGCCTCGCGGGCGTAGCGCATGCCCTGATTGCGCACTTCGTCCGCCCATTCGCCGAAGAACTCGTTCTCGCGCCGGGTCCGCGGCAGAAGAGCGCCGAGGAGAAGGCCGGCCGCAAGACCGACAAGTCCGACGACCATCGGGTTCTCGGCGACATAATCCTGAATACCGCCACGAGCCTGTCCGAAGGCCCTCGCGGAGCGACCGCCCATCCGGTTCATGCGGCGGCGCTGCTGCTCGTAGGAATCGGAAGCCCAGTCGGAAACCCGCTCGTAGGTGTCCTGCGCCCAATCGGATGCGCCCTCATAGGCCTCTCCGGCCCGCTGCCGCACCTGATCCGCAGCCTGTTGAGCCTTGTCGGCCATCGAGCCGCCCTGCCCCTGCGCATTCTGCTGCGACGAGCGCTGGGATGCCTGACCCTGGGACTGGCCGCTCCCCTGGCCGCCACCCGTCCCGCTGGAGGCGTGGGTGGCGCCAGAGCCCTGGGATGTGGAGGCGGAGCCCTGAACGTGCGGCATCGGAGGCTCACCAATGTTGCCGACCGAGGTTCCGGCCGAGACCTTGCCGCCGGCGCCCGTATCGGTGCCCATTGGCTTGCCGGTCGAAGGCGTCTTGCCTGCTTCGTTCTTGGGATCAGCCATAGAAAGCTCCTGTTCTATCCATCAATGTTCATCAAAAGCGGGAATTCATGCGGCGACGATGCTCGAACATCTCGTCAGGCGGCGGCTGCAGGGCCGATGCGCCCGAAGGATAGACCCGCGGCTCCTCCACCTCCGCCATGAGATCCTCGTCGGTCGTGAGGTCGCGCTCGGCGGCGAGGCGGGCGCGCCGCTGGGCCATGGTGGACGAGCGACCCAGACGGTAGGCGAGAAGCCCGAGGCCCATCGCGATGAGCATGACCGGAACCGGATTGCGCCTGATCGTGTCGAGCGTCTTGTCGAACAGGGGCGCATAGGGTCCGGAACGGGCCGCGCCCAGGAAGTCGTCCACGACGCCCGAAACGGACATCTTGTCCTGAAGCCGGTCGATGGTCATGTCGAGCTTGGCGCGACTCTGCTCGATGTCTCTCTCCAAATCCTGCAGGCTCTGAGTCATCCCGTAACCCTTTCGGACAGCACTTCCGCATCACGCTTGAGCGAGCGCATCGTCCTCTGCGGCGCAAGCGAGGACGCCGACATGGCGTGGCGTCCGTAAAGTCCCAGGCCAATGGCGATCACGGCCAGCACGCCTCCGACGATCAATGCCGCGAGCGCTTCCGAATGGACGACGGTCGCCAGCCACTTCACCAGCGAGTCCGTCAGAAGCATGACCGCCGCGATAGCGAAGACGGCCGCCACGACAACCACTGCGAGGCCCACGAAGAGCATCTGGACGTTCTGGGAGACCTCGGTCCGGAACAGGGTGAATTCCTTCTGCGCAAGATCGGTCGACTCACGCAGGGCTTCACCGACGAGCCCCTGAATGGTCTGAGTGTTGCTGTCTCGCATGGATGCCTTCTCCATCAGACGCCGGCCTGAGCCTGCGAGCGCTGAGCCTGCGAGCGCTGGGCCTGCTGCGGGCGGCCGCGCCCGCCACGGGCCCGGTCCGGTCCGTGCTGCTCGTACCGCAGGTCTTCGGCCGTGCTCTTGATGAACCGTGCCGCCAGGAAGCCGACGGCCACCGACACCGCCGCCACTGTCGCGGGCCTGCGCCGGACGACGTCCTCGAAGTCATTGAAGAAATCGGCGAAGCTGCGCTCGCGGATCGAATCCGCCAGTTGTTCGAGCCCATCCGCCGCGCTGTCGACAACAGCCCGGATGTTCGGCCGCTCATCGAAGGAATGGGTGGATTCGCGCAGCGACGTGGCGAAATCCGCCACCGATTGCGCGATGTCGTCCTTGCGCCGGCCGGCATATTCCGTCGCCTGATCGCGAGCGGAATCGATGAAGTAGCGACCGCGCTCGACGGCGGCGCCCGCCATTTCGCTGACGTCGCCCCTCAGCGCATCCCAATCCTCGCTGCCGCTGTCCTGCTGCTGGTTTCTGCTGTTCTGCTGTCCCACGCCCATGGCCAACCTCTCTCAATCGTGAGTGAGTAACCATCAGAAGCGCAGCAGGTTCCGAATATTGCTGAATGCCCAAGCTATGCTGCCCTTTCACGCCGAAAAGCGTCTCGTTCAAAGGGCTTGGCCTTGATTCCGACAGGTGTTGGCGGCCGGAATGGCGGCCTCCGTCCGGGTGCTGGCCAGTCGAGGGAATCCGCACCTGCCTGCGTGTGCCCGTCGCTCGACGGGCATCATCCCCTTAAAATCAGTAGTAGTATTTGTATCATATGCACGTCATGGTAGATTATCGTTGGAGGGATCCATGTCCGGCCGCAGCTTCGATCATGCGACAGATGCGTTCGAATTCATCGAGAGCCTGGACCGGCTGTCCAGCGCCGGGGCAATCATCGACGCCATGGAGCGGTCCTTTGCCCGCTTCGGATTCGAGAACTTCATCATGACGGGGCTGCCGCACCCGGAGCAGCGGATCGAGGGCTTGGTGCTGCTCAAGAAATGGCCTGTCGAATGGTACCAGCGGTACACCCGGAAAGGCTATGACCGGCACGACCCCGTCATCCGCCTCTGCCGCCAGACGGTTCAGCCCTTCGAATGGGCGGAGGCGACCTACGACCCCGGGACGAACCCGAGAGCCGCCGAGATCATGCTGGGCGCGGCGGAGTTCGGGATGAGACAGGGCTACTGTCTGCCGATTCATGGCCTGAACGGTTATGAGGCCTGCCTGTCGATGAGCGGCACCCACCCCGACCTGACGCCCCGGACCAAGCCCGCGATCCACTTGATGGCCATGTATGCGTTCGAGCGCGCCCGGCTGCTTCTGGCTCCTTCCGTCCAACCCAATCCCCTGACCGCCCGCGAGCGGGAGACGCTTCAATGGGCGGCCATGGGCAAATCCGCCGCCGATACGGGCGAAATTCTCGGAGTCACGGAAAGGACCATCACGGCCCATATCGCGAGCGCCTGCCTCAAGCTCAGCGCCGTCAACAAGACCCATGCGGTCGCGCGGGCCCTCCAGCACCGCCTCATCCGCATTTGACGTTACGGCACCTGTAGTTTTCTACAATATTCAAATTTTTCGGCCGATGGAGACTGTCTTCCGGGCAACCGGAGATCATCGGCATGACCTCGATCCACGTTATCACCGCGGAAAACCTAGACTCTTACTCTGATATTCTCGAGGAATATTACCGCCTCAGACACGAAGTGTTCGTTGGGGAACGGGGATGGCGCGCCCTCGCGCGGCCGGATGGGCGCGACCTCGATGCTTACGACAACGAGAACGCAACCTATCTCATCGCGATCGACAGGGACCGGGTCGTGGGAGGCCTGCGGCTCTATCCGACGGTCCTGCCCCACATGATCAGCGAGGCGTTTCCTCACCTCGCCAGGGAGCGGGGGATCCTTTCGGGGCCGAGCATTCTCGAATGCACGCGCTATTTCATCGTCAAGGAGCGGCGCATGGGCCGCGCGGATTGCCGCCTTCTGGCATCCTTTCAGGAGTTCTGCCTGGAAGCAGGCATCACGGAGGTGACGGCCGTCGTCGAGATGTGGTGGCTGCCGCGCTGGCAGCAGGCCGGATTCCAGGTCCGCCCCTTGGGACTTCCCAGGATCGTCGAAGGACAACCCTGCATCGCCGCGGCCATCAGGATATCCCGGGCCAGCCTGGATCATGTCCGTTCGCTGGCCGGGCTGCGCGGGTCCTGCCTCGTGAGAGCCGGCACGGCGCCCGCAGCCTACCGACAGGTGCCCCATGTCGTTGCCTGAGGAGGATGCTCCCCTGGCCTCCTTCGTGCAGGAGGAAATGGTCGAGAGCCTGTCCAAGACGCTGACCGGCCTCATCGACCGGCTACCTCCGGTCACCCGGCTGCGCCTTCTGGCCTTTATGCATCTGATCGACGATCCGGGCGCCTTGAAGGCATCGCTGGAGTTGAAACCCTCCGGCTATCTGAGGCTGACCCTGGATGCATTCGTCACCCCCTATCAGGGCCATCAGCATTGAGGCTGGCAAACCCGGACGCAACCGGAACACGCAAAGCCCCGCGCGATCGGGCGCGCCGGGCTTTGCGGGTCGGATTTGCCTTTAGGCCGCCTTGACGTTGACGCGCGCCTCGGCGAGCTGGGTCAGCAGCTGATCGGTCTTCTTCTCCTCCTGGAGCGTTTGCTCGAGCAGCTTCGCGGCATCCTGCATCCCGAGTTCCTCTGCCCAGGTCTTCAGGGAGCCGTAGCGGGTGATCTCATAATGCTCGACGGCTTGGGCTGCGGCCAGGATGCCCGCATCGAGAGCCGCGCTCTCGGCGAAATCCTCCATGACCTCCTTGCCTTCCTCAATGATGCCGTTGATGGCTTCGCACTGCACGCCCCGGGCCGGCTTGTCGAGCATCTTGAAGATCTCCTCGAGGCGCTCGATCTGGCCCTGCGTTTCCTCGCGATGGGTTTCGAAGGCCTGCTTCAGCTCCTCGGATTCCGTGGCCTTCGCCATCCTGGGCAGGGCTTTCAGGATCTGCTTCTCCGCGTAAAGGACGTCCTTCAGGGTGTGAAGGAAGAGATCGTTCAGGGTCTTTTCCTTGGCGGGCATCGTCACAACTCCTTCTTGATGGGTGCGGACTCAACGAAGGCCAAGATTGGAGGTTCCTCCGATTTTCAGGCCCCTTCCGCAGAGCGGAACCACAGCGATGCGCGTCGCGTTCGGCCCAGGTCAAACAAGGAGAAATGACGTGGCGAATATCATTTCGGCCAATATGGGATCGCTGATGAACGGCGAGCAGAACCTGAGCACCGTCGAGCGCGGCGCTTACATGCTCGCCGGCCTCGGACTGGCCGCAGCGGCCGCGAAGCCCCGCCCCAACCCGCTGCTCAATATCCTGGCCCTGGCCGGAGGCTCATACCTGGCCTGGCGGGGCTATGTGGGCAATTGCCCGGTGAAGGCGGCGCTCATGGGATCCGGCGCGTCTTCGGACCGCATCGCTCATCATGGATGACGCAACAGAACGCATGTAGGCCGCAACCTCCGTTGCGGCCTACTGTCTGCTCTACGCAGGCGCTGCACCCTCAGTAGGACGAGGTGGAGCGGCTGCGGCCCGCGATCAGGCCATAGATGAAGAGCACGATGATGGCCCCTACGATGGCGCCGATGAAACCGGCCCCCTCATCGGCCCTATACCAGCCGAGAGCCTGCCCGAGATAGGTCGCGACGACGGCACCGACGATGCCGAGGATCGTGGTGAGAATGAACCCCGAGGGCTCGTTCCGCCCAGGCATGATCCACTTGGCGATCACGCCCGCCACAAAGCCGATGATGATGGTCCAGATGATGCTCATGACAGGATCCCTGCGTTGTTGATCTCACAAGGAACGCACGTGAGCGGCTAAGGTTGCGGCCGAGCAGACCCTCTAGGCTGTTTTTTCACGATCTCGCCTCAGTTCGAGCGGAATTTTGAAAAGGCCAGCCATAATGGAGGTGACCGCCATGACGACTCCCGAGCCCCAATGGACCTATGAGGCCGTTCAATCTCTCCTGTCCCTCGCCCGAGAGGGCGTGCCGGTCTCGGTGATCAGCCTGAAGCTGAAGCGGTCGATCACGGAGGTAAGGGCCAAGTTGAACGATCTCGGCGTCACGCCCCCGGCCGAGGTGTAAAGGCATCCGCAGACGGGTGCCGCAGGAACGCCTCAGCCCGGAAGGGCGTTGCCGCTGCGGCCCAAGGTCATGTGATAGACTATTTCGAAACCGGCTGTTCGGCAGCGTGCCGTCCGGTCCTGCCGAACGTGAAATGACGGCCGCTCATCGGTGTGCTGGCTGCTCACCGTCTCAATCTTGGCGCATCGGCCCCGACATGAGCCGGGTGCCAGCGCTTCTCCCGTGAGTAGTCGAGGTCCCCCTGCTTCCGAGATCGTCGCACCAAAAGAAAAACCCTCCCTGGCGGGCCAGGGAGGGTTCTTTCACCCGATGAAGTGAGATCAGATCACGAGGAAGTCGTGATAGGTCAGCTTCAGGTTCTTATCGAGCTGGGCAATCTCGACCTGCTTGGCCTTACCCGAGCCGTCGGCGTCGTAGGAGAGCTTGCCGGTCTTGTTGTCGTAGATAACGTAGTCGTTCTTGTCGCCGGCCTTGCTGCCGATTTCGAAGAACGCCTTGTTCAACTTGCCGGGCTTACCGAGCTTCGTGAAGATGGCGTTGTCGAGCGCGATCGTGTCGTACTTCACGTTGAAGTCGAGGATCTTGTCGACATTCGACTTGCCGAGCTTGGTGTCGAACACGAACGTGTCCCTGCCGGTGCCGCCCGTCAGATAGTCCCGGCCGAGGCCGCCCGAGAGGACGTCGTCGCCGGCGCCGCCCTTGAGCTGATCGTTGTATCGGCCGCCAACGAGGACCTCGTTGCCTGCGCTACCGGAGACCTTCTCCACGGCGAGATCCAGCACGCCGAGGCTGAGGATCTTCTCGCAGGTCGCCCCGGCCGCATCGGTGACCTGCACGAAAAGACGGAAGCGGGCCCTTCTCGGACGATGACATTGCCAAGCTTCAGCGCGACCTTCCGCACGTACAGCGGGCGGCGCGCTTGGCTGCGAGGAGCCGCCTCGCCTATGCGGACGGCATCATCGACAGTCTCGAGCTGTTCGATTGCGGAGCCATGCTGATCGACTGGCTCGGCCGGATCATCCGCATCAACAAGCAGGCGGAGACCTATATCGGCCACGATCTGCACATCGTCTCATCGCGGCTCCGATCATCGCACCGCGACGCCAACAAGGCGCTTCAGGAACTCATCGCCGCGAGCACCCAGCCGATCGTCGAGCGCGGCGACGCCGCCCCGGCATCGGCTCTGCTCCATCGCTCCAACGATCTTCCGCTCGTCATTCATTCCTATCCGATTGTCCGCCAGGCGGCCGACGTCTTTCAGGGCGCATGCGGCCTCCTGCTCATCAGGGATCCCGCCCAGACGTGGCCCATCGCGTCCAAGCTCCTGCAGGAGATGTTCCAGCTCACGCCGGCCGAACTGCGCGTGGCCTCCGGCCTGCTCGAAGGCTCGGATACGCAGCAGATTGCCAAGCAGCATCAGATCGGCGTCCAGACGGTCCGCTTCCATCTGAAATCGATCTTCGCCAAGACCGGCACGACCCATCAGGCGCAGCTCGTCTCACTGCTGGCACGCTTCAAGGAAACGAAGTCCGGCTCGCGCCTGCGCGGCTCGGGCTCCTAGAGCATCACGCTCCTTCTCCCGGCTGGTGCATCGTTCGGGACGAAAACCTGGATCCACATGTTTGCTGACGCGGGCCTCCGGTTTCGCAGATCGGAGACGGAGGCGTTCAGTTCGGCTGCGCTCGGTCTCTGTCCCTGAGACGCCTCGCCATCTTCGCCTCGACGGCCTTATGGATGCTGCGAAGCTCCTCCTGGAGGGACAACAACCGCTTCATCAGCTCGGCGTCCGTCATGTGGGAAGCGAGGGAGCCCCTCTCCCGGGGCTGACGGCCTTGAGTCAGGCAGCGTATCCTCTCGAGAGTGGCCGGCCCAATGGCGGGCGTGGCCAGCCAGCGATTGTCGGGGATGTAAGCCACCTCCCGGACAGTCGGGCAGCGTCCGTCGAACTCATCCAGGATCGCGGCCCGCACCGGGGAGGGAAAAGCCTCCAAGGGAAAATTCTCATCCAACTGCATGTGATACCCCGCACATCCCAGATGAGCTGTCATGCCAAACGGAAAAGCGGGCAGAGATAGGGCAAAATACGGACCAACTTCTGGCTCTGCAGATCTCATTTGTGGCCGGAATACAGGTGGTTACATGCAGGCTGAGGCCGAACATCGCTGACCTTGGAGAAGATAACGCTCTGACGATCGGTAGTGCCGTCGAGCGCCTCCTCATTGCCTGGGGTAGCGGGGACTGGGCCCTCCGCCACCTCCTCCTGCCGAACCCATGGGATCCGGATCATGAATCCGCATGGCTCCGAGTGAACGGCCGGACTGCAATTTGAGGGTATCGCGCAGCCGCAAGACTACCGGGATCCGCAGGACTGAGCGATAATGTGAATGCATGCTGCCGAGGAGGGATCCATGCCTGAATTCAAGCAGCTATCTTATGGGGAGACGCTCGCGGCGGCGGAAAAATATCTGCTCATCGAGAGGTTTTGCGAACCCGCATGCGGGGACCAGTACAGGTTCTCCGGAAGAGGGTGCGACCTGAGCAGCGAGTATACGTATGGCCGCCTGGAGGATGCATGCGCGCGGGCCCTGGTTCTAGCCAAGGCACGGGGCATATCGGTCATATACCTGAGCCATGACTGCGTTCCTCCCGCGCCGGGAGGACCATCGGCGGAGAGCAGGCAAGCCGCAGGCAGCCGGACGCAATCAAGCAGCAGGATAAACGGCAACGCTTGAGCTGATTGAAAGGCTGACCGCTTTTCACCCCGACTCGGACAAGGCCGTCCTTCCCTCCCCGAGGACGGGAGGGAGCCTTCAGAGGCTTCGAACCCGTGAGGCAGATCTCGGCATCCGGCGGCGCTATCGAACCTCCGCGCCATTGCGCTCAGTCGATGTGATCCAGGAAGCGTGATGGGCGGGCGCACCATGTCCCTATGGCCGGGGAGCAAGAGGTCTTGATGTCTTGAGCGCTCTGCGCGAACGGTCATCCGGCGCGAGGGATCCTATCCGCGTCAAGGACTGGTATTTGCGCCCTATGTGCGCCCTAATGTTGCTTGGAAGTTGAAAAAATGGCGCGCCCGAAAGGATTCGAACCTCTGACCCCCAGATTCGTAGTCCGGGGTTCTATGTGATCACAGGTGACTGGGAAGCATCAGAACGTCCATTTTTCCGCCAGAATAGTTGTGTACCCTCAGTTTGAAGAGGTCTGAAGCGATCAACTGGGATCCAGAGATTGCTTCCCATATGCTTCCCAGCGAGGTCGCGATGCGCCTGACCAAGCCGAACATTGCAAACTTGGTCCTCCCCTCGGACAGGAGTGAGCTTCTCGTGTTCGACGATGCCCTGCCCGGCTTCGGTCTTCGCATCCGGGCTGGAGGCAAGCGGACCTGGATTGCCCAGTACCGCATGGGCTCCAAGCAGCGTCGGGTGACCATTGGCACCGTCGAGGCACTCAACCCCGACAAGGCGCGCGAGGCCGCGCGAGACATCCTCGCCAAGGTCCAGCTCGGCGGCGATCCTCAAACCGAGAAAGCCGAGAGTCGTGCCCGCGCGGCAGTGACGCTCGCATCGGTGGCTCGGCGCTACCTAGAGGAAAATGCAAGGCCTAGCCTCAAGCCCCGCAGCTACGAGGAGGTCGAGAGGCACCTGACCCGCCACTGGGCTCCGCTGGGAGAGCTGCCCCTCCACGCCATCAAGCGGGCCACGGTGGCCGCGCGCCTGAGCGAGATTGCTCGCGAGAACGGCCCCTTCGCCGCCAACCGCGCCCGCGCGTCCCTGTCGGCCCTGTTCTCGTGGGCGATGGGCGAAGGACTGGCCGAGAACAACCCTGTCATCGGAACCAACAAGGCAACCGAGGAGGTCTCGCGGGATCACGTCCTCTGGGACGCGGAGCTGGCGGCGATCTGGAGGGCCTGCCGGGACGATGATTACGGGCGCATTGTCCGCGTGCTCATCCTGACCGGCCAGCGGCGCGACGAGGTCGGAGCCATGGCCTGGCCGGAACTGGATCTCGATCGGGCGCTATGGTCCATCCCACGGCAGCGGACCAAGAACGGACTTGCGCACGATGTGCCGCTGAGCGCACCCGCCCTAGCGATCCTGTGCCGCGCCCCACGCCGTGACGGACGCACGCTCATTTTCGGAGATGGCGTAAGAGGTTTCCAAGGATGGAGCAAGGCCAAGGCAGCGCTGGACAGGCGCATCGCTGAGGCAGGCGAGACGGTTCGTCCATGGCGGCTTCATGATCTCCGGCGCACCACGGCGACGCGCCTGGGTGAACTCGGGGTTCTTCCACACGTCATTGAAGCCATTCTCAACCACATCTCCGGACACAAGGCGGGCGTGGCGGGCATCTATAACAGGGCCACCTACGCCAAGGAAAAACGCGACGCGCTGAACCTGTGGGCTGGGCATGTTCTCGTGCTCGTCAGCGACGAGCGCTCCGGCGAGGCGCGTCCTCAAGCCCTATCGTTCCAGGCGAATGCGGAGGGCTAGGGGGATGGCCGGGAAGAAAGGACAGAAGCGGAAGCGGGGCGAGAAGAAAATCATGGGCATCCTGGCGCAGCCCATCGAGTATGACAGTGATTTCCTCCTGGCAGGTTTCAGTAAGCAGGCGGGCGTGAAGCTCGACGACGAGCAATTCGAGACTGCCCGGCAGGCTGCCCAAGACGTCGCGGACCAGTGGCATGCGCGTCTCATGGCCCTCTATGAGCACTTCGGTATTCCACCCTCCGCGCCGGACGCTCAAATGCGGCTGATCTGGGCGATGGCCGGAAAATGTTTCCCGAGGGCCTTGGAACTCGTCCGGCGAGGCGAGAAGAAAGGCGGGCGGACTAAGAAGTTGATGACCAAGGAGCTGCTCAGACTGCGGGATGTCGTACAGGAGCTGCGCGAGGAAAGTCCAGGCCTCAGCATCCCGGCTGCCGCCGAACGCATCAAGAAGGACGATCTCCTCCCGGAGCTGTTCCACAAAACGATGACGTCGGCTAGGACTATCGAACGTCAGTACCACCATGCCAACCGGCTGATGAAGCGGCTTCGCGGCGGGCAGGCGACCATCTTCGAAGTCTTGGACTGCGCCGAGTACTGTAAGGATTGCCGCGATGAGCTGAGGGAACAGCTCCGCTCAGGCATCCTGGCCGAAATAGAGAAGATCCAGCCTGGAACTGTCGCCTGTCTCCTGGGGCTCAAGCCGGAAGAACTGGACGAGATCCTGCGAAATTAAATGCATTTGATTCCGCAGAGGAAATCCGATTCCCGTTGCTCCATCCTGCACCTAGCTAATCACTTTAGCGACGCGCAGGATTAGATAATGTCCAAGGATTTCAACAACCTCCCCGACAAGCGCCGGGAGGGAGCGCTGTTGGGGAAGCCGCTGGACTTCCTCCCGCCCGAACTCGCCCGGAGCCGCGTCCTCGACTCCGCGCAGGCGGCGCGCTTTTGGGGCGTCTCTCTTCCGCATTGGCGGCGCATGTACCGGCTCGGGCAGGTGCCCAAGCCCATCAAACTCAGTGCCCGGAAACTCGGATGGCGCGTCGGCGATCTGATCGACGCGCTGGCCGCCCGCGCAGCCTAATCCCATCAAGAAGAAGCCCCGCCGAGATGGGGGCTCGGCGAGGCTCAGGAAGTCTCCAAATGCTCATTCCGAATAGCACATCAAGCGCCCGGCGCATAGTCCGGCGCGACGACACCCCACCTCCGATCTCCTCGCATGCCGGGGATTACGCAGTCCGCGCTCTGGCGCGCCGGGCTCGGATCAGCCTCCCCTACGCCGCGCTCGTTGCTGAGCTGGCCGGGCTCCTCAAGGAGGAGGCCCATGGGTAGCCCAGTCAATCCGATGAAGCTGGCAAAGGTCGCGCGCCTCCTGTTCGGCACGGATCAGCCGGGTGAGATCATCAATGCGCGCAACCTCGTGCTGCACGCGTTCGGTGGTGATCGTGAGCGCGCTGCTGCCGCCCTCATCGCGGCCCTGCCGCCTCAGGCCACGCCGACGGCTGCGGCGTCCGAGCCGGTGCGCACGACCTGGCAAAGGGCTGCGGACTGGTGCCGTGAGCATGAGGACCGGCTTTGGGAGAAGGACCGTGACCTCGTCGAAACGCTGATCCGCTACGCCAGGTCCGGTCGCGGGCCGAGCGAGCGCCAACTCCTTTGGCTAGGCGATGTCTTCAATCGTCTCCGGGCGGAGATGTGCGGATGAACGCCTACTCTCACGACCGTTACGACCGCAACCCGGCGATCAACGTCGACCTTGAAGGCGAAGTCGTCGCGGCGCTTCTGGCGCACCCCGCCGAAATCGTCCGTGTCCAGACGATCCTCAGGCCCGAGCACTTCCACGAGCAGCTCTACCAATACGCCTACGCGGCTATTCTCGACATCGTCGCGTCCGACGGTCTGCCGACAGCGGGCCAGCTGTACCAACGCCTCGGCCCACGGCTCAGCGAGCAGGCGATCGCCGATGGCGAGAACGTGAAGGAGTTCCTGGCGCGGCTCGCCGCGATAGGCGCGGTGGACGGAATGTCGGGATCGTCCCTGCTGACCCATGCGCGCATGCTCCGCGACCTCTACCTCCTTCGCCACATCGAAGCCCTCGGCGTCGACATCGGGCAGGCACAGGGCTACGACCCTTCCGCCTTCCTGGATGAGCGCTTCGAACGGCTCGACGAGATCCGCGCGCAACGCATGGACCGTCAGGCCCAGTCGGCCACGCTCGCAGTGGCGGGCCGTGCCCTGATGGCGCGGATCGAGGCCGATCTGAAAGGTGAGCACCGAGCCCTAGCCACGACGGGCATCAGGCGCTTCGATGACGAGATGGGCGGCGGACTGCGGCCATCCTCACTCATCACCATCGCCGCCCGCACCAGCATGGGAAAGTCGATCTTTGGACTTGAGGCGGTGCTGCATGCGGCCAGGCAGGGCTTCAGCTGCGTCTATCACTCGCTCGAAATGCCCAGGGAACAGGTGATGGCGCGCCTCGCGTCGAGCTGGCTGGAGCGCCAGGGCGTCCGTATCCCGTTCGCTAAAATCTTGAAACCGGGCGGCCTGACGATGCACGAGGCGGAGCAGGTCGTGGACGCCGTGCGCGACATCGAGAGGCTGAACGCCGTCATCGATGACGGCGGCGGGCGCACGATCCAGGAGATCGCCGTCGCGTCCGAGCGGCTGATGAATGCCTATGCCCGCAGGGGCATCGCGCCTGGACCTGTCGTCATCGATCATGCCCATATCGTACGGCCATCGCGGGCGTACCGGCGCGAGGACGAGGGCCTGAAGGAAGTCGCTGACGGCGCTCTGGCGCTCGCCAAGCGCCTCGACGTGCCGGTTCTGCTGCTCGCGCAGTGCAACCGCAACACAGAGGGGCGCGAGGATAAGCGGCCTTCGCTCGCCGACGTGCGCGGCGCTGGCGCATTCGAGGAAGACTCGGATGTTGTCGTGTTCCTGTACCGGCCCGCGTATTACATCGAGCGATCTGCCAAATTCCGCGACGGCGACGCCGTGGCCCTGGGCGAGTACGAGGCCGCCAGGCATTCCCTTGAGATTATCATCGACAAGAACCGGGCCGGGCGCTCGAACCAGGTCGTGAAGGCCTGGATCGACCCAGCTCTCAACGCCATCCGCAATGCATGAGGATGCGATGCACATTCCTTGGATGAAGTTCTATCCCTCCGACTGGCGCTCCGATCCGGCACTGCATGTTTGTTCCATCGCGGCGCGCGGCCTGTGGATGGAGATGCTGTGCGTCATGCATGAGGCCTCGCCCCGAGGCTCGCTGCTCATCAACGGACGGCAGGTCACCGAGCGCCAGCTGGCTGCGCTCGCAGGGATCGCAGATAACGAGGCGAGAAGACTCCTGTCGGAACTTGAGGAGGCTGGCGTCCTGAGCCGTGACGCAGACGGAACGATCTATTCGCGGCGTATACGCCGCGATGATGAGAAGGCGGAAAACGACCGGGCCAACGGACGCAAGGGAGGAAATCCAACCCTCGCCACGAGGGTTAACCGGGGGGTCAAGGGAGGGGTTAACCCCCCGGTTAACGGTGAGGATAAAGCCCAGAAGCCAGATACCATATGCCAGACCCCCCATAGCCCCCCAAGGGGCTGCGGGCCGGAAGAAAAGGCTCTCCGGGATGAGGTCACGAAGGCTTTCCAGGACATCGGGAGCAAATCGCCCGACACCAGCCGGGTGGGCATCTGGCTCGCCAAGGGCTTCTCGGCAGCCATCATCCTGGCCGTCGTCAAGGAGTGTCTGGCGAAGAACCGCAACATTCGCTCGCTGAGCTACTTCGACGACGCGATAGCCGAGGCGCATGAGAACCGTCCCGCGCCCGACAGGCGGCCCGAAGCACCGCCCGACCCGGCTCAAGTCCGGCGTGGCCAAAAGAGCAAAGCCCTTCGCTTCTTCCGTAATGACTGGCCCGACAACTGGACCGGCAAACCCGGAGAGCCGGACTGCGACATTCCGGATGAGGTCCTGATCGAAGCCGCTCGCGAATGTGGCAAGGACTGGCCGCCACGTTCCGTTCGAGCCTCTGCCGCCGAGATCCCGCTCCCGCCCGAAGCGCTGGGAGCGGGCAGGCCTGCGCGGAGGGCCGCCGAATGCCGGGCCTGAAAATCTCCCCGCCAGGTGACACGTCGCGACCACAGGCGGCCTTTCAGGGCTCGCCAGGAGGGATGGAGTCTCGCGCGGGAAATCGCGCTCAGCGGGCTTCTCACGCGGTCCGATTAATCGGATCGAGGGATAGCCACTCCCCCCATCGACTGTCGTGGACAAGGACGAGGCGCGGGATGATATCGGAACGAACTGCGAACCTTGGTGGAGCGTAGCCATGGACCTGACTCTCGACGAACAGCGGGCGCTCGCCCTCGCCAACGCCCGCAAACGGGCTGCCGAGGCGCAGGCGGGCCTGAAGCCATGGGAGCGCGACTGGAGCAAACCACAGAGCGGTTCCAGGCAGCAGGTGCTTGCCGACTTCGAGGCGCTGCCCTGGTACGGGCAAGCGGGTCAGGCGGCGATGGACATCGCCCGCCTCGGAGCGGACGGGGCGACGTTCGGCTTCGCCGATAAGCTGGCCGCCGGGATCGACGCGGCGCTCACCGACTGCACCTACGACCGAAGCCTAGCCCATGCCCGTGAACTCACTGAGGAGGCCCGCCTCCGTTCGGGCCGGGCGGGCGACATCGCCGACATCGGCGGCTCGATGATAACCATGGGCGGTGCGAGCAAAGTGAGATTGGGCCTGATCGACAGCGCGCAAGGTCTCGGCAAGCTGCTGGCGGGCGGCATCGAGGGCGCGGGCTACGGGGCGCTCGACGCGCTGGGGCATGACCAGGACCTTGCCACGGGCGCAGTGACGGGTGCGGCGGGCGGTGCGGCAGGGACGGCCATCGCGCAAGCCGCCGGGGCTCTGGGGCGCTCCGCAGGCGGTGCGTTTAAACGGAGACCGCAGGTGCCCTCGACCGAGGAGCTGCGCGGGATGGCTCAGAGGGCCTACCGGACGGCGGACGAGGCAGGCGTGATGATTGCGCGACCCTCCCTGGAGCGGATGCACAGCGAACTCGTCCACGATCTGACCGAGTTCGGGTTCCATCCGAAAATCCAGAGGAACACGGCGGCGGCGCTGTCCGAGATCAATCGCATTGCCAAGGGACATGCCACGCTCAAGGGGCTCGACACGGCCCGCCGGATCGCCATCAAAGGCTTCGGGGCCGGCAAGTCCGACAACGAGGCGCTGGGCATGGTCATTCGGCACATCGACCGGCTGATCGACACTCTGGGCAAAGGCGATGTCGTCATGGGCGACCCGGCCACGGGCGCGGCGGCGCTGAGGCAGGCCCGCGATCTGTGGCGGCGCATGGAAGGCGGGCACGGTCGAGACGCTGCTGGAGAAGGCCGCCAACCGGCAGGGCCCCGAGCGGGCCACGCGCACGATGATCAGCAAGCTGCCGGAGAAGATCAGCCTGACGGATGATGAATTGGAGGCCGTCAACGACCTCGCCAGGGGCTCGTTTGGCCACAACCTCGTGACCTATGCCGGGCGGGCGCTGTCGCCGACGTCCGGCGCGCTCGGCGCGGCCTCCACGGCTGCGAGCGTGGCGCACGGCCTGTGGAGCGGCGGCGTCGGCTCCCTGGGGCTTCCGGCGATGGGCTTGGCCGCCATGGCGATCTCCGACCGCACGACGATGCGCAAGGCGCGGAGGCTGGCCGCATTGATGCGGGCGGGCGGAACGCACGAGGCCCTAATGCGGCCGGACAATGCGCTTCAGCGCCTGGCCAAGACGAAAGCCGATGCGCTCGCCCGCGCCCTGCTGGCCGGGGAGCTGAGTCTCGTCCCGTACGCAGTAAGCCACGAATAGGCTGATGACGCCTCCTGCGCCGATCTGGCACTCAGAGTATCGATTAAACCTCGAAAGCCGATGAGTATGCGAGGGGGCCAAACGGCCAAGCCACTTCCGGGTCAAAATCCCAAGGAATGATATTCCCCCTCAACCGGGCAAACAGTCGCCGCCCGATCTCATGGCCGCCAAGGTGCCCCCTGATCGCAAAGGCACATAGATCGGCCAGCTGCAACGGCTTGGACTCGTCCTTTTCCGCGAATTGCGGAGAGTTTCTAATCCTGCGCAATGGCAGAAACTCTCGCATCGGATGGCCATCAGGGAAAACCGCGCCTGGATTGCGCAGGATGGCGTTCATGCGTTTGATGTCGTGTCTCGCTTGGTCGTTGTCCTCAGCGACAATCTGGACAACCTCGCCTGGCCACTTATTCCGCACAAAACGGTCGGCGAGAATTGTACAGCCGGTAAACACCATTGAATGCCCGGCCACGTCCAGCTCCGTTTGGGAGACTGGCTTCTTCGAATCGGTCACGGTCAGCCGCTCTTTTTCAAGGCGATAGTAGATGATAGGAATGTCGAACTTCTTAGGGATTGCGGCGAGATCCTCCAAGATTGCGATCCGCCGTTCTGGGGGCCATTCGTCCTTATCTTTGAAGATTCCTTTTCGGGACCAGATCCGGGTCGCATGAAAAGCGAAGCCATGCCGATGTTCCGGCGGGATATGCTTCGCGATCAGCTCATCAAGGTGCTCTTCAAGTGGAATAATTTGGTCGTCGCCATGGACGAAAACGCCAGCGACAACCACGACGGGCTCATGTTTGGAGATGCCGCCCTCGTCCAAAAACAGGAATCGCACAACTGATCACTCTCCCGAGGGCCGCCCCGAATGCCAATCAACTACTGGGTGGACGGTCATTCAACCCTCCCACGATAGCCGTCAGGTACGCGAAGAACAATATCGCGGTTGCAGTCCACACCGGCAGGTGTGCAGCCCGAGGGCTATCCAGAAGGCTGTCATCCATTCCATCGGGACCTCCGTCATCGCCCGCGCCTCTGCCGGGCACGCTTTCTGGCGTCGACAATGGCCATCACGTCCATGTTGGCAGTGACCCTCACGATGCCGTCTGGCCCGACTTTCGCTTCGTATTGGAGTTCGGTTGGCTTGGGCTTCTCCGCGATGGGGCGCGCCGTGTACGGGCGCGAGAGCACGGCATAGCGCAGCTCGTCCGCCGCATGGTCCTCGCCCTCGGTGTCGAGATCCTCCGGCCGGTCGGGATCGTGCTGAAGCACCGGCACCGTGCGGATGAGGTGAACGCAGGTCTCGAACACATACAGGTCCGGCACCCAGTCGGGGCCGGGACCGACCTGTGTCCAGCCATGGCCGCGCAGTCTGGCGCGCACCATGTCCCAGCCGCCCATTGCCCCCTTGTGAGCCACGCGCGTGTTGTCGCCAGCCCTGATGTTGCGCAGGCCGCGCCTGAGCATGCGCTCGCGCAGCGAAGGCCCGCCGTTCTCGGAAAACATCGACGGATCGACCACGGTATAGGCGTAGGTGCCGCCGTAGTCCTTGCCCGGCGCGATGTCGGAGGCGGATCGTACCAGAATGCCGTCCGCGACCGCCTCGACCGTGAGCTTGAGGCCGACATTGTCCTTGCCCGGCTGCATGCCGTACCACTCGCGGTAGCGGATGAGCGCACCCTTGGGCATGTGATGATCGCTGCCGGGAATGGGCGTGTCCTCACCCACCACCGCATACCAGCCGACCGAGAACGGGCGATACGAGCCCCAGTCGACCGCCACGAACCGCGTCCATTCCTTCGGCAGCTCAAAGGGCGCGATGGCATGGCGCTTGTTCGACCACTCGGAGAAGAACGCGCCCTCGACCACGTCCCAGTCGCCGTCGCGCATGGCTTTCACCAGGGCCGGGCTGCCCAGGCCCGAGAGGCGCTTCTCATAGCCGGGATCGTCAAGGCGGAGCGAGGGATTGTCGTCGATGCGGGCCGGAATGTACTGGCGCAGCATGCCGCCTTCCTCGTCCGACATCCGCTCCAGGCTGAGCGGAAGGCGGTTGGCGATCCAGGTATGCTTGACCCACAGGTGGCCGATGTTGCCGGGATTGGCCGAGCACAGGATGCGGGGGAAACGTCCGGCGAGCGACGGCGGCAGCGACAGGCCGACCATGCGCACCCGGTTGCGCAGAAAGCGGTACATGTCCTCCAGGAAGTGCGTCAGCTCGTCGATGAGCAGGACGTGGATCTCGGCACCCTGGTATTTGAAAACGTCCTTCGGATCCTTGCAGTGGCACAGGAAGATTTTGGAGCCGTTCGGAAATCGGATCTCGTTCTCGATGATGTCACAGCATCCGGCGTTGACCATGTGCGCCAGCATCGCCCGGAAGCCCTTCGGTCCCTCCATGTGGTTTTTCATCAGATCTTCGCGCACGCGCCGGAAGAGATAGACCTGAAGGCCCGGAATGCCGATGCACCAGGTGATCGCCGCCACCCGCATCAGGAACGACTTGCCGCCGCCCGCCGCGCCGCCGTACAGCACCTCGGTGCCTGCCGTCTCGAAGGCGGTGAGCTGCTTCGGGTGCAGCGTCACCCGGAACTCGACCGTGTCGTAGTCGGGCAGGCCCTTACGCTGCGCCAGCCCCATCGTCCCCGTCCATCGGCCTGCCGTTGATGTAGACCGCCGCCCACGGTTTGCCTTGCTCCAGCGCGGCCTGTGTCGCCGGTCCTGGATCGTGGGTCATCTCCTTGCGGTCGCGCCACTTCTCGGGCTGCCGGTTTTTGAGCCAGAAGATGGCGGCGGTCACATCGGGCGGGTAGTAGGTCTTGGTCGGGATACGGTAGAAGCTGCCGAAGCGATCCACTCCGACCTTCTCGGTCTCGACCTCGAAACCGATGCCGCGAGTGAAGGTGCGCTCCGCCATCAGGGCATCGGCCTGCGCCCGACCGCGTTTTAAGGCACCCGAAAACTCCTCGTGCTTGGCGATCCACAGGTCGATGGTCGACACCGCCACCTCGAAGAAGGTCGCCAGCTCCTCGTTGGTCGCGCCCATGAGGCAGTAGTTGTACGCGTGCTTGGGGTGGTACTCGGGATCGTACTTGGTGGGCCGGGCCATCACTCACTCCTCGGATCGAAGACGAGGTAGCGCTCGGCCATCTCCTTCAGCGGCCCCTTGAAGGTCTTCGGGGTGCGCCGGGCGATCAGCCGCTGCGTGACGTAGAGCAGGCGCTCCAGCGCCTCGGGGTCGCACTCATGGCCGCCCGCCAGGTCGAGCAGTTCCTCCTCCAGGCAGTACAGCTGGATGACCTTCGCGGCCTCATACTGCCGCCGGAAGGTCTCGTCCTGAGCGAGGGCGCGGTAAATCGTGCGGGCGTCCGGCATGTGCGGATCGCGGGCGATGCTGCTGATGGTGGTGCAGTCGATGATCCGCTCCAGGATCTCGTCCTTCAGTTCCGGACTGAGGGCCTTGGGCCGGGTGTGGGTCACGTCAGACCTCCTTGTGCAGTTCTGAGCCTGGAGCAGTCTCGCCCGTCTTTTGTTCATTGTTTGTTCTTGTACCATATCGATCCTTTCGCTTGTCCAGTAAAACGGTCGCAGGGTTGTCTCGCGCGACTTGTTCTACAGGGATACTTGGCGGCACGTGCCGGATTTCTGCCACGGCGCTGCGACCTCTCCGAAGGGCCAATGACCTGGCGACTGTCACCGACGCGAGATCTGGTTGGATGGTCGTCACCGTCGTCGGAATACTATCAGTATTGACCTCTGCCGCCAGAACGCCCGTTCGCGTGTCAGGAAATACACCTGTGAGACCAATGCGCACCTGGGCCGATGCCGTCGTTGAGGCGTGTTGGGCCGACTGGCTTCTGGTGAACTCAAAGTTTACCATCGCCGGAATAAGATGTGTAAGGCGGGCGCGTTGCGGATCAGCCCCACCAAATCACGCCCCTCATGACATGGAAGACGCCCCGACTGAAGGCTCTGCTGCTTTGCCGTCGGTCGGAGCGTTGTTGCAAGCGAACTGAATATTTACCTTTGCCGGACACGATGCATGTCCCGGTCGGGCACCGCCAACATCCCTCGACCGATCCATGCCTCCACGCGTGGACGAAGACGCCCCGGCCCATATCGCGCATCGCATGGGCTGGGGCGTTTGAGCTTTCACGCTAAAGAAGCGCTTCTCCGTCAGGCACGATCCGCAGCCTCTGTGTAAGGAACATTACAATACTTGCAGGGCAGAGTTGACGAAACGCAAGGAGTTGAGCTGCGTTGTCCGGTATTGGAGAAGCGATGAGAGTTCCTTCAATGCCCAAATACTTCTTCAACGTTGTCATGAACGGCCACCAAAGCGTGGATGCGCATGGGCGACAGTTCCGCGATCACCACGAAGCCCACAGGCACGCTGAATATGCTGCTCTGATGCTCGCCGATCCTGCCCGAGATCACACGAACAGCTTCATCGCCGTGACCGGCGAGGATGGCCGTCTCGCCTTCAAAGTACCGTTCCCGCAGCGGTCGCGGACGACGTAACCAGCTCAGCCTTCGCTACGGTTTCGTAGCGAGACCCAGTGGGTGCCGGAGTGTCGACGAGGCCGATCCCCCCTGCCTGCAAGACAGTTCCGAAACGGTGATTAGCGTGGCTCAGTATTACTTTGACATCAGCAATGGAAGCTTCAGCTCGCAGGATGATGAGGGCGAGGAGTTCGACAGTCTGGAAGCAGCTATTCAAGCGGCTGTGCGCTCGGCGGCTGAGATTGGAGCGGACCGGCTGGCCAAAGGTGATACCAGTGACATCGTTGTCGAGGTCAGGGACGGGAAGAACCAGCGCGTGTGCACCGTCACCGCGTCGATGAAGATCGAACGGCATGGTCCATCGCTTTAGCCCAATCCATCATTCTCGCGAAGGCTTGCCGCCAGGACGTGCGCCTCGGCCCCTATCGCGCATTGCATGGGCTGGGGCGTTGGCGCTTCTCAAAGCCAAAACACTGGAATATCTCCTTCGCCGCCATCGAAACGCAGGACTGCAGTGCCGCAAGGCGCTCGTCTCACGGTGAGGCCTAGCGGACTTCCCCGGTATCCACGAGGCCTGTGTTTCAAAGGCGCTCTCTTACGAGATGCTCATGGCCAGCAAGTAATACCCACGCCTTGCACTCAAAACTAAAAGGTATTCTCCCTTTCCAATGCCACATTGCTGACGCCACCGCCGTTCTCGATCGTGAAATCGATGGCTCGGTGCAGGTCGATAGCCATGTCCCTGTTTGCACGATACTTCTTTCACCTTGTCTCGGATGACGAGGTGATCCCGGATGAGGAGGGCATCGACCTCTGGAATGACGACGGCACCCTGCTCCACATCATCAAGGCGGTGAATGATCTCCTCAGAGAGGGCCTCCCGTTGGACGATTGGCAAGGCTGGCGGCTTGAGGTGATGGATGGGACAGGCCGACTGGTTGTGTGCATCCCCCTGGCCGATCTCGAGGGATGGCACAGCCGCCTGCCGTGAGCCTGCGCAATGTCAAGGAGCCTGTCCGGCACGAGGTATCCATGGATCTTGAGGACGTTCTGGCGCTCCTGCTCCCCGTCGCCATCTTCGGGCTGGTGATCGCCGTCCTCATGCTGTTCGATGAGTAGCGCAATGCCCGACCCGAACCTCCGAGACGACAGTTTAGGGAAATGGCCACGCTGGACTGATTTGCTACCGACCGCGTTGTCTGAGCGGAGGAGGGTGCGGCCATGACCCACGCTCTGAAAGTCGAACACCGCACGAACTGGCTTCTGGCAGCTCTGGAGCCGGAAGACTTTGCGGCTCTGGAGCCTCACTTGGAGGTGGTCAAGCTAGCGCATGGGCAGGTGCTTTACGAGGCTGGCGATCCTATCCACCATGCCTACTTCCCTCATCACGCCGTCGTGTCGCTCGTGAATGTGCTGGAGGACGGCAACATGGTCGAGGTAGCTCTGTTCGGGCGCGGTGGTGTCCTGGGCCTGCTAAGCGCCCTTGTAACCCGGGAGTCCTTTGGGCGGTATGTGGTGCAGATGGCCGGCACGGCCTCGCGCATTCCCGTTGAGACCCTTAATGAGGTGCGTAACGCTCACCCCAAGCTGCGGCAGTTGATCGCCAGCTACGGCGAGGTCCTGCTCGCCCAGACGTTCCAGATCCTCACCTGCAACGCCGTTCATCCGGTGGAGGCCCGTTGCTGCCGGTGGATCCTGATGATGCACGACCGGGCGGAGCACGATACCCTGCCGCTTACGCATGAGTTCCTGGCTGAGATGCTGGGGGTGCAACGCTCGACCGTCAGCGTGGTGACGCGCACCCTGCAAACGGCGGGGCTCATTCAGCAGGGGCGCGGGAGCATCACGGTGACGGACCGGGCCGGTCTCGAGGAGACGGTGTGCGAGTGCTACGGCCGGATTCAGCGCATCTATCAGCGCGTGATGCCTGGCTGCTATCCTCCACCGAAGCCGGGCACGTAAGCTCCAGCCGACATTTCCGATAAGGCCGTGATGGAACGGAGCCTCCGTATCCTTCCTCATTCAAGGATCTTTTCAGGAGGATCGCGCTTGTCTGGCTAATATACATATTTTGTCTTTATAATCCTTCTGCGCAGAAGGCAGCGAACACACGGGCATATACAGTCAAGCTTGACCGTGGATGGAAGTGTAGGATCTCCATGGTTCGGCCCGGCGGCAATAGCGCTGTTGCTGCTGGGCCGTTCACCCTTTGATGAGGCGAACCCCTCGCTTCGTGAGTACATCATGGGGATGATAGACTGCGCGCAGGATTTTATAGAACCTGTGAGATCTGGTTCCTGAAAGGAAAGATCTCATGACGAGCGTTGCAGTATCCGCCGACTTTCTCGGGTTCGACGGCAGCAGAAGCATCTACCGGATTGACTTGAGCCAGGTTCCACTGAGTACGGTTCAGGCTGTCACCTTTGTCGATGACGGGATACGGTCGGGCGGACGCGGCGGAGCGTCAGGGGCCGACCTCGATTTCGTCGCCTTCTCAGACACGCAATACACCTCACCGGTGCTCCCCCTGTCTGTCACGCAGTCGAACGCTCTCGACGCCAGCGTCGTCTACCATCCGGGCTATCTCGCTCAGCTTCTGGATGGCGACCCGCCCCTCTGGAACACCTCGCACTTCTTCGGGACATTGCCCGGCAACATCTTTGATCCCAACCAGGCAACCCTCGGGCTTGCCGACGGCGCCAACGACGCCAGCACCGGAACCATCTCGCTCGGCGACGGCGGCCAATTGAGCCTGCTGCTCAACAGCGGAGTTCATCGCTACCTGTATTTTGGCGAGTACGGCAATCGCGCCGAGGACGTGGACCCGATGCGAGTGGTGGTGTCGGATGAGAAGGCGGAACTGCCGTTTTCAGGAAACTTTACGCTAACGGGAGACTACCGTGGCGAGACCTTTGCGTTTGGCCAGGGCTACAACACGCATGTGGGGGCTGGGGCCGATTTCGTGTCCGGGGCTGGCGGCAATGACGTGATCTCTACGGGACTTGGGAGGGACACTCTCGATGGGGGAACTGGCGACGACCGGTTGTACGGAGGGTACGGCAACGACCGGCTCATTGGCGGCAATGGCCATGATGTGTTCGTGTTCAACACCAAGCTCGGCACGGCCAAGACCGACCGGAAGGTGAACTTCGACAAGGTCGTGGACTTCAATGTGAAGGACGACAGCCTGTGGCTCGACAACGCCATCTTCAAGAAGCTCGGCAAGAAAGGCTCGGAAGATCACCCGGCCAAGCTGAGCAAAGGGTTTTTCACAATCGGGGACCATGCTCAGGATTCCAACGACTACCTGATCTACAACAAGAAGACCGGCATTCTCTCGTATGATGCGGACGGCTCAGGCTCCAAGGCTGCCGTTGAGTTCGCGCAGCTCTCGAAGAACCTCAAGCTGACCTACAAAGACTTCTTCGTCATCTGACGACAATGTTCCGGCGCGCAAGACGCCCTGGCCCATGGTTCACGAAACTCATGGGTTGGGGCGTTGTTGGCGGATAAAAAGAAAGCGCCACGAGGGCGCTGTGAGGGGGACCGGCCGTATGGGGGCATCTTAGGCCGGTGATACGGATCAACGCGCCTGGACGGCTTTAGTTCCGCAAGAAAGAAGACATTCTTCTCGGTGAGGCAGGACTCACAAACTCCGCATTGAAGCTTATCCTCGATGTGCCGGATCCGCCGCGACCGCGGGAGACGCCGTGAGAGAGCATGACACCTACATCATCCGATCCCCTGGGGCGGAATGGGCCGTTCGCCTCAACAATGAGACGCTTGGCGTCTTCGAGAAGCGGACTGAAGCCATCCAGGTGGCTGTTGTCGTGGCCGAGTCGTCGGGTCGAGCTGGACGGGTCTCAGAGGTCCTGTCGGAGGGAGCGAACGGCGAACTGCTCCCGCTCTGGCAGATCGGACATGACGCCTACTCGCCGCTGACGTGAGCGCATCAGGCTTGGGCGTTGTCGCTGCTGCTCTCATTGGGCGGGGGGTGTTCTGGCCCAAATATCGGCTGCGAGCCTTAGGATCATTTCGACAGCCGTCCGAAGGGCCTCACTGTTAGCGCCCACCCGAGCGCTTTCCAGGACCAGTCCCAAGCGGCGGCGGTCAGGCCAGGGCAAAGCCGCAAGAGCGGTTTCCAAGTCGAGCCGCGCCGCAGCGGAAACACCCGCTCGCTCGGCGACCTCGTCCACCTTGGTGGTCAGGGCGCTCAGGTGAAGCGCAACCTCAGGGAATGAAGGATCTGAGCACTCGAACGACATCGTTTCACAGGCACCGCTCCCCAGCCGTCACCATGAGGCTTTGGAACGATGCAGCAGTCGGTTCGGTTCCTGCGAGAGTTACCTAAGCTCTTGTGAATAAACTGAAGATTCTCAGAGCTCCTGGAAATTCATCCTGTTGCCGCCGATTAAACATCACCTGATGCTGCGCCGGATTGAACTGGCGCGGCGCATCCGGCACTTCTCCAGCCTCATGATTGAGCGGGACCTGTTCGGGACCGTTCGCTTGTCGCGCAATTAAGACAGTTGAGACGGATCGGCACGAGCGGGGCGGTACTGGCGCAAGATGGGCAGCCGAGGGGGCAATCGGCCCAAACGCAAGCCATCCCGATTGGCCCGTATCTCGCCAGGCGAAGCGCCGTCGCGGCTACACGGACCAGTGACAATCGGGTAGATGAGGCCGCCGGAACCAACCTGCGCCGTCATCGTTAAGCCTGACCAGTGCTCCGTAGAGTTTCCTTGCATGCCCCAGTCCAGCCCGCGCATCACCGTCCTCGTCGTAGAGGATCTGGCGCTCGTGCGCACGTTCATGAGCGACTTTCTTGACGAGGCGGGCTTCAAGGTGTTCGAGGCGGTCGATGCCGACGAGGCGTTGCAGATCCTACAAGCTCGCCCCGATATCCAGGCCGTCATCAGCGACATCGAAATGCCGGGCGCGATGAACGGAATCGAGTTGGCCAAGGCGGTCCGCTAGCGCTGGCCGGGCGTGGGGGTGATTGTTACTTCGGGCCGCGAGCGCCCCGGCCTCGATGACCTGCCCGAGAAGGTGGCGTTCCTGGCCAAGCCCTACCTGCCGGAAACCGTGATCAATCTCATCCAGCAGATGGTGACATCGCAGGTGGTGGCGGCCGCATCCCACAACGCATAATCTGGACCAAGCCGTTGTGAGGCCCCATGGACCGCGAAGACCTTGCCGCCCTCCTGCCCCCCGCAATCCTGCTCGGAGCGCTCATGCTGCTCGACTGAAGGGCGGTGCCTGCCGATGCCATTTCTCGGGGCTCTTGCGTACTCCCGAGACCGAAGCCGAAGAGCCATTACCACGTCCCTGCTACTCCCTCTCCTCCCGTGCGCGGCCTCCGGTGCTGGGATAAACTCAGCGTGGTTATGGATCTGGCTGCCCCGCTGGCTTGTAGCCCGGTCCGGCGCGAGAAGGCTCGGCTGCCGGGCCGTCGCTGTGATGCATCCGTCGACCTCGGAAACCTGGCGCTGTAGACGTCAGTAATCACTGATCCCAAAGGATCTCAGGTGAGTGAGGACGAGACCAGGTTGACCGAACGGGACTACTATCTCCTCGGCATGCTCGCGGAGCGGCAAGCCCAAAGAGGCTGGTTGCCGCGCGGGTGCACGGACGAGCAGGCCGAGTTGCTGGTGCGGGCAGGATACCTGGAGCGAGTGGCGGTCTCCGGTCTCCCCGGCCCATACGCCGTCACAGCCAAGGGCGCAGCCGCGTGGCAAGCTTACCGGTTTAGAGGATCTCTCGCGTAAGCCCAGGACGGAATAGTCCCTGCTCCAGAGCAGCCCGCAGAAGCAGCCGTGTGCATCCGCATCACGGCAGGGTCTCGGTTCATGATCGTACGCCCGCGTCCAACCCCTCCAAGCCGGGCCTGAGAAGGCGGATTGCTCGTCTCCATTTCACGCTGGCATTGCGGGCTGGGATTAGGAACATAGCCCCAGGGTACGGAATTGATGAGGTGAAGGCCTGTGTGGGGGAGGCCTTCTGTGGCGTAGGCCCTTCGCGTTGCATCCAGGCGCGGAGGGCTTTTGGTCTGCCAAGCTGAAACGGTGACCCGCGAGATCATAGTCCCCGAGCAGGCGGTCAACCTTCCGTTTCCAACCGACAGGATGCTGAGGCCTCCTCATCGATGCGCAGTAGGTCGAGAGCCTTCCACAGCCTAGGCAGCTGATTTGAGGTTCTCCCGAGGAGCCGGAACGCTGTCGCACGAAGGCTGCATCTTAGGCTCCCGCTCCCGCTTCCACTCTGCTCGCGCCTGCAAGAACATCGCCAGCAGGTTCGCCAGCAAGAACAAGAGGCTGCCGCCAAAGGGCACACAGGCAAGCGCGATCAGGGATCCGTAAAGGGGCCAGAGCACGGCTAGCGTAATCGCTCCACCGATTAGGGCCACTGGAAACAACGCCATCAGATCCCCCACCTCACTCCTGCACAGACGGACCACTCCCATGACACCATCATCTGGGGAGATGTGCTCCGGCAATGGCAGTGTTGTTCTTCCGCGCCCTTGAGTGGGCCGGATGAGAGTGGATCGTCTTCAGGCAGGTAAAGGCACGAGCCGTGCTCTTCACTGCTTCATGTGACCCACTCTCTTCCCCCCTACGGTCAGCCCTGGTCGACACTTTAGTTCCTATTCGGCGGAGTTTCGTCAGAACGGGAGGGGTATTTTCAAGCCCGTCCGGAGTACTCCAGAAGATGCAATGATTCGTCACAAGGCAGATCTCCGAGCCCTCGGAGCTGCGCTCGCGATGGATTGTTTACCAGAGCCGGGACAGGATGGCTCGGTCGAGTCCGCACCCGCTAACCAAGCCACGGCTCCAATCACGGACGAGCCCTGCCCGGTTGAGTTCCCTGGCTCCCGTGATCGGGAGCGTTTCGGCATGGTTCAGGGTGAGGTCCGGATCCAGCGTTACCTCCGACGGCTTACTTCTGAAGAGACTAGGAACACTTACGGGATCTTTAGGTTTTTGCTCCAAAGAATAGGCTTATACTCTGAAGTAGCAGGCGGCCCGTGGTTGTCGTGTTTGCTGCGGGAGGCTGCCGATGCGCTGCTATTTTCACCTCGTGAACGGGCACGAGATGCTCCTGGACGACACCGGCGTTGAAGTCAGCGGCCTTGAGGTAGCGGAAGCTGAAGCCCTGAAGGCGATCCAGGATCTGCGCGAGGAAGAGGGCGAGGCCGAAGACTGGCAGGGCTGGCAGCTTCACGTCACCGACTGGGCCGGGCACGTCCTCCTGGCCATTCCGCTGGATGCCGCGCCACAGCAGCGGTCCAGGCGGTTCTCACAGGCCGCTCCAGGCCGCATGGCTCAGCTCCACGGCCTCCTGATTGGAGCTTGTGCCGGAATCGACTGCCTCAACCTGCTGCTGGGGTAACGACCGCGCTGGCCGTGCCGCAGCGCCAGGCCTCGGCAGGAGCACGATCCGTCCGGGGGCCTCAGGTTACGAATCTCCTTTGCCCTGGTGAGCTTGCCCCAAGACATCTCTTGCGGGAGCAGGTGAGGAGGTCGTTGTCGAGCAGTGGAGCGCAGCCAGCCTGTCGTGATGGCCATGGTCGCGGGCGTTGCAGCGCAGGCCAGCCCCCAAACCCGCCGACCGAAACGGAGCCCATAGCCTGTAGGATCCAACTCGGGGCGTAGCTGCCGGAATCCCTGGCCTTACGAGTGTGGCGACGCTGGAAGAGCTTACTGACCTCTGATAGAGCCTGCGCGGAAAGAAGCGGCAAAGCTGACCATTGAGGCACAGCTACAATACCCGCGAATACGCCGAGGAACCCAGGCGGGGAGATGGTCGAAAAAGCAGCACCTTGGAAGCCATGGAGCCGCGCGGCGGCCGCCTTGTGGGGCGGCGTTCTTGGCTCACTGCTGGAGCTGGCTCATGTGATCCATGGCTTTCTGGTAGGCCTATTCCCTAACATTGATCCGTTCGTCCACGTTCTGAGTGAGTTCGCCATATTTGGTGTGGGTGGCGCGGTGCTGTTCGCTCTCGTGGCCGAAATCTGCAACCGGCTGAAGCGAGACTAAGCCAGCCGCACAAGAAAGGCCTCCCCATCCGCCGTTGCTGGGTAGATGAGGAGGCCTCCTAGTCCTGAAGGTCCTTTCGGGAAGCGACCTCCGGGAAAAGAATGATCTAACCAAGCGTTCGTTTCAGCGTGGCCGCATGGAATGCCTCCTAAGCGGTCCGTGCTGAGGCGGGCTCTCACAATTTCCAAGACTACGAGAACGGAAAGCTCGCAGGCAGCGGCTCGGCTGATTGGAACCGACAGTTTCAGGCAAGTGCTGAGTCCAGAGCAGAAAAGGCCGCGCCTGATCCTTTTGCTGATCTTGGCGCGGCCCCAGCCCGTTCTTCCCCTACGGGAGGAGCCGACTTAGGAACCTACCTTGACAAGAATGGGGCGATGCCCGCGATAACGTTTCGGAGATCTGAGGAACTCACTTCACGTAAGGAGCTGGGAGAGTTCTCCGGCCCGATTGCCCCTGAAACGCCGGGAACTGAGCACCCTCTTTGGACGCTCTCTTTAATTCCTTCACCAGAGCAGAGCGCCAAGCGGATCCTCGGTGCGACCTAAGTCCGAATCAGGCAGCTTCCGGCACTAGTGGCACAAACGGCATAGCGCAGAGGCCTTAGACAAGCCCTCCGATGTTTCGGACGAGCCGAGTCCGAGGCTGATCTTAGGCGTGGGAGCCGTCGACAGGGCTAACGGCGAGATTGTGCCCAGAGGGTCTGCGGCGCTTCCCATACGCTTCCCAAGCCAGCTTTCTGGGAAGCAGGCTTCGAACTCTCGTAACCTAAGTGCTTGAAATAAATGGCGCGCCCGAAAGGATTCGAACCTCTGACCCCCAGATTCGTAGTCTGGTGCTCTATCCAGCTGAGCTACGGGCGCTTGGTCGTCATGTCGTTGGCGGAGCAACGTCGACCGATGGCGGTGATCTAAAGGGTTCTGGCGCGCTTGGCAAGTCATTGTGACGAAGATTTCACAAACCCTCAAAAGAGCCCTCGGACGAGGGCCGATCGGGGATGACGACCCGGAACCTTGTCCTTCCGGTGCCCTCGTCGAGGCTGATCGATCCGCCGTGGAGATGGATCAGCTCCGCCGCGATCGTCAGGCCCAGGCCCGTGCCGCCCTTCTGGGAAGAGCCCTGGAAAGGCGTGAAGAGATTGGCCTTGATGCGCTCGGGGATGCCGGGGCCGTTGTCCTCCACGAGAATGACGACCATGCTCCCCTCCCGATGAGCCCTCACGTCGATGCAGGGCCTTCCGTCCGGAGCGCCGGCCTGGCTCAGGGCCTGGACCGCGTTGCGGACCAGGTTGACCAGCACGCGATTCAGCTGGTCCCTGTCCGCATCGACGGTCAGGTCCTCCGGCACATGGGACTGGAACGCGATGCCGACCTCGGGCGCCAGGTCGGTGAGATTGGACAGGTCCTCGATCAGGGGAGCCAGCGGCATGGGCCGGCGCTGCGGCAGCGGCTCCGTCGCCCGGCCATAGGCGAGGGTCGACTCGCAGAACGCGATCGCCCGGTCGAGAGTGGCGACCAGCCGCGGCGCGATGCGCTGGACGGTTTCGTCGCTGACACGGTCCAGGCGGTCGGTGAGAAGCTGCGCCGTGGTCAGCATGTTGCGCAGCTCATGGTTGATCTTGCTGACCGCGAGGCCGAGCTGGGCCAGTCTGCGCTTCTGCCGCAGCTCGTCGGCCAGCGTCATCTCCATGCGGGCCAGCGCCTGCTCGGCAAGGCCGATCTCGTCGACCCGGTCCGTCGGACGGATGACCCGCGAGGCATCCTCCGGATTTCCGGAGAATTCCGCGATGTTGCCGGTAAGACGCCGCACCGGACGGACGATCACCCATTGCAGCGTGAGATAGACGAGGCTCGCCGTAATGGCCGAGATGAGGAGGGACAGGAGGAGGATATTGCGCGAGTAGTCGAGCATGGCGGAGCGCAAGGGGCGCTGATCGAGGATCATCTCCACGAACTCCACCCCCATGCCCGCGCCGATGACGCGGATCGGTTTGTCGGTCGGGTTGAACAGCACGTCGACGGCATCGCGGACGAGATCGCTCCACCGGACATTGCGCAGGTCGACGCTCTTGCCGACTTCGGGCGGCATGTCGCCGGCTGCGAGCAGGCTCCTGCGCCCCCCGCCCCGAAGGGCGATTGCCTTGGCGCCGACGCCCTGCAGGAGGCGCAACTCCATCTCCTCCGACAGGCTCTCCTCGGGCGCGGCATCGAGCACCATGGCGGCGATCTGCGCGGCGGCCAGGCGGTCGCGCAGCCATGTCAGGCGGAAACTGGCCACGGACGGCACATAGATCAGCACCTCCGCGATCATGACGAACAGCACCGTCAGCAGGAGCAGACGGGCGGAGAGACCGAACCGGCTCAAGATGCGCCACTTCAGGGAATGCGGCTGCTCCACGCTCATCTCGGTCTCATCCCAAACGGCGAGCCAACCCGATCAGTCGTCGGATCCAGGGATTCTGAGCCGAAGGCTTGAGAAATTCCACCGCCGCACCCTTCGTCACCTCGGAGAAGGTGGGATAGGGATAGACCAGGCCGGCGAGATCCGAAACCTTCAACCCGCGGGTCATGGCCAGAACCCAGGGCATGATCAGTTCCCCCGCATGGCCTCCGACGATCGAGCATCCCAGGATCCGGCCGCGGGGTGTCACGACGGCCTTGACATGCCCCTCCGTGGCCTTCTCGGTCCGCGCCCGATCATTATCCACGAAAGCCCAGCGCAGAATCCGGACAGCCTTGTACTCCAATTGGGCCTCGGCCTCGGTCAGACCGACGCTCGCCAGTTCCGGGGCCGCATAGACGACCCGGGGGACAGGCGCGCGGCCCATGCGCACCGGCAGCCTGAACAGGGCGTTCCGAATCACGAGCCCGGCCTGATGGTTCGCCACGTGGGTGAACCGCCCCCCGGCCCCGGCTCCGCCGGCGCAGTCGCCGATGGCATAGACCCTCGGATTCGTCGTCTTCAGACGTCGGTCGACGACGATTCCAGACTCGTTGACCGCAATTCCGGCCGCCTCCAGCCCCAGGCCGTCGCAGACGGGGCGGCGCCCGGTCGCCACGAGCAGATGGCTTGCCGGGAGGACGCCGCCGTCCCTCCCGCCGAGAACGACGGAAATGCTCCCATCCGGCCGGCTTTCGACCCGGTCGATGGCAATGCCCATCCTGATGTCGACGCCCTCGCGTCTCAGGGAGCGCTCGACCGCGGCCGTCATTTCAGGATCCTCCCTTGCGAGGATGCGTTCACCGGCCTCGACGAGAATCACGTCCGCGCCCAGGCGCCGATAGGCCTGCGCGATCTCGACCCCGACGCTGCCTCCGCCCAGCACCACCAGATTCTCCGGCCTCTCGGCGAGGTCGAAAATGGTCTCGCTGGTCAGGAACGGGACGTCATCGAGGCCCGGAATGCGCGGAACGGCCGGTCTGGAACCGGTGGCGATCACGAAGCGCCGGGCCTCGATGATCCGTCCGCCGGCCAGAACGGTGCCCGTCCCGGTGAAGCGCGCCTCCGCCTCGATCACCCGGACGCCCATGGCCCGGTAGCGCTCCCTGGAGTCCATGGGCGCGATGGCGGCGATAGCGTCCCTCACGTGGCGGCGCACCTGGGAGAAATCGACGACCGGCTCCCCTCCCCCGACCCCGAACGAGCCGGCATTGCGCATTTCATGAGCCCTTCCGGCCGCGGCGAGGAGCGCCTTCGAGGGGACACAGCCGGCATTGAGGCACTCTCCGCCCATCCGGCCTTTCTCGACAAGAACCACGAAAGCCCCGAGGGATGCGGCGATGGACGCGACCGACAACCCGGCGGAGCCGGCGCCGATGACGCAAAGATCCGGTCTCAGCGGCGCCTCGCCGCCTTCATCTGTCCTTCTCACCGGTCACCTCGAAGCATGACCGGGAGCGGCGGCTGCCTGCCCGGAACATTCAAGAACACACTTTAGCGTCGCGATTTCCAATATCTGTACACGATCGGGGACAAAGCCAAAATTCCTAGCACGGCCAGGGCCGTTCCGAGTTCGGGGGTCATCAGGCTCTTGGGGCTGAGATGGATGGCGCAGTCGGACCGTCCGGCCGCGAGGCATTGCGAGCGCGCGTTCTCCTGACGGGCGATGGCCTCGTCGAGCCCGGAACCTGCGAAGGCGAAGGCGAAGGAGGCCGGAATCATGCCGAGCTGGGTCGCCATGACGAAGGTTCTCAGGCGCATCCCGAACAGGGCGGCCGCGAGATTCGTCAGCCAGAAGGGAATGACCGGCATGAGGCGCAGGAACAGAAGATAGGAGAAGGCCTGCTTCTGAAAGCCTGACGCGAGGCTCTGGATCCGGGCCCCGGCCCGGCGCAGCAAAGGCTGCCCGAGGGAGGTCCGGGCGATCAGGAAGATGCTCGTGGCTCCCAGAGTCGCCGCCATGGATGCCACGGTGCCGCCCAAGGCCCAGCCGAACAGATAGCCGCCGATGATCGTCAGGAAGGCCGATGCCGGAAGGGAAAGGGTCACGGCCGCCACATAGACCAGAACGTAAAAGCCCAACATGGCCAGGCGATGGGAGGCGACGAGTTCCCGAAGCCACGCCTGATAGTGGATGAACGTCTCGAAATTCAGGGAGCGGTGGAGCCCGCTGGCGAACACCGCCGCCACGGCGAGCAGGAGAATGACAGGAGGCAGATAGCGCCAGGAATTGCCCGGGCTTTCGTCCTCCTTGAGCTCTTGTCGATCCGCCGTCACGCTTCCTCCGCAATGCTGATGGTGTATCTAGCGTTTTCCGGGAGCAATCCCAACCGGCTCGTCACGCCCTCGTGAGATCGGCGCCTGGTGCCGCAGGAAGGGCAAAGCGGCGTTGACTTTGCCCGTCTCTTCCGTCATAAGCCCGCAAGCTGACAGCGCTCTTAATTGGGGCGCTGATCGTTTTTTCGAGACAGTTTCGGGGGCAACCCCATCAATTCCAGACGGGCGCGAGCCTTCGAGCACCGCTGCCCCCATTCGACCGGAGAAGTGCCGTGAAGAGGACGTATCAACCGAGCAAGCTGGTTCGCAAGCGCCGCCACGGCTTCCGTGCGCGCATGGCGACCAAGGGCGGACGCAAGGTCATTGCCGCTCGCCGCGCCCATGGCCGCAAGCGCCTGTCGGCGTAAGAAGCCTTGAGGATCGCCCGATGCGCGGGTCTCGCGCAGACTTGACGATCGGGCGTCTGACGAAAAGACCTGACTTCGTCGCGGCGGCCTCCGGCCGCCGCTTTCATACAGAGCGGATGACGGTTCAGGCCCGCCTGCGCGACGATCTCGATCTCGGCCTGCGGGTCGGTCTCACGGTCACGAAGCGGGTCGGCCATGCGACCGAGCGCAACCGGATCAAGCGGCGGCTCCGGGCCGTGACCCAGACGGCGGGTCTGGACTTTGCAGCCATCAATGCCGATGTCGTGATCATCGGACGGCGTGACATCCTGACGGCCGACCACGACATTCTCATAGACGATCTCCGGCGCGCGCTGCGGATTGTGACCAAGCCAAAAGCCGTGCGGCCTGCAGATCGTCCCTCATCCTCCTCACCTCCCTCCAACGGCGAGCGTCGCGGACATTCCCATGCGTGAAGAAAACAAAAACCTCATCGTCGCCATCGTGCTGTCGGTGGCGGTTTTGATCGGCTGGCAATACTTCTTTGCGGCCCCCCAGGCCGATAAGCAGCGCCAGGCCGCCCAGCAGCAGCAGTCCACGCAGGTCAACCCCACCGCGCCGAACCCGCCTCCGAGCCCGAGCCAGGCCGGCGGGCCTTCCGCCCCCGTGCCGGGAACGGTTCCGGGCGCGCCCGCTGCTCCGGTCGCAGAGACCCGTGAAGCGGCGCTGACCCGCTCGCCGCGCGTTGCCATCGACACGCCGTCCGTCGCGGGTTCGATCAACCTGCGCGGCGGCCGGATCGACGACGTGCTGCTCAAGCACTATCGCGAGACCGTCGATCCCAAGAGCCCGAACATCGTGCTCTTCTCGCCCTCCGGCAGCCCGAATCCCTATTATGCCGATTTCGGCTGGGTCGGCGCGCAGGCCGGTCCCCTGCCGAATGCGGAGACCGTCTGGACCGCCGACAAGACCACTCTCACCCCTTCCACGCCCGTCACCCTGACCTGGGACAACGGACAGGGGCTGACCTTCCGCCGCACGATCTCGGTGGACGACAAGTCCATGTTCACCGTGAAGAACACGGTCGAGAACCGCGGATCCGCGCCCGTGACCCTGCAGTCCTACGGGCTCGTGTCCCGTCACGGCAAGCCGACGACCCTCGGCTATGCGGTGCTGCATGAGGGCCTGATCGGCTATCTCGGCGACCAGGGACTTCAGGAATACACCTACGCCAAGCTCGACAAGGAGAATCCCCTCACCGGCCCCAATACGGTCGGCAAGATGTGGGACGCCGTGACCGGCGGCTTCGTGGGCATCACGGACAAATACTGGGCCGCCGCGATCATTCCCGATCAGGCGCAGCCCTACCAGGGCCTGTTCGTCTCCCGTCAGGATCCCAACGGCCAAGTCTATCAGGCCAGCACCTTCGGCACGGCCCAGACGCTCCAGCCCGGCGCCACGGCGGAAGCGGACCAGCGCCTCTTCGCAGGGGCCAAGGAGGTCGCGGTCATCGATCAGTATGCCGAGAACCTGCACCTCAAGAACTTCGATCGGCTGATCGACTGGGGCATGTTCTACTTCATCACGAAGCCCCTCTTTAAGGTGCTGGACTTCTTCTACAAGCTCTTCGGCAACTTCGGCATCGCCATCCTGCTGGTGACCGTGATCCTGAAGGCGCTGTTCTTCCCGCTCGCCAACAAGTCCTACCGCTCCATGGCGAAGATGAAGGCCGTGCAGCCGGAAATGGCCTCGATCCGCGAGCGCTATGGCGACGACAAGATGAAGCAGCAGCAGGCCCTGATGGAGCTCTACAAGAAGGAGAAGATCAATCCGGTCGCCGGCTGCTGGCCGGTCCTGATTCAGATCCCGGTCTTCTTCGCGCTCTACAAGGTGCTCTTCGTCACCATCGAAATGCGCCATGCGCCGTTCTTCGGCTGGATCCACGACCTCGCGGCTCCCGATCCGACCTCGGTCTTCAATCTCTTCGGCCTTCTGCCCTACGACCCGGGCGCCGTGCCGGTGGTCGGCCACTTCCTGATGCTCGGCGCCTGGCCGCTCATCATGGGCGTCACCATGTGGCTGCAGATGAAGATGAATCCGGAGCCCCCGGATCCGGTCCAGAAGCAGGTCTTCTCGTGGATGCCCGTGATCTTCACCTTCATGCTCGGCTCGTTCCCGGCCGGCCTCGTGATCTACTGGGCCTGGAACAACCTGCTCTCGGTGACCCAGCAGGCCTTCATCATGAAGCGCAACGGCGTGAAGATCGAACTCTGGGACAACCTCCGGAAGACCTTCGCCCGCAAGAGCGCCACCCAAAGCTGAGTGTTCGCAGCACGTCGAAAGCGATCATCCCCGGGCCAGCCCCGGGGATTTTCTTTTGAGCCCTCGCGAGGACGTGCCTTCCAGCGCCTTCGATTGCCGATCCGGCATTCCGGATTTCCTATCATCGGCCCCGGTCCTGTATGATCCGTCGCGCGACGATGCGGCGGATCGGCCAATGGACGCTTCCAGGGATCACATGAGCAATCGGCCTGACGACAAAGGGATGTCGCGCGAGATCGAACTCAAGCTGGAGATCGTCTCCGGCAAGGCCGCCGCCCTCCTCGAACACTCCCTTCTGTCTCGTGCGAAGCACCTTTCGGAGCAAAGCGGGACGCTTCACGCCGTCTATTACGACACGGCCGACCACGCCTTGCGCCGCGCAGGCCTGACCCTGCGCGTCCGCAGCCGGAACGGACATCATGTCCAGACCATCAAGGCCGAGGGCGGTGCGCGGGGCCTCGCCCTCGACCGCTCGGAATGGGAGCAGACCGTGAATGGCGGAATCGACCTCGGGGCGGCGGCGGGCACTCCCCTCGCGGCGCTCGTGGAAGATGAGGCCCTTCGCGAGCGGATCCAACCCGCCTTCGTGATCGATACCGACCGGCAGGCCTTCCTGGTCGAGCGGGATGGGGCCGTGATCGAACTCTCCTTGGATCAGGTCAGGGCTTCGGCGGGCCCAAAGAGCGAATCCTTTGCCGAACTGGAGCTTGAGCTGAAGGCAGGCGATCCCTCCACCCTGTTCTCACTCGCCCGAGAACTGGCCGATGCCCTCCCGCTCAGGCTGTCTCCGGTCACCAAATCCGAGCGCGGCTACGGCCTGATCGGCGATACGACGGCCAAGCCCGTCCAGGCCGCCGCCATCGATCTCCCGCCGCACGCGTCCTGCGCCCAGGCGTTCCAGATCATTGCCCGCTCCTGCCTGTCCCAGATCGTCCTCAACGAGGCTCTTTTCCGCCGGACCCGGGATGCGGAAGCTCTGCACCAGATGCGCGTCGGCTTCCGGCGTCTCAAGGCCGCCCTCTCCCTGTTCAGGCCGATGCTGAGGGGACGCGAGAGCAAGGCGGTCAGGGCGGACCTTCGCTGGGCCGGACAGCAGCTCGGTTCGGCGCGCGACCTCGATGTCCTGATCGGCAGCCTGCATCGCCCTGCCGATGTCGGGACGCACGCCGCCTCCCTCAGGAAGGCCGAGCGGCAGCGGACGAAGGCCTATGACAAGCTGCTCGAGACCCTCTCCTCCCCCCGCTACCCGCGCGCGATCCTGCGGACGGCGGCCTGGATCGAAACGGGGCGCTGGCTGACCCGCGACAAGCGGGGGACCCAGGCCGCGCGGCAGCGCCCCATCGCGGATCATGCGACTGAAGAACTGACGCGGCGGTGGAAGCCGGTTCGCAAGCGCGTCAAGCGAATCGCCAGGCTTGCGCCCGATCGGCGCCACGCCCTGCGGATCCGCATCAAGAAGCTGCGCTACAGCTCCGAGTTCCTCGAAAGCCTTTTCATCAAGGGGCGGGAGAGAAGGTCGCGCCGATCCTGGCTCTCGACCCTCAAGCGCCTTCAGGACGTTCTTGGAGAGCTGAACGACATCGAGGTCGGCTCGAGCCTCGTCCCCTCGTTGGCGAGTTCCGACCCGGAGAGGGCCGAACGACGCCAACGTAAACTCCTCGCGCAGGCGGAAACCGCCGGCCGGCGGTTAAGGAAAACCGATCCCTTCTGGACCTGAAAGAACCCGACATTCGTTGGACGGCGGGGAAGATCGGGCTTGATACCTTGAAGAATGTTCTCCAAGCGCCGATAAGGACCCCCATGACCGACACGGCACCTGACACCGACCCCTTCCTCGAAACCGGCCGCAAGCTCTTCGCGGGCGAGGCCGATTTCATCTGGGCAGCCAACTCCCTGAAGAACCTGCCGCCGATGAGCAAGGTGGAGATCGCCTTCGCGGGCCGGTCCAATGTGGGCAAGTCGAGCCTCGTCAACGCGCTCACCGGGCGCAACACGCTGGCCCGCACCTCGCATACGCCGGGCCGCACGCAGCAGCTCAACTTCTTCAACATCGGGGACCGGTTCCACCTGGTGGACATGCCGGGCTACGGCTACGCCGCCGTCGACAAGGAGAAGGTGCGGGCCTGGACCCAGCTCATCCATGATTATCTGCGCGGCCGCGCCAGCCTCGCCCGCGTCTACGTGCTGATCGACGCCCGTCACGGGATCAAGCCGGTCGACGAGACCGTTCTGGAAACCCTCGGCACGGCCGCCGTCTCGTATCAGATCGTCCTGACCAAGGCGGACGAGCTCAAGAAGGGCGAACTCGAGAAGCGCATTGCCGATACGGCGGAGAAAATCTCCAAGCGCGCCGCCGCTTTCCCGGAGATCCTGCCCACATCGAGCCGGACCGGGTCCGGCATCCCCGAACTCCGCGCCGGAATCGCTCGGCTTCTGAGCGAGCGGGGCGCCGCATGACCTGGGCCGGCCGGCTTCTCGTCGTTCTCGCCGCTCTCTCGGGGGTTCTGGGTGTCGCTCTTTCGGCGGCGGCCGCCCACATCACGGGCGGAAATCTCGCCACGGCCGCCCAGTTCCTCCTGTTCCATGCCCCTGCCGTCCTGGCCCTCGTGGCCCTGATGGCCGCCGGGGTCCTCCAGCCGACGCTGGCGCAGATTGCAGGCTATGCTCTCGTTCTGGGACTTGTCCTGTTCTGCGGCGATCTTTCGCGCCGGGCCTTTTCAGGTGTGGCGCTTTTTCCCAAGGCCGCCCCGACAGGCGGCATTCTCATGATGGTCGGCTGGGTTCTCGTGGGCCTGTCCGCTCTTCTTCGCCTGCGAGCCTGAACTCCCTGTTTGCACAAGGCCGCCCTTCGGCTAGAAGGCTGGCCGTTTCGTCCCTCATCCACGCGCCGGAGCCGTCCATGCCCGATCAGACCCCCGCTCAGCTGCCTGACGTTCACGTGCAGGCCGAGGTGCTTGTCCAAGCGCTGCCCCACATGCAGCGTTACGACCAGCAGGTCGTGGTGATCAAGTATGGCGGTCATGCCATGGGCGACCGCGCTGCGGCCGAGGACTTCGCCGAGGACGTGGTCCTGCTCGAGCAATCGGGGATCAAGCCCGTCGTGGTCCATGGCGGCGGCCCGCAGATCGGCAAGATGCTGGAGAAGCTCGGGATCAAATCCGAATTCAAGGCCGGCCTTCGCGTCACGGATGCGGCAACGGTCGAGGTCGTGGAGATGGTGCTCGCCGGCTCCATCAACAAGCAGATCGTCGGCTGGATCGGCGCCGAGGGCGGCAAGGCGGTGGGCCTTTCCGGCAAGGACGGCAACATGGTCACGGCCCGGAAGGTGACCCGCACCGCGGTCGACCCTGACTCGAACATCGAGAAGGTGGTCGATCTCGGCTTCGTCGGCGAGCCCGAGCAGGTGAACCGCGAGGTCCTGGATCAGGTGCTCAAGGCCGAGCTGATCCCGGTCCTGGCTCCCGTCGCCACCGGCAAGGACGGCCAGACCTACAACGTCAATGCCGATACCTTCGCGGGCGCCATCGCGGGCGCCCTGACGGCAAAGCGCCTCCTGCTCCTCACCGACGTTCCGGGCGTTCTCGACAAGAACAAGAACCTCATTCCGGAAATGACGATCGAGGATTGCCGCCGCCTGATCGCCGACGGCACCATCACCGACGGCATGATCCCCAAGATCGAGACCTGCATCTATGCCCTGGAGAAGGGCGTGGAGGCCGTCGTGATTCTCGACGGCAAGGTCCCTCATGCGGTGCTTCTGGAACTGTTCACGGACCACGGTGCCGGCACGCTGATCCGGCGAGGCTGATCCGTCCCCTTCCCGCGGGCACTCAACGCACCTATATTAGCTCAATGGGGCCCGCTCGGCCCCATTGCCGTCTCAGGGATCAATGAACGCCAAACCGTCCGTAGAAAACCACCTGTCGTCCCCTGAATCCCGCGCCTTCTCGCATGTGGAGACGTGGATCTTCGACCTGGACAATACGCTTTATCCGCACACGTCGCGGGTCTGGCCGCAGATCGACGAGCGCATCACGCTCTATATCGCGGACCTCTTCGGCATCGACGGCATGTCGGCACGGGCGCTGCAGAAATTCTTCTATCACAGGTACGGCACGACCCTGCGCGCCCTGATCGACGAGTACGACATCGACCCGAACGACTTTCTCGACTTCGCCCACGACATCGATCACACGGATATCGAGCTGAACGCGAGCCTCGGCGACGCCATCGAGCGGCTCCCCGGCCGCAAGCTCATCCTGACCAACGGCTCCCGCAAGCACGCCGAGAACGTGGCGCGCAAGATCGGCATCCTCGACCATTTCGAAGATGTCTTCGACATCGCGGCGTCCAATTTCGTGCCCAAGCCGGATCGCCGCGCCTATGAGGGCTTTCTGGACAAGCACGCGGTCGAGCCGAGCCGCGCGGCCATGTTCGAGGACATCGCCAAGAACCTCGCCGTGCCGCATGAACTGGGCATGACGACGACCCTCATCGTGCCGAAGGTCATCGACCCGTTCCGCGAGAGCTTCGAGCAGGAGGCCGTCAGAACGCCGGACATCGACTACATCACGAACGATCTGGCGGATTTCCTGAAGGCGTATGCGTTGCGGTCCAAGTAACGTCTACATGGAAGACAGATGTCGTTCCCGGCGGTCAAAGGCCGGTAAGGGGATCCAAAGAAGCGTTGTGCCTATATGGATTCCCTTCCCCTACGGGGGCTACGCCATCTCCGGCCGGGAATGACAGGGGGAACCGCACCGTGTCATCCCCGGCGCGCGGAGCGCGGGAAGGGGATCCATAGGGCAGCTTTTGATCGTGGATTCCCTTCCCCTCCGCTTCGCTCCGGCCGGGAATGACAAGAGGAAACGTTCCGTGTCATCCCCGGCGACCCGGAGGGTCGGGAAGGGGATCCATGATCGAGCGCCGCGGCAGAGGATTCCCCTCCGCTGCGCGTCCTTCCGGGAATGACACCCTTCCATTAGACAATGGCCTCCTTTCGGAGGCCATTTTCACTTCAGAGGCGGCAATGTCTTACGCAGCCTGCGTGTTGACCTTGCTCTCCGCTATGCGGTTGAGCTTCTGGTCGGTGGCCTTTTCCTGATCGAGGATCTGGTGCAGGACGCCGGCGCAATCCTGGCGGCCGAGCTGCTTCGCCCAGGCGACGAGCGTGCCGTAGCGGGTGATCTCATAATGCTCGACGGCTTGGGCTGCGGCCAGCAGAGCCGCATCGAGGACCTTCGGATCATCGATGTCGCCGGCGATGTCCTGCGCCTCGTCGATGATGCCGTCGATGGCCGGGCAAGTCGTGCCCTTCGGCTCGTGGCCGTGCATGCGGAAGACCTGCTCGACCATCTTGATCTGCTGCTGCGTCTCACCGAGATGGGTTTGGAAAGCCTGCTTCAGCTGCGAATCGCTGGTCTGCTCGATCATCTGCGGCAGCGCTTTGGTGATCTGGTTCTCGGCGTAATAGATGTCCTGCAGGGTGTGGATGAAGAGGTCATCCAATGTCTTGATGTCCTTTGACAAAAGGCCCATGTCTCGCATCCTTCCCGTGATCTGTGAGTCAAGGCGACGTCGGAGCGCCACCGTTCGCGTGGCTCGTCGTACGCCCTTGGGAGAACGTCGGGGACAGACGGCAGTTCCGGGCCTATTCGACAGCCCGCAGATTGCGCCCCTGCAGGCGAAGCAGTTCAGCCCGGGCCGAAGCCTCGCTCTCGTCGAATTCGAGGCTCTCGATCCTCTCGCCGCGCTTCACGATCTTGTCCGTCGAGACCCTGATCTGAGCCACGTCGTCCTGCGCCTGCCGGAAATGCGCATCGAGCTTCGCCACGCGGCCGTCGAGGCGAACGACATCCTCCAGGAGCTTCTGCACTTCGACCTGGATCACGCGCGCCTCCTCGCGGATCCGTGCATCGCGCACCAGCGCCTGCATGACCTGAATGGCGAGTGTCAGAAGCGAGGGGGACACGATGACGATTCGGGCGCGATGCGCCTTCTGGACCACATCGTCGAAATGCTCCGAGAGGTCCGCATAGATCGACTCCGCCGGCACGAACAGCAGCGCGATATCCTGCGTCTCGCCGGGAATCAGATATTTCTCCGCGATGTCCTTCACATGCACGAGCATGTCGTTGCGAACCCGCGCGGCCGCGCGGCTGCGGGCCTCGTCGCCCTTGGCCCCACGGAAGAGAGTGAAGCCCTCCAGCGGAAACTTGGCATCGATCACGAGGCCGCGCTCGTCACCCGGCAGGCGCACGAGGCAGTCGGGCCGCGTCCGGTTGGAAAGCGTCGGCTGGAACTCGAAGGCGCCGACCGGCAGGCCGTCGCGGATGATGGCCTCCATCCTGCCCTGCCCGTAAGCGCCCCGACTCTGCTTGTTGGAGAGGATGTCCTTGAGCCCTACGATCTCGCCTGTGAGATTGCTCAGGTTCTGCTGGGCCGCATCGATGACGGCGAGACGCTCGTTGAGCTTCGAGAGGTTTTCGCTCTGGTGCCGCGTGGACGCCTCCAGCCCCTCCCCGACCCGGTGCTGGAGCCCGTCGATCCGCTCCGAGATCATGCGGATGAAATCGCTCTGGCGCGAGCCGAAGACCTCGGCCATGGTCCGCATCCGCCCTGTCATCTCGGCCTGGATGCGGGTGAGCTCCGCCACCTTGTCGTCCATCTCCCGCGCCCGCTCGTCCGCGATGGCGGCCTCGAAGGCCCGCTCCCGGCGCGACCGCAGCAGCAGGGCCGTGACGATCGTCAGCAGCCCGAGGCTCAAGCCCGCCATCCCGAGCACGATATTGGCCCATGTCAGGGCGTGACCGCCGAGGATCAGGACGACGTCGTTCATGGGCTCAAGGATTCCGGTTGACGGGCTTATCCGAACATAAGACGAACGATTTGACCATCCCACCGAGAGCCCTTATCTCCCGCGATCATGACCATCAGACCCCTTGTCATCCTTCCCGACCCCAAGCTCCGCCTGATTTCCGAGCCCATCAAGGAAATCACGGACGAGATCCGCCAGCTCGCCGACGACATGCTGGAAACCATGTATGACGCCCCCGGCGTCGGCCTCGCCGCCATTCAGATCGGCGTCGCCTTGCGCATGGTCACCATGGACGTATCGAAGGGCGAGGACGAGCGCCAGCCGATGGTGCTCGTCAATCCCGAAATCACCTGGGCGTCGGAAGAGAAGCGAACCTACGAGGAAGGCTGCCTGTCGATCCCGGAATATTACGAGGAGGTCGAGCGGCCCGACCGTATTCGCTTCCGCTACATGAACCTCGCGGGAGAGACCATCGAACAGGATGCCGAGGGGCTGATGGCCACCTGCGTGCAGCACGAGATCGACCACCTGAACGGCGTTCTCTTCATCGATTATCTCTCGAAGCTCAAGCGGGACCGGGTAATGACCAAGTTCAAGAAGGCCGCCAAGCGCGAGGTGAGCCGCGCATGAGCCTCCGCGTCGTCTTCATGGGGACACCCGACTTCGCCGTGCCCACCCTCTCCGAGATCGTCGGCCAGGGCCACGAGGTCGTTGCGGTCTATACCCGCGCGCCCGCCGCGGCGGGACGCGGCATGGAGCTGAAGCCCTCTCCGGTCCACCGCATGGCGGAACGGTTCGGGCTGCCGGTCCTGACCCCAAAGACTCTGCGCACGGAGGAAGCGGCCGAGACGTTCCGCAGCCATGAGGCCGACGTGGCGGTGGTCGTGGCCTATGGAATGCTGCTGCCCAAACCCGTCCTCGACGCGCCGCAGCTCGGCTGCCTCAACCTCCACGCCTCGCTCTTGCCTCGCTGGCGCGGCGCTGCGCCGATCCAGCGGGCGATCATGGCGGGCGACCTTGAAACCGGAATCGCCGTCATGAAGATGGAAGAGGGCCTGGATACCGGCCCCGTGGCCATGGTCGAGAAGGTGGCAATCACGCCGGAGATGAATGCCGGCGAGCTGCACGACAGGCTCATGGTTCTCGGAGCCGACCTGATGGTGCGCGCGCTCGCGGCCCTTTCGCGCGGAGGCCTGAGCTTCACGCCCCAGCCCGACGAGGGCGTCACCTACGCGCACAAGCTCACCAACGAGGATGCCAGGATCGACTGGTCGAAGCCCGCGCAGGGCGTTCACGATCATATCCGCGGCCTCTCGCCCTTCCCCGGCGCCTTCTTCACGGCCGATTTCGGCAAGGGCCAGGAGCGGGTCAAGGTGCTGAAGGCAACGTTGGGGAAAGACTCGGGTCCCCCTGGGACACTGCTCGATAATAATGGTACGATATCCTGTAGCGATGGAGCTGTCCGTCTGATTCAGGTTCAGCGGGCCGGGAAAGCTCCCATGGCAGCCGATGAATTCCTTCGTGGCGTGAGGCTTGGTCCGGGCGCCCGCTTCGTGTGAGGGCCCTGCATGAGGATCCGACCGGACGAACCTGCCGACTGGCCGGTCCTCTACAATCTGTACATTTCCGTCTTCGGCCAGTCGGCGGAGGTTGCCCTGGTTCAGCGCCTGCGCCCCGATGGAGACCTCGTCCTGTCCCTCGTCGCCTCTCAGGAGAAGCCGGTCGGACACATCGTCTTCTCCCGCCTGACCCTGAAGGAGGATCCATCGGTCAAGGGATGCGTGCTCGCTCCTCTGGTCATCGCGTCGTCCCACCAGAAGCAAGGCATCGGCTCGATGCTGCTCAAGGAGAGCCTTGATCAGCTCAGGGAAGCCGGATTCGATCTCGTGACCGTTCTGGGAGATCCACGGTATTTTGGCCGGCACGGCTTCACGCCGGAGCTTGCCAGACGTTTCAAGGCCCCCTTCAAGGGGCCCTATGTTCAGGCCCTCGCTCTATCGGAGAAGGGCAAGATGGCTTATGGACCTGTCACCTATGCCCGCGTGTTTGCGGAGCTGACATTGTAGAATGCCCCGTTACAAACTCATCGTCGAATATGACGGCACGCCGTTTACCGGCTGGCAGCATCAGGCGAACGGCCTCTCCGTGCAGCAGGCGGTGGAGGACGCGATCGCGCGCTTTACCGGAACGCCGGTGAGGATCCACTGCGCCGGGCGGACCGACTCGGGCGTTCACGCCACCCATCAGGTTGTCCATGTGGATCTGGAGAAGGAATGGCGTCCGGACACGGTGAGGGATGCCACCAATGCCCACCTGAAGCCTCTTCCTGTCGCAATCCTCTCGGCCCGAATCGTGCCGGAGACGTTCAGCGCGCGGCTCTCAGCCATCAAGCGCCACTACGTCTACCGCATTCTCAACCGCCGCGCTCCGCCCACGCTTGAGGCGAACCGGGTCTGGCACGTCGCGTGGCACCTTGATGCCGCCGTCATGCACGAGGCCGCCCAGCATCTCGTCGGACGGCACGACTTCACCACCTTCCGGGCCGCCGAGTGCCAGGCCAACAGCCCTCTTCGCACCCTCGACCGCCTGGATGTGGAGCGGGTCGGCGATGAGATCCGGATCTATGCCTCCGCCCGCTCGTTCCTGCACCATCAGGTCCGTTCGATGACTGGAACCCTGGAGCGGGCCGGAGCCGGGCGCTGGTCCGTAGACGACGTGCGCGCCGCGCTCGAAGCGCGGGACCGCAAGCGTTGCGGACCCATGGCTCCGCCCACGGGCCTTTACCTGATCGGCGTGGATTATCCCGACTAAAGGCAAGGACGTGAATTCAAACGCACGTCCTAGGCTCGAAACTTCTCAATCTGGCATCTTTTCACTCAGACCCGATTCCTGCTTTTGCGTTCGGTGCTCTAGCGCATCGTGCGGAAAAGTGGATTCGGTTTTTCGCTGGCGCGGCCCTTCGGGTCGCGTTGAACGATGCGCAGCCCAGAGAAGGAGCATCGGAGTTGATCCCAAAAGTGCAGGTCCACTTTTGGGCACGCCGCCCGAAGGCGGCGCACGATGCTTTAGCCGAGAAGCGTCCGCATCACGCTTCCGACGCAGGAATTGAGCACGAGCCCGAGCACGACGATGCCGAAGGCCGGCAGGCTCGCGATGCCGAGCGTCGCCTTCGTGGCAAACCACTGCAGCCTCAGGATGATGATCGCGAAGGTGAGGCTGAAGAGGCTCGCCAGCGCCGGCGTCGCCCAGCCGAGCAGCAGGAGCATGGCCGGTACCGAGAGCACCAGGAGACCGATCACGGAGATCCAGTTCGTGACGATGACGAAGGGCACATAGCGGTCCGTCAGGCGGAACTTCCGCGCGATCCAGATCATGGCGACCGGAAGCGCCACGAAGCTCGCCACGTGGCCGAGAGCGACCACGAGATCGAGTCCGATATTGGCGAGCAGAGGATGGTCGGGCTGAAGCAGGCCGAGACGCAGGCGCTCGAAGGCCAGGGACACGATATAGGCCGGAACGGTGAGCCAGAGCGCCGCGAAGGAGCGCCAGAAGCCCTGTTCGCTCATGTCGAACGACTTGAGTCCCTCGGCCCTGCTGTTGAGCAGGTCGAGCGTTCCCTTGAACGAGCGATTGACCTCATCAGCCGTGACGATCATGAGCAGCCTCTTCCAGGGTTGAGTGCTCACGAAAACAGGCTGGGGCCGGAAATCGTTCCGGCCAGACTTCGACTTTAGTCTATAAAGCCACACTCGGGCGTTCAGGCGGCCGCAGCGAAATAGGCGTCCAGCACCTTGCGGTAGATCGTGGCAAGCCGATCGAGGTCGGCGACCGGCACGCGCTCGTCGATCTGGTGCATGGTCTGTCCCACGAGGCCGAACTCGACCACCGGGCAGTGCTTCACGATGAAGCGAGCGTCCGAGGTGCCGCCCGTGGTGGAGAGCTTCGGCTCCCATCCGGTCGCGGCCTGGATCGCCTCGGCGACGAAGCCGACGAACTCATTGGGCGGCGTGAGGAAGGCGACGGCGTTCGTCGGCTCCATTGTCAGCGTATAGCGCACCGTGTTCCCGGCTGCCTCGCGAAGGCGACGGGCGATCTCCTCCTCCAGGCTCTGGGGTGTCCAGAGATCGTTGAAGCGGATGTTGAAGGTGGTGCGCGCCTCGGCCGGAATCACGTTTGAGGCGGGATTGCCGACATCGACCGTGGTGACTTCGAGATTCGAGGCGTCGAAATGCTCCGTGCCCTTGTCGAGCGGCTCGGCAAGCAAGCCCTGAATCAGGCGCATCATGCCGGGGATCGGGTTCTCGGCAAGATGCGGGTAGGCCACATGGCCCTGCTTGCCCTCGACGACGATCTTGCCGGTGAGTGATCCGCGCCGCCCGATCTTGATCATGTCGCCAAGCCGGTTGGGGTTCGTCGGCTCGCCCAGGATGCAATGGTCGAAGCGCTCGCCCCGCCCCTTCGCCCATTCGAGAAGCTTGACCGTGCCGTTGATGGCGGGCCCCTCCTCGTCTCCCGTGATGAGGAATCCGATGGAGCCCTTGAAGTCGGGCCGCTCGCGGATGAAGTCGAGGGCCGCCGCCATCATGCAGGCGACACCGCCCTTCATGTCAACCGCGCCGCGCCCATAGAGTTCTCCCCCCTCGATCGCGCCGCTGAACGGATCATGCCGCCAGCGGGCTGCATCGCCCGGCGGCACTACGTCCGTATGGCCCGCAAAGAGCAGATAGGGCTCTCCGGAACCGTAGCGGGCGTAGAGGTTTTCCACGTCCGGCGTGCCGGGCTCGGAGAAGACCGGGCGATGGACTTCGAATCCCGCTCCCTTCAGGACGCTTTCGATGAACGCGAGCGCCCCGCCCTCCTCCGGCGTCACGGACGGACAGCGCAGGAGCGATTGGGTAAGGAAGAGGGCCGAGGTGTCCATGGATCAGTCCCGCAGCAGCTCGTTGATACCGGTCTTCGCGCGGGTCTGCGCATCGACGCGCTTCACGATCACGGCGCAATAGAGGGACGGGCCGGGCGTACCGTCGGGCAGGGGCTTGCCGGGCAGCGAGCCGGGGACGACCACGGAATAAGGCGGCACGCGGCCCACGAAGACCTCGCCCGTGTTGCGGTCGATGATCTTGGTGGAGGCGGAGATGAACACGCCCATGGAGAGCACCGAGCCCTCGCCCACGATCACGCCTTCCACCACCTCCGAGCGCGCGCCGATGAAGCAGTTGTCCTCGATGATGGTGGGGTTGGCCTGCAGCGGCTCCAGAACGCCGCCGATGCCAACGCCGCCGGAGAGATGCACGTTCTTGCCGATCTGGGCGCAGGAGCCCACCGTGGCCCAGGTATCGACCATCGTGCCCTCGTCCACATAGGCGCCGAGATTGACGAAGGAGGGCATCAGCACGACGCCCGGCGCGATGAAGGCGCCGCGGCGCACGGTGCAGTTCGGCACGGCGCGGAAGCCCGCAGCCTTGAACTCGGCTTCCGACCAATCGTCGAACTTGGAGGGTACCTTGTCCCACCACACGGCATTGCCCGGACCGCCCTTGATGACGGCCATGTCGTTAAGGCGGAAGGACAGGAGAACGGCCTTCTTGAGCCACTGATGCACCTGCCATTCGCCGCCGGTCTTCTCGGCCACGCGGGCTTTCCCCGAGTCGAGGAGACCGAGCGCATGCTCCACGGCCTCGCGGACGGCTCCGGTAGTGGCAGGACTCACATTGGCCCGGTCCTCCCAGGCGGCGTCGATGGTGCGGGCGAGATCGGTATGGGACATGGCAGCTCAGGCTCACTGATGAAGGCTGCCTGATTAGCAACAGCGCCGCAGCCTGTCACGTCATCATCCGCCGCAAACGCCTGCAATCGCTCGATCCACCGTCTGGCGTTGCCTCGATTGAAGACGCTGCATTGTCAGTCCCGGCTGGAGATGGCGCAGTCATCGAATGAGAGGGAAGTTCGCGGACACACGCCCTGTGCTCTGGATCCCCTTCCCGGCTCTTCGAGCCGCCGGGGATGACACGGTGGGCTTCCCAGTGTCATTCCCGGCCGCAGCGCAGCGGAGGGGAAGGGAATCCAGCCGCAGGCACAACGGCAGGGATCCCCTTCCCGGCTCTTCGAGCCGCCGGGGATGACAACAGGAGGAACGTGTTCGCCTCAAAAGGACGTGCGCTGGCGGATGGCGGCCGAGAGCGTACCCTCGTCGAGATAGTCGAGCTCGCCCCCGACCGGCACGCCATGGGCGAGCTTCGTCACCTTCACCGGGAGATGGGCGAGGAGTTCGGTGATGTAATGGGCGGTGGTCTGACCATCGACCGTGGCGTTGAGCGCGAGGATCACCTCCGTGACGCCGGGCTCCGAGGCGCGGGCGATGAGGCGGTCGAGATTCAGGTGCTCGGGCCGCACGCCGTCGAGGGGCGAGAGCACGCCGCCCAGCACGTGGTACCTGGCATTGACGGCGCCCGACCGTTCGAGGGCCCAGAGATCGGACACGTCCTCCACCACCACGAGAATCGAGGGATCCCGCTTCGGGTCCCGGCAGATGGTGCAGGGATCGGAGGTGTCCACGTTGCCGCAGGTCGAGCACACCACGATCCGCTCGTTGGCGACCCGCATGGCATCGCTCAACGGGTTGAGCAGCGTCTCGCGCTTCTTGATGAGATGAAGCGCGGCGCGGCGGGCCGAGCGGGGCCCCAGGCCCGGCAGGCGGGCGAGCAGCTGGATCAGGCGTTCGATTTCAGGGCCGGCAACGTGTTGGGCCATTCACATCCTCGAATGCATCCACGCCGTCGGCCCGGCATGGGTGCCTGTATTGTTGTCGCACCCTGTGCGGCGAAGAACCGGGAGCCCCTTCTTCGCCCGATGCTCAGAACAGCTTCAGGCCGGGCGGCAGCGGAAGGCCCTTGGTCAGGCTCTCCATGCGCTCCTGGGCGGCGCGGTCGGCCTTGCCGCGGGCGTCGTTCATGGCGGCGACGATGAGATCCTCCAGGATCTCCTTCTCGTCCGGATTCATCAGCGAAGGATCGATGCTGATCGCCTTCAGGCTGCCCTTGCCCGTCACCTTGACGGTCACGACGCCGCCGCCGGCCGTGCCCTCCACCTCGAGATTGTCCAGCTCGGCCTGGGCGTCCTGCAGCTTCTGCTGCATCGCCTGAGCCTGCTTCATCAGTCCCATGATGTCCTTCATGACCGTTTCCCTTGTTAAAGATCGTCGTCCGCCTCAAGCGCGTTGAGGGCATCGGCCTCGCCGAGAAGCTCCGCCTCGGCATCCGCGGGCATGTCCTCGCCGTCCTTCACGGCGCGCTCGATCACGTTCACGATCTGCGCGCCGGGGAACTTGGCCAGCACCGCCTGCACGAGAGGATGGGTCGCGGCCCCCTCCCGGCGCTCGCGTTCCGCCGCCGCAGCCTGCTCGTGCAGGGTCGGCGCGCCTTCCTCGGACGACAGCGCCACCATCCAGCGCTCGCCGGTCCATTGCTGGAGAGCGCGGGTGAGATCGTTGGCGATCGTGCGGCTGCCGCTTTCGGTCAGGCTGAGCTCGATGCGGCCCTCCTCGAAACGGACGAGGCGCACATCGCGCTCGAGGGCCGACTTCAGGACGATCTCCCGCTTCTCGCCCGCAAGGGCGACCACGTCCTCGAAGCGGCGAAGCCGCATGGTCGGCTCCGCAGGCGCCGGCTGAGGGCGCGGCTGCGGGTGCGGCTGCGAGGTCGCGAGCGCCATGGAGCCGGAGGTGGCGGGCCCGGCGGGCCGCGCCGACGGGGCAGGCCCTCCGCCCGCCGGAACCGGCGTGCCGTCCTTCAGGGCGCGCAGGGCCTCGTCGGGAGTCGGCAGGTCGGCCGCATAGGCGAGCCGCACGAGCACCATTTCGGCGGCCGCGATGGGGCGATTCGAGGACTGAACCTCGGGGATGCCCTTCAGCAGGATCTGCCAGGCGCGGGAGAGCGTCCGGACCGAGAGCTTCTGGGCGTAATCCGTGCCGCGCTTGCGCTCGATCTCGGAGAGGGCCGGATCCCTGGCGGCTTCCGGAATCAGCTTGAGGCGCGTGACCACGTGCGAGAAGGCGGCGAGGTCGGCCAGGATGACGCCGGGATCCGCGCCCGCATCGTACTGGGAGCGCAGCCCTGCGAAGGCGGCCGGAACGTCGCCCCGCATCACGGCCTCGAAGAGGTCGATGACCTGGGTGCGGTCGGCGAGCCCCAGCATGTCGCGCACGGTGTCGGGCGTCACCACGCCCGCCCCGTGGGCAATGGCCTGATCCAGGAGCGACAGCGAATCGCGCGCCGAGCCTTCCGCCGCGCGGGCGATGGCGGCAAGCGCCTCCTGGTCGGCCTGGACCTTCTCGGCCTCGCAGATGCGGCCCAGATGGGCCACGAGCTTGTCCGCCTCGATGCGGCGCAGGTCGAAGCGCTGACAGCGGGACAGGATGGTGACGGGAACCTTGCGGATCTCCGTGGTGGCGAAGATGAACTTCGCATGCGGCGGAGGCTCCTCGAGCGTCTTCAGGAAGGCGTTGAACGCCTTCTCCGAGAGCATGTGGACCTCGTCGATGATGTAGACCTTGTACCGGGCCGAGACCGGCGAATAGCGGATGCCGTCGATGATCTGACGGACGTCGTCGATCCCCGTATGGGAGGCGGCATCCATCTCCAGCACGTCCACGTGCCGCGATTCCATGATGGCCTCGCAGTGGACGCCAAGCTCGGGCATATGGATCGTGGGGGCGCCGGACCCGTCGGGCTTCTGGTAATTGAGGCCGCGGGCCAGAATGCGGGCAGTAGTGGTCTTGCCGACGCCGCGCACGCCGGTCAGCATCCAGGCCTGCGGGATGCGGCCGGTCTCGAAAGCGTTCGAGAGGGTGCGGACCATCGCTTCCTGACCGATCAGGTCATCGAAGGTGCGCGGGCGATATTTTCGGGCGAGAACGCGGTAGGGCGAGGCCGGCGCCGCAGGAGCGGGCGCAGGGGGGAAACCCGGCAGGGCCGGCTCGTCGTTCAGGGGCGTGCCGGCTGTGGTGTCGTCCATCGGCTGCAAGGCTTTGGGAAACTTGGGGTGGGAGGCTGGACGAAGACCCGTTCGGTCTCGTTAGGGCTGCTTCCTTCCGGACCTGACCCGGTTGGCGAGTGAGACGTCCCTCGCCAACCTCCCGAGGCCTATATGGGGGTTTCGGGCGAGGAACGCAAGCTGGAAACGCCTGCTCGGCGATGTCGTCCCGAACGATGCACGGAAGGCTGACATCGGCACCTGACCTCGGCTAGATAGCATCATGACATTCCAGCTCGATTCCCGGCTCGAAGCCGACACGATCCCGATCGGCGACCTCGCCCTGTGCTCGGTTCTGCTCCTGAACGACGCGCGTTTTCCCTGGTTCGTGCTGGTGCCCCGCATCGAGGGTGCGAGCGAGATCACGGACCTGTCGGAGGAGCAGTCCGCCCGGCTGATGCAGGAGATCCGCATCGCGACCCGCGTCATGATGGACCTGTCCAAGCCGGACAAGGTGAACGTGGGTGCGCTCGGCAATATCGTGACACAGCTTCATGTCCATGTGATCGGGCGCTTCCGCTCCGACCCGGCCTGGCCCGGCCCCGTCTGGGGTCATGGCGCCAGGACCCCCTATCCCCACCACGCGGCCACGTCCCTCATCGAGCGGGCCGCCAGCCTCTTCGCGGCGGCCTGACCCATGACCAGACCCATCGGCTACATCACAAATCCCCTGGTGCGTCACACCGCCGAGCACGACCCGGAGGCGCTGAACCGGTTCGCCAAGGACCCGCGGACCGCCATGATTCTGCTCGCCGGGGACGTGCCCGTCCTTCAGGCCGGAGAGCCAGGAACGGCCCTTCTGCCGGCCTCGGCCCTGGATCGCCTGTCTGCCCATAAGGAACAGGTCTTCCTCGGCACCCTGCAGGACCGCCCGGTCGTCGCGACCCTGGCGGCACCGGAAGCGGCGGAGCTGTTCCAGGACGATCCGGCCTTCACGGTCACCGACCTGCGCTCGATTGCGGTCCGGGGCCTCGTGCCGGCCGAAGAGCTCGGCGTGCTGGCCATGGCGAAATCCATGCTCGACTGGCACAACCGCCACCGGTTCTGCGCCAATTGCGGCTCGGCCACGCAGACCGCCCAGGCGGGCTTCCGGCGCGACTGCAAGGCCTGCGGCGCGCAGCATTTTCCCCGTACCGATCCGGTGGTGATCATGCTGGTCACGCGGGGCGACAGATGCCTGCTCGGCCGCCAGCCCCGGTTCCCGGAGAAGATGTATTCCTGCCTCGCCGGGTTTCTCGAGCCGGGCGAGACCATCGAAGCCGCCGTGAGGCGCGAGGTCTTCGAGGAGGCGGGCGTGCGGGTCGGCGCCGTGCGCTATCTCGCGTCCCAGCCCTGGCCCTTCCCCTCGTCCATCATGATCGGCTGCGTCGGCGAAGCGCTGACGGAGGAGATCAACTTCGACGGGGAGGAACTGGAGGACGCCCGCTGGTTCTCCAGGGACGACGTGCGGCGCATGCTGGAGGGCACGCACGAGCACTTCGCCGCCCCCTCCCCGATCGCCATTGCAAACCACCTGATCCGGGAATGGGTGAAGGACTAGGCACGGGTCTTAGGGGGCTAGCGCCCCCTTCCCTCAATCGGGCGCCTTCATCACCTTTTCCCGGAACGGATCGGCCGGATAGACGCCCAGGATGCGCAGCTCGCGGGAGAAGAACTCGAGTTCCTCCAGCGCCCGCTTGAGGTTCGCATCCTCCGGATGGCCATCGACCTCGGCGTAGAACTGCGTCGCCTTGAAGGCCCCTTCGAGCATGTAGCTCTCGAGCTTCGTCATGTTGATGCCGTTGGTCGCGAAGCCCCCCAGCGCCTTGTAGAGGGCGGCGGGCAGGTTGCGGACCCGGAAGACGAAGGAAGTCACGGTCGGCCCCTGCCCGGCGGGTGCCCATTTCGGCGTCTTGGAGAGGATGACGAAGCGCGTGGTGTTGTGCGCCTCGTCCTCCACGTCCTCGGCCAGGACCTTGAGGCCGTAGATGTCCGCCGCCATGCGGGGGGCGAGCGAGGCGCGGGTCGGATCCCCCCACTCGGCCACCTGCCGGGCGGAACCCGCGGTGTCGCCCGCCACATGGGCCTTCAGGCCGAGCTTGCGGATGATCTTGCGGCATTGGCCGAGGGCATGAACGTGGCTGTACACGCTCTTGATCGTGCCGAGATCGGCTTCGGGCAATGCCATGAGGTGGAAATGGATGGGCAGAAAGTGCTCGCCCACGATATGGAGGCCGGAGGCGGGCAGGAGGTGGTGGATATCGGCCACGCGCCCGGCAATCGAGTTCTCGATCGGAATCATGGCCAGGCCGGCCTGGCCCTCGTCCACGGCCGCGAAGGCATCCTCGAAGGTCGGGCACGGCAGAACCGCCCAGTCGGGACAGGCCTCCGAGCAGGCCGTGTGGGAATTGGCTCCGGGCTCGCCCTGAAACGAAATGAGCTTGTTCATGATGTCCTCCGAGCGGCGATGATCCCGCGCGCCCTTTCCAGATCGTGGGGCGTGTCGACGCCCAGCGGCACGTCGGCGACGACCACGGCGTCGATCCTCATTCCGGCCTCCAGCGCCCGCAGCTGCTCCAGCTTCTCGCGAAGCTCCAGCGGCGAAGGCGGCAGGGAGACGAATCGCTGCAGGGCTTTGCGGCGATAGGCATAAAGACCGATGTGGTGATAGAGCGGGCCGTCCCCGTAGGGGGCGGTCGCGCGGGTGAAGTAGAGGGCGCGGAACCGGCCCGGCGAGACCTGGCTTCCGACCATCTTCACGACGTTGGGATTGGTCTTCTCCTCCTCGCGCTCGATCACCGCCACGAGTGTGGCCAGGTCGACGGCCGGATCCGAGAGAGGCGCCACGGACGCCGCGATGATGCCGGGATCGATGGTCGGAAGGTCGCCCTGGACGTTCACGACCACGTCGTGCCGCCCCTCCGGGTCGAGCTTTTCCACAGCCTCGAAGATCCGGTCGGAGCCGGAGGCATGGTCCTCCCGGGTCATGACGGCCTTGCCGTGGGCGCGGGTCACGGCCTCGGCGATCTCGGGCGAATCCGTCGCCACGACCACCGGCCCGATTCCGGCTTCCACTGCCCGGCGCCAGACATGGACGATCATGGGCTCGCCCCCGATATCGGCCAGGGGCTTGTTCGGCAGGCGGGTCGCAGCAAGGCGGGCGGGGATCAGGACAAGAGGGGCGGACATGGCGCATCTTCACGGAAAAGCTGCGCGTCCTTAGCAAGGCGGCACCGGTTTGTCATGGGTCCCGAAGTCCGCCCCGGCGGGATCTGTCCGGGCCCTCGGACGTTCATAAACCCGAACTGCGACCACGAGACCGACGAAAAACCCCCGAGAACCCCATTGTCAAAACCCCATCTCTACGGCTAAGCAACGCCACGGCCGCGGGCACCTGCCCGCGCCAATCCCTTCCGTTGCGCTGATTTCGCCCGTTCCAAGGCGAGGAGAGCCTCACCCATGAATATCGAGACCAATAAGATCGCGGGCGCCGTGTTCGGTTCGCTTCTCTTCGTGGTCGGCGTCAACATCATCGCCGGCGGCCTTTTTGCGCCGAAGAAGCCAGCCGTTCCGGGCTATGACCTCCCGGCCGCCGAAGAAGGCGCCGCGGCAGGCGGCGGCGCGGCCGCAGCCGCCAAGGCCGAACCCCTCCCCGTTCTCCTCGCCAAGGCCGATCCGGCCAAGGGCCAGGCCGCGGCCAAGAAGTGCGCCGCCTGCCATGACTTCACCAAGGGCGGCCCGAACAAGGTCGGCCCGAATCTCTATGGCGTGGTCGGCCGCGCCAAGGGCTCGCATGAAGGCTTCAACTACTCCGGAGCCATGAAGGGCAAGGGCGGCGACTGGACCTACGAGGACCTCGACCACTTCATCACGAATCCGAAGGGCTTCGTGCCCGGCACCATCATGGCCTTCGCCGGCGTCGCCAAGGCCGATGAGCGTGCCGACATCCTGGCCTATCTGAGGACCCTGTCCGACAATCCGGTCCCGCTTCCCGCTGCTCAGTAAGCCGGACGGATCATTGGAATTCTTGAAAGCCGGGCCTCTGGGTCCGGCTTTTGTTTTGTGCGTTGTGCCGTTTTGCGCGTTGTCCCTTGCGCTCGTCCGGTTCAGGACGAAAATGTAACCTGAGTGAAGACGCCTCGTGAGCGGGAGACGCCTTGTGATCCGAACCCTTCTGCTGAGCCTCCTGGCCGCCTGCCTCGCCTTTTCCCCTCTGGCGGCCCAGGAAGCCTCCTGGCGGCATGGGGCCGCGCTCCTGGGAGAGGCCAAATATCCTCCGGATTTCAAGCATTTCGACTACGTCAACCCGAACGCCCCGAAGGGAGGGCTGGTGCGGTTCGGCGCCCAGGGCACCTTCGACAGCTTCAATCTGGTCGTCGCGGGCGTGAAGGGCACGCCCGCCATGGGGCTCAGCCTCATCTACGAGACCCTGACCACGCCCTCCCTCGACGAGCCGAGCGCGGCCTACGGCCTCCTGGCCGAGGCCTTCACCTATCCCGAGGATTATTCCTCCGTCACCTTCCGCCTGCGGCCCGAGGCGCGCTGGCATGACGGGCAGCCGGTGACGGTCGAGGACGTCATCTTCTCCTTCGAGGCCCTGAAGGCGAACAGCCCCTTCCACGCCTATTATTACGCCAACGTCACCAAGGCCGAGAAGGTCGGCGAGCGCGAAATAAGGTTCACCTTCAATCAGAAGGGCAATCGCGAACTGCCGCAGATCATGGGTCAATTGACGGTGCTTCCCAAGCATTGGTGGGAGGGGACGGGCCCGGACGGCCGCAAACGCGACGTGACGCAGACGACCCTCGAGCCGCCCCTGGGCTCGGGGCCCTACCGCCTCAAGACCTTCGACGCGGGCCGCACCGTCTCCTATGAGCGCGTGAAGGACTACTGGGGCGAGAACCTCAACGTGAACGTGGGCCAGAACACCATCGACGAGATCCGCTACGAGTATTACCGGGACGCGACGGTGCTGCTCGAGGCCTTCAAGAGCGACCGGGTCGATTTCCGTACCGAGAACATCGCCCGCAACTGGGCGACGGGCTACGACTTCCCGGCCCGCCAGGAAGGCCGCGTGATCCTGGAGGAGTTCCCGCTGCGGGCATCCGGCGTCATGCAGGCCTTCGTGCTCAACCTTCGCCGGGACAAGTTCAAGGATCCGCGCGTGCGCCGGGCCTTCAACCTCGCGTTCCCGTTCGAGGAGATCAACAGGACGATCTTCTCCGGCCAGTACGAGCGCATCTCGAGCTATTTCCAGGGGCTGGAGCTGGCCTCCTCGGGCCTGCCCGAAGGACAGGAGCTGGCGATCCTCGAATCCGTGCGCGACAAGGTTCCGCCGGAGGTCTTCACGACGCCCTACAAGAACCCCTCCAACGACACGCCGGAAGCCGTCCGCAACAACCTGCGCGAGGCGGACAGGCTTCTGCGCGAGGCAGGCTGGGAGGTGAAGGGCAACCGCCGCGTCAACGCCAAGGGCGAGATTCTTTCGGTGGAGATGCTCGGCGATTCCGCCACCGACGAGCGCTATTTCCTGCCCTACAAGAGTTCCCTCGACCGCCTCGGCATCGAGACGAAGGTTCGGATCGTCGACGAGGTCCAGTACGTCAACCGGACGCGCTCGTTCGATTTCGACATGATCACCCACGGCTGGGGCCAGTCCCTTTCGCCCGGCAACGAGCAGCGCGAATTCTGGGGCTCCCAGGCCGCCCGGCGCGACGGCTCCCAGAACCTCGCCGGCATCGCCGACCCCGGCATCGATGCCCTCATCGACAAGGTCATCTTCGCCAAGGACCGCGAAGAACTGGTCGCCGCCACGAAGGCCCTGGATCGGGTTCTGCTGGCCCACAACTACGTCGTCCCGCAATGGACATACGGCAAGCAGCGCACCGCCCGCTGGGACCGCTACGGCCATCCGGAGACCATGCCGCGCTATGGTGCAGCGGCCTTCCCGACCGTCTGGTGGTACGACGAGGCACGGGCCCGGAAGACCGGGGCGCCGCGATGACGGTTTTCAGCCGCAGGCGGATCCTGCAGAACGGAGCGGCCGCGGCCGCTCTCTCCGTTCTGCCCCGGCCCGTCCTCGCTGAGAGCGCGGGCGAGACGGAAACCCATGGCCTTTCCAGCTTCGGGGACCTGAAATACGGACCCGACTTCAAGCATTTCGGCTATGTGAATCCCGCAGCGCCCAAGGGCGGCACGCTCGCGATCCAGATCAAGCAGACCAGCGGCAACCAGAACTTCGACACCTTCGACACGCTCAACATCTTCGTGCTGCGGGGCAACGGGGCCGCCGGCATGGGCAGCACCTTCGACAGCCTCATGGCGGGTTCCGGCGACGAGCCGAACACGCTTTACGGCCTCGTCGCCAAAAGCGTGCGGGTCTCGGACGACAAGCTCACCTACCGCTTCATCCTTCGGCCCGAAGCGCGTTTTCACGACGGCTCGAGGCTGACCGCGAAGGATGCCGCCTTTTCCCTAACGGCCCTGAAGGAGAAGGGGCATCCGATCTATCGCGCGATCCTCATGCAGATGGTCTCGGCAGAGCCCGAGGCCGATGATGTCCTGCGGGTCCGGCTCTCGCCGCAGCGCAGCCGGGATCTGCATCTCGTCGTGGCCGGGATGCCGATCTTCTCGGAGCGCTATTGGCAGGGCAAGGATTTCGAGGCGGCGACGCTCGAGGCTCCCCTCGGCTCCGGACCTTACAAGGTCGGCCGTTTCGAGCAGGGGCGCTTCATCGAGTTCGAGCGCGTGCTCGACTATTGGGCCAAGGACCTGCCCGTGAATGTGGGGCAGAACAATTTCGACCGCATCCGCTACGAGTATTTCCGCGACCGCACCGTGGCCTTCGAGGCCTTCAAGAACGGCACGCTCAACTTTCACGAGGAATATACCTCACGAACCTGGGCGACAGGCTACGACTTTCCTGCCATCCGCGACGGGCGCGTGAAGAAGGAAGAGATCCCGAACGATGCGCCCGCTCCTATCCAGGGCTGGTACTTCAACACGCGCCGGGACGCATTCAAGGATCCACGCATCCGGGAAGCCGTCGGACTCGCGTTCGATTTCGAATGGACGAATACGAACATCATGTTCGGGGCCTATCGCCGCACGACGTCGTTCTTCGAGAATTCCGACATGAAGGCTTCGGGCAAGCCTTCCCCTCAGGAACTCGCGCTGCTCGAACCCTTCCGGGACAAGCTGCCCGCCGAGGTCTTCGGCGACCCATACGCCCCGCCGGTCTCCGATGGGTCGGGCCAGGACCGGCAATTGCTGCGACGCGCCGATGACCTGCTGCGCCAGGCAGGCTGCAAGCGCGAGGGCGGCGTGCTGAAACGGCCAGACGGCCAGCCCTTCACCATCGAGTTTCTCGATTTCCAGGCGTCCCTGCAGCCCCACACCCAACCGTTCCAGACCAATCTGAAGCGGCTGGGCATCGATGCCCGTTCGCGCATCGTCGATGCGGCCCAGTACCAGCAGCGCCTCAACAATTACGATTTCGACATGACGAGCCGCGCCCTTGTCGGCTCGGCGACGCCGGGGGACGACCTGCGCGTGGTCTATGGTTCCCAGGCGGCCAGGACACCGGGAACGCAGAACCTCGCGGGCATCGAGCATCCTGCGGTCGACGCCCTCGTCGAGCGGATCGGCAACGCAAAAACCCGGGAAGAACTCACCATCGCCTGCCGCACCCTGGACCGGGTGCTGCGCGCGGGCCATTATTGGGTGCCCATGTGGTTCAAGGCCAGCGACTGGATTGCCTATTGGGATCAGTTCTCGCGCCCGGAGACGAAGCCGCGCTTCGGTTCGGGGGCGCCAGGGACGTGGTGGCATGACGCCGACAAGGCGAAACGGATCGGGCGAGGCTAAGGTTTGAAGACGAGTCGGACACAACATCACGCTCATCCCGGCCGCACCGGCCGTATCCCGGCAGGCGCTTGATGCTCGCCTATATCGCGCGTCGCATTCTCCTCATGATCCCGACCATCCTCGGGATCATGCTCATTTCCTTCGTAATCGTGCAGTTCGCTCCCGGCGGCCCGGTCGAGCGCATCATCGCGCAGCTGCAAGGGCAGGATTCGGGCGCGACGTCGCGCATCTCCGGAGGGGGCGGCGACTTCTCCGGAGGCGCCCAGAGCCCCGGCGGCGGCGGATCCGGCGATGCCTCTTCGTCGCGCTATCGCGGCGCGCAGGGCCTCGATCCGCAGTTCATCAAGCAGCTCGAGGCGCAGTTCGGCTTCGACAAGCCGGCCCATGAGCGCTTTCTCAAGATGCTGTGGGACTACGCGCGCTTCGATTTCGGCAAGAGCTATTTCCGCGACATTTCGGTGCTGGAACTCATTAAGGAGAAGCTGCCTGTCTCGGTGAGCCTGGGCTTGTGGATGACGCTCCTTTCCTATGCGATCTCGATCCCGCTCGGCATCAAGAAGGCCGTGAAGGACGGCTCCTCCTTTGACATCTGGACATCGGCGGTCGTCATCATCGGCTACGCGATCCCCGGGTTCCTCTTCGCGATCCTGCTGATCGTCCTCTTCGCCGGCGGCTCGTTCTGGCAGATCTTTCCGTTGCGCGGACTCACCTCCGAGAACTGGGCCCAGCTGTCGCTCGGCGGCAAGATCATCGATTATTTCTGGCATATTGTCCTTCCCATCACGTCCATGGGGCTCGGAGCCTTCGCCACCTCGACCCTGCTGACCAAGAACTCGTTCCTCGACGAGATCCGCAAGCAATACGTGCTGACGGCGCGCATGAAGGGTCTTTCCGAGCGGCAGGTTCTCTACGGCCACGTCTTCCGCAACGCGATGCTGATCGTCATCGCGGGCTTCCCCGGGGCCTTCATCAGCGCCTTCTTCGCGGGCGCGCTCCTCATCGAGACGATCTTCTCCCTCGATGGCCTGGGGCTCCTCTCGTTCGAGTCGATCGTGAACCGCGACTACCCGGTGGTGTTCGCCAACCTCTACATCTTCTCGCTTCTCGGCCTGGCCGTGAACCTGGTCTCGGATCTCACCTATACGTGGATCGATCCGCGCATCGACTTTGAGACCAGGGAGGCGTGACATGAACGAGAACGTTCCCATCGTCTCCCCCGCTTCGTCGCCCGTCGCGCCGCCTCTGCCGAGGGAGGGCTTCATCAGGCTCTCCCCGCTCAACCGGCGGCGACTGGAGAACTTCAAGGCCAACCGGCGCGGCTACTGGTCGTTCTGGATCTTTCTCGTCCTGTTCGTCCTGACCCTGTTCGCGGAACTCATCGCCAACGACAAGCCGATCCTCGCCTCCTACAAGGGCGAGCTTCTCTATCCGGCCTTCGTCGAATATCCGGAGGAGAAGTTCGGCGGCTTCCTGGCCGTGACCGATTATCGCGACCCCATCATCGCCAAGGAAATCCAGGATCACGGCTGGATGCTCTGGGCGCCGGTCCGCTTCTCCTACGACACGCACAACCTCGACCTGCCCGTCCCCGCCCCCGCGCCGCCCACCTGGATGCTCACCGACGAGCAGTGCCGCCCGATCGCCGAGCGCACCGGCGGGACGGGATGCAGGGATATCGAGTGGAACTGGCTCGGCACCGACGACCAGGGCCGCGACGTCGTCGCGCGCCTCATCTACGGCTTTCGCATCTCGGTCCTGTTCGGCCTGACGCTCGCCGGAATCTCGTCGATCATCGGCATCCTGGCCGGAGCCGTGCAGGGCTATTACGGCGGCTGGATCGATCTTCTGTTCCAGCGATTCATCGAGGTCTGGACCGCGATCCCGTCGCTCTACCTGCTCATCATCATCTCGGCGATCATCACGCCGAGCTTCTTCGTGCTGCTCGGGATCCTGCTGCTCTTCTCCTGGGTCTCTCTGGTGGGCGTCGTGCGCGCCGAGTTCCTGCGCGCCAGGAACTTCGAATATGTGCGCGCCGCGCGTGCGCTGGGACTCTCCAACGCCACCATCATGTTCAAGCACCTCCTGCCGAACGCCATGGTGGCGACGCTGACCTTCCTGCCCTTCATCATCAACGGCTCGATCACGACGCTCACCTCCCTCGACTTCCTCGGCTTCGGCCTGCCGCCGGGCTCGCCATCGCTCGGCGAATTGCTGGCGCAGGGCAAGGCCAACCTGCAGGCGCCCTGGCTCGGGCTCACGGGCTTCTTCGTGATCGCCCTCATGCTCAGCCTGCTCATCTTCGTCGGCGAAGCGGTGCGTGATGCGTTTGATCCGAGAAAGACGTTCCGATGACAGAACCCCTCCTCTCGGTCCAGGATCTCTCCGTCGCCTTCCGTCAGGGCGAACGCGACATGCTGGCGGTCGACCGCGTATCCTTCGACATCATGCCGGGCGAGACGGTCGCGCTTGTGGGCGAGTCCGGGTCCGGCAAGTCCGTCTCGGCACTGTCGATCCTCAAGCTCCTGCCCTACCCGTCGGCGCATCATCCATCAGGCCGCATCCTCTTCAAGGGCAAGGACCTGATCGCGGCGGACGAGGACGAGATGCGCCGGGTGCGCGGCGACGACATCACCATGGTGTTCCAGGAGCCGATGACGTCGCTCAATCCGCTCCACACGATCGAGCGGCAGATCGGCGAGATCCTGAAATTGCATCGCGGCCTCTCCGACCGCGAGGCGCGCGCCCGGACCCTGGAGCTTCTCACGCTCGTCGGCATCCGCGACGCGCAAGAAAGGCTCGACGCCTATCCGCACCAGCTCTCCGGGGGCCAGCGGCAGCGCGTGATGATCGCCATGGCGCTCGCCAACGAGCCGGATCTCTTCATCGCCGACGAGCCGACGACCGCCCTCGACGTGACCGTGCAGGCGCAGATCCTGAAGCTCCTGGCCGAGCTGAAGAGCAGGCTTGGCATGGCCATGCTCTTCATCACGCACGATCTCGGCATCGTGCGAAAAGTCGCCGACCGCGTCTGCGTCATGCTGAAGGGCGAGATCGTCGAGCATGGGACGATCGAGGAGGTCTTCGGCAACCCGCAGCATCCTTATACGCGCAGGCTCCTGGCGGCGGAGCCGAAAGGGCGCGCCAATCCCGTGCCGTCCGATGCGCCGACCGTCGTCGAGGCCGGTCCCATCAAGGTCTGGTTCCCGATCAAGCGCGGCTTTCTGCGCCGGACCGTCGGCCATGTGAAGGCGGTAGACGGCGTGTCGGTGCGCGTCCGCAGGGGCGAGACCGTGGGCGTCGTGGGGGAATCCGGCTCCGGTAAGACGACTCTGGGTCTCGCGATCCTGCGCCTCGTCCAGTCGGAGGGGCCCGTCGTGTTCCTGGGCCACCGCATCGACACCTTGCGCGGACGGGAGATCCGCCCGATGCGCAAGAACCTTCAGGTGGTGTTCCAGGACCCGTATGGATCCCTCTCGCCGCGCATGTCCGTGGCCGAGATCGTCGAGGAAGGCCTGCTCGTTCAGGACAGGAGCCTATCTTACGCGCAGCGCCGCGACATCGTGGCCCGTGCCCTGCACGATGTGGGCCTCGACCCCGCCACCATGGACCGCTATCCGCACGAATTCTCCGGCGGCCAGCGCCAGCGCATCGCCATCGCCCGCGCCATGGCCCTGGAGCCGCAATTCATCATGCTGGACGAGCCGACCTCGGCGCTCGACATGTCCGTGCAGGCGCAGATCGTGGAACTCCTGCGCGATCTCCAGAAGCGGCGCGATCTCGCCTATATGTTCATCAGCCACGACCTGAAGGTCGTGCGTGCGCTCGCGAACCACGTGATCGTGATGCAGAACGGACAGGTCGTCGAGGAGGGATCGGCCGAAAGCATTTTCGCGAGCCCGCAGACCGACTACACCCGAGCTCTTTTCGCAGCGGCATTCAACCTCGAAACGGTCGGATCAAATACCGTCAGACAGTAAAGCACAACGTTCAGACCATGCCCGCGCATCATCATTCGACCGGCCAGTCGCATCACGGCCATGCTCACGAGATCGGCCATGGCCGCGCCTTCGCCATCGGCATCCTCCTCAATCTGACCTTCGTCGCCATCGAGGCGGGTTACGGCGTCGTGGCGAGTTCGATGGCCCTCTTGTCGGATGCGGGTCACAATCTCAGCGATGTGCTCGGCCTTGCCATTGCATGGGGCGCCATCCTGCTGGCCCGGCGCAGCCGCACCGAGCGCTTCACCTACGGCCTTCGCTCGAGTTCCATTCTGGCCGCGCTGTTCAATGCGCTCCTGCTTCTGGTCGCCGTCGGCGGCATCGTGTGGGAGTCCGTGCAGCGCCTGATCGAGCCCGCGCCGGTCGCCGCCGGTACAATGATGGTCGTGGCCGGAATCGGCATCGTCGTGAATGGATTGACGGCCGTTCTCTTCATGAGCGGCCACCACGACCTCAACGTCCGCGGCGCGTTCCTTCACATGGTGGCGGACGCGGCCGTGTCGCTCGGCGTCGTCCTGGGTGGCCTGGGGATTCTCTGGACCGGCGCAACCTGGATCGACCCCGTCCTCAGCCTCGTCATTGCCGCCGTGATCGTCTGGAGCACCTGGGGATTGCTGCGGCAATCGCTGACGCTCTCGCTCCACGGGGTGCCGCACGGCATCACGGTGCCTGAGGTCAGAAAGACTCTGGAGCAGTTGCCGGGAGTGGCGCGTGTCCATCATCTGCACATCTGGGCCATGAGCACGACGGAAACCGCGCTTACGGTGCATCTGGTCATGCCGGACGGCCATCCCGGAGATCGCTTCCTGGCCGAGACCCAGCACGCGCTGAAGGAACGCTTCGGCATCGGACACTCGACCCTGCAGGTCGAGATCCATGCGCCGGGCAAGCACGATCATGGCCGTGAATGCCCGCTCGATCACCACGAGCATGATCCCCACGGATCCCGCCATGAGGGGCACAAGCATGCGGGGCACCACCATCACTAAGGGGCGTCGCATCTTTTGCCGTAATGTCGTATCACTCGTGATTCTCACGGCTTGAAGGACGAAAGACATGCCTCGCGCTCTTCTCATTGTGCTCGATTCCGTCGGCATCGGCGGAGCGGAGGATGCGGACGCCTACGGCGATGCCGGCGCCGATACCGTAGGGCACATCGCCGAGGCCTGCGCGGAAGGCCGCGGCGACCGGGCCGACCTGCGCCAGGGCCCGCTCCATCTGCCGCACATGGCAGCCCTCGGCCTGGGTCTCGCCTGCGAAGCCTCGACGGGACGCATGCCATCGAACCTGGCTCCACGAGGCACCCTGAAGGGCGCCTGGGGCTATGGGGTCGAGACGTCCAAGGGCAAGGACACGCCTTCGGGGCATTGGGAAATCGCCGGTGTCCCGGTCACGTTCGACTGGGGATATTTCCCGAACACGATCCCGGCCTTTCCCGAAAAGTTGACCTCCGCACTCATCGAGCGCGCCGGCCTTCCGGGCATTCTCGGCAACAAGCATGCCTCCGGCACGGTCATCGTCGAGGAATTCGGCGCGGAGCACATCCGCACGGGAAAGCCGATCTGCTACACCTCCGTCGATAGCGTCCTGCAGATCGCGGCGCACGAGGAAACCTATGGGCTGCAGCGGCTCTACGACGTCTGCGCGATCGCGCGCGAGCTCTGCGACGAGTACCGGATCGGACGCGTGATCGCCCGGCCCTTCTACGGCTCTCCGGAAACCGGATTCAAGCGCACGGGCAACCGCAAGGATTTTGCGACGCCGCCCCCTTCCGACACCATTCTCGACACCCTGACGAAAGCGGGTCGCGCCGTCGTCACCGTCGGCAAGATCGGCGACATCTTCGCCCATCGCAGCACGGGCCGGGAGATCAAACCTCACGGCAACGATCCGTGTCTCTCCGCCGCCATCGAGGCCATGAGGAGCTTGCCCGACGGTGGCTTCGTGTTCGCCAATCTGGTCGATTTCGACAGCGAGTTCGGCCATCGCCGCGATATCCCCGGCTATGCCGCCGCCTTGGAGGCTTTCGACCGGCGCATTCCGGAAATCGAGGCCGTTCTCAAGGATGGCGATCTCGTCCTCATCACCGCCGATCACGGCAATGACCCCGCCTGGCGCGGCACGGACCACACCCGCGAGCATGTTCCGATCCTGTGCTTCGGCCCCGGTCTGAGGACGGGAAGCGTCGGCAGGCGCGAGAGCTTCGCCGATATCGGCGCGAGCGTTCTGGCTCATCTCGGCGCACCAAGCCTCGGCTCGGGACGGTCGTGGCTTTGACGGGCGCATGACGAACGTCAAATGGCCCAGCCGGGGGATCATCATGTCCAGATGGCTCGAATGCTTTTTCCTCTTTGCCGTCGCGACTGCTCTGGCATTCGCATGGCCCCCTCGCGCGGCGCCGGCCGCCAGCCCGCTCCACAAGCCTGCCCTGGTCGCCCAGGCCCCGACGGACAATGACGACGAGACGAGCGACGCCGATAGCGGAGCGGAAAGTCCCGAGAAGCCTCTGACGCAGGAGGACATGGAGCTTTACCTGAAAGTGATGCGCGGGGCGGCCCAGAGGGTCAAGGAACTGCCTGCGGCCGACCGGTCCATCCTCGACCGGGTCGGGGCGGCCCAGGCCGGAAAGCTCGACATCACCACTCTCAAGCCGCAGGAAATCCAGCAGGCGGCGGAGCTTTCCAACATCGACGAACAGGTCGCGGCCGAAATGGGCGTGCTCGACCGCTACAGGGACATTCCCTTCCAGATCTCGACCCGCAGCACCAATTGCGACGGTTGCGGACGGGATCCATCCGAGGGCCCGGATCCCGAGGTGAAAAGCCGGAGACCGGCCGACACGGCGGCAGACATCAAGCGCAGGGAAGCCGAAGTGGCGCTCGTGGGGGCGTATCGCAAGGAAATCATCGCCCTTGAGCGCCAAGTCCATCCGCTCTCGTCCTGGGGAGTGATGCCTTAGATCGAGGGTTCTCCCGGGGCCATTGACGCCTCCGAAACTTTGGATCAGTCTTCCATAGATCGTAAGGAGACTCTCCGGACGATCAGTGGGGGAGTCTTCCCGTTCTCGCGTGGAAGATCATTCATGAGCTCGCCCAACCGCTCGACCCATATCCGGCTCACCTCTCATCCCGAACCGAATACAGGCACCATCCGCCACCCCATCAAGTGGGGCGCCAAGGATCCGCAGGAACGCGGGCCGATCATCGGCACCGTCACCAATCCGGCGGACCGCAATGTGATCGGAGCCCATGGCGGCTCCTATTCCCTGTACAGGGCGCTCGCGATTTCCGCCCGCGCGCTCAATCCCCTGGCGCGGCCCGATCTTCACAACACCCACCCGACCGCCGAGATCGGCCCCCATCCGCAATGGTCGGAGCCCGGCCGGATCGTCTCGCTCGATCCCTGGGGTCACATGGTCGGACAGGTCTTCAAGGACGAGATCGCCGGCGGCATCGACATCCGCCCGACCATCGCGGTCACCAAGGCGCGCCTCAACATGCCCGAGATCCTCGCGGCCATGGGAGCAAAACGCCTCGAGGCCGATGGCGGCGTGCTGCATGGTTCGGGCGATATCTCGGTGACGAAGATTGCGGTCGATCCCGTCTGGTACCTGCCTGGGATCGCGGAGCGCTTCGGCTGCTCCGAGGGAGAGCTGCGTCGTACGCTGTTCGAGCAGACGGGCGGCATGTTCCCGGAACTCGTCACCCGGCCCGACATGAACGTCTTCCTGCCCCCCATCGGCAACACCACGATCTACATCATGGGTGACGCTTCCCGCCTGAGCGATCCGAAAACCCGGATTGCCTGCCGGGTGCATGACGAGTGCAACGGCTCGGACGTGTTCGGCTCGGACATCTGCACCTGCAGGCCCTATCTCGTGCATGGCATCGAGGAATGCGTGAGGGAGGCCCAGGGCGGCGGCGTCGGGGTCATCGCCTATAACCGCAAGGAAGGCCGCGCTCTGGGCGAGGTCACCAAGTTCCTCGTCTACAATGCCCGCAAGCGGCAGGAGGGCGGCGACTCCGCGGCGACCTATTTCGAGCGCACCGAATGCGTCGCGGGCGTGCAGGATGCCCGCTTCCAGCAGCTCATGCCAGACGTGCTGAACTGGCTCGGCATCCGCCGCATCGACCGTCTCATGTCCATGTCCAACATGAAATACGACGCCATTACGGGTTCGGGGATCGAGGTGGTCGAGCGCGTGCCGATCCCGCCGGAACTGGTGCCGCCCGACGCCCAGGTCGAGCTGGAGGCGAAGAAGGCCGCCGGCTACTACACGCCCGAGGGAGCGCCGGACCCATCGGACCTCGAGCAGGTGAAGGGCCGCGATCTGGAGCGCTTTTAACCTTCTCCACAACCGGCTGGGCTCGAGAGTGCGGGCCTGCCTGAGACTATGCTATCGCTTCTCCGATGGAGAGCACCGGAGCACGGCGTGACGGATCAGCCTGACCTTTCTGCAGACAGACAAGCCGCCCGCAGCCTGCTGACCGCCGCTGCGGTGCGCGAGCGGGCGCATCAGCTTCTCGCGGCCGGCATCGAGGGCCGGCTCCAGCATTTCACGGTCAACCTCGACCGGCTCGACGCCTGCGCCGACGAGGTCGTCACCACGATCCGCGAGGCCTATCCGTCCCTCGAAATCCCGTTCCATGCCCGCTGGCGCCACTTCTCCGCCGGGGGACATGAGCGGTGGGAGGCGGTGATGTACGGCGCGCCCTGGGCGGATGCCTCCCAGATGGCCCGCTCCGCCTTCGACCTCGCCATCGTGTCCGTTCTGCTCGATGCCGGCGCGGGACCGCAATGGCGCTATGAGGAGGGACGCACGGGCGAGACCTATGCCCGTTCGGAAGGCTTGGCGGTCGCGAGCTTCGACATGTTCGTCAGCGGCGCGTTTTCCAGCAGGCCGGAGGATCCGTTCCGGGTCGATGCGGATGTGCTCCTGTCCCTCACGGCCGAGGATCTGGCGGCGGGGTTCCAGGTTTCTCCGGACAATCCTCTGGTCGGCCTGGAGGGCCGCGCCTCCCTGCTGAACCGTCTCGGACGCGCGGTCGCAACCAATCCGGACATCTTCGGGCAGGTCGACGACCCGCGCCCCGGAGGCCTGTTCGATGTGATCGCCGCGACGGCCGAGAACGACGGCATCAGGGCAACGGCGATCCTGGAAGCTCTCCTGACCTATCTCGGCCCCATCTGGCCCGGGCGCATCTCGCTCGGCGGCATCGATCTGGGCGATACGTGGCGGCACCCGCTCGTGGAGGCGCCGGATGCCACGAAGGGGCTCATCCCTTTCCACAAACTGTCCCAGTGGCTGTCCTATTCCCTCATCGAGCCCCTCGAGTGGGCGGGGTACACGGTCACGGACATCGACGGCCTCACGGGACTGCCGGAATACCGCAACGGCGGCCTTTTCCTCGATACGGGCGTGCTGGCCCTGAAGGATCCTGCGGAGGCAGGACGCCCTCATGCGGTGGATTCGCAACTCGTCGTGGAATGGCGGGCCTTGACGGTCGCCCTTTTGGACCGCATTGCCGATCCCATCAGGGCAAAGCTGGGATTCAAGGCCGCGGACTTCCCCCTCGCCAAGGTGCTCGAAGGCGGCACATGGGCGACCGGGCGCAGACTGGCGAAGGAGAAGCGCGGCGACGGCTCGCCCCCTCTCGGTGTTATCAGTGACGGAACGGTGTTTTGATGAATCAGCAAACGACAATCACAGGGGGAAAGAGCATGCAGGGCGTCACGGTGGTCGATCACCCGCTGGTCCAGCACAAGCTGACCCTGATGCGGGACAGGCAGCGCTCGACGAAGGGCTTCCGCCAGCTCCTCAACGAGATCGGCATGCTGCTCTGCTATGAGGTGACCCGCGACCTGCCGATGGAGCGAATTCAGGTCGAGACGCCCCTGACCACCACGGAGGGGGTGCAGATCGCCGGCAAGAAGCTCGTGTTCGCCCCGATCCTGCGCGCGGGCGTCGGCTTCCTCGACGGAATGCTCACCCTCGTTCCGGCCGCCCGCGTCGCCCATATCGGTCTCTACCGCGATCCGGAATCGCTCCAGGCCGTGGAGTACTACTTCAAGGCCCCGTCGGATCTCGCGGACCGCATGGTGCTGGTGCTCGATCCCATGCTGGCAACCGCCAATTCGGCCGTCGCGGCGATCGACCGCCTGAAGGAGCGCGGCGCGAAGGATCTCCGCTTCGTCTGCCTGCTGGCCGCCCCGGAGGGGATCGAGAAGCTGCGCGGCGCGCATCCCGACGTCCATATCTGGACCGCCTCCGTCGACGAGCGCCTCAACGACCACGGCTATATCGTGCCGGGCCTGGGTGATGCCGGCGACCGGATGTACGGAACGCGCTAGAGCGTTAAGCTGTTGATCCTGGTGCCTCAACCTAAGGATTATCGGCCTTGCGCTTCATCGTCGCCGACTGGGGAACGACCCGCTTCCGCGGTTATCTGATCGAAAACGAGACCATTCTCGATCAGGTCTCATCCGAGGAAGGGGTCTCGGCCCTTCGCAAAGGACAGCACCGCGACGTCTTCATGCGTCAGTGCGGGCGCTGGCTCGAAGCCGAACCCGATGCTCCGGTCCTCCTCGTCGGAATGGTGGGCAGCCGCGAGGGCTGGGTCGAGGCTCCCTACGCGGCCTGCCCCGCCGGTCCTGCCGAGATCGCCAACGCCCTCGTGTCCGTCGACCTGGGGAGCGGCCGGAAGGCCCACATCATCCCGGGCCTCACCTGCGCGCCCGCTCCCGGCGCCTCGGACGTCATGCGGGGCGAGGAAACCCTGGTGCTGGGCGCCTGCACCGAGAACGGCCTGATCTGCTCGGCCGGGACCCATCCCAAGTGGATCGAGATGCGCGACGGGCGCATCGAGCGCTTCGCGACCTACATGACGGGCGAGATGTACGCGCTCCTGCGCGAGCACTCCATGATCGGCCGCCCGGCCACCGAGCCGGAGGACCCGAAGGGCTTCGATCTCGGCCTCGAGGCGGCCGAGCGCAACAGCGGCGCGACTGGCACCGCCCGCGTCGGCCTTCTCCACCTCCTGTTCGGTGCGCGGGCCGCCGTTGTCTCCGGCCACATGGCCAGCAGCCTGCTGGCTCCGTACCTGTCCGGACTGCTCACGGGAGACGAGATCAACGGAGCCCTGTCCCAATTCGGCCACCCCTCGTCGGTCACGATCCTGGCCGATGGTCCCCGGGCCGATCTCTATGTCCATGCGCTTGCCCGCCACGGTATCGCGACCGAGGTCAAAACGCCCCAGAAGGCGCTCATTGCCGGTCTGGCGCGCATCGTCCGCCACCATCAGCCGGGCTGAGCGGAATCCGGCGGCATCGAACGGGATCATTGCCGGAAATTCCTGCAGGAGGTCCCGGCTCTCAGCCCGGCCTCCCCGGGATGACACGTCGTCCTTTCGCCCATACAACTCTCACGTCGACGATCTCCCAAAAGCCTCTCAAGGTCAGAACCGATGCTCCATCCCCTTCTCGCCTCCTCCGCCGATTCCTCGTGCCCCATCTGGCTCGTGAACGAAGGAACATGGCCCGGCGTTGCCCAGCAACTGCCGCAGGCGGCTCAGGGCTTCGCGAAGGCCCAGAACTTCGCCGGCAAGGCGGGGAGCCATTGCCTGCTGCCCGATGCGGAGGGCAATCTTTTCGGCGTCGTTTTCGGGGTGAACGGAGAGGATGCGAACCATCCCGATCCCTTCCTGACGGGCAAGCTTCCGGGCCTGCTGCCGGACGGGATCTACCGGTTCGAGACCGAAGCACCGAATCCTGAACTCGCGACCCTCGCCTGGCTTCTCGGGGCCTACACCTTCGCCCGCTACCGCAAGACCCCGGAAAAATCCGTCCGCCTCGTGGTGCCCATGGGCGTCGACGCGCAGGAGGTGTCCCTCATTGCGAACGCGGTCACCATGAGCCGCGACCTCGTCAATACCCCGACCAGCGATCTCGGCCCGGACGGCATCGAGGCGGCCGCGCGCCGGCTCGCCGACAAGCATGGGGCCAGCTTCCGCAGCATCGTCGGCGACGACCTGCTGAAGCAGAACTTCCCGATGATCCACGCCGTCGGCCGGGCTTCGGCCACCCCTCCCCGCCTCATCGATTTCACCTGGGGCGACGAGAACACTCCGCGGATCACCCTCGTCGGCAAGGGCGTCGCCTTCGACACGGGCGGCCTCGACATCAAGCCCGCCTCGTCCATGCTGCTCATGCGCAAGGACATGGGAGGAGCGGCCGCGACGCTCGCCCTCGCCGACATGATCATGGGCGCAAAGCTTCCCGTCCGCCTGCGGGTTCTCATTCCGGCCGTCGAGAACTCCATCTCCAGCAATGCCTTCCGCCCCGGCGACATCCTGCAGAGCCGCAAAGGGATCACGGTCGAGATCGGCAACACGGATGCGGAAGGCCGGCTGATCCTGGCCGACGCGCTCGCGCTGGCCGATGAGGAGGATCCCGATCTCATCGTCGATTTCGCCACCCTCACGGGCGCGGCCCGCGTGGCGCTCGGCCCCGACCTTCCGCCCTTCTACACCGATGACGATGAGCTTGCCTCGGAGATCGCCCGTCACGGCCGGGCCGTGAACGATCCCGTCTGGCGCCTGCCGCTCTGGGCCCCCTATCTGAGCCAGCTCGACTCCAAGTTCGCCGACATCAACAATACGGGCGGCCCCATGGGAGGCTCGATCACCGCCGCCCTGTTCCTGCGCCGGTTCGTGTCGGCCGCGAAGGCGCATGTCCATTTCGACATCTTCGCCTGGAACAGCTCCACGCGGCCCGGCCGCCCCGAGGGCGGTGAGGTCCAGGCAGCGCGCCTCATGTATGCCCTTCTGAAGAACCGCTACGCTTCCTGAGCCTTGCAGCAGGACGGGCTGCCCCGGAGGATCGGCGCAGGGTCGCTGGCGCTTTGGCCCGGGAGCGGTTAGGAACATCCATCATCCCTGCAAGGAGTTGCCCCGATGAGTTTCGACCGCCGCATCACGCCGTTCCGTGCCGATCTGGCAGACGAGAAGCTGCGCGGTCAGGTCGAGGCCGAGCGCTTCACGACGGGCACGGTGAAGCGTGTCATCGAGTCCTTCTCACCCCTCCACCGTCATCCCTCCCGCGAAGCGCCCGTCGATACGCAGGCGATCTTCGGGGAGAGCGTCACCGTCTATGACGAGCATGAGGGCTGGGCCTGGGCGCAGCTGCACGACGACGGCTATGTGGGATACCTGCCGAGCGTCGCCCTGGGGCAAGCGGGGCCGGAGCCGACCCACAAGGTCGGCGCGATCCGAACCTTCATCTATCCGGGCCCCAACCTGAAGCTTCCTCATGAGAGCTATCTCACGCTGAACTCCAAGGTCTCCGTGACGGACACACAGGGCGATTACGCGCGCCTTGCGACCGGTGGCTGGGTTTACGCCCCGCACCTCGCCAGTCTCGACGCGCACGAGGCGGATTACGTGAGCGTGGCCGAACGGTTCCTCCACACGCCCTATCTCTGGGGCGGCAAGACCAGCCTCGGCATCGATTGCTCAGGGCTCGCGCAGACCGTGTTGACCGCAGCGGACATTAGGGCACCCCGCGACAGCGACATGCAGGAGCAGCAACTCGGAACGCCCGTCGAGGTGACACCCGATCTCGGCGGTCTGCAGCGGGGCGATCTCGTCTTCTGGAAAGGACACGTGGGCCTGATGATGGATGCGACGAATTTCATCCATGCCACAGGCCACAGCATGACGGTCATGATCGAGCCTCTTGCGGTTGCGGAAGAGCGCATCCGCAAGACGAGCTACGGGCCGATCAGCTCGATCAGGCGCCTTGCCTAGAGCAGCGAATATCCGTTCGGGCTCACGTCCGCTGCTTTAATATCCACGCTCCCGGTCCACCACGTTCTGGAAAGGCTTTCCGGTCTCGTGACGGCGGATCTGTTCGGCGATGTAGCGCGCAGTCGCTTCCGGCTCGCTGGTCGCCGCATCATGCGGCGAGATCGTGACGCGCGGATGCGTCCAGAGCGGTGAATTCTGCGGCAGAGGCTCCACCTCGAACACGTCGAGAGTCGCCGCCCTCAAGGTACCATCCTCGAGGCAGGCGAGAACGTCCTTCTCGACCTGCAGGCCGCCGCGCCCTGCATTGATGAGGATCGGCCCTCCGAGCCTTCCGTCACGCGCGAGCTTCTCGAACAGGCTGCGGTTGAGAATGCCGCGTGTCTCAGGCGTCAGCGGAACGAGGCAGACGAGAATGTCGGTGCGGGCGAGAAACCGGCTCAGCCCTTCCTCGCCCGAGTAGATCCGGAGCCCATCGACCGTTTTCGGAGTGCGGCTCCACCCGGCCACGTCGAAGCCCATGATCTGCAGCTTCTTCGCCGCGTCCTGCCCCAGCACGCCGACACCCATGATGCCGACGCGTACGTCGGCGGCAATCGGCGGGGTGCGGTCCGGCGCCCAGCGCTTCGCGCGCTGATCCTCGTCGTGCCTGCGCTGATCGCGCAGATGCATGAGGCAATGCATCACCACGTATTCGCTCATGCGATGGGTGAGGTCATCCTGCGCCACGCGCACGATCGGCACGTCCGGGAGATCGGGATAGCCCATGAGATGGTCGACGCCAGCCCCGAGCGAAAAGAGCGCTTCGAGATTCGGCAGGCCCGAAAGGCTGCCGGGCTTCGGGCCCCAGGTCGCCGCATAGCGGATGCTGCTCCTGTCGAAATCCTCGCCCAGCACGACGATGTCGCGATCGGGCAGATGCCGCTTGAAGCGCTCGACCCACGGTTGCGGGTCCCAGGTCAAGGCGATGAGCAGGGTCATGCGGTGGCTCCGATGCGTCTGAGGATGAGCGGCCCCGGCGTGGCCTCTCCATGGCCTATCGTGTAAGCGGCGCGAACGGCGCGGATCGCCGCTTCCGCCGCATCCTCGCTGCGCGCGTGCACGACGGCGAGCGGCTGCCCGGCATCCACGCTCCGGCCGATGCCGGCGAGATCGGTAAGGCCGACGGCATGGTCGATCGGATCCTGCGGCCTCGTGCGGCCGCCGCCCAGCGCCACGACGGCCACGCCGACATCGCGTGTCGCGATGGCATGGACGACACCGGAACGCTCAGCCGGCACGGGGCGGATCACGGGCGCCGCCTGGAGATGCCGCGCGGGCTGCTCCAGCAGATCGCCGGGTCCTCCCAACGCCACCACCATGCGCTGGAAGATCTCCGCCGCCTTGCCGGACGAAATCGCGTCCTCGATTTTCTGGCGGGCTTCGCCGATGTCAGCCGCGAGCTTGCCGAGCACCAGCATTTCGGCGGACAACTCCACTGTCACTTCGTGGAAGCGCTTCTCGCGACGACGGCCTGTCAGGTAATCGGCAGTGTATGCCACCTCGACCGCATTACCGGCCGCAGAGGCAAGCGGCTGGTTCATGTCCGTCATGAGGGCGCTGGTCGGCAGACCCGCGCTGTTGGCGACGAGCACGAGGCTCTCAGCCAGCGCGCGGGCGTCGGTTGCATTGCTCATGAACGCGCCAGATCCGAACTTCACGTCGATCACCAGACCCTGGAGACCGGCTGCGAGCTTCTTCGACAGAATGGAGGCCGTGATGAGATCGATCGATTCCACCGTCGCCGTCACGTCGCGGATGGCGTAGAGGCGCTTGTCGGCCGGCGCGAGATCCGCGGTCTGGCCAATGATGGCGCAGCCGATGTCGCGCGTAACGCGCCGGAAGGTCTCGATGTCCGGCTGAGAGACGTAGCCCGGAATGGAATCGAGCTTGTCGAGGGTGCCGCCCGTATGGCCGAGCCCGCGCCCGGAAATCATCGGCACGTAGCCGCCGCAGGCCGCAACCGCAGGCGCGAGCGCAAGGCTGACCGTGTCGCCCACGCCGCCCGTGGAATGCTTGTCGAGCGCGGGTCCCGGCAGGTTCCACTTGAGCACCTCGCCCGACAGCATCATGGCGCGGGTCAGCGCCACGCGCTCCGGCACGGTGAGGCCCCGGAAAAAGATCGCCATGGCGAAGGAGGCCGCCTGCCCTTCCGAGACATGGCCCGCGGTCAACGCCTTGATGAAATGATGGATCTGTTCGGCTTCGAGCACCCCGCCGTCGCGCTTGTGGCGGATGATTTCCTGCGGAAGAAAAGTCATATCAATAGGTTCCAACGGCGGCCGTGCCGGCCCGTCCTTCGATGGCTGCGATCAGCGCGTCATAGACGCTGCTGGCTCCGATGCGGAACGTCCGCGGGGTCGCCCAGCCTGGCCCCATGATGCGGTCGGCGAGATCGAGATACGTCTTCGCGTCCACCACCGTGCGGATGCCGCCGGAAGGCTTGAGGCCGACCGGACGGCCGGAGACCTTGATGGCGTTCAGCATGATCTCGGCGGCTTCCGGCGTGGCCGATACCGGCATCTTGCCGGTCGAGGTCTTGATGAAGTCGGCGCCGGCCTCGATGGCGAGGCGACTTGCCGTCTCGATCAGGGACGGATCCTTTAGTTCGCCCGTCTCCAGGATTACCTTGAGGAGACGGCCCTGATCGACCAGCTCACGGACGGCCTCCGTCATGTCGGTGGCGACCGCGAGCTCGCCCCGGCGCACGGCGTTGTAGGGCAGAACGAGGTCGATCTCGTTCGCGCCGTCGGAGAGCGCTTCCTGCACATCGTCCGTGACACGGCTCACGTCCTCGCCGCCTGCCGGAAAATTGACCACGGTTGCGATCCGCACGGGCGAGCCTTTCAGGTTCTCCTGCGCGCGCTTCACGAATTGCGGCCACACGCAGACGGCTGCCACCGGCCCGCGCGGATCGAGTGCCTTCTTGCAGAGAGTATCGATGGCCTGATCGGTGCAGGTCTCGGTGAGATCAGTCAGGTCGAGGCAGCGCAGCGCGCGCTCCGCGATTTGCGCGTCAGACATGAGGCAGCTCCGCAACGAATGAACGAATGAGACGCTTGAACTTCTCCGACGCCTCGAGGGCCGTATCCTTGGTTTCCTGGTGCGAGGGCGAAGCGCCCTCGATCCCGGCTGCGAGGTTCGTGACGACGGAGATGGCCGCGACCCTCAAGCCATAATAACGCGCGAGGATCACTTCCGGCACGGTGGACATGCCCACGAGATCGCCACCCAGAATCTGGACCATTCTGATCTCGGCGGGCGTCTCGAAGCTCGGCCCCGAGAGCCAGGCATAGACGCCTTCGGGCAGGCCGATGCCGCTCTTGCGTGCGGCGCGCTGCAGAATGCGGCGAAGCTCTTCGTCATACGCACCGGTAAGGGAAACGAAGCGCCCTTCCGTATGGTCGCGCAGAAGAGGGTTCGCGCCGGACAGATTGATGTGATCGCTGATGGCGACCAGAGAGCCGGGGCGGATCTGCGCCCGCACGGAACCGGCCGCATTGGTCGCGACCAGAACCGGAACGCCAAGCTCCTTCACGAAGGCCACGGGCACGCGCATCGCGCCTGCGTCGCCGGTTTCGTAGTAATGGGCGCGGCCCTGGAACAGGAGAACCCGCTTGCCTTCGAGCATGCCGGCGACGAGGCGGCCCGCATGACCGGAGACGCCGCTTTTCGGGAAGTGCGGAATGTCCGCATAGGCGAGGCTGACGGCGTCGTCGAGTTCGTCGACCAGGGTGCCGAGTCCCGTGCCCAGCACGAAGGCCGCGTCGAAATGGCCGTCGAAGCCGCGGGCGCGGACGAACTCGGCCGCTTCTTGGATATTCTGCTGCATCGTCGTCTCTTATCGCTTCGTCAGGTTGTCCGGTCCGAACGAGAACGGCAACAGCTCTTCCAGCGTAAAGCTCTTCCGGATCCCCTCAGGCCCAGCCACGTGAATGCGCGTGTCGGGCGCGGCGAATTCGCGGATGCGCTGGCGGCAGCCGCCGCAGGGGGTGACGAGGTTCTCCCCCTCGCCCATCACGACGATTTCCGCGATGCGGCTCTCGCCCGCAGCGATCATGGCCGCAATCGCGCTCTGCTCGGCGCAGGACCCGACCGGATAGGCGGCGTTCTCCACGTTGCAGCCGGTGAAGACCTGGCCACTCGGCGTCACGATGGCGGCGCCGACCTTGAAGCGGGAATATGGCGCATAGGCCCTGGCCTGGACGGTCCTGGCGGCCTCGAACAGAGAATCGAGGGACGGCATGTCAGCGCTCCTTCACGTAAGGCAGGCCGGCGGCCCGGGGCGGAATGGCCCTGCCGATGACGCCCGCGAGCAGGATGACGGTCATGAGATAGGGCAGAGCCTGGATCGCCTGCACCGGCACTTCGCCGATTCCCGGCAACGCGAGCCCCTGCAGCTGGTTGGCGCTGGCATCCAGCAGGCCGAAGAGGAAGCAGGCCCCGAGCGCGGGCCATGCCCGCCATTTGGCGAAGATGAGGGCCGCGAGCGCGATGAAGCCGCGGCCCGCCGTCATGTTGGGCAGGAAGCCCGCAGCCTGACCGACGGACAGGTAGGCGCCACCAAGGCCGCAGAAGATGCCGCCGATCATCACCGCCGTGTAGCGAAGCCCCGAAACGGAAATACCCGCCGTATCGACCGCGGCCGGGTTCTCGCCGACCGCGCGCAGGCGTAGTCCGAACCGTGTCCGCCCCAGCACGAACCATGTGAGCGGCACAGCGAGCAGGATCACGTAGACCAGGGCCGAATGGCCGAGGAGCACGGCGCCGAAGCGCTGGTTTCCTTCCAGCGGCGGGGTGCGCCCGCCTTGGCCGAACCAGGCATTGCCGACGATGGCGGTGAGGCCCGCCGCCAGCATGTTGATGGCGACACCGGACACGATCTGATTGCCGCGCTGGCTGATGGAGGCGAAGCCGTGGATGAGCCCGAACACCACCGATGCGGCGATCCCGGCGATGAGGCCGACCCATGCGGAGCCGGACGCATAGGCCGCGACGGCAGCGGCGAAGGCTGCCACCAGCAGCTTGCCTTCGAGGCCGATATCCACCACGCCCGAACGCTCGGACCAGAGACCGGCGAGACAGGCCGCCAGAAGCGGAATGGAAAGCCGCAGGGCGGAATCGAGAATCGTGACGATGAAGCCGAAATCCATGGGTTACGCCCCCGCCAGCTTCTGGCGCGTGAGCACCTGCGCCAGAAGACGCCGGAACAGTCCGTCGAGGGCTCCGGCGAAGAGAATGATGATGCCCCCGATGACGACCACCATGTCGCGGGTGATGTTGGGCTGCTCGAAGGCCAGTTCCGCGCCGCCCTGATAGAGAATGCCGAACAGGAGCGACGCCAGGATGATTCCGACCGGATGGGCGCGCCCCATGAGCGCGACCGCAATGCCGACGAAACCGTAGCCGGAGGTGAATTCGAGAAGCAGGCGGTGCTGATAGCCCATCAGCTCGTTGACCGCGAGACCGCCCGCCAGCGCTCCCGACAGGATCATCGCCACGATGATGATGCGGGCGGGCGAAATGCCCGCATAGACCGCCGCCGTCGGATTCGAGCCGACCACGCGGATCGCATAGCCGAGCCGCGACCGGTAGATGAGAAGCCAGACGAAATAGGAAGCTGCCAGTGCCAGCAGGAGGGTCAGATTGAGCTGTGACGGCGGGATCTCGATGCCGAAGGCCGCGAAGGCCTCATGCATGAAGGGGATATGCGACTGGTCCGGGAAAGCGGGCGTTTCCGGGTTCATCGATTGCGGCTCGCGCAGCACGTTGACCAGGAGATAGACGATCAGCACGCTGGCCAGCCAGTTGAACATGATCGTCGTGATCACGATGTGGCTGCCTCGCCGGGCCTGGAGATAGCCTGGAATGGCGGCCCAGGCCGCGCCGAAAGCCGCAGCGCCGAGGATGCCGAGCGGAATCAGCAGGAAACCCGGCAGGAAGCTCAGGTTGTTGAGCGCAAGCGCAATGCCGAGCCCCGCCAGCATCGCCTGCCCCTCGCCGCCGATGTTGAACAGCCCCGCATGATAGGCGACCGCGACCGCCAGCCCGGCAAAGATGAAATCGGTTGTGTAGAACAGGGTGAAGCCGAGCCCCTCCCCCGTCCCCAGGCTGCCCTGGATCAGAAGCCGCGTCGCGGTCAGCGGGTTCTCGCCGATGCCGAGAACGACGAGGCCCGCGACCAGAAACGCCGCGACCACCGAGATGGCGGGCACCAGAACCGTATCGGCCCATTTGGGCATGTCGATGGGAGCACTCACGTCGAAGCATCCGGCAGGAACAGGTGGCCCTGTTCGTCGAGGGGAAAGAACGGATTCCAGGCCACTTCCCAGAGGTGCCCGTCCGGATCGGCGAAATAACCCGAATAGCCGCCCCAGGATACATCCTGCAGCGGCTTGATGGCGCGCCCGCCCGCCGCGACCGCGCGGGCATAGACCTCGTCGGCCTCCTGCTTGGAGCGCGTATTGTAGGCGAGCGTCACGGCGGAAAAGCCGGCGGGCCTGTCCTCCACATGCGCGTCCGCGGCGAGGTCGGCGCGCCCGAAGAGCGCCAGCGCCAGCCCGTTCGCCTGAAAAAAGACCACGCTCGGCTGGCTGGCGCTCGATGCCGTCCAGCCCCAGGCCTCATAGAAGGCGCGGGCCTTGGGGAGATCGGCGACGCCGAGCGTCACCAGGGACAATCGCGGCTGCATCAGGCGGCCTCATCGGTCACACCGGCCATGAGGAGACCGAGATCCTGCTCGTTCGTCTCGGAAGCCCTGCGCTCGCCGGTGATCTTGCCGCCGCACATGGTGAGGATGCGGTCGGACAGGTTCATGATCTCGTCGAGCTCGACCGAGACGAGGAGGATGCCGACACCCGCATCACAGAGCGCGATGAGGCGGCGATGGATGAACTCGATGGCCCCGATATCGACACCGCGCGTGGGCTGCCCGACGAGAAGAACCTTCGGATTGCGTTCGATCTCGCGGGCCAGCACGATCTTCTGCTGATTGCCGCCGGAGAACTTCGACGTCTTCAGGCGCGGTGCGGGCGGGCGCACGTCGTACTGCTCCATCTTCCCGGCCAGATCCGCAATCATGCGGTCATGGTCGAGGATCGGACCCCGACCGAGCTTCGGATCGTCGCTGAAGCCCAGAATGGCGCTCTCGAACGCAGGAAAAGCCGGCACGAGCCCCATGCGCAGACGATCCTCCGGCACATGGAGCAGACCGAGCCGGCGCATGCGATGAGGGTCGTGCTCGCTGGGCCGGATCTCCCGTCCCTCGACCCGGATCGAGCCGAGGGCAGGATGGCGCATGCCCGCAATGGCTTCCAGAAGCTCGCTCTGGCCATTGCCCGCAACGCCCGCGATGCCGACGATCTCGCCGGCGCGAACCGTAAATGACGCCTTCGCGACACGCAGCACGCCACGGGCATCGACGACTGAAAGATTCTCGATTTCGAGCACGGGCGCGCCCGGAGCCTTCTCGGCCTTCTCCACCCGCAGGAGCACGCGCCGCCCCACCATCAGCTCCGCCAGTTCGGGCGGTGAGGTCCGGGCGGTCTCGAGGGTCGCCACCATCTCGCCCCGGCGCATCACCGAGACGCGGTCCGTGACCGCCATGATCTCGCGCAGCTTGTGGGTGATGAGCACGACGGTCTTGCCCTGCTCCTTCAGCGAGCGGAGCAGCTCGAACAGCGCGTCGGCCTCAGGGGGCGTGAGCACGGCCGTGGGCTCGTCGAGAATGAGGATGTCCGCCCCGCGATAGAGGGCCTTAAGGATTTCCACACGCTGCTGCAGGCCGACGGAGAGGTCGCCGACAGTGGCGTCGACATCGATTTCGAGACCATAGTCCCTGGCGAGCCGCGCCAGTTCCGCGCGCACCTTCGCCTCGCCCCGCCGCAGCAATACGCCGCCCTCAGCGCCCAGCATGACGTTTTCGACGACGGTGAGCGGCTCGACCAGCATGAAGTGCTGATGGACCATGCCGATGCCGGCCGCGATGGCGTCGTTGGACGAGCGGATCGCGACGGGTTCGCCGTTGATGCGGATCTCGCCGGAATCGGCTTCGTAGAAGCCGTACAGGATCGACATCAGGGTCGATTTGCCGGCGCCGTTCTCGCCGACGATGCCATGGATCGTGCCGCGCTCGACGGCGAGGTTCACGTCCTTGTTGGCGTGAACGGCACCGAAGCGCTTGTTGATGGCTAGGAGTTCAATGGCGGGGGACATCGGCCTCAGATGGTCTTCCGGCATGATGAAACGGGAGGGCCGGATCTTATCAGAAAAACAAGAACCTGCTGAAAGAGATCCGGCCGCGGGCTCCGTGAGTCCGCGGCCGGAACGAAGGCTTAGCTTACATCGGGCACTTGGAGTCCGACATGTAGTCGTGCACCTGGATGGCGCCGGACTTGATGTCGGCGGCGGCCTTGTCGGCAGCGGCCTTCATCTCGGGCGTGATCAGCGACTTGTTGTTGTCGTCGAGAGCCCAGGCCACGCCATCCTCCTTGAGGCCCAGCACGGAGAGGCCCGGCTTGAAGGTGCCCTTCTTGGCCTGATCGAACACGTTGTAGGTCGCGACGTCCACGCGCTTGACCATGGAGGTCAGCACCTTGCCCGGATGCAGGCCGTTCTGGTTCGAGTCGACGCCGATGCCGAGCTTGCCCGCGTCGGCGGCCGCACGCAGGACACCGACGCCGGTGCCGCCGGCCGCGTGGTAGATCACGTCGGCGCCGCGATCGATCTGGCCCTTGGCGAGTTCGCCGCCCTTCACCGGATCGTTCCAGGCCGCGCCCGTGGTGCCGGTCATGTTCTGGAACACCTCGGCGTCCTTCTTGGCGTATTTCACGCCCTGGACATAGCCGCAGGCGAACTTGCGGATGAGCGGAATGTCCATGCCGCCCACGAAGCCGACCTTGCTGGTCTTGGAAGCCTGAGCCGCCAGGAGGCCGACCAGGAACGAGCCCTCGTGCTCCTTGAACACGATGGACTGGACGTTCGGCTTCTCGACGACGGCGTCGATGATCGCAAACTGCGTCTTCGGGAACTCGTCCGCGACCTTCTTCAGGGCGCTCTCCTGACTGAAGCCCACCGCGACGATCGGCGAATAGCCGTCGCGGGCGAAGCGGCGGAGCGCCTGCTCGCGCTGGGCGTCGTTCTGCGGTTCGAAATCGCGGTAGTCGGTGCCGGAATCCTTCTTGAACTTGTCGGCCCCCGTGTGGACGCCTTCGTTGAAGGACTTGTCGAATTTGCCGCCCAGATCATAAACGACCGCAGGCTTGAAGGCCGCCTGCTGCGCGAAGGCTGCCGTAGCGGAAAAGGCAAGGCCTGCGAATGCGAGGCCGAACTTGGTGATGGTCATCGGCATTGTTCCCTGTGTGACGCCGGTTTGTTACCGGGTTGCCCCTGACGATGGCATGGCAAGGGTCATGAGGCCAAGGTCCCTGTCAAGTCGGCATGTTATTTCCTTCAAGGAATGGTTGATAGGCCGATCCATGCCGTTATGGTCTCATCCATGACGCTCAGTTCCGACGAAATCGACCGCTACGCCCGCCATCTCGTGCTTCGCGATGTCGGCGGCCCGGGACAGCTCAAGCTGAAGGCTGCCCGTGTCCTCGTGATCGGCGCCGGCGGCCTGGGAGCGCCGCTCATCCAGTATCTCGCTGCGGCAGGTGTCGGCACGATCGGCATCGTGGACGACGACGTGGTGTCCCTCTCCAACCTGCAGCGCCAGGTGATCCATGGGGTTCAGGATCTTGGCCGTTCAAAGGTGGAAAGCGCGGCGGAAGCCATCCGCCGCCTCAATCCTCACGTTACGGCAGAGCCCCATGACATCCGGATCACGGCAGGAAATGCACGGGAGCTGATCGGCCGCTACGACCTCGTGGCCGACGGGTCCGACAATTTCGAAACCCGGTATGCGGTCTCGGACGCCTGCTTCTTCGAGAAGAAACCCCTGGTCACCGCAGCCCTGGGACAATTCGACGGCTCGCTCACCACGATTCGGGCTTATGAGAGCAGCCCGAACGGCCAGCCGAATCCGACCTATCGCTGCCTCTTCCCCTCCCCGCCGCCGCCGGGCGCGATTCCGACCTGCGCGGAAGCGGGCGTTCTCGGCGCGCTGGCAGGCGTCATGGGGAGCCTGATGGCGATGGAGGTCGTCCGGGAAATCGTGGGCTTCGGCGAGAGCCTCGTGGGGCGCCTGCTGATGGTGGACGCTCGTTCGATGCGGTTCGATGCGATCCGCTACGGATGGGACGAGGCGAATCCATTGAACGGAAAAAGTCGCCCGGACGGGGGCTGAGGCCCCGCCCGGGCTGACATCTTCGCTACGAGCGCAGCACCGCGCCGGTCTTCTTGGCGACCTCGCCGACGATCTTGGCCGAAACGGCCTCGATCTCGGCATCGGTGAGCGTCTTCTCGGTCGGCTGGAGGGTGACGGCGATGGCCACGGACTTCTTGTCCGGGTCGATGCCGGTGCCCTCGTAGATGTCGAACACGTCGACGCCCACGATCAGCTGACGCTCGGCTCCCTGCGCGGCCTTGACGACGTCGCCGGCCGCCACGTCGCGGCCGACCACGAAGGCGAAGTCGCGCGTGAGGGGCTGGAACTCCGGCAGCGTGAGCTTCGGCTTCATCTTGGTCGGCTTCGCCTTCGGCGGCGGGAGCGCGTTGAGGTTAAGTTCGAAGGCCACGAGCGGCCCCTTCAGGTCCAGCGCCTTCAGCACCTTCGGGTGGATCTCGCCGAAGGCGCCGACCACGTTCCTGGGCCCGAACTGCAGGGTGCCCGAGCGGCCCGGATGGAACCAGGACGGTCCACCCGCCACGACCTGAAGGCCGCCGACCGGGATGCCCAAGGTCGCGAGGAGCGCCAGGACATCCGCCTTGGCGTCGAAGGCATCGACGCTCTCGGCCCCGCCATCCCAGTGCCGGCCGACGCCCTCGGCCCGCGCCGTGCCGCGCCGGACGGCAGCCGCCTTGATGGACTGGCCTTCCGGCTCGTCCGACGCGAAGGTCTGGCCGACCTCGAAGAGCGCCACGTCCCCGAAGCCGCGATCCGCGTTGCGCTGCGCCGCCTTCAGCAGGCCGGGCAGCAGGCTCGGGCGCATGTCGGAGAGGTCGGACGCGATCGGGTTCGCCAGCGCGAGCCGCGCATCGCCGCCGCCGAACATTACGGCCTCCTCCTTCGCGATGAAGGACCAGGTGACGGCTTCCACGAGTCCGCGCACCGCGAGCGAGCGGCGGGCCAGGCGCGTGCGCTTCTGGATCAGGGTCAGGATCGGCTTGGCGACAGCCGCTTCGAGGCGCGGCAGGGGTTGCGGCGCGATGCGGTCGACCCCGGCGATGCGGATGACCTCCTCGACCAGATCCGCCTTGCCGTCGATATCGGGGCGCCAGGACGGCACCGTGACACTCACGCGCTCACCCGAACCCTCCACGGCGAAGCCGAGCTTTTTCAGGATCTGCTCGGACTCCGCAGGCTTGACGTCGAGGCCGGACAGACGCGGAACCTCGGACCAGGGGAACTCGATCACGAGCCTATCCTGCGGAACCTTGCCTGCGACCACCGCCTCGCTGGCCTCGCCTCCGCACAGGTCCATGACCATGCGGGTGGCAAGGTCGAGACCCGGCACCGTGAAGGCCGGGTCGATGCCGCGCTCGAAGCGGTAGCGCGCATCGGTGATGATGCCGAGCTTGCGGCCCGACTGCGCGATGTTGAGCGGATCCCACAGGGCCGATTCGATCAGCACGTCGGTCGTGGTCTCGTCGCAGCCCGAATGCTCTCCGCCCATAATGCCGGCGATGGACTCGACCCCGCTCTCGTCGGCGATCACCACGGTGCCGGAATCGAGCCTGTAGGTGCGTCCGTCGAGCGCCAGCACCTCCTCGCCGTCCTTCGCTCGGCGAACGGTGAGATTGCCTGTCACCTTCTTGGCATCGAAGACGTGGAGCGGACGGCCACGGTCGAAGGTCATGTAGTTGGTGATGTCGACCAGCGCGTTGATGGGGCGCAGGCCGATGGACAGCAGGCGGCGCTGCATCCAGTCGGGCGACGGGCCGTTCTTCACGCCGCGCACGAGGCGGAGCGCGAAAGCCGGACACAGCTTTTCATCCCCCGGAGCGAAGTCGAGCGCGACGGAGACCGGGCAAGCACCCTTCCCCGACACGGGCGGGACCGTCTCGCCCTTGAGGGTACCGAGCCCGGCCGCTGCGAGATCGCGGGCGATGCCGTGGATCGAGGTGCAGTCGGGGCGGTTCGGCGTGAGATTGATCTCGATCACCGGATCGTCGAGGCCGGCATAGGCCGCATAGGCCTGACCGACCGGCGCATCCTCAGGCAGCTCGATGATGCCGTCGTGATCGTCCGAGATCTCCAGCTCCGCCGCCGAGCACAGCATCCCCCGGCTCTCGACGCCGCGGATGGTGCCGACCCCGAGGGTGATGTTCTTACCCGGAATGTAGGTGCCGGGAGGTGCGAAGACGCTCTTCATGCCGGTACGGGCGTTGGGCGCGCCGCAGACGACCTGGATCGGATCGCCTTCGCCCATATCGACCATGCACACGCGCAGACGATCCGCATTGGGATGCTGCACGGCGGAGATCACGTAGGCCACCTTGTAGGGCGCCAGCGTCTTCGCCTTGTCCTCGACCCCTTCGACCTCGAGGCCGATGCGGGTGAGCGTCTCGACGATCTCGTCGAAGGAGGCCGAAGTGTCGAGATGATCCTTGAGCCAGGAGAGGGTGAATTTCATGGATGCTCTCCTTGTCTTACGCAGTCAGGCCGCCGACGAGGGACGGGATGTCGAGCGGCCGGAAGCCGTAATGGTTCAGCCAGCGCACGTCGGCCTCGAAGAAGGGGCGAAGGTCCGGCATGCCGTATTTCAGCATGGCGATGCGGTCGATCCCCATGCCCCAGGCAAAGCCCTGGTACTCATCCGGATCGAGGCCGCAATTGCGCAGCACGTTCGGGTGGACCATGCCGCAGCCGAGGATTTCGAGCCAATCCTCGCCCTCGCCGAAGCGGATCTCGCCGCCTTTGCGCGAACACTGGATGTCGACCTCGGCGGAGGGCTCGGTGAAGGGGAAGAAGGACGGGCGGAACCGCATCTTCACCTGATCGACCTCGAAGAAGGCCTTGCAGAACTCCTCCAGGATCCATTTGAGATGCGCGATGTTGGCCTGCTTGTCGATGACAAGGCCTTCCACCTGATGGAACATCGGCGTGTGGGTCTGGTCTGAATCGTGACGGTAGGTCCGGCCCGGGATGATGACCCGGATCGGCGGCTGCTGACCCGTCATGGTGCGGATCTGGACCGGCGACGTATGGGTGCGCAGAACCTTGCGCTCGCCCTTCTCGTCGGGAGCAAGGAAGAAGGTATCGTGCATCTCGCGGGCCGGATGGCCCTCGGGGAAGTTGAGCGCCGTGAAGTTGAGGTAGTCGGTCTCGATATCCGGCCCCTCGGCCACAGAGAAGCCCATATCGGCGAAGATCGCCGTCAGCTCCTCGATCACCTGGCTGATCGGATGGATGCGGCCGCGGCTCTCGGGCGCTTCCGGCACGGGAAGGGTCACGTCGATGCGCTCGGCGGAAAGCCGCGCTTCGAGGGCGGCCTCGGCCAGCGTTTCCTTCCTGGCCGCGATGGCGCCCTGCACCTTGTCGCGCAGACCGTTGATGAGGGGTCCGCGCTCCTTGCGCTCCTCCGGCGTCATGGCGCCGAGGGTCTTGAGGAGTTCGGAGACGGAGCCCTTCTTGCCGAGCGCGGAAACGCGCACGGATTCCAGAGCCGCTTCGTCGCCGGCGGCCTCGACCTGGACGAGCAGGTCACGTTCGAGTTGATTGAGATCGGTCATCGGTCCCTTGCCATATGCAAGCGCTTGAGTGATGCGCGGCGCGGGAACCGTCAAGTCTACCGAGCCGCGAAATGGCAATCGACAGCCTTCAGGCCGTCAACGCGGATGGTCTCGGAGATTGGAATAAGGCGGTGCGGCTGGAAGACCAGCCGCACCGAAGCCAGGGTGTCCTCAGGCCGCCTGCTGAGGCAGGGAAGCCTTGGCGCGCTCCACATAAGCGGCGAAAGCAGCCGGCTCGTGGATGGCCATTTCGGACAGGACCTTGCGATCGACCTCGATCCCAGCCTTGCCGAGACCGTCGATAAATCGGGAATAGGTCAATCCATGCTCGCGGACCGCGGCGTTGAGACGCTGGATCCAGAGAGCGCGGAAGGTGCGCTTCTTGTTCTTACGGTCGCGATAAGCATACTGCATGCTCTTCTCGACCGCCTGCTTGGCGATGCGGATCGTGCTCTTGCGGCGGCCGTAGAAACCCTTGGCGGCCTTCAGAACCTTCTTGTGCTTGGCATGGGCGGTAACGCCCCGTTTGACGCGGGCCATGGAAAAACTCCTTCAAAATCCGGGATGTGGGGGAAGACCGCCTTAGCCGTTGGGCAGGAAGTACTTCTTCACGTTGTAAGCGTCGCCCTCGAACAGGGTGGTCGTGCCGCGCAGATTACGGATCTGCTTGTTGGACCGCTTGATCATCCCGTGGCGCTTGCCGGCCTGGGCGTAAACGACCTTGCCGGTGCCAGTGATCTTGAAGCGCTTTTTGGCGCCCGATTTCGTCTTCAGCTTGGGCATTTGGCTCTCCTTTGGTCAGGCTTTCGAGGCAGTTTCCCGCCCTTCCGGCCTTTCATTGCTGCTTACGAGCAAAACGAACCGCCACGGCAGCCCTAACAGCCGGGCGGTTCAATGAAGGGCGGCTTATGACAGAAGGTCGCCCAAAAAGCAATGACCGCCGGAAGCCCCGACGGCCATAATCGGCATTTCTTGTCATTCCCGTCAGGAACGAAGCGGGCGCGAAGGAAATCCATCCGCATGCCTCTCGCCTCCATGGCCCCCCTCCCGACCCTGCGGGTCGCCGGGGATGACACGGAGGCCTTCCGCCCACTGTCATTCCCGGCCGAAGCGAAGCGGAGGGGAAGGGAAACCATTCACGCGCGTTGCCCTATGGGTCCTTTCCCGGCCCCACGGGTCGACGGGGATGACAGGGTGTTTACCGCGGCGCCAGCACCATGACGACCTGGCGGCCTTCGAAATTCGGCTCCTGCTCGACCTTGGCGAGATCGCCAACGTCGGCCTTGACGCGATCGAGGACCTTCAGGCCGAGGGATTGGTGGGCCATCTCGCGGCCCCGGAAGCGCAAGGTGATCTTGACCTTGTTGCCTTCCTCGAAGAAGCCCTTCATCGCCTTCATCTTGACGTCGTAGTCGTGGTCGTCGATGCCCGGACGCAGCTTGATTTCCTTGACCTCGACCGTCTTCTGCTTCTTGCGCGCTTCTGCGGCCTTCTTCTGCTCGAGGAAGCGGAATTTGCCGTAATCGAGAATTTTGCAGACGGGAGGGGTGGCGTTCGGCGAGATCTCCACGAGGTCGAGCCCCGCATCTTCCGCTACGCGAAGGGCGTCGAAGAAGGGCATCACACCGCGGTTCTGCCCGGCATCATCGATCAGCTGCACTTCGCGAACACCGCGAATGTCCCGGTTAGCGCGCGGTCCGTCCTTCTGCGGCACCGGCATAGGTCTCATTGGTCGGCGAATGGCTCGTATCTCCTATGTTAGGGCTCAGTCGAGGCCGAGGGCTCTGCTCAAGTCCCTGCAGAATGCTCAACGTTGCCGAGAATGAACTGACATTTCGCGCAAATCTGCGCGAAGTCAACTTGTACTATGGGTAAAACGGCCTTCCAGAAGGGCGGAATACACATCGAGCGTGCCCGATATCATCCGTTCCAGCGAGAAGTGGCTCTCCACGTGGCGTCTCGCCCGGGAGCCGAGGGCTATCCTGGCGCTGGCGCCCAGGGCCAGGGCGGCGCCAACCGCCTCGGCCAGCGCGTCGACGTCCCCGGGAGGGATTCGCCATCCGGTCCGCTCGTGGGGCGCCACGGCCGGCGGCGAGAGAACCGTCTCAGGCACCGCGCCGAGATCGGAGACGACGACCGGGGTGCCCATGGCCTGGGCCTCCACGGCCGAACGGCCAAAGGCTTCGGGCTCCGTCGAAGGCACCGTGACGACGGAAGCCGTCAGGAAGGCGGCTGGCATGTCGGTGCAGTGACCGACCCGGCGAACGGTTCCCGTGAGACCCCGGGCCTCGATCAGGCCGTCGAGCTCCTTCACATAGGAATCCCGCCCCTGCGGGTCGCCGGCCAGGATGTAGGCGACGTCCGTGACGCCCGCGTCGCGGAGCTTGGCGGCCGCCTCGATCAGGACCTTCTGGCCCTTCCACCCGGTCAGCCGGGCCGCCAGGAGCACAACACGCTCGTGAGGCGCGACCTCCCAGGCCTTTCTCAGAGCTTCGATCCGCTCCGGCGCCACCGCCGAAGGCGAGAACCTGACGAAATCCGTTCCGCGGTGGATGACGCGGATCCGGTCGCCCGCCTGCGGGTAAACCGAACGGATCAGCTCACCCGTGTAATGCGAATTGGCGATGACCGCATCGCCCCTGGCCATGACGGAGTTGTAGAGAACCTTGACCGAGGAGCGGCCGGAATAGCTGCCGTGATAGGTCGTAACGAAGGGAATATTGAGCGAGCGGGCAGCTCCCAGGCCCACCCAGGCGGGAGCCCGGGAGCGGGCATGCACGAGGGCAACCCTTTCGTTGTGGCAGATCCGGGCGAGCTTGCGCACGTTCACGAGCATGGAAAACGGATTCTTCGTCGCCGCAGGGAACGGGATCCAGACGCCTCCCTTGGTCTGGAGCTCGCCCACGAGCCGGCCGCCCTCGGTCGCCACGAGCGCGCGTGCGCCGACCTGGGCGAGACCCTCGGCAATATCGACGGTCGTGCGTTCGGCCCCGCCGGCTTCGAGTTCCGGAATGATCTGGAGGATGGTCCGACCCGCCAATGGATGAAAATGAGAAGACGGGAAAGCCGCCCCGCCGGGTCGCGCTGAAAAACTCACCGATGTAAGAGCCTTCTCATGGAGATGTGGAATCGTTCATAAACGCTTGCTTCAAAGCAGTTGAGGATGAGTTAACCATGCCGCAAAGCGTCACGGTCGGCCAGGGGGCCGATGCGCGTCGGATCGCCGTGCTCTGGCGGGACGGCAAGGGGCCGCCGGTCGTCTGGCTCGGGGGCTTCAAGTCCGATATGCGCTCCACGAAGGTGGAAGCGCTCGATGCCTGGGCCGAAAAGACCGGGCGCGCCTTCCTGCGCTTCGACTATAGCGGACACGGCGAATCGGAGGGAGCCTTCGAGGATGGGACGATTTCCCGCTGGCTCGAGGACGCGCTCCATGTGATCGGGCGGTTCGTCACGCAGCGCCCCATCCTGGTGGGATCCTCCATGGGTGGATGGATCAGCCTGCTGGCTGCCCGGCGCCTGCTGCAGACCCGGCCCGATCTCGCCCCGGCCGGCATCGTCCTCATCGCGCCCGCCGTGGACATGACCGAGAGGCTGATGTGGGATCGATTCCCCGAGGACCTCAAGCGCGCCGTCGAGGAGACAGGGGTCTATTACCGGCCCTCGGCCTATGCGGAAGAGCCTTATCCGATCACGAAAGGCCTGATCGAGGACGGGCGCCGCCATCTCCTCTTCGGGCAGCCGATCCAGACCGGCTGCCCCGTCCACATCCTGCAGGGAATGCAGGATCCCGACGTGCCCTGGAATCATGCCCTTCAACTGGTGGAGCACCTGCCGGGAGACAGCGTCTCCCTCACCCTCATCAAGGATGGGGACCACCGTCTTTCCCGGCCCAAGGATCTGGAGCGCCTGATCGCCGCCGTGGAGGCGATGGGCTGAAGGACCTGGGGTGAGCCTTAATGCAGGCTCACCGTCGTCAGGTCGTGCGCCCAGGCATTGGCGACCGCCGTGTCGCGGCTGTCGGTGAGCAGAATGGGCTCGCCGCTGGCGGACAGAAGGGCGAAGAGCTGCAGGCCGGCCTGGACTTTCGGCGCCTGCGGGAAGAGCCTGGCAACCTCATCCGACTGCAAGGGCTTCACATAGGCCATCTGACCCACGCCCAAGGACGCCAGTTCGGCCACGTCCAGAGGCGCTTCGACATGGTTCTTGGTGGTGTGGTTCATGGACATCTCCTTGTCGCGCATGCCGTCACGCCTTGTCCGGGGCCATAATGTCGATCTTGCGGATCACCCGTTCCGGCTCGGGCCGGGCCAGGTCGATCGACAACAGGCCGTTGGACAGGTCAGCGCCAAGAACCTCCATGCCGTCGACGAGGAGGAACGTACGCTGGAACTGGCGGGCGGCAATGCCGCGATGCAGGAAGTGCCTTGTCTTGTCATCGGACTGACGCCCCCGGATGACGAGCTGGTTCTCCTCCAGGGTCACTTCCAGCTGCTCCCGGGTGAAACCGGCGACAGCCAGGGTGATGCGGAGGCGCTCGGGGTCGCGCTCGGTGCGAGGCAGACGCTCGATATTATAGGGCGGATATCCATCCCCGGCTGCTTTAGCGACGCGGTCGAGAGCCTGCTCGATCTCGTCGAAGCCTAACAGAAACGGATGCCCGAAGGGCGACTGACGCGACATGTTCGAAGCCCAAGGTTAGAGGCACTTCGGTTGGTTTTGAGCCCGTCTATGCGGCACTCAGGCGGCCCCGGCAGGGCCGCTGACAGCAATATGGATACGGCTTCCTGGCCGATCAAGACCCCTGCCAAGCCGGCCCATTAGGGGGCTGCCAGGGACGGGCGGGCGCGGCGCCAGTCAGACCCGCTCCCGCCACCAGGCGATCTGCTCGGCAACCTGGACCGGCGACGTTCCGCCGAAGCTCGTCCGCGAACGCACCGAGTTCTCGACCCCCAGAACGTCGTAGATGCCCTGATGGATGCGCGGCTCGACCGCCTGCATGGCATCGAGAGGCAGCTCCTCGAGGCTGCAGCCCCGCTTCTCGGCCTCCGATACGATCCGCCCGGTGATGTGGTGAGCGTCCCTGAAGGGGATGTTGAGGCTGCGCACGAGCCAGTCGGCAAGGTCCGTGGCGGTCGAGAACCCGGCTCCGGCAACCGCAGCCATCCGCTCCGGCACGGGCTCGAGATCCTGGATCATGCCGGTGGTGGCCGCCAGGACGATCTCCAGGGTGTCCGCCGCGTCGAAGAGCGGCTCCTTGTCCTCCTGGGTATCCTTCGCATAGGCGAGCGGAAGTCCCTTCATGACGGTGAGAAGGGACACGAGCGAGCCGATGACCCGGCCGGTCTTGCCGCGCACCAGTTCGGCGGCATCCGGATTGCGCTTCTGCGGCATCATGCTGGAGCCGGTGGTCCAGCGGTCGGGAAGGCGCACGAAGCCGAAGGGCGCCGACATCCAGATGATGATCTCCTCCGCCAGCCGCGACAGGTGCATGGCGCAGATCGAGGCGGCGGACATGAATTCCAGAAGGCTGTCCCGGTCGGAGACCGTATCGAGGGAATTGCGCGTGGGGCCGTCGAAGCCCAGCGCCTTCGCGGTCATGTGCCGGTCGATCGGGAAGGACGTTCCAGCGAGCGCCCCCGCGCCCAGCGGACATTCGTTGAGGCGCTTGCGGGAGTCGCGGATGCGGCTGCGGTCTCGGCCGAACATCTCCACATAGGCCATCAGGTGATGACCGAAGGTGACCGGCTGGGCGCTCTGCAGGTGCGTGAAGCCCGGCATGACCGTGGCGGCATGGATCTCGGCCTTGTCGAGGAGCGCCTTGATGAGATTGGTCAGCTGCTCGTCGGTGCGGTCATGGGCCTCGCGCACCCAGAGGCGGGTGTCCGTGGCGACCTGGTCGTTGCGGCTGCGGGCCGTGTGCAGGCGCGCGGCAGGATCGCCGACGATCTCGCGCAACCGGCTTTCCACGTTCATATGGATGTCTTCGAGCGCCGTGGAGAAGGTGAAGGAGCCGGACTCGATCTCGCCCAGGACGCGCTGAAGCCCCTGATGGATCGCGTCCCGGTCGGCTTCCGTGATGATGCCCTGCTTCGCCAGCATGGCGCTGTGGGCGATGGAGCCCTGGATGTCCTGGGCCGCCAGCCGCTTGTCGAAGTCGATGGAGGCGTTGATCGCTTCCATCAGGGCGCTGGGCGAGGACGAGAACCGCCCGCCCCACATGGTGTTGGCACCGGTCTTCTTGGCTTCTTCAGACACTTTGTTTCATCCGAAATGAGGGTCCTGGAGCATTTGCCACAGGTTGCCTCGCAAGGCAAAGATGGTACCGGGCTGCGCAGTCATTAGGCACCGTGCGCAAGGTTTGCCAGTTTAAAACCAGTTGCTGGACTCGACAGAGTCCGTGTGATCTGCATTCTTACAGGCGCATAATGGCGCGCAGCGCGCCGTTAGGGGAACTGGCCAATGAAGAAACTTCCGAAATTTTTCCTGTCGGCCGCCATGGTCGTGACCATGGCGACCTCGTTCTCTGCCGTGAAGGCAGCCACGCCTCCGGACACCCTGGTCCAGGCCTGGCAAATGGACGACATCATCTCGCTCGATCCCGCCGAAGTCTTCGAGTTGAGCGCCTCTGAAATCCTGGGCAACACCTATGAGCGCCTGGTCGCCTACGACATCAAGGACGTCTCGAAGATCTACGGCCAGGTAGCCGAGTCCTGGACCGTCTCGCCCGACGGCAAGACCTACACCTTCAAGATCAAGCCGAACCGCAAGTTCGCTTCCGGCAACCCGATCACCGCCGAGGACGTGGTCTACTCGCTGCAGCGCGCGGTCGCCCTCGACAAGTCCCCGGCCTTCATCCTGGGCCAGTTCGGCTTCACCAAGGACAACGTCAAGGACAAGATCAAGCAGAGCGGCCCGATGGAGGTCACGATCGAGGTCGACAAGCCTTACGCTCCAACCCTGGTCCTGTACTGCCTCGGCAACTCGGTCGCCTCGATCGTCGACAAGAAGCTGCTCACCCAGAACGAGAAGGATGGCGACTTCGGCTACAACTGGCTGAAGACCCACTATGCCGGCTCCGGCCCCTTCGTCATGCGCGACTGGAAGGCGAACGAGGTTCTCGTGCTGGAGCGCAATCCCAACTATGAGAAGAAAACGCCCCTCGCCCGCGTGATCTTCCGCCACATCAAGGAAACCGCGAACCAGCGTCTTCTGCTCGAGAAGGGCGACATCGACGTGGCCCGCAGCCTGAACCCGGAAGAGATCGCCGCGGTTTCGAAAAACCCGGACATCGAAGTCCAGAGCGCTCCGAAGGGAACCGTTTATTACCTCGGCCTGAACCAGAAGAATCCGAACCTGGCGAAGCCCGAAGTCCGCCTGGCGATGAAATACCTCGTGGATTATCAGGCCATCGCCGACACGATCATGAAGTACAAGGGCGACGTTCATCAGAACTTCCTGCCCAAGGGCTTCCTCGGCGCCGAGACCAGCAACCCCTACAAGCTCGATGTCGCCAAGGCGAAAGAGTTGCTCGCCAAGGCCGGTCTGAAGGACGGTTTCTCGGTCACCATGGACACCCGTTCCACACCTGAGATCATGGGCGTCGCTCAGGCCATGCAGGCGACTTTCGCGCAGGCGGGCATCAAGCTCGAGATCCTGCCGATGGACTCCAAGCAGGCCCTGACGAAGTACCGCGCCCGCCAGCACGATATCTATATCGGCAACTGGGGCTCGGATTATCAGGACCCGAACTCCAATGCGGACACCTTCGCGGCGAACGACGACAACTCGGACAACGCCAAGGCGAAGCCCCTTGCATGGCGCAATGCCTGGGATCCGGGCCCGCTGACGGCCAAGACCCGCGCTGCCGTGATGGAGCGTGACGGCGAGAAGCGCGCTCAGATGTACAAGGAGCTGCAGAAGGCGGTTCTCGATGACGGTCCGTTCGTGATCTTCCTACAGCAGACGGAAGTCGCGGCCGTTCGCAAGAACGTGGACAACTTCATCCTCGGCCCGTCCTTTAGCGACAACGACATCTCGCAGGCGAAGAAGAAATAAACCTGTAATGGCATCATCGATCGCAACCGGAGGCAGAGGGCATGATGCCCTCCGCTTCTACCTTACGAAGACCGCTCAATTTATTCTCGTGCTGGCGATGACCCTGCTTGGGCTCGTTGCCGTCACCTTCCTTATTGGCCGCGTCGTTCCCATCGACCCCGTTCTTGCCATTGTGGGCGACCGGGCTCCTCCGCAGGTTTACGCCCGTGTCCGCCAGGAACTCGGGCTCGATCTGCCGCTCATTCAGCAGTTCTGGATTTATCTGAAAAAAGCCGCCACGGGCGATTTCGGCAATTCGGTCCTCACCACCAATCCGGTGATGACGGATATTGCGAATGCATTTCCGGCGACCTTCGAGCTTGCCACCCTCGGCACCCTGATCGGCAGCATCATCGGCATTCCGCTGGGCGTCCTCGCGGCGGTGAAGCGTGGCAGCCTGATCGACCAGCTCGTGCGCTTCCTAGGGCTTGCCGGCTATTCCATTCCGATCTTCTGGCTCGGCCTCATGAGCCTGCTGCTGTTCTACGCAAAGCTCGGCTGGGTCCCTGGGCCGGGGCGCATCGACGTGACCTATTCCTATCTCTACACGCCGGTCACGAACATCGTGCTCCTCGACACCGCGATGCAAGGCCAGTGGGATGCGTTCTGGGATGCCTTTTCGCACATCATCCTGCCCGCCTGTCTGCTGGGCTATTTCTCGCTCGCCTATATCAGCCGCATGACGCGTTCCTTCATGCTCAACGAACTGGCGCAGGAATACGTGATCGCCGCGCGGGTGAAGGGCCTCTCCGAAATGCGCGTGATCTGGCGCCACGCCTTGCGCAACGCCGCAGTGCCGCTGGTGACCGTGATCGCGTTGTCCTATGCGAACCTGCTCGAAGGCTCCGTGCTGACCGAGACGGTCTTCGCGTGGCCGGGCCTTGGCCAGTACATTACCAATTCCCTGCAGAACGCGGACATGAACGCAGTGCTGGGCGGAACTCTCGTCATCGGAACCGTCTTCGTGCTGCTCAATCTCGTGTCCGACCTGCTCTACCGCTTGCTCGATCCGAGGACCCGCTGATGACCGGCACCCCTCTCCCCTCTCAATCCATCGCGCAGACCTCCGGGTTGCGGGCGTGGCTCCTTTCGCCGGAGCCGCACTCCCGTTGGCAGGCCCGCCTCGGTCGCGGTTATCTCGGATGGCGCTCGTTCACGAAGAATCCGCTCGCGGTGCTGGGCCTCAGCATCGTGATCCTGCTGATCCTCGTCGCGCTCTTTGCGAACGTCATCGCGCCCTACTCGCCGATCGCCGGCGGAGATCTGCGCACCCAGCGCCTCCTGCCGCCAAGCGCGACCTTCTGGTTCGGCACGGACGATCAGGCGCGGGACATCTTCTCCCGCGTGATCTACGGCTCGCGCATCACCCTGTTCGTCGTGGTGCTGGTGTCCGTCATCGCGACGCCCATCGGTCTCCTGGTCGGCACGGTCGCGGGCTATCTCGGCGGCTGGGTCGACACGGTGCTGATGCGGGTCACGGATATCTTCCTGGCCTTCCCGCGCCTCATTCTGGCTCTCGCCTTCGTGGCAGCGCTGGGCCCGGGCATCGAGAATGCGGTGATCGCCATCGCGATCACCTCCTGGCCGCCCTACGCCCGCATCGCCCGCGCCGAGACGCTGATGATCCGCAACAGCGACTTCATCGCGGCGGTCAAGCTCCAGGGCGCCTCGACGCCGCGCATCATCCTGGGCCATGTGGTGCCGCTGTGCATCTCCTCGCTCATCGTGCGCGTGACGCTCGACATGGCGGGCATCATCCTGACCGCCGCGGGCCTGGGCTTCCTGGGGCTGGGCGCTCAGCCGCCCGCTCCCGAGTGGGGTGCCATGGTGGCCACGGGGCGCAACTACCTCATCGATCAATGGTGGGTCGCCGCCATGCCAGGCCTGGCCATCTTCGTGGTGAGCCTCGGGTTCAACCTGCTCGGCGACGGCCTGCGTGACGTTCTCGATCCGAAGGCTGCCAAATGACGAAGCCGCTTCTCGACGTCGAAGACCTTCGCGTCCGTTTCCATCTGCGCACCGGCACGGTGGACGCGGTGCGCGGCGTATCGTTCCAGCTGGGCCGGGAGCGCCTCGGCATCGTGGGCGAATCCGGCTCGGGCAAGTCCCAGACGGGCCGCGCGATCCTGGGCCTGACGCCGCCTCCCGGAGAGGTGATGGCGAAGCGCCTGGCCTTCGACGGCATCGACCTTCTCACCGCCTCGAAGCGGACGCTGCGGACCCTCCGCGGCGGGCGCATCAGCATGGTGATGCAAGATCCGAAATACTCGCTGAACCCGGTCATGACCATCGGTGAGCAGATCATCGAGGCCTACCAGGCGCACGCGAAAGCCGGCCGCTCCGAAGCGCGGGACAAGGCGCTCGCCATGCTGGAGGCGGTGAAGATGCGCGATCCCGGGCGCGTCTTCTCGCTCTATCCGCACGAGGTCTCCGGCGGCATGGGTCAGCGCGCGATGATCGCCATGATGCTGGTGACCGATCCCGACCTCCTCATCGCGGACGAGCCGACCTCGGCGCTCGACGTGACCGTGTCCATGGAGGTCCTGCGCATTCTCGACGAACTCGTGTCGGAGCGCGGCATGGGCCTCATCTTCATCTCGCACGATCTCAAGCTCGTCTCCTCCTTCTGCGACAGAGTGCTGGTGATGTATGCCGGGCGTGTCGTCGAGCAGCTGGAAGCCAGAAACCTGCGGGAAGCGAAGCACCCCTATACGCAGGGGCTCATGCGGTGCCTGCCGACGCTGGCGAATGACGTCCGCCCGCTTCCCACCCTGAACCGCGATCCCTCCTGGGCCTTGTGACGATGCTCGATATTCAGAACCTTCAAGTCGTCTACGGAACGGGCCGCATGCGGGTGGACGCGGTCAAGAACGTGAGCTTCCATGTGGAGACGGGCGCGGCCTATGGGCTCGTCGGCGAGTCGGGCTCAGGCAAGTCGACGGTGCTGCGCGCCATCTGCGGCCTTGCGCCCATCTCAGGCGGACGCGTGCTCGTCGACGGCAAGGAAGTCACGACCCCGCGTGACAAGTCCTTCTACCGCACCGTGCAGATGGTGTTCCAGGATCCCTATGCCTCGCTGCACCCGCGCCATACGGTGGACCGGACCCTGTCCGAACCCCTGGCCATCCACGGTGTAAGGGACGCCGAGACCCGGATCCTCCAGGCTCTCAAGGAGGTGGGGCTCGGCCCCTCCTTCCGCTTCCGCTACCCGCACCAACTCTCCGGCGGCCAGCGGCAGCGCATCGCCATCGCCCGGGCGCTGATCCTGCGCCCGAAGGTTCTCCTGCTCGACGAGCCGACCTCGGCTCTCGACGCTTCCGTCCAGGCCGAAATCCTGAATCTCCTCGACGATCTGCGTCGCAAGCTCGGACTGACCTACATCCTGGTCAGCCACGATCTCGCTGTCGTCGCTCATCTCTGCGACCGCCTGCTCGTGATGCGTCACGGCGAGGCTGTCGAGGAGACGACGGCCACCGCCCTCCGGACAGGGCAGGCTTCGAACGAGTATACCCAATCTCTGATCCAGGCGAGCCAAGGCTTCTCGAGAAGCCCCGAACAGCCGACGCCGGCCCTGGCCTCCTGACCTTTCGTCCCCCACAATCAATCGGCGCAAATCCATGTCACGCTCCTCCCTGATGCCGGTCTTCGACGGTCACAACGACGTTCTGCTTCGCCTGATGCGCGGCAAGCTCCAGCCTGAGCGCGCCTTCCTCGAAGGCGACAATATCGGCCACCTCGACTGGCCTCGGATGAAGCAGGGCGGATTCGTGGGCGGGTTTTTCGCCGTGTACGTGCCCTCCGAGGGCGGCGGCGTCGACGTCGATGCGCTGATGACGCGTTCCCAATACGACGTGCCGCTCCCCGCCCAACTGGAGCTCGCCCCGAGCCAGCAGATCACCCTGCACATGGCCTCCCTGCTGATCCGCATCGAGCGGGCCTCGAAGGGAGAGGTGAAGATCTGCCGCACGGCAGCCGATCTCCGCCACTGCATCGACACCGGCAAGCTGGCGGCGATCCTGCACATCGAAGGCGCGGAGGGCATCGATCCCGATCTCTACATTCTTGACGTCCTCTACGAGAGCGGCCTGCGGTCCATCGGGCCGGTCTGGAGCCGTCCCAACATCTTCGGCCATGGCGTGCCCTTCCGCTATCCCTCGACCCCGGATACGGGTCCCGGCCTTACGGATCGCGGGCGCGAATTGGTGCGGGCGTGCAACCGCCTCAAGATCATGGTGGATCTCTCGCACCTGAACGAGAAGGGTTTCTGGGATGTGGCAAAACTGTCGGACGCGCCCCTCGTGGCAACCCACTCGAACGCCTATGCGATCTGCCCGCATTCCCGCAACCTGACGGACAAGCAGCTGGCCGCGATCCGCGAAAGCCGCGGCATGGTGGGCGTCAATTTCGCCACCTCGTTCATCCGTCCCGACGGTCAGCGCAACGACGACACCCCTCTGGAAGAGATGATCCGCCACATGGATTACCTGATCGAGCATGTGGGCGTGGATGGCGTGGGTCTCGGCTCGGATTTCGACGGCGCGACCATCCCGGCCGAGATCGGTGACGTGCGCGGCCTGCCGCGCCTCGTGGACGCCATGCGTCGCCACGGCTACGACGAGGCAACGCTTCGCAAGCTCTGCTACGAGAACTGGGTGAATGTCCTGGAGCGCACCTGGGGGCGCTGAGCCGACCGGCGCCTCGGTTCACCACGCCACGTCATCCCCTCCCCCTTCGCGGGAAGCGGCAGGACGGAAATGCGGGTGCTGAACGCGAACAGCGCAGCGCCGACATCCATCCTCGCCCCACAGCAAATCGAATGCTCTCGACCTACCCAAAACAATGCCCATTCCAGGCCTGCCTGGAATGGGCATGAGAGCAAATGTCGAGTGTCTGAAGTCCTGCCGCCTAACGCTCCGCCTTCGAGGTCAGCGCGAAGATGCTCGCGATGCCCCCGACTCCCAGCATCAGCAGGAGGCTGACGGCATTGATGGCGGGCGTCGCGCCCTCGCGCATCTGGCCGTACATGGTGATCGGCAAAGGTGCATCGGACCCGACGAGCATCAGGGTCGTGTTGAAGTTCTCGAACGACATGAGAAGCGCCACGAGTCCTGCGCCGATGAGCGCCGGGCTCAAGAATGGCAGCGTGACGGTACGCAGCACGCGGACGCGGCTGGCACCGAGATCGAAGGCGGCTTCCTCCAGTGACCGGTCGAACTTCCTCAGGCGCGCGGCGATGATGAGCGTCGCGATGGTCAGGATGAAGGACAGCTGCCCCAGGACGACGAGCGGCAGGCCGGGCCGCAGGAAATCGAGATCGGTCTGAAGCCATTCCTCGAGCCCGTTCGCCACGCGGGAGAAGAAGGCCAGGATCGAAATGCCGAGCACGACGCCGGGAATAACGAGCGGCCAGAGCATCATCATGGAAAGAAAGGTCTTGCCGCGGAACTCGGCCCGCTCCAGGACCCAGGCATTCACCGTGCCGATGAGCACGGCGAGGATCGCCACGGGAATCGCCACCTTGAAGCTGTTGCCGATGCTGTCGAGCCAGATCGGATCCGCCAGCACACCCGGCTTGCCGAAGACGGAGCCCGTCCCGGTGAACCATTCGAGCGTGAAGCCCTTCCACGGCGGAGACGGGAACGGGCTCGCATTGAAGGCGAAGATCGCCACGATCAGAAGCGGCGCGAACAGGAAGATGTAGAACGCCGCGATATAGGCTTTCCAGAGAAAAGTCGGACGGTTCATGATCTTACGCCTGCCTCAAGGTGGTGCCCAGGCTCTGTCCCGAGAGACGCAGACCCAGCCACACGATGGCGGAGGACAGCAGCAGAAGCAGCATGCCGAAGGCCGCTCCCTGGGGCCAGTTGAAGCGGGTGATGAACTGGGCATAGATCTGCTCGGTGAACCACAGGCCGTTCTTGCCGCCCAGCAGCACCGGGGTCGCGAAATTGCCGACGGTGAGCATGAACACGATGATCGAACCCGCCACGATGCCCGGCATCGCATGGGGAATGACGATGCGGCGCAGCACCGTCCAGCGGCTGCCGCCCAGATCGAAACCCGCCTCGACGACGGACGGCTCCAGGCTCTCCAGCGCATTGGCGAGCGGCACGATCATGAAGAGGAGCCCACCATAGACGAGGCCGAGGATCACGGCGCCGTCGTTGTAGAGAAGCTCCACCGGCTGACCGGCGAGACCCACGGCCTGCAGCACGTAGGAGACCACGCCGGTTTCGCGCAGCAGCATCATCCAGCCGAGCGTGCGCACGAGTTCCGATACCCAGAAGGGCAGCAGGCACAGCAGCAGCAGCATCGCCTTCACGCGCCCCTGAGCGACGCGGGCGATGTAGAGCGCGATCGGAAAGGCGAGTACGAGCGTAAGGACGGTCACCAGGATCGACATCCCGGCCGTGCGGGCGAACGTGCGCCAGTAGAGCGGCTCGGTGAAGAATTCGAGATAGTTGCCGAACCCGAAGGCATAGACCCGTGGTGCCACGCGCTCGCTGAACGAGAGGATCAGGATCTCCACGTGCGGCAGCACGATCAGAAGCCCCAGCCACAGAATGGCCGGAGCCAAAAGCAGAAAGAGGGTAAGGCTCTGCGCCGGTTTCTTCATCATGCGGCAAAGACCTTCATCGCATCCGAGGTCCAGCCCACATGGACCGGAGCGCCGACCTCGATGCCCGCGAGCGGGCCCGCCTGAGGCAGGACGGCGCGGACGGGTTGATCGAATCCGGGAGTTTCGATGAGAAGGCTCGAATTCGCGCCGTCGAACAGGACCGCCGACACGCGTCCTTCGAAGCGGTTGGGCAGATTGCCCAAGGAGGTCTGGTCCTGCGCCAGCGCGACCGCTTCGGGCCGCACGAAAGCGAGCGCCGATTTCTGAGCGTCACTCCCCTGCCCCTGCACGACCGCGCCTGACGGGAGGCGGACCGTGATGGCGCCGCTCGAAGCTCCTGTCGTCTCACCCTGCCAGCGGTTCGTCTCACCGACGAAGCTCGCGACGAAGGGCGTGGCGGGATGGTGGTAGAGTTCGCGCGGAGTTCCCACCTGCTCGAATTGGCCCTGATTCATCACGGCGATGCGATCCGACATGACGAGAGCTTCGGACTGGTCGTGCGTGATGTAGACGAAGGTGGTGTTGAAGGTCGCCTGCAGCTGCTTCAGCTCGATCTTCATGTGCTCGCGCAGCTTGAGATCGAGAGCGCCGAGCGGCTCGTCGAGCAGCACGAGCGTGGGTTCGAGAACCAGGCAGCGGGCAATCGCCACGCGCTGGCGCTGGCCGCCGGAAAGAGCTGTCACGCGGCGATCGCCGAAGCCTTTGAGTCCCACGCGCTCCAGCATGCGATTGGCACGCTCTTCCGCCTCCGCGCGGCCGGTGCCGCGGCAGGTCAGGCCATAGGCCACATTCTCGCCGACTGTCATCATGGGAAAGAGCGCGAGGCTCTGGAACACCATGTTCACCGGGCGGCGATTGGCCGGAACGCCGATCATCGACTTGCCGCGGATGCGGATATCGCCGGACGTCGGGTGCTCGAACCCGGCGATCATGCGCATCAACGTGGTCTTGCCGCAGCCGGACGGACCGAGGATCGAGAAGAACTCACCGGGAGCAACACTGAAATTCACGTCATTGACGGCCGCATAGGTGCCGAACCGTTTGATGACATGGACGAGATCGAGATCGGTGGAATGGGCCATGGACACGTGAAATCCAAAAAAGTCATCCCCCGGCACGGCGCCGGGGGATGGTTGGTCATCAAGAGAGGGTGTTACGAACCGGCCTTCAGGCGGTCGAGAACCTTGCCCTCGATCTCCTCGATGCCGGCCGGGACGGCCGGATACCACTTGATGTTGTCGATGGCTGCCTTCGGGAAGCTCTCGGCGAACTGATCCTTCAGCTTGCCCTGCATGAGCTTGTCGGCGCCGTTCGAAGCGGTGAAGTTGCCGGCGGATGCGGCCACCTTCGCGGCGATCTCGGGACGCATGTTGAAGTTGATCCACTTGTAGGCGGCGTCGTCATTGCGGCCCTTGGCGGGAATCGCGAAGGTATCAACCCAGCCCAGCGCACCCGATTTCGGCGCGATGAACTTGATCTCGGGATTTTCGGAATTCAGCTTCCAGCCACCCGTATCCCAAGCCATCGCGGCGACGACTTCGCCCGAACGCAGAGCGTTGAGAAGTTGATCCTTGCCGTCCCAGAAGAACTTCACGTTCTTCTTGCATTCGGTGAGCTTGGCGCCGACCTTCTCCATCATGGCGGTGTAGGCCTTCGGGTCCTTGTAGGCCGAGAAGGGATCCATGCCGTTGGCGAACGCGAAGGCGATGAGCGCCGGGCGCTTGGCGCGGAAGCTGGTCTTGCCCGCCAGAGCTGGATCGCAGAGGTCGCTGTAGTCGGCAACCTTCGGTGCGGCCTTCGTGTTCACGATCAGGCCGTCCGTACCCCAGATATGCGGAACGCCGTAGACCTTGCCCTCCACGGTGGTGTTTTTCTTCGTCGCCTCGAGCATGGAGGCGATGAACAGGTCGGACTTGAGCTTCGAAAGATCGAGCGGCTTGTAGATGCCGAACTCGGCCTGCGGGCCGGCGATGCGGTCCTGGCTCGGCTGAACGATGTCGAATCCGGCGCCCTGGGTGGCGCGCAGCTTGGAGATCATCTCCTCGTTGTTCGAGAGCGTGATCTCGACTTCGATGCCGGTTTCCTTCGTGAACTGCTCCACGACATCCTTCGGAGCGTAATCCGCCCAGGTCAGGAGCCTCAGCTTCTCGGCTGCCTGCGCCGCTCCGGCAACCATGAGTGCGGCGAGAGCCGTAGCCAGCTTCAGGCTGGCGCGCTTGGTCAACATTGTCATCCTCCAGTGTGGTCGGGTTCGTTAACCCATGTTCCCCAGTTGCAAAATTATATGACAGTCAGGCGACACGCCAGTGTTTTAAGGAGGTTGCCCTTAGGTCTTGAGCCGGCTTAGTTAAGTTATGAACAGGCTGACAGGTGCCGTCGGCCCTAGTAAGGGAGACAGGACCCTCTTCCGGAGCTCTCCGATGCGCACTCTGTACCCTGAAATCGAACCCTACGATCACGGCATGCTCGATGTGGGCGACGGCCATCGGGTCTATTGGGAGCTGTGCGGGAATCCAGAAGGAAAACCCGTGGTGTTCCTGCACGGAGGACCGGGCGGCGGCTGCTCGCCGACCCAACGCAGATTCTTCGATCCCAAAAAATACCGCGTCCTGCTCTTCGATCAGCGCGGCTGCGGGCGCTCGACGCCTTATGCGAGCCTCGGGGCCAACACCACTTGGCATCTGGTGGCCGATATCGAGCGCCTCCGGGAACTGATGGGTGTGGATAAGTGGATGGTCTTCGGCGGCTCCTGGGGCAGCACCCTGGCGCTGGCCTATGCGGAGACGCATCCGGAGCGCGTGAGCGAGATCGTGCTACGCGGGATCTTTACGCTGCGGCGCGCGGAGCTTCACTGGTACTATCAGGAGGGCGCGTCATGGATGTTCCCGGACAAGTGGGAGCGCTTCCTGGCGCCGATTCCGGTCGAGGAGCGCGGCGACCTGATGGCCGCTTACCGCAAGCGCCTCACCCATCCCGATCCCGCCGTGCAGCAGGAAGCCGCGCGGGCCTGGAGCCTCTGGGAGGGCGAGACCATCACGCTCCTGCCCGACCAGGGTTACAGCGATCAGTTCGGCGATGCGCATTACGCCCTCGCCTTCGCCAGGATCGAGAATCATTATTTCGTGAACGAGGGCTTCTTCGAGGAGGGGCAGCTCATCCGGGATGCCCACCGCCTCAGGGACATCCCCGGCGTCATCATCCAGGGCCGGTATGACGTGGCGACCCCCGCCAAAACGGCCTGGGACCTGCACAGGGCTTGGCCTGAGGCCAAATTCATGATGGTGCCGGATGCCGGTCACGCCGTAACGGAACCCGGAATCGTGCATCACCTCATCGAGGCGACGGATGCGTTCGCGAGGGGTTGAGCCCTCGCGAACGACCGTTTCCTGAAACGCCTTACTTGGCGGTCCAGCCGCCATCCATCGAAAGGTTGGTGCCGGTGATCTGGCTTGCCGCGTCCGAGCAGAGGAAGACGGCAAGCGCCGCCACCTGATCGACGGTCACGAACTGCTTCGTGGGCTGCGCCTCGAGCATGACGTCGTTGATCACCTGCTCCTTGGTCAGGTTTCGCGCCTTCATGGTGTCCGGGATCTGCTTCTCGACCAGAGGCGTCCAGACGTAGCCGGGGCTGATGCAGTTGACCGTGATCCCCTGGGTCGCGACCTCCAGGGCGACGGTCTTGGTGAGGCCCGCGATGCCGTGTTTGGCAGCCACATAGGCGGATTTGAACGGCGAAGCGACGAGGGAATGGGCCGAGGCGGTGTTGATGATGCGCCCCCAGTTGCGCGCCTTCATGCCCGGCACCACGGCACGGATAGCATGGAACGCGGACGAGAGATTGATTGCAATGATCTGATCCCATTTTTCGATGGGAAAATCTTCAACAGGCGACACGAACTGGATGCCCGCGTTGTTGACGAGGATGTCGACCCCGCCGAACGTCTCCTCGGCCATGCGGATCATGCCGGCGATTTCATCCGCCTTCAGCATGTTGGCGGGCGAATAGGCGGCCTTGACGCCGAACTCGCTTTCGATGTCGGCGCGTGCTTTCTCGATTTCGCCGGATTCGCCGAGGCCGTTGATGACGACGTTGGCTCCATCCTTGGCCAGCGCCCGGGCGATGGCCAAGCCAATGCCGCTGGTCGAGCCGGTGATGACGGCTGTTCTGGATTTCAAGCTCATGATCTACTCCGGATAGGTCTGGACTCAGGCATTCGATGAGGGTTGGCATAGCACGAAGGAGAGAATGGAGTTGAGTCTAGCAAAAAGAAGCATGGGAAACCGTCGGCGAATACCGATGCGCCCATGCGTCGGGTGCATTCCATGAGCCGGCCCCTTTCCGTTGTAGGATCAGCCTCTTTGTGAGATGGGTCGGCTGCCCTTGCGGCATATTCGGCGAGAACATTGTGCAGACACCGAGAATCCTTTCCTGCGGCGACAGCGCCCTGACCGTCGAATTCGGAGACACGATCGACCCGAACCTCAACGGCATGGTGCTGGCCCTCGACCATATCCTGAGAGATCGCGCACCGGCGGGTCTCGTGGAGACCGTGCCGACCTACCGCTCCCTGACGGTCCAGTTCGATCCGACCGAGACCGATTACGATGCCCTCGTCGGGCTGATCGTCCAGGAGGCTGCGCGGCTTACCCCCCGCAACGCGGTGGGCAAGCGCTGGCGCGTCCCGGTCGTGTATGGCGGAGAATTCGGGATCGACCTGGAGGAAGTGGCGCAATTCCACGGGCTGACGCCTTCCCAGCTCATCGAGATCCATGCGAATGCCGTCTACCGGATCTACATGATCGGCTTTCTCCCGGGCTTCGCCTATCTCGGAGGCCTTGACCCGAGGATCGTGACTTCGCGCCGAACACAGCCGCGCCTCAAGATTCCCACCGGCTCGATCATGATCGGCGGGGCGCAGGCCGGCATCGCCCCCATGGAAATGCCCAGTGGCTGGCATCTTCTCGGCCGCACCCCCGCTCGCGCCTATGCGCCGGAGCGCGACCCGGCCTTCCTGTTCGCCGCGGGAGACGAGATCGTGTTTCACCCCGTCGATGCTTCGCGCTGGGATGCCCTGGAAAGAGCGGCGCTGGCGGGTGAGCCCGTGGCCGAAGAGGTGTCCGCATGACCGAACTCGTGGTGAAGGCCTGTGGCCCCATGACGACCCTCCAGGACCGTGGGCGCCTGGGCTATCAGCATGTGGGCGTCTCCCCGTCCGGCGCCATGGACCTGCGCGCTCTCGCGGCGGCGAACGCCCTGGTGGGCAATCCCCCCGAGACAGCCGGCATCGAGTTCATGAACCTCGGCGGGACATTTACCTGCGCAGGAAGCGACCTTCGCCTCGCTCTCTCTGGGGCGGGCAGCGCCGTGAGCATCGACGGAACGCCGGCTGCGCCCCACACCACGGTCTTGCTCAAGGAAGGCCAGACCCTGCAGGTCGGGCATGCGCGGACCGGTACCTTCATGTACCTAGCCGTGGCGGGAGGCTTCACCATCGAGCCTCAACTCGGCAGCCTTTCCCTGCATCTGCGCTCCCGCCTCGGAGGCCTGAACGGCGCACCGCTTCATGCGGGCGACCGCCTCCCCTGCCGCGGCGAGGCGCAGGAGGGCGGGCTGATGCATCTGCCTGTGGAACTCCCTGAGGGTAGCGGCCCGATTCGCGTCATGCTGGGCCCTCAGGACGACTATTTCACCGAGGATGCGATCCGCACCTTTCTTGAAGCCGAATTCACGATCAGCCCCCAGGCCGACCGCATGGGCTTCCAGCTGACCGGTCCCCGTCTCGAACATTCCAAGGGCTTCAACATCGTGTCGGACGGGATCGTGGACGGCCACGTCCAGGTGCCCGGCAGCGGGCAGCCGATCATCCTCATGCGCGACCGGCAAACGACGGGCGGATACCCGAAGATTGCGACCATCATCAGCGCCGACCTCGGCCGCTTCGCCCAGATGCGCCCGGGCTCACCTGTCCGCTTCAGCGCCGTATCGCGGGAGGAAGCCGTCGTGGAGGCGCGCCGGCTGAAGGACTGGATCGCCGCCCTCCCCCAGGCCCTAATGCCCCTGCACTTCGATCTCACGACCGAGCATCTTCTGAGCATGAATCTGATCGGGGGCGTCGTGGATGCGCTCAAGCCCAGGACCGGGGCAACGGAAGCGTAGACCTTCGACCCGCGAACCCGATCAAGGGTGCTGTAACGATACGGCATGACGGAAAAGAGCCGGTTCCACGCGCGTGGAACCGGCTCTTTTCTTTATTCAGTGCCAGCAATCCGGCTTGCTATTTCGTCCGGACGCCGCTGTTTTCGCCCAGATCCGGCGCACCCGCAGCCTTCGCCTCGCGGCGGCGCTCATGCAGGATCCACTCCGTGTAGCCGTTGGGTTGCGCCGCGCCCTTGAAGATCAGGTCGCAGGCCGCCTGGAAGGCCGGGCCATCGAAGCCAGGCGCCATCGGCCGGTAGAGCGGATCGCCCGCGTTCTGGCGATCCACGACCTCCGCCATACGGCGCAGGGTCTGCATCACCTGGTCCTGCGTAACGATGCCGTGACGCAGCCAGTTGGCGAGGTGCTGGCTGGAAATGCGGAGCGTCGCCCGGTCCTCCATCAGCCCGACATCATGGATGTCCGGCACCTTCGAGCAGCCCACGCCCTGATCGACCCAGCGCACCACGTAACCGAGGATGCCCTGGCAGTTGTTGTCGAGCTCCTGCTGCACCGCGTCCGGCGCCCAGTTGGACTGCGACACCGGGATGGTCAGGATGTCGGACAGCTTGGCGCGCGGGCGCTTCTTCAGCTCCTCCTGACGGTCCTGCACATTGACCTGATGGTAGTGGAGCGCGTGGAGCGTCGCGGCCGTCGGGGACGGCACCCAGGCGGTGTTGGCGCCGGCCTGCGGATGGCCGATCTTCTGGGCCAGCATGTCGGCCATCTTGTCGGGCGCGGCCCACATGCCCTTGCCGATCTGCGCCTTGCCGGGCAGTCCGCAGGCGAGGCCCACATCGACGTTGTTGTCCTCGTAGGCCTTGATCCAGGCCGTCGACTTCATGTCGTTCTTGCGGATCATCGGACCCGCTTCCATGGAGGTGTGGATCTCGTCGCCGGTGCGGTCGAGGAAGCCCGTGTTGATGAACACGATGCGCTCCGCGGCGGCCCGGATGCAGGCCTTGAGGTTGACGGTGGTGCGCCGTTCCTCGTCCATGATGCCCATCTTGAGGGTGTTGCGGGGGAGGCCCAGCATGCCCTCCACGGCGGCGAAGAGATCGTTGGCGAAGGCCACTTCGTCGGGCCCGTGCATCTTGGGCTTCACGATATAGACCGAGCCCGTGCGGCTGTTGCGCAGGGGTCCCTGGCCCTTGAGGTCGTGGATGGCGATCAGCGCCGTGACGGCCGCGTCCAGGATGGTCTCCGGGATCTCGTGGCCCGCCTCGTCGAGCACCGCATCCGTGAACATGTGGTGGCCGACATTGCGCACCAGCATGAGGCTGCGCCCATGCAGGCGGACCTCGCCGCCGTTGGGCGCGGTATAGACCCGGTCTGGGTTGAGCTTGCGCTCGATGGTGCGCCCACCCTTCTCGAAGCTTTCGACCAGATCGCCCTTCATCAGCCCGAGCCAGGTGCGGTAGATCTCGACTTTGTCCTCCGCATCGACGGCCGCAACCGAATCTTCCAGGTCCATGATGGTGGAGATGGCCGATTCCATCACCACGTCCGCGACCCCGGCCGGATCATCCGCTCCGATGGGGCTCGACCGGTCGATGCGGATGTCGAGGTGCAGGTTGTTGTGCCGCAGGAGGACGGACGAGGGATCGGCCGCCTCACCCTGGTAACCCACCAGCTGGGCCGGATCGGCCAAGCCGGTCTCGGTGCCGTCCTGAAGCTTGACCTTGAGGGAGCCGCCCTGGACCGAATAGCCCACGGCGTCCTTGTGGCTTCCCTTGGCGAGCGGCGCGGCCTGATCGAGCACCTCCCGGGCGCGGGCCACCACCTTGGCGCCACGGGCTTTGTTGTAGCCGCCGGAGCGCGTGGCGCCCCCCTCCTCCGGAATCGCGTCCGTGCCGTAGAGGGCGTCATAGAGGCTGCCCCAGCGGGCATTGGCGGCGTTGAGCGCATAGCGGGCGTTGGAAACCGGCACCACGAGCTGGGGCCCGGCGATGCGGGCGATCTCGTCGTCCACATTCTGGGTCTTGACCGCGAAATCCTCCGGCTCCGGCAGGACATAGCCGATATCGCGCAGGAAGCGCTCGTACTCGGCCTGGTCGAGGGGTTTTCCGGCCCGGGCGCGGTGATAATCGTCGATCTGGGCCTGGATCTTGTCGCGGACGGCCAGGAGCTCCCGGTCCCGGGGGGCGAAGTCCCGGACGAGGCCCGCGAGCCCCTTCCAGAAGGCCTCGGGCGCTACGCCCGTGCCGTTCAGAGCCTCCTGCTCGATGAAATCGTAGAGAACCGGTGCAACCTGGAGGCCGTTTGTCTGGACGCGCTTCATCGTTCCCGCTTTCGTGGCTTAAGGATCCTGCCCTTAGCTTAAGGCGGCCCGACTAAAAATGAAGATGGGCCGTCTTTCCATGAGACAAAGGGTGGATACGGGTCGACTCCGGGCCCTCAGGCCCCGCTTCGTCGACTCCCACAGCTTGGCGGCTCAGTCCCTGGCGCCTACATGCCGCCGAGCCTGAGCTTGGCGATGCTCATCATCAGGTCGACGCTCATGCCGGCCTCGGGCGGCTGGCCGAACAGGGTCAGCACGGGCGCCACCTGCTCCGGTCTGGCGTTGTTCATGTCCCACATGGCGGAGAAGCGCTGGATCAGCTTGTCGACCTTGGCGGGATCCTGCAGATCCTTGACGTTGATGTTTTTCTCGAGGTTTCGGACCTGGATGTCGAGATCGGCCTTGGAGGCGTTGACGGGAATGTTGAAGGTCGTCTGCACGAACTTCAAGATGGCCTTGTCCGCAAGAAGTCCCATCGTGTTGGTGATGCTGGACGCCTTGCGCTTGAAATAGAGCGCGAGGCGGACGCCTTCGTTCTGCTCGCCTTCCTTGATTTCGAGCGTCTGGGCGTAATAGCGGTTGACGGCTTCGGTCGTGGCGCTGGGTTGCGAGGTGGCCTTGTCTCCCTTGCCGGCGAAGTCGAAGGCGGCGGCGAACTCCTTGTAGAGCGGGTTCGTCATCTTGTTCGCCATGCTCTTCGGATCGCTGAGGCCCTCCGTCAGCAGCTTCTTGATGAAGGCCTTGGCGTAGGTCATGTCCTGAATGCCATAGGCTTTCAGCGCATAGCTGAAGAGACGATAATCCTTCACGAAATCGTCGACGGTCTTCACCTTGCCGATATTGGCCTTGTAGTATTCGGTCTCGCGCTTGACGACGGCATCGTTCGCGATGGTGGACTGTGTCCGCTCCAGGTTCTTGGTCAGCATCTGGTAGCGCGTCATCGTGCTGATCATCGCGTCGATCCTTCGCTCGGTCGCCCTCGGGTCAAGCCGCCCTTCCGCCTGGACCCGTTCAATCCCTCATTGCCGCAATGGCCTGGCAATCCTTCGAGAACTGCTCGACGACTGCCTTGGTCTCCTTCGGGTTGAGGCCGAAGGTGACGCTTCGCGGCTCGAGCCGGTAGTTGCTCAGCTCCACGATAAGCTTCTCCGCTGTCGTGAGGCTTGCGACGAAGGTCTTCACGTCGCCCTCCTCCCGCAGCTGGCCGTAGCGGTCGCGGTAGACCCAGTAGGACACCTCGGGTGGACGGTCGTCGAGCCAGTAGACCGTGCTTCGCCCCTTGGCTCCGCTGGGTCCGAGATAGGCTTTCTGGGTGATGGTCGCGGAGAGCACGGTCGCGGCCGTCTCCCCCTCCTCCCGCGCGATCCGCGTGCAGGAGATCCAGAGGGCGTCGCCCTCCTTCCCCAGAACGCGCGCCATCACCCGGTGAGGCAGGCCGTTCTCGTTGCTTTGAAGGGCATAATCCCAGGCCCCGAAAGCCCGAACCGCCGCAATGCCTGCGCGAGGCTCAAGTGTAACCGTTCCAAGGAGCAGGGCCGCGCCCAGGAACGCCACGTGACGGAAAGCGATACGCATGACTGTGCATCCGCCAGAACTCTAAAAAGAAGGCCCCGCCTTTCGCAAGACGGGGCCCTGTTGTTACCAGTCCTCGAGGCTCTTACTGGAAGAGCTTCAGGATCATCTGGCTGTTCTGGTTCGCGATCGAGAGCGACTGCACGCCGAGCTGCTGCTGGGTCTGCAGAGCCTGGAGGCGGGTCGAGGTCTCGTTCATGTCGGCGTCGACCATCGCGCTCACGCCCTTGGTCAGCGAGTCCGACAGGGTGCTGATGAAGGTCGTCTGAGCGTCGATGCGGTTCTGAGCGGCACCGAAGGTCGCAGCCAGGGTGCGGACCGCCTTCAGAGCGGCGTCCACATCCTTCATCGCCTGGTCAACACCACCCTGGGTGATGCCGGACAGGTTCGTCAGATCCGTGGTGCCCTGCTTCAGGGCGCCGGTGCCGGCCGGGGTCTCCGTGATCTCCTTCACGGCGAAGGAGATAGCGGCGCCAACGGTGGTTTCCTTTCCGTCGACGTCGAGAGCGGTGTATTCCATCCGGGTCACGACGCCGCTGAGGTCAGCGGTGGACACCACAACCTTGTTCGGGTTCGAGCCGCCCAGGTCGACAAGGGTTTCGCCGTAGGCCGGCGTATTCTGCGGGTCGCCAGCGGCGAGGCCCTCAGTGTCCGTCAGGCCCTGAATGGTAGCAACCTGAGTGCTATCCGTGATCGAGGCCAGCTCGCGCGTTGCGGTCTTCGTGCCCGCGCCGGTGTTGTACAGCGACGACAGGCCGACATTGATCGTCTCGATCTTGGAATTCGTGAAGCCGGAGACGATGTCGATGGACGAACCCTTGGAGCCATCGAGCAGGTTGGTGCCGTTGAAGACGGCGCCGTCGACGGTGTCCTTCAGGGTCTTGCCGAGTTCGCCGAGGGTCGTGTGGATCGTGCTCAGGTCGCCGTTGGTGACGGCCTTCGCCTGGGTCAGCTGCTCCTTGATCTTGTTGATCGTGTTGACGACGTTGTCGAGGGCGGCCGTGGTGGTCTTGAGAAGAGCAGAGTTCTGCTGCAGGGAGTCCTTCACCGTTCCGAGAACGCCGTTGTCGGACTTCATCTGCGTGGCAACCGACCAGTAGGTCGAATTGTCGGAAGCGTCGGCGACGCGAAGACCCGTCGAGACCTCGTTCTGGGTCTTGCTCAGCGAACGCTGAGTGGCCGTGAGGTTCTGGAGGGCGGTGAGAGCGCTGGCATTGGTGAGAATCGAAGACATGTGCTTCTTCCTTGAATTCTGTGGAATTGTTCAGGAATGTCGGACTTCAACCGACCCAGCAGAATGGCATCATGCCTCGAGACGAAACTCGATCCGCTGTTCACATGACATCCGGGCTGACCGGGACTCTGGTTGTGGCGTCATGCCGGTCCTCGAAAGGCTCACCAGAGTGCTGTTCGATGTGTGAGGTGAGTGGTCACTTCCATCACCTGCATCGGTGAGTAAGGAGTACCCACTCTCTTCCGCTAAGTCAATGGGAGAAGTAATGTCATCACTGTCATAATGGTTAACGAACCATTACCAGAACACGGCCTGTATTGACGACGAGCCGAAACAGACAAGAGCGGCGTTCAGCCGCCCCTTCTCCCCTGCCCTGTTGCAGTGAAAATGGTGAATGTGCCTACGCACCACGCGGATTACCGCCCGCCGATGGCGAACTGCTTCGGCAATTTGTCCGCCGCAGCGGTCTTCGTGTAGAGGCCGCGATAGGCCGGATCCAACGTGAAGGAATCGCTGAGGCCGAGAACGGTTTCCGATGCGCCGAGCAGCAGGCTGCCGTCGACCGCCATCACATTCTCGATCCGGCGCAGCACGTCGGCTTTCGTGGCCATGTCGAAATAGATCAGGACGTTGCGGCAATAGACGATGTCGAACTGCCCGAGCCGCGCGAAATCCTCGATCAGATTCAGGTAGCGGAACTCCACCATCGCGCGGATCTCGGGCGAAATCTGCCATTGGTCTCCGACCTGCGTGAAATATTTGAGCAGGAGCTTGATCGGCAATCCGCGCTGCACCTCGAACTGGTTGTAGAGGCCGGCTTTTGCCTTTTCGAGCACGTCCGTCGAAATATCGGTGGCGAGTACCTCGATGTGCCATCCGGGCATCCGCGAGGACGCTTCCTTCAGCAGCATCGCGAGCGAATAAGGCTCCTGTCCTGAGGAGGCGGCCGCGCACCAGATCCGCAGCCGCCGGCTGGACGCGCGATCCTTGAGGTAGCGCGGGAGCAGAACGTCTTGGAAGATGTCGAACGGGATCTTGTCCCTGAAGAAGAAGGTCTCGTTCGTGGTCATCGCCTCGACCGTCGCCTTCTCGAGTTCGATCGAGCGGCCAGCCTTGATCTCCCATATCAGCCGAGACAGACTGTCCAGCTTGAAACGGGTGCAAACGGACGCCAGGCGGCTTTCGACCAGATATCGCTTCTCCGGCGACAGCGCCAAGCCCGAGCGGGCTTTCAGGAAGGCGCGCAGTATCTCGAACTCGGCCTCGGTCATTTCACGGATCCCGTAATGAGCCCTGTCAAGGACGGGCCGATTGCTTCGAGGGGAAGAACCTCGCGGGCCAGACCGGCCTTCGCGACGCTTCCCGGCATTCCCCAGACGATGCTGGTCGCTTCGTCCTGCGCGATGACGGTTGCGCCCGCATTTACAAGGTGCCTGGCTCCCTGCGTGCCGTCCGCGCCCATGCCGGTCAGAACGGCGGCCAGCGCCGACGCGCCGAAGGCTGCAGCCGCATCCCGGAACAGAAAGTCGACTGCGGGGCGGCAGAAATTCTCGGGAGGATCGTCGCTCAGCCGGATCACCGGCTTTCCGTCAGATACGCTCAGGCCCATGTGCCTGCCGCCCGGGGCGACAAGAATGGAGCCCGGCACGATCGCATCTCCCTCCCTCGCCTCGCGGGAGGGAACTCCCAGCAGGCTCCGAAGATGATCCGCGAACACGGCCGTGAACATCGGCGGCATGTGCTGGACGATCAGGACAGGAATCCGCGACAGAACCGGCTTGAGGTCCAGGAGAACGCGCTCGACCGCTTTCGGTCCGCCCGTGGAGGCCCCGACCAGAAGACATTGTGGTTGCACGGACGCTGTCACGGGGCGGACCTGCGGCGCCCGCAGCGGCGTGGACGCCGGGGCTGCCGCGGCGGGACGTGGCCGGTGGGTCTTCGGGGCACTCAACGCGCGCAGCTTCTCGATAAGGCTGCGCTGGAACTCGGAGGCCGCTCCCGCCACGCGGGCGCTTTCAGGCTTGGCCAGATAATCGACCGCACCCAGCGAAAGGCACTTGAGCGAAATTTGCGCGTTCCGATGGCTCAGCGTCGAAATGACGATGACCTTGCTGGCAGGGTGCGCTTTCAGGATGAGCGGCAATGCCGCCAGACCATCGACCTCCGGCATCTCGATGTCGAGAATGACGATATCCGGTTTCGAACGCTCGACCGCCTCGACCGCTTTGCGCCCGTTCGCCGCCGTGGACACGACCTCGAACCCGCCCGCCTCGGTAAGCCACCGGGCGATGAGGCCGCGAATGACGGCACTGTCATCCACGACCGTGACGCGTGTCTGGGGCTGCGCTACCGGGCTGACCTGTCTTGAAGCCTCTGATATCATCAGATCACACTGAGCTACGACGCCGCCAGAACGCCGATTTCTTGAAATTTCGCGGCCAGAATCTCTTTGTCGAACGGCTTCATGATGTATTCGTCGGCCCCGGCGTCCAGAGCGCGAGCGATGTTACCGACGTCGTTTTCCGTCGTGCAGAACACGACCTTCGGGGCCTGCCCCTCGGGCGTTTCGCGGAGGCGCCTGAGAAAGCTGTACCCGTCCATCACGGGCATGTTCCAGTCGAGGAGAATCACGTCCGGCATATCGGATCGACAGGCGGACAGGCCAGCCTCACCGTTCTCGGCCTCCGAAACGCGAAGCCCGAGGCTCTCGACCATCTGGCGAGACACCCTTCTGATCGCTCGCGAGTCATCAACGATCAAACAATGATTCATCAAACTGCGTTCCTAGTTCTACGCGCGGCAACCGCTAATGAATATTTGCAAACTCGTGCATCAGGATCGAATGTCCGATTTGTCGACGAAGTTGAAGTTCTCGACGAGAATTTCCTTGATGATGTCCGCACCGAGACGCTTATTGGCCTTCTCCTTCACCGCAAGGAGCATGGCATTGACGTCATATCGGGACAGCTTGCGGAAATCGAGACTTTGGTCACCGTAGATGTGCCGGAATATCTCGTCCTGTACGAACGCCTCTGCCGGGACCGCGATGCGACGAAGCGTCTCCGAGTCCGCCGTGAAGACCAGATTGGCCACGACATAGCCCTGAACCGCGCCCTCCACGATGACCGGCACGTTCATCGTCGGCAGCTTCTTGTACTGCAGGCCGACGAACGCCTCTTTCTCGGACGGGGCCGCTTGACCGGTCGTCCAGGTGAACGCCGCATAGCAGGAAGCAAGCGTGACCGTGCAGATCCAGAACCCCGCGATGACATTCTTGATCATGGGCCGACGCCAACATGCGGCCTGCTCGCCGAGTAGGTTCCATCCGACTCCGCGCTTTGAATTGCGCACGAGACGATATTCGCGACCTCCTGAACCGCCCGCATGTGGCGCTGCAGGATTTCCTGGTTTCTCTCAAGCTTTGTCTTCAGTTCCTCGAGGCGCCTGGTTGCCCTTTCGTCGAGCGCGGCGCTCTCGACCGTCCGAACGAGACGGCTTATCTCAAGAAGGCTCTGGCTCTTGCGCCGGTTGAACTCATCAAGGTTCGACAGGTCGCGTGCCAGGAGAGCCGAAGTCTCGAGGTCCAGCGTTTCTTCAAGGCGATCCAGCGATTTCATCAGCATGCTATGCTCCCCCAAGTGACAATTCAGATACCCGCCTGATCAGAGCTTTTTCCGAGACGGCTGCACGACAGAGGGGAGCAGCGCCTCCGGCGCGTGCACCGAACGGCGTTCCTCCGAACTCTTCATCAAATGTTTCGCGATACCGATGCCGCCTGCCTTTGAAATCTGTGCGCCGATCTGCTCCGCCATCATCGACTTCCAGACCGACCCGGCTGTCCCCTTGCCATACGTATTCTCGGCATCCTTGGGTAGCATGGATTCGACAAAGGTCTGGAGAACGTAGGCCTCGAATTCCTCGTGCGCCTTCTTCGCCTTTGTTGCCGCCGTGGTCTCGGCATCGTTGCGAAGGGAATTCCTCAGATTGTAAACATCTGCCCCTCCCGCCGCGAACGGTCGCGGCGAGATGGCCTTCAATGCGTCATCGAAGCCTTTGTTGTCGACAGGGCTGGAGCCTTCCGAGAGCCTTTGTGCCGCTGCCTGATAGCGCAGCGGATCCGCGGCGCGGGCAACATCGGCGATAATGTCGGAAGGCGGGCTAATGGCCATCTCAAGACTCTGCTCAGGTCGTCATGATTAACTGCGTATAAACTATGTAGCTTACGGGAAGCTTGCGCCTGTCCTGGCAAAGGACGAATCGAGAATAGCAAGGAGGTTCTTCTTCTCCGCATCCCGACGGAGCTCGTCCTGCAGGCCCGATACCACTTTTTCGGTACGTTTGGCCTGCATCGCCTTATCAACGGCGACTTCCCTCTGAGCGATCTTGGCCGTCTCGACGCGAGACGTCTGCCCAGCGAGGGCATGCAACCGCTTGGCCATGACATCGACGAAGAGGCCGTGGAGAGCGTCATGATCGTTCATGCTTTGGATGATGGCGTCCTGAGCCGATCTCAACTCGGCTTCCTGCCTGTGAAGGTCGATCAGCTTGAGCTCGGCCATCTTATGCAGCTGCTTTTGAACCTTCAAAAGCCGTTCCATGTTCCGGTGGCGCTGTTGCATGGCTCTATCCTTCCCGCAACCAAGCCGCGAACGCTTCCATGAACAGCAGGACATAGTCATGGGCAGCGAAGTAGAGGATGAAAAGCCCGCCGATCATGACGAAAGGCGTCGCCAGGAAGAAGACCGGGATCTGCGGCGTCAGCTTGTTCGTCAGCCCTACGGCCAGGTTGACCACGACCGAGTAGATGATGAAGGGGCTGCTGATCCGCAAGGCCAGGACAAAGGCGATTTCGATCTGGTCCGTCAGTTGGGCCAAAGACAACTGCGTTCCAAATCCCTGGCCAAGAGCGATCCTCGAATAGGAGGCAATAAGGCCCCTGAACAGCTCCCAGTGGAGATCCGACAGAAAGAGGACGGCCGTTGCGACCATCATGACGAAGGATGCCATGGCGGGCAACGGCTCGGCGTCGTCCATGGGAGCTCCAGGGATACTGCCGAACCCGAGCGCCATTGCGGCGGCCACGAGCAAGGTCTGGAGTGCGACGAAGTACGCCCGCCCCAGCAGGCCGATCAGAAGTCCGGTCAGCAACTCGGACACGATCCACCACAGCATCGTGGCTGGCACCTGGTGAGCCAGCCGGTCCTGGGCGTCCCCCAGAAGGACGGGAGACAAGGCAAGGCTCACTGCAACGGCGATGAAGAGGCGTGCTTGAACCGGAATCCGATTGCTCGAGAAACCGGGAGCAACCATCAGGCATGCACCGATGCGGCAGAAGATCAGGAATACCCCGAGAAGAGTGTCAGGCGTTACCTGGTTCACGCGATGGTTCCGAGCGATTTGATCTCGACCCCTCTGGCGATCTCAAGATGCGACAGAACGGGCAATGCGGAGAACATGCGCTCGATGATCATGCGGACATAGGGGCGAGCGTCCGGCGCGGTGACGATGGCGAAGTTCTGGACCTGGCCCATACGCAGCTTGATGGCTTCGGAAGCCTCGGATCCGAACTGCTCGACCAGACGCGGATCGATATCAAATTCGACCACGTCTCCCTTGGCGTCACGCTTCAGGCTCTGGTGGAACGCGATATCCCACTTGTTGCCGAGGCGAAGGACATTCAAAACGCCGCCCTCCGCCAAGTCGCCGCAGATCTGCTGGGCAATCCGAACCCGCACATGCTCGACCAGCTGCTCCGCCCGGCGGGCATGAGGAGCGATTTCGGCAACGGCCTCAAGAATGAGGCTAAGGTTACGGATGGACACACGCTCGGCGAGCAGCAGTTTCAGCACCGCCTGCAGCCCTGAATACGAGATCTGGGACGGGCAGATGTCGTCAAGAAGGCGCTTGTACTCCGGCTCCAGTCCATCGAGGAGGTTGCGAAGGTCCTTGTAGGAGAGGAGCTGCGGAAGATTGTTCCTGATCACCTCGCTCAAATGCGTCAGGAGGACCGAGGCGCCATCGACGGCGGAAAACCCTTGGCGCTTGATTTCGCCCACATAGGCGTCAGAGACCCACATGGCCTTCATGCCGAAAGCCGGCTCGCGGATCTCATCACCGGGAATATCCGGCACCGGTCCATCGCCGATCACCACGAGAAGATCTCCGGGGCGGATCTCGTGCGAGGTGATGACCGTTCCGTGGATCTTGATCTGGTAGCTCTTGGGCGGGATCATGAGGCTGTCCGACAGCTTGATGTCCGGCAGCACAAAGCCGTAATCCTGCGCGAACTTCTTGCGCATCTTGCCGACGCGATGGGCCAGATCGCCGTGCGCACTTGCCATGTGGGACGCCAAGTGCTTGCCCAGGCAAAGCTCGATTTCCGGCGTCTTCAGGTTCTCCTTTACGGAGTCGCGCGTCTCGATCAGGTTTCTTTGCTGCTCTTGGAGCAGTTTGGCCTTCTCTGCCGCCTCCTGTTCCGCACGCCGCTTCGGGATCGTGTAGGCGACGAATCCCATCAGTCCGCCGAGCACCATGAACGGCAACATGGGAAGGCCCGGCACGATAGCGAACACGAACATCAGGCCCGCCGCCACGGTCAGCGCCCGGGGATAGGCTCCGAGCTGGCCGAGAACCGCCTGCTGCGCCTGACCGCGTGTGCCGCCCTTCGAGACCAGGAGGCCTGCGGCCAGGGAGACCACAAGAGCCGGAATCTGGCTGACCAGACCGTCGCCGACAGAGAGCTGCGTGAAAACATCGGCAGCCTTGGACAGTGACAGGCCGTGGCGGGTCACACCGATGATGATCCCGCCGAAGATATTGACCGCGATGGTAATCAGGCTCGCGACGGCCTCGCCGCGGACGAACTTGGACGCACCGTCCATAGATCCGAAGAAGGCGCTTTCCTCCTCAAGCTCGCGCCGTCTCCTCTGAGCCTCCTTCTCGTCGATCAGACCTGCTGACAAGTCGGCATCAATGGCCATCTGCTTGCCAGGGATGGCATCGAGGGTGAAGCGGGCTCCGACCTCTGCGATTCGGGTGGCGCCTTTCGTGATGACCAGGAAGTTGACCGTGATGAGAATGATGAAGACGACGATTCCGATGACGAAATCTCCGCTCATCACGAAACGCGAGAAGCCGCTGATGACGTGCCCCGCCGCATCGACGCCCTTGTGGCCATCCGAGAGGATCAAGCGCGTCGAAGCAATGCTCAATGCCAGCCGGAGGAGTGTCGCAATCAGAAGGACGGTCGGGAAGGCCGAGAACTCAAGCGGCTTCTGGATCCAGAGCGCCACCATGAGAATAAGGACGGAGAACGCGATCGAGAAGGCCAGACCCATGTCGATCATGAGCGGCGGAATCGGCAGGAACAATATTGCGAGGATGCCGACGACAACGCCGGCAAAGGCCAGCTCCCTGCCCCGATCCTGCGCTGGAATTTCACCTGCAACCATGTGTCTCTCAGCCCATCGAGTGAAGCATCAGACAGACACATGAACCATGAAGCTTGCGCGAGCGTCGCCTTAACGCGATTGGAGCTCTCTTTTCCAGATGTGCTTCAGGCCTACTAATCTCCGGCTGCGGATCACGGATGAGCCCTGAACGAGAAGCGGCCTTGATTCCCTGCCGCTCAGAATCCTGTGGCGATGCGGCCGTAGACCAGTTCGGTGAAGGCAAAGATCTGCGACCCGACGAACGACCCCGTGATGAGCGTCACAACCAGGATGGCGATGATCTTGGGAATGAATGTCAGGGTGACTTCCTGGATCTGGGTCAGGGCCTGCAGCAGCGCAATCAGGATACCGACTACCATTGCGGCTGCAACGGCAGGTCCCGCGCCGACAATGATTGTCCAGATCGCCGTACGGACCAGTTCGAGAGCGTCGACTTCGTTCATGGTCAGCTGATCAAGATGCCAGGTCCAATGACGACCTTCGTGCCGTCGGTCAGATTGGCCACCGCGCCATCGCTGGCGATGTAGACGGATTCGACCTTGCCCGAAATGCTGCCGTCGGGGCTCGTGATCGTCCGCCCAATGACGCTGTCGGCTTGGGACAGGGAATACGACGAGAGAAGCGCATCGAGTTTGGAATTGGCCTTTACGGACTGCTCGACCTGCGAGAATGTCGCCAACTGGGCCATGTAGTCCGTCGATTTCATGGGCTCGGTCGGATCCTGGTTTTTCATCTGGGCCAGAAGCAGCTTCAGAAAGTTGTCGTAGCTGACCGTCGACGACGTTTCACTGGCGGACGTCCGCTGCGTTGTCATCGCGGAGGAAACGGATGTTACGTTCATGACTGTTGCCTCTCGGTCATATTGCCTATTCGGCGGCTATGGACTGGCTCGTAGGAGTTCGATTGTCGTCCAGTTCGTATAGGCTCCGAATGATCTTTAGGGCCTCGAATGTCCGATCGGCTTCCACCAGTTCCCGGATATTCCTGAGCGCCGCCATTGCCTTTTCGTCCGTGTAGATCAGCGTAAGGGCGTCATGAAGATTGCGGTAGGCCAGCATCGTCTTGTCGGCCTCCTTTGGATTGATCAGCAGGGCCTGGACGACGAAGTACAGCTGCCGCATCGGCGTAGTCGCCTGATCGACCTGGAGAACATGACTCTCCAGTAGGAAGCGTGCATCATTCAGGAGGCTCAGAGTCACTTTCTGGCTAACCGTCAGCACCGCCCCATTGATGAAGATCCTCTCGCCGGCCTTGAGAGAAAAGCGCATTTTCGCCTTCATTTGAGGCCTTCCTGAATCATGACATTGACGTCAATGAGCGCCGCGAAATTGTTGTGCTCACCTCGAACAATCGCATCGGATTCGCGCATGACCCAGAACCCGATTGAGATGAGCTGGGCTTTGAGCTTCTCGGGAAGACCGTTGTCCGGATGGCAGAGATCCTGAATGAGGAACACCCACAGTCGCTGAGTGAAGACGATTGCTTCAAGCGCCTCAGGTGACTGAGGAGGAGTTCCTTCCGCCTCCTTCATCAGTCGTATCGCGCGCTCAAATATATCGCGCTCGCGCTGACGGCAGACAGCAGATGAATCTTCTGCAATTTCCGCGTAGGAAAAACGATACATTATACGTCCCACTCTAGAGGAAGTTGATCAGGCTCAGCTGCCTGAGCTGCGCCGTAAGCGAGTATGAGGTCTGGATCTGAGTCATTAACTGATCCACGCGGATCTTCGCCTCCGCAGGATCAACGGATTCGAGCTTTCCGATTCTCTCGTCGAAAATCGTCCTTTGCAGATCCATGCGCTCGTTGGCACTGTCGATCTTCTCCTGGACGATCCCCAGATCGGCTTGAATGTCGATTACTCCTGTAACAGCCTTGGAGAGCGTCTCGACGGCCTTGTTGATCACGACCTGCCGCGTTTCCTCGCTCAACCCCCTAAAGCCCAGGTCCAATACCATCGTGTAAGCCATGGCCATTTTCTGGAAGGCCGTCTCGTTGGCATTGACAGATGTCTCGAACTTCTCCGCAGGAGAAATCAACGATCGAATATTCTGATCCGATGCATTCGACCAATTGCTCCAATTGGCTCCCTTGAACAGGCTTTCGAAGGGCCCGCCATCTGCCAGGAACGCCTTCATCTGATCGGGCGTGATCGCCGAAACGCCCGGATCGCTCTGACTGATGCCGAAACCCGAAGGTGGCGCTTGGGAGAAGACCGCATCGACGGCAAGCTTGGAAGCGGACGGAGAAGCGCCTCCAGTGTAATCCTCTAGCGGCTTCTCCTTCGTGTTGGTGCCGCCGAAAATATATTGTCCGCCAGCCGTCGTATTGAGCAAGGAGATCATGGTGCTCAGATGAGACCTGGACTGGTCGAACACGATCTGCACGGCGCTGTCTCCAGCGGGCATTCCGATCAGGGAGTTCTTGAAGCTGTCGCCAATTTCGCGAATGCGATCCAACGATGTGTTCGTGGATTTCAAACGCAGGGTTGCTGACGTGTTGGCGTCCTGAAGCGTATCGAGTTCAGCCCGCTGCTGGCGTAGAGACAGCGCCTCTCCCGTCTGGTGACCGAGCGTCAGGCCCACATCCGCGTGACGGCCCGTCGTCACTTCCGTATTCGCCTTCGTCAGGTTCTCCTGCAACTTGTCGAGGGAGGACCGGGGCGAGTTCCAGAGTGTCGCGGTCGAGATGAACGTCGTTCTCATGGCTTAGCCCACCGCGTTGAGGAGGGTGTTGAGCATCTGATCGATCACCGAGATCAGCTTGGCCGAGGCGGAATAGGCTTTCTCCAGCTGCAGCATCATGGCCGTTTCGTCATCGATGTTCACGTCCGTCGCATTGGACAATGCTTCCGAGGCGTGCCCGAGCAATGTGTTCTGGTAGTCCACCTGCTGGGAGGCGCTCTGGCGCGCGGCCTCGATCCAGCTGGCCGACGCCGAAGCGAACCCCTGCAAAGACGCCTTCGCGCCTAGGCCGAGACTCGAATCGAAGGGACGTTCGAACGACATGGCATCCATCAGGCCATAAAGGCGGTCGGAATAGGCGGCATTTGAATTGCCAGCCTTGTTGTAGGTATAGGATGACGTGGCTGCGGCGGGAGGCGCCGGAGTATCGGGATTGATGCCGCCGTCGCGAATGTTCTCGTACTTGCCCCCTCTGGTCGGATCCACCGCGTCGTCGACCTTGATCAGACCGGCAAGCCCGGCAGAAGCCGGCGTCGTCGGAAGTGCGGGCTTCCCAGGATATGTGAAAACACCGGTCAGGGCTGGTCCGGATCCGATTTGATCCTTCTCCGCAAAGGTTTCGATGAGACCGCGGGCCAACTCGTCGAGCTGGCTTTGATAACTCACAGCAACGTCGTCACGCAAGGTAGCCAGACCGATCAGGTTGCCGGCCGTGACAGGCATCGGAGAGCCCTTACCGGTCATCTGGATTCCGTCGATGTATACGGCGGCTCCAACGGTTCCGGCGCTGTAAACCGGGGTCGGTGCGAAGGTGACGGGGCGCGCGGTCCTGTCGAAGAGCGGCACGCCGCTGTCCGTATACAGGGCGATGTCTCCTCCCGCCCGAGGAACGACCGTTACCCCGATTTCCTCGGACAGCTGCGCGATCAGGCCGTCTCGTGTGTCGAGGGCATCGGTGACATCGGCGCCGACGGCGACACCGCGCATGACCACTTGGTTGACGCTCTCAAATTTGGTCAGAATGTCATTGATTTGCGCAACAGAATCCGAGATCTTCCGGTCCGCCTCCTGTCTGACGGACTGGATGGTGGCCGTTGCCTGGTTGAGGCTCTGCGCCATGTCGTTCGCGGCCTTGACGAAGGCCTTTGCCTGGACGGGGTTGTCGGGGCTCTTGGCATATGACTGGAGGGCGCTGTTGAGTGCGCCGATCCGAGCGGCCGGGGATGTATCCAACTCCGTATCCCCGATCGTCTCGCTCAGTTTCTGCAGCCCCTCCAGCAAAGCCTTCTGTGTCGCCGCGTCCGACGTCGTCTCGATCATCTTCGTATAGAGAGCGACGTTGCTCGCACGGGAAATCGCGACCCGAACCGCTCCACCCTGCGTGATCAGAGTCGCGATCTTGCGGGAATAGTTCGGATCCGATGCGCCGGTCGTATTGCGAGACACAATCCCCATCTGGGACTGCGACGCCTGAAGAGACGAACGCGCGGTGTTATAGGCTACGGACAAACCCATCGCTCGGAGACTCCGGACAGAAAGAGAAGACTGTTACCGCTTCAGATTCATCAGCACGTCGAGAAGCTCCGACCCCGTCTGGAAGACCTTCGAATTTGCCGTATACGCCGTCTGCGCCTCGATCATCGAGGTGAGCTCAGTGCCTATATCGACGTTCGAGCCTTCGAGAGCGCTGGACTGGACCGTTCCAAAACCGCCTTCTTCGGCAAATCCGACCATGTAATCGCCGGACATGGATGTCGCTTCGTAGACATTGCCTGCACGGGGGGCCAGATTGTCCGGGCTGGGGACCGTAGCGAGCGCGAGCTTATAGGCGGCGACACGCGTACCATCCTCATAGACTGCATAGACCGTGCCGTCAGAGGCGAATTCAGCGTCTTTCACGGCCGATGGTGCATTGCCATTGGAGGACCCTGTCACGGCATAATCGCCGTCGAGCTGGGTCATCCCTTTCATGTCGAGGGTGAATTCCTTGCCGTTGGGGATCTGCACCTTCAGCTCGGAGTTACCCTTCAGCTGTCCGTTCGCATCGAATTGGAGCGTCTTCGACACGGGCGCCGCTCCACCTGAGACCGTCAGTTCCCAGGTCGTCTCCGATGTCTTCGTCAGCTGAATGTCGAGTTTGACCGCCTTTCCGACATTGTCGAACACCTGGAGAGAAGAGTACTTGCTGTCCACCCCGGCTCCGTCGACATCGTAGCTGACGTCCTTCAGGTTCTCCGTGCTCGGGGCAGTGACTGCCAAAGTCAGATCGCTCCCCGAAAGGCTCGCATCGACGCCGAACCGCCCTGCCGGCGTGTTCATGTAGCTGACCAAGTCGCTGAGCGACGTCCCACCTGTGGCGGCCTTGACGTCGGCCGCCGTAACGGTGACGGGACTGCCCGAGCCGACCGTGAAGCTGATTTCGCCGCTGCCCGTCCATCCGGCTCCGGGAATCGTTGCATTGCTCTGGGTCGGCCCCGCGGGGTCATAGTCCGTTGGCGTTACGGTCTGCCGCGCGATCGAGGCCCCATAGGGCAAGTTGCCCTTCAGGGTGCCGACCGTGGAGCCGTTCGCCTGCATCCCGAGGGACGCAACATTGATCGGAACAAGATCATTCAGACTGTTCAGAGACGGACTAGCGGCTCCCTGCGCCAGATTGTAGCCCATCAGCGTGAAGCCTGCGGCATTGACCAGTCTTCCGGTCGGACCGTCGATCACGAAATTGCCCGCACGGGTGATGTAGGGCGATCCCTTGGGGTCGGTCACCACGAAGAACCCGTTTCCGGAAATCGCCAGGTCCGATGTGGATGTCGTGTAGGTGATCGGCCCCTGATCCGCGATCGCGTAGCGGACCTTCGTGGTCACGGACCCCGAATTGTAATTGCCCTCGCTGGAGGGCAGAATCAGCGACGAGAACTCGGTGGAGGCGCGCTTGTACCCGCTGGTGTTCGCATTCTGAATGTTCTCGGCGACAGTGCCCAGCTTGTTGGACTGGGCGTTCATGCCTGAGACGCCGCTACGAAGCACGCCGTAAAGACTCATAGGAAGCTCCTGAATTCTCTGGTGCCAGCTAACACCATCATGCTTGCGTGAAGCTGTGGTCTGGAGGCTCCGGCAAGGGTCGTGGCCGAAGCGAATACCAGTCCCGGCTCAACGCCTCGCCCACCCTGTGCCATTTTACTGCTTCAGGGCCTGGGCCAGGTCCATGAACGCGTCATGGCTCGGAGGGGCCGACGGATCCTGGCGGAGGGCCTCGTAGATCTTCGGAACGATGACCACCGCCTGATCCAGTTCCTGATCGTTTCCAGGGTGATAACCGCCCATCAGCCTGAGATCCCGCGTGTCCTCGAAGCGGGCGATCAGCCCGCGCAGGCGACGGACGAGCTCCTTCTGGTCGGGCGTCCAGACCTGGCTTGCCAGGCGCGAGATGGATCCCAGAACGTTGATGGCCGGATAGCGTCCCTGATCGGCGATGGATCGGTCCAGAACGATGTGTCCGTCGAGGGTCCCGCGGATGTTGTCCGCAACGGGATCGTTGTGATCGTCCCCGTCGATCAGAACCGAAAAGATCCCCGTGATGGAGCCTTTGCCCTCCTCACCTGGACCCGCCCGCTCCAGCAGGCGAGGGAGATCGCTGAAGACGCTCGGCGTATACCCGCGCGCCACCGCCGGCTCCCCGGCCGCAAGCGCCACGTCCCGCGCCGCATGGGCATAGCGCGTGACGGAGTCGACGATGAGCAGGACCGAGTCGCCACGGTCCCTGAAATACTCGGCAATCGCGACGGCCGTTCTCGGAGCCTGTCGCCGCATCATGGGGCTCTCGTCCCCGGTCGAGACCACCATGACGGACCTGTACAGGTTGGTCTGGATCGGTCCCTCCAGAAACTCCCGCACCTCCCGGCCGCGTTCTCCGACCAGAGCCACCACGATAGTGTCGAAGCCCTCGCACTTTGCCAGCATCGACAGCAGCGTGGACTTCCCGACGCCCGACCCCGCGAAAATGCCGATGCGCTGCCCCTGGCACAGGGGAGTGAAGATGTCGATGGCCCGAACTCCGGTCCGCAATGGCTTCTCGACCCTGGCTCTCGCCATGGCCGAAGGAGGCGCAGCATCGTTTGCGACCGGCCGCGCCCCCGAAACGAGAGGTCTGAGGCCGTCCAGCGGTTCGCCAAGAGCATTGATAACCCGCCCGCGCCAAGTCGCGTCAGGGCAGAGATCCATGGCGCCGACGATGAATGCCGGCGTTCCGAGACCGGCCTCGATACGGCCATCGAAAGGCTTGACGATGATGCCGGCATCGTCGATCCGAACCACTTCGCCCACCTGCGTCTTGCCCTGCGCCTCGAAGCCGACGCGGTCTCCAAGCTTGACGAACTGGGATAATCCCGCGACGCGATAATAGCTGGGGCTGACTTCGCGAATGACGCCACTGATGCGAATTTTCTGTCGCCGCGCTCCCTCGGTCAGCGCGAATTCCTCAAGCCTTTGCAGGGCGTTCATGAGAGCCATCAGCTGCTAGGACCGAGAGTCCGAATGGCATCCATGAAGGTCGATTCGCTCTCCTGGGCGCTCGAGGCCGCACTGTCGAAGCTTCTCTGCAGAGCGATCATCTTCGTCATTTCGAGAACCGGATTGACGTTTGAACCCTCATTATAGCCCTGCTGAACGCCAGCGGCGGTGAAGTCCTGAACAACCTCTCCGGGAATACTCGACAGGACTCCCGAGTTGCCGAAGCGGCTGAGCTTGCTATCGGGTCTCAGGTTGAAGAGGCCGATCGCCCCAACCTGCGCGCCCCCTTGCGTGATCGTCCCGTCCCGGCCGATCGTCGGCGGACCCGCTGCCGGGTCGAGGGCGATGGGCGCCCCGCCTGCATCGAGAACCGAATGACCATCGACGGTCAGCAGGTCGCCGTTCTCGTTCACCCTGAAGCGGCCGTCGCGGGTATAGGCGGTTCCGCTCTGCGTGCTGAAGGCGAACCAGGCTTCGCCCTGAATGGCCACATCGAGAGGATTGTCCGTCTTCAGAATCGGGCCCGTGCGGCGCGAGATGTAGTTTTGCCCGGAGGATGCGAACGAGACGCTGTCCTTGGCGGCCAGAGACAGGACCTCCTCGAACTTCACCTCGTCCGCGCGAAAGCCGCCGGTGTTCATGTTCGCAACATTGTTGGCAATCGTATTGAGGCGCTTTTCCATAGCGACCTGAGCCGACAAGGATACGTAGAGCGCAGATTGCATTCCAGGAACTCCAGTTGCCGCAACAGAGATGCCCAGCGATCCCTCGGAGGGCAGCCAGGCTCGGCCACGCGAGAGCGCGGCGCAATCACCCATGCTTCCCTGATAGGCCAGGTTCCTTGCCTGGGGCTTGCTCCGGAGCTTCCAGCTTCGCGCAAGCCTCCTGCTTTATGGAAGTCCGCAGCAGTGAGACTTTTGCAAAAAGGACTACAGCGTTGGGCGTCTTAATCGGACTGGTCGTCGCCATCGGCTCTTTGGTAAGCGGCTTCGTCGCCATGGGCGGCCACCTCGCTGTCATCTGGCAACCCTGGGAATATGTCATCATCTGTGGCATCGCGGTCGGCACCTTCATTATTGCCAACCCGATGTCCCTGGTGAAGGACACCGGCAAGGCGACACTCGAGGCCATCACCGGAACCGTGCCGAAGAGAGATTATTACCTTTCGATGCTCAGCCTCCTTTATGCTCTAATGCGGGAGTTGAAGAACAGGCCCCGCAACGAGGTGGAAGCTCATATCGACGCGCCAGAGACCTCGGACATCTTCACCGCTTTTCCGAGCGTCCTGAAGGACAAGAACCTTACTCTCTTCATCTGCGATTACGTGCGTCTGATCATCATCGGCAATGCCCGTCCGTACGAGATCGAAGCCCTCATGGAAGAGGAGATCGGCACGCTGAAGCGCGACAGGACGAAGCCTTACTATTCGATCAACACGGTCGCGGAAGCCCTGCCTGCTCTCGGCATCGTGGCAGCCGTGCTCGGCATCGTGAAGGCCATGGGAGCCATCGACCAGTCCCCTGCCATTCTGGGCGGCCTGATCGCATCGGCCCTCGTCGGCACGTTCGGCGGCATCTTCATTTCCTACGCGATTCTGGCTCCCCTGGCCCTGAAGGTTAAAGCCACCCGAGAGAAGCAGACTCGCGTCTACGTCATCGTGAAGCAGACCCTGATCGCCTATATGAACGGCGCGCTCCCGCAGATCGCCGTCGAACACGGCCGCAAAGGCATTTCGTCGGAGTATCGTCCCAGCATCGATGAGGTCGAGGCAGCAACGACGTCCGGCGGTCGTATTGAAGAGATGAAGGAGGCAGCATGACCATGAGCGGAGCATACAGCGCCAACGACATCCGGGACATGCTTCTGGATGCGGCCGGCCTCTCGCTCGACCGCCTCCCGATGCTGCATGTGATCTTCGACCGTATGTCGACCAGCTGCGCGGAGCATCTCCGCCACCTTGCGGCATCGCCGATGTATTATTCTCTCAGCGGGATCGAGAGCGGCCGTATCACCGAAATCCTGGAGATGTACGAGGCCAACGCCGTCGCGGGGATCTTCCATGCCCCCGAGTGGGATAGTCATATCCTCATCGGCTTCGATCGCGACTTTATGTATACGATGGTCGAGGTTCTCTTCGGGTCCGACGGCTCGGAGCCGCCGATCGAAGAGATCCGGGGCTTCTCCAATATCGAGCTCAGGATGGCCCAGACACTGTTCGAGCAGGTCGCCAAAGCCCTGCAGGCTTCGTTCTCGCTGGTCGTCGACACCAAGTTCAAACTGGAACGCATCGAAACCCGCATGGACTTCGCTGTGATCGGCCGGCGCAACAACCAGGCGATCGCGGCAAAATTCCTGCTCCAGGCCCTCAATCGCGGCGGCGAGATGTTCGTCATCATCCCGCAATCGGTCCTGAATCCCATGCGCAAGGCCTTGTCCCGCGTCGTGTCGGGAGAATCCTCAGGCCGCGATCCGCGTTGGACGAAGCAGATTGCGACCGAGGTCAAGAAGACCGAGGTTACTTTGACGGCAGTGCTGGAGGAACGTCTCCTGACTCTCGGGGAAATTGCCGATCTGAAAGTCGGTCAGGTCATTGACTTGCAGGCAACGCCGCGGAGCCGGGTCAAGCTCGAAGGCAACCACCAGGGTCTCTTCTGGTGTCATATCGGGCAATCGGATGGCACATATGTCCTGAAAGTCGATGAGTTCATCGACCAGGAAAAGGAATTTCTTGATGATGTCCTCCCTCGCTAATGTCATTCTCTTCATCGCGTTGGTAGCGACGAGCTTCATCGTCGCCGTGCTCTACAGAAAGCTGAAGAGATTTGAAGCATACCACGCCGAATATTCGCTGGCCTTCGAGAGGACTGGGGAGGCGCTGATCAGCGCCCAGCGGGCGGTCAGCAGTTTCGGCCGAGAGGGCAAAGAGACGCTAGCCGCTCTCGATGCCCGCATCGAAGAAGCAAAAAGTCTAGCTAAGCGGCTTGAAGCCCTGAGCGAGCGGTCCGACCAGAAGGCGCGAGCGGACCAAAGCAGTTTTAATTAAGGACAAATCCCATGACGAACCCTTTCGACAACAACTCTCAAGGCTCCAGCGCCTGGCAGAAAACCATCGGATTCGATGACGCCGACGAAGCTCCGGCGCCATTGGAGGAGAAGCTCGGTTCCGGGCGGAACTTCGATTCCATTCTCCGCATTCCGGTGACGATCCAGGTCGTGCTCGGGTCCGCGACCATGCCGGTTGCCAACCTGATGAAGCTTGGTCGCGGGGCCATCGTTCCCCTCGACCATAGGGTTGGTGAGCCCGTGGACGTTGTCGTGAATGGCCGCGTCATCGCGCGGGGCGAGGTCGTCGTGGTGGAAGACGACAATTCACGCTTCGGAATCTCGCTGACCGAGATCGTCGGCCCTCCGACAAATGACTTCAACAACTGAAGTGGCAGATCGGCATGGTTGCGCGTATTCCAGCAAAGACTAACGGCCCCCGGGTCCTGAAAGGCCCGGAACGCGTTGCGACACTCCTCTTTGCTATGGGCAAGCCTGCAGCAAGCAAGATCCTGCGGCACTTCAACGAGGACGAGATCCGCCTTATCACGAAGTCCGCTGCCCAGCTCGGACCTGTATCGCCTAGCCAGATCGAAACCATCGTCGACGAGTTCGCGTCGAACTTCTCGATCGGCGCCGACGTGGTCGGTAACGCCACTCAGATCGAAAAACTCCTGTCCGGCATTCTGAGCCCCGACCAGATCGCCGACATTATGAACGAGGTCGCGGGTACTGCAAACCGCAGCATCTGGGAGAGGATCTCCAGCGTCTCGGAAACTGCGATTGCCTCCTACCTCCTCAAGGAACACCCCCAGACCGCCGCCCTGATCCTGTCGAAGGTGAAGCCTGTTTGCGCTGCGAAAGTCATGTCGCAGCTGCCGCAACCGCTCCGCAACAACCTTATGCGCCGCATGCTCAGCATGAAGCCCATCGTCGACGAGACGATGAAGAACATCGAAAAGACGCTGCATGAAGACTTCATGACGAACTTCTCAAAGAATGCGGGCTCCGACACGCACGCCAAGATGGCGGACATCATCAACAAGATGGAGCGCGAGCATATGGAGGACGTACTCAACAGCCTCGCCGCCGTCCGCCCGAAGTCCGCAGAGATCCTCAAGAGCCTGCTCTTCACCTTCGACGATATCGTGAAGCTGACACCCAAGGATCGGACGACCGTGTTCGATCAGGTCCCGCCGGACCGGGTTGTCCTCGCCCTGAAGGGAACCGGGGACGAGTTCCGCAAGATTGTCCTGTCCGCCCTTTCGTCGCGCGTGCGTCGCATGGTCGAGCACGAGCTGAACAGCAAGGAGCCAGCCCAGCACCGCGATATTGCGGATGCCCGTCGCGCCATTACGGATCTGGCACTCGAGATGGCCGGCCGCGGGGAGATCGTCATCAACTCAGAGCCCGAGGATGAAGCTTACATCTGATCGTCTGAGCGCTCTCCATGGCTGATTCGGAAGACAAAGAAAGCAAAACAGAAGCGCCTTCCGACAAGAAGGTCCATGATGCAATCGAGAAGGGAAACATCCCTTTTTCGAGAGAAGCACCCATGTTCGCCTCGATCATGGGTCTCCTCATCGTGCTGACATTTGCGACCCGGAACGGCACTAACGTGCTTGCCCAGAAGCTCTCGCTCTTCATCGACCGGCCGCAGGATTTTCGTCTGGATTCGGGAACCGACGCCATCGCCCTGATCCAGGCTCTAGCCCTGCAGATCGGGCAATTTCTGATCCCCATTGTCCTCATTCTGGCTTGCTGCAGCCTGTCGGCATCGATCCTCCAAAGCGTGCCGGCGCTCGTCACCGAACGGATCCGCCCGCAATGGAGCCGTATCTCGCCGATGAATGGCTGGAACCGGATCTTTGGGCGGCAGGGCGTTGTGGAATTCGCGAAGTCTCTGTTCAAGTTCGGAACAATCACCATCGTGTCTCTCGTGCTCCTCAAGTCGGAGCAGCATAAGGTTTTCAACGCCATGTTCAGCGATCCAACCGTCATACCGGAGCTGATGCTGACCATGGCGATGCGGCTCATCTCCGCCATTTCCATCGCCACCATCGTTCTCGTCGCCGCCGACTTGATCTGGGCCCGCTTCAAGTGGCGCAGCGACCTGAGAATGACGCGCCAGGAGGTGAAGGATGAATACCGGCAGATGGAGGGCGATCCGATGGTCAAGGCGCGCATGCGTTCGCTGGCCCAGGACCGCTCCCGCAAGCGGATGCTGGCGGCCGTTCCAAAGGCGACCTTCGTCATCGCCAATCCCACGCATTACGCCATTGCGCTCCGCTACGAGCGGAGCGAAGCCAACGCCCCCATCGTGGTGGCCAAGGGCAAGGATCTCATTGCCCTCAAGATTCGCGAAATCGCCGAGAAAAACGACATTCCTGTGATCGAAGACAAGCCTCTGGCAAGGTCCATGTACGATAACGTTGAAGTCGACAGGATGATTCCCCCGGACTTCTACAAGGCTGTCGCTCAGATTCTCTTCTATATCCTCACGAGGTCCAAATGAGAAACCGTCACGCAGCCGATCTCTCGGAGGCAAACCTGGATATTCATGCCTTCGAGGAGATCCTGGCCTGCTATCTCAAGGACGTCATTGCGGACCTGTGCCTTGCTGATCCCGACATCATCATGTCGTACGTCAACAATCAACTGCATGGCAACATGGACGAAATCATCACCTCGTCGGCCGAGCTCTACTTCAAGGACAGGACGTTGTCGTATGCCTATGCGGCCGACGTCAGTTCGCAATGGGGGCAACCGCCTTGCGTCGTGCTCGACATGGAGTTCATGCACGAGGTCGTGAGCGTCTTTTTCAAACTTGTTCTCGGCGAACAGCATATCGGCGTTCAGATCAGCAGGCTCCTTCTCGATACCGGGTTCGACAAAATGACGTTCGATGCCCACTCCTTTTCCCAAATCATGACCTCGGCGCGACTGCAGCCCTTGCCCTCCCGGTTCCAGCCATCCTGGTGCAAGACGGAACCCGTCCGGCACTGAGAGGGCAGCAGCGACAGATCGGCACCGATGATGCGCATATCAAACCCCGCTCTCGTTCTTGTTCTCGTGGCGGGCACGCTGTCGGCTTGCAATTCCGCCAGCGGCGTCTACCCGCAAGGACCGTGGGGAGTGGCACAGGAGCGTCGAGAGTACCCTCGCTACCTGGGTCCCTGGGGCGGCCGGATCCCCGAATCCTATGAACAGCGGTCGACCGCTGGGTCATCCGAGGTCTTGGTGCCCGCACGCCCTCGACAAGACGGAGTATGGTCTGGACGCTACGCCGTTCGTGGAGAAGCACCCCTCCCCTACGACCCGCCGCTGCCGCAGGAAGGGCCGATGGCCTCATCGATTCCGGCTGCGGAGCCAGAGCCTGTTGCGATCGGAGAGGCAAGCCCACCTCCATTGGTCTCACCGTCGTCTTCTCCGTCCGACGCGAGCCCGCCGGGCGTGTTTCAGAAACCCAGACGCGCCTCCTCGTATGCCGGGCAGTGGAAAGCGGTAGACGCCAAGGGCACATCCTGCAAGATTCAGCTTGCCAGTGTCCCGGTCCTGGATCTGTACAAGGCTTCCACCACCGGATGCTCCGATGAAGGCCTGCGAAGCGTCAATGCCTGGAGCCTGCGCGAGGATCATGTCATCCTCTTTTCGCGGGGAAATGCCATTGCGCGTCTGTCCGGCGAGGAGGCTTCCCTCAGTGGTACCCTGAGCGCCTCCGGCGGCTCCCTGAAGATGGTTCGCTGATTTATCGAAGGGATCGCGCCCGAGGGCTTGCCCTCGTGCCTGCAATCAGCCGTCGGATGCGGTTTGCCCAGAGCTCAGGCCGGGAGCATCAGCGCAGAAGGCCTGGGCGGCCGGCGTCCACCGGCCGAACCCTGTGGCCACCATGTTGACGATCACGCGGCACACATAGCGCTTCTGGGCGGGATCGTTGTCGGGTCCGGCATGATAGCGGGCGACGGCCATCGTCCAGGATTCATGGCGACCCTTCAGCTCTTTGAGAAACCGGGCGGCGTATTCCACGTTATCGCGCGGGCTCAGCATGCTTTCGAGCGAAGGAAACTTGTCCCGGTGATAGAAGTGGTTGATCTGCATGCAGCCGAGATCGATGAGCCTGGCGCCTGATTGGCGAGCGGCTTCGAATTTCTGGACGGCTTCGGCCGCCGTTTGAGAGAAAACCGCCTTTCCCTCCACATTCATCGCATAGGGCTGCAGGCTTCCGCGCCGTCCAGTCTCGGTCAGTCCAACCGAATACAGCATGCCCAGCGGCACGCCGTACTTGGCGGATGCCCGCATCATCTCCCGCTCGCAGGTTCTCCCGTCGGGCTGGCTCTGGGCCCGGCTCGACCCCGCTGTACTAAAGGTAAATGCCGCTAGCGTTCCGAGCACGAGAAGCGCCGTCTTCGTCCGCATCGTTACGTGCTCCTGCTCCTTCACTCTCATATCCCTCGTCCCGATGCCGGAACCGGCCCTCCTGTTGGGAAGCACCTTGATGAAACGTCTGCTGCTGCGATTGCGGCTGTGGCCGGCTGGAAAACGAGGCATCCTGCTGGGGCGCGTCCGGCGGCTTCACCTGAATGCTGATGACGTCCGGGCGGTAGCCCGATCCTCGCAGAAGGCCGGACAGCTTCTCCGAGTCGTGCCTGAGAAGTTGCGCGGTCTCCTCGCTCGAAGTCTGCAGCTCCATTTCCAGGTTGTCGCCGGCAAGCCTCATCTTGATCGTCACGAGGCCCAGTTCCGCCGGGTGAAGCTGAAGTTGGAGCACCCGGAGAACCCCATCGGGCGCTCTGGCGGACATCAGCCGCGCCATCCCGTCAAAATCGGGCGAGCGGGAATTCAGCTCCGCCGCCATGGCTCGCGTTTCCGACAGGACGGCGCCGGCGATCCGGTGAAGGGTCGCTGGAGGCAATGAGGAGGTGTCCGTCTTGGGACCGGCCTCGGCAGCCTGCTTCGAGATTTCCACTCGGGCCGTGTCGCGCTTGGGCGAGGGATTCGCCGCGTCGTTTTGCTCCCCGTTTGGATTGCCCGTAGCGGCAGGCTGCAAGTCGGGTGCCAGATCGGCCCGCCCTTGCAGAAGAGCCTCTTCGGGCTCGTTGTTCCTGAGCTTGTTTGTGGGCAGATCCATTTGCGCCGCCACGACCTGCCCTTGTGGAGGCTGGCTGGAGGAGTCTGCGCTCGGGCTCGGAACCCCGAGGCTGAATTCTTCGACGACAGGCCTGAAATGCGTCTCCTGGTGCTGGACCGCCACTTGGAGCTTGGCTCCTGGTAGCGCGGTGGAGCGGCCGCCTCCATCTGCATTCTGTCCGGGCCAATTCAGGCCCGAGCGTTGCGGGGCCGACTGGGGCTGCCCTGCATTGGAACTGCCATCAGAGGTGTCCTGAGCCGGCACCCGCGGCAGAAGTCCTTCCAAGACAGACAGGACGGAGCTTCCCACCTGGATCGCCGCCTGGCTCGGCTGGGCAGAACTGGCCGAGCCGTCTGTCAGGACGGCATTCAGAAGATTTGCGACCGTCTGGTCTGCCCCCGATGAGAATTCTGTAGAGGCTGATGGGACGTCCGGAGCTGCATCCGTATCCGACGACGCTTCGTCCCTCAACCCGCTCAGAAGAGCATCGAACTCCCCGCCGGCCGATGCGCCGGGCCCGCTCTCCTTACCGTCTGGAGCGCCGGAGCCGCGAGCCGGCTGCGCCTCAGCACGCCTTGGCATGTTCTGGGGCAGAATATCGAGTTGGTTCATCGACTCACCGGAGCCTAGTTCTTGATCAGCCTGTCGACGCGGGCCAATGCGTCACGAGCCATTGTTAGAGCAGGAAGCTGTTCCGACGCTTGTGGCCCTGCCGCTTGCTGCACTGGCGGCGCATTGACGGCCTCTCTGACGGGCGGTGTCACCGCATTCTTGGTCGCGATGCCTTCGGGCAGCTTGCGAATATGATCCGCCATTGCCAGAGCAGCATCGAGCAGCGCGACATCCCGGGGCCCGAGAACAGATCTGTCGAGAGCTTGCAGGTTCTTGACGGCAGTCTCGATGGCTTCGGGCGAGATGATCGTCGCCGCAGCCTGGTAGAGCTTCGCGCGGGCAGCGCTTTCCTTGTCCTCACCGGACAGTTCCTGGGCTTTACCGGCCATCAGCAACGCCGATTTCGTGAACCCCTGCTCGACGGAGGCTCTGGCGGCAAGAAGATAGAGGTCGCGCCGCACGTCCGGCTCGAGTTCAGCCAGCATGGCAACCACGCCTTCGAAACGAGACGGGTCCTTCCCGAAATCGATCCGCGTCAGGACCGAGCCCAGGCGCTGCCTGAAATTGCCTGCGTAGACCGAGGAGCGGTAACGCCGAAGATACTGAATGACGAGAGAATCGAATTTCTTCAGGTTCTCGATCTGACTGACCAGAAACACCTGACGTCTGAGAGCTGCCTCCTCCAGCAGCGTCCCTGGAACCTGCAGCCTCACGAAATCCAGGAGGGCTGACGACTTCGCGGGATCCGTCTTGACGAGCAGTGCAGATTGCACCAGCGCGATCTGCGCTCCCAGGCTCGTCGGGAATGTCGCCGGATCGATCGGCAGAAGAGCCCTGCGGGCTTCCTCCTCACGTCCCTCGACATAGGAGAGCGCCCCTTCGATCAGAGGCAGCTCGTCCCTGGGCACGAATTCGGAACCCAGGCCCCAGATCTTTCGAAGGATCTGCGGCTTGCCACCACTCAGCACAAGGGCCACGGCGGCACGGATGTTCTTGCTGTCGCGCCATATCTCCGGCTCATAATTCATGAACCGGTCGTCCAGAACGACCAAGAGACCGCGTTGCGCGACGTGCGCCTCTGTCGATCCAGCGGCAATTTGATCCTGAACGAGCTGCAGGGTCCGCAGCATTTGAACGGGACCTGCCTCCGTCGTCTCCTGGAGCTGCGTTAGCGCAGGAGCAGGCCCTGGCGAATCGTTCTCGGCCGCTGCGGAACCGGCGGCAAGAATCAGGATTGCCGTGAGAGCCGCTTTCGGGAGCCCCTTCACTCTCGTCACTCCTGCAACAAAATCTCGATCCGCCGGTTTTCGTCGGCATTCGGGTTCGACGTGATCTTGAGGTCGCGGTCGGCATGTCCCTCGATGCTCACGATCCTGCCTTCGGGAAGCCCACCCCGGACCAGCATGTAAAGCGCCATCTGGGCCCTCGCTTGCGACAGCCGCCAGTTGTCGTAGTTCTCCGACCTGAAGGGTCTTCCATCGGTATGGCCGCGGATGACAATCTTTCCGGGTCGGGATTGCAGAACCTTCGCGATCTTCTCCATCGACCTGACGACCTTCGCCTGAGGCTCCGCCGAGCCGACCGAGAACATGCTGAAATTGATGTCGTCCGTGAGGCTGATCAAGGTACCGGACCCCGTCCGCCGCACGTCGATATGCGGTGCCGGAGCCCCGTCTCTCGACGGCTGAACGGCCTTGAGGATTTCCTGCTTCAGCTCCGCCGCCTTCTGATCGGCATCGTTCTGGCTCCTCGCACCCTGATTTGCTCCCGAAGCGGCCGCCTCCGCGTTTGCTTCGAGGGGCTTCGCTTCTGCGGAACCCGGGGCCGGCGGCTGGGATCCGACATTGGCAGCCTCGAAGGACTTGACCCTCTCCGATGCCTTTGCGTCGTTGCTCGGGATCATTTTTTGGTCCGACGCGGTTCGCACATCCACCTTCTTGCGCAGGGGCACCGGAGAGGCTGTTCCCGGCTTGGGCGGAGTTTCCGTCGTCATTTCGGTGACGGGCGCCACCTGCCAGTAAAGCGGGTCGAACGGATCGCGGAACGTCTCCCCGGCCTTCAGGCCGGGAACGTCGCTTTCCCCGGGGATTTCGTCGGCGCCCAGCGTGTCCTGCGGATTGGCCTCGGCCTCCGTGGCAATCTTGGCCAGCACGGCATATGGATCCTGAAAGAGAGCGCCCTCCTTGAAGCGGGGTTTCTGAAGCTGGTACGACTTGCCGCCAGTACCCTCTCCGCTGCCCTTCTCCCGTCCGTCCTTTTTGTCGTCCGAACTCTTGTCGAGCGGGACATTCTGAGGCTCCTCGAGCCCCTTCTTGTTCGGGGTGGAGGTCGCGAGCTGAATCGGATTGAAGTAATTGGCCACGCTCTGGCGCGTATTCTCGTCGCTGACGCTGATCAGCCACATGACGAGAAAGAAAGCCATCATGGCGGTCATGAAGTCCGCGTGGGCAATCTTCCAGACCCCGCCCTTTACGACCTCCTCCCCGTCGTCGGAGCGACGGACGATGACAATTTCATGCTTGTCGAGATTTGCCATCGTCAATCCGCTCTCGAAACCTCGGTCAGCCGGCTCAACCAGGAGCTGAGCTGGGTCTCAATCGCCGTATCCTGCGAAACGACTGCGACCTCGACGTCATCGTTCGGGACGAATTTCAGGGCCTCTCTGTGAGGTCCCATTCTGCTTTCCACGATGGACAAGAGGTCCTGAGGCCCCGCCACCCTTATGAGCCCTCCCGAGGATCTGGACAGCAACGTCTTCAGGGCAGCCTCGAAATCATCGATCATCCGGTGGCGAACCGCCTCCGACACGAACGAGGCCAGGACGTTCGCCACGCGTTCGGAGAGAACGCGCTCGAGATTGGAGAACGCCTCGCCCAGCTGCAGCGAGAGCTGCGAGCCTTCCTGCTCGACCCAGATCAAACGCTGGGTGTTCAACTCGTCCTCGAAACGCTTCCTCTCGCCAGCCAAAGCTTGCGCCAGCACTTCCTGAGCCTTCTGCCTTTCGTCCTGACGCGCCTGGGTCTCGACCCGCCGGATCAGTTCGGCCTGGTGGTCGATCGGATCGGGTTTGGGTTCGGGCGGCAACTCAGCAGGCTTAGGCTCCAGTTTGACACGCCTGAGAAGCGCAATCCCCGTAGGATTACGCTCTTGCGGCGGGGAGTAATCGGCAAGGAGGTGCGACAGGGAGGCCGTCATCACGCGGCCTCCTGCTGGCTGAGCCACTGCTTGAGGACAGCCGCCGCCTGCTCTTCGCTGAGTTCCACGATCTGCTCCAGCTTACGTTGCGGCGTACGCGGCAATTCGATCGGGTCTTCCTCGACAGCCGCCTCCAGGGCCGGTTGAGGCTTTGCACTGGCCAGCGCCGCGGCGGCTTCCGCTTCCGCCGCCGCGAGAGCAGCTGCCTGCTCTCTCTGGAGTTCCAGTTCGACCTGATGTCGAGCCAAGAGCATCCTGACGGCGGGACGCAGGCCGAACCAGATCATCATGGCGCATAGGGCCAGGATCGTCAGGGCGTTCACGACCGTCCCGAACTGGCGCATCAGAATCTCGACCCAGGACGGACCCGCGACGGGCTGCATCACTCCGGCGTGGTCGACGAACTCCACGGCAGCCACCTTGATCTGGTCGCCACGGGCCTTGTTGAAGCCTGCCGCCGAAGACACCAGTTGCTCGATCTCAGCGACCTTCGCGTCCACTTCCGCCGGAGTCGCCTTCTCGCCCAACAGGGTCGCGATGCGGGCTCTGTTCACCAGGACGGCGACGGAGAGATTCTTGATCGAGTAGCCGTCGCTGACCGTCTGGATCGTCTTCGATGAAATCTCGTAGTTGGTCAGCTCCTCGCGGCGCTGGTTATCCTCGCTCGAACTGTCACTCCCGTCAGCACGGATGTTCTGATCGGGGAGATTCTGTTGCACCGTCGTTGGCTTCTGGCCGCTCTTGTTCTGGGAAACCTCGGTTTCCTTGATGGTGCGCGTCGACCGCTCGACCTTCGATTCGGGATTATAGATCGTCTCGCTGGTATTGACCTTGTCCGTGTTCAGCCGGGCCGCGACGCTGATCTCGAAGTTTTCGAGACCTAGATAGGGCGTCAGGGTGCGCCGAACATTGTCTTGGATCTCCATGCCGATCTTCTTCTCCAGGCCGGCGAGCTTGCCCGTCGAAGCATTCGATGCGTCGTCACCCGACAGGAGCAGGGTGCCGTCCGTATTCATCACGGTCACCTTGTCGGCCTTCATGCTGGGCACGGCCGCGGCTACGAGATGACGGATCGCCTGGGCCGACGAGGCATCGTCGGATGGCACGGTGCGGATCACGACGGAGGCCGATGCCGGCTGCTCCTCGCGGCGGAAAGAGCCTCTGTCGGGCAAAACGATGTGGACCCGGGCCGCTTTGATGCCCTTCATCCCCTGAATGGTGCGCGCCAACTCGCCCTCGAGGGCGCGAATCTTTGTCACTTCCTGCATGAAGGAGGTCAGGCCGAGAGACCCCAGGTCATTGAACAGTTCGTAGCCTGACTTCGCGCTGTGCGGGAGACCCTTCTCGGCCAGGAGCATGCGGGCCTGGGCCGTATTGCCATAGCTGACGAGGATGGACGTTCCATCCGAGCTGACGTCGAACGGGATCCCTGCGTCCTTGAGGACGACCCCCATGCGGCCGACATCTTCCCGGTCGAGCCCCGTGTAGAGCGTCTCCTCGACAGGCCGGCTCAAATAGTAGGTTCCGAAACCGACGGCCAGAAAAACGGCAAGACCGATGGCGCCCAGAATCGCCAAGCGGCGGGCGCCCAGCAGCAAAAGGCTGTTCCACAATCTTTCGGCGTGTTGACGACCAGGCATAGGGATACTCGACATCCATGAAACGTTGTCGAGACGAGTTGTGCGTCATCAACCTTGCGCGAGGGTTGCTCCGTTTGTGGGAACGCCGATGGGGACCTCAGAAGTACGACTTGACGAGACCGCTCACCAGTATGTTCCAGCCGTCAATCAAGATGAAGAAGAGAACCTTGAAAGGAAGCGACAGCACCGTCGGCGGCATCATCATCATGCCCATGGACATGACGAGGGTTGCGACGATCATGTCGATGACGAGAAACGGAAGAGCGATCAGGAAGCCGATCTCGAAGCCCCTCCTCAACTCGGAGATCATGAAGGCGGGAATTAGGATACGAAGGTCGACTTTTTCGCCCTCTCCGGCTTTCGGATAGGTCGATGCGGCCAGATCCGTGAACATCTGGAGATCCTTAGGCCGCACATGGGTCAACATGAACTCGCGGAAGGGCTCCGCCGTCTTGGAGAATGCCTCGGCTTCGGAGATCCTGTTTTCGGTGAGAGGCCGCACTCCCTCCTGCCAGGCGCGATCGAAAGTCGGCCCCATGACGAAGAACGTCATGAATAGGGATAGGCTGACAAGGAAAATGTTGGCCGGCGTGCTCTGCAGGCCGAGGCCCGAGCGCAGGAACGAGAAGGCGACCACGAAGCGGGTGAAGCTGGTCACCATGATCAGAAGACCCGGCGCCAGGGACAGCACCGTCAGAAGAGCGACGATCTGAATGATCCGCCCGCTGACGGCGCCGTCACCCGCAGGGATGAGAGCGTCGAGTCCGGCGATCTGCGCGTTGGCGCCTGTCGTCAGCAGCGCCAGGGCGCCAAGGATCATGAAAATTCGAGTAAGCATTGTCTGAAAGCGTCAAAAAAATGCGGTGATGGGAATCTGGCCGGTGTCGTCGTCCTCAGGCTTCGTCACTGGACCACCAGGGACTCGATGACAAGCTCCCGGATCAGCCCCTTGGATCGCAGCTGGGCTCTTTCGTTGAGATCTTCTCTCAAGTGAAGAAGCCCGCTCGGACCCTGAATCTGCGCAACGGAGATTGTGCGGAGATAAGACAGCAAATCCTGTCGCGTCTCGGCGGCCATGACTTCCGGATTGATGTCGGGATTCTTCTTGTAGATGATCGAGGATTCCAGGCGCACCCAATAGTTTCCGGAGTTCGACATGTTGGAGACGACGGAGGCCAGCTTCTGGATCGCGATGTCTCCGGAGTAAGGGCTGGCGGCCGGGGATTTCTCCGCTTCCGTCCTGAGCTTGGCTTCCACCCGCTTCTCAATGCGGGACATCATGACCACGCCAAATCCCCCGCCCGTCCCCACGGCAAGCAGGGTCAGAAGGAGGAGGGTCAAAAGCCACCGCAGGCTCCCTCCCTTTTTCGCCTTCTTGTCCGAAGGTGGCGGCAATGCCACGGTCTCTGTCATCCGAAAGACGCCCGTTTGATGGTTTTAGAACGGTGTGATCGCATCATAGATCTGCTGTCCATAGGCCGGCTGCTGCACCTCCATGAGGCGGCCGCGCCCACCATACGAGACACGCGCTTCGGCGATCTTGTCGTAGCTGATGGTATTCTTCGGCGAGATATCCCGCGGCCGCACGATGCCGGCGATATTGAGAACCCGGACCTCGTAGTTCACTCGGACCTCCTGCGATCCGCTGATCACCACATTGCCATTCGGAAGGACCTCCGTGACGACAGCCGCAACCGAGAGCCGCAGCTTCTCGGAGCGGTCGATCGTACCCTGGCCGTTAGAGGCCGAGTTCGATCTGAGGCCCACATCCCCGGTACCGTCAGAACTCCAGCCTTTGAAAGCAAATGAGTAATCGAGTCCAGCGTTGAGCGATGACTTCCTGGATCGATCGGTGGCGTTCTCGAACTCCGCCTTGTCGTCGATCTGAATATTCACCGTTACAATGTCCCCGACCTGCCTCGCACGCGGGCTGGTGAAGAGGTCGGCGCTGGCATTGCTCCAAGTCGAATTCGGTGCCGTCTGACCCGTATTCCTGAAGACATGAGGAAAGGGCTCTCTCTCGACAGCGAGGCCCGCTCCAACCGGCGTCATGGCCGGTTCGCGCCCGATCTCTTCAGGCCGGACCGCGCAAGCGCCAAGAAAAACAAAACCCGCAACGGCGATCAGCTTCTTCAATTCGAGCTCCCATTGCTCTGGGCCCGCTTGGGGGCATCCGTAATCACATTGGCGAGCTGGGCAGCTCTCGCAGGCTCCATCTCGTTCAGCACCGCGCTTGCAGTTCGGGGATTGAGCTTGGCAATGACGGCGGCTGCGATTTCATCCTGCATGTTGGCGAGTTGAAGAGCCGCGGCATCCGGGCGCATGCGGGCGTAGATCGACACGACGGTCGCGTCCGCCTTCTCGAGAACCTCGTTGCGCCGGCGAAGCCATTCTTCGTATTCTGCCCGCTTGGCTTCCAGGACCTTGATCCGGCTCTCGATCTCCTTCTCCATTTTCGCCAGGGCTTCCTTCTGAAGCGAAAAACGGGCATCGGAGGCAGCATCCGCGATATTGGCGCAGTACTGGCTGTTCTTCCTGCCGGCCTCATCATCCTGGGCATAGGCGCCGCTCTGCGCGACGCTTCCCAGGATCAATGCGAGCAGCGGAAGCCCCAGATTCTGTAATCGGATCACTCTGGAAATCGTCATTGGATGACCAACTCCGCCTGGAGCGCCCCCGCTGTCTTCACGGCCTGGAGGATGGAGATCACGTCGGATGGCTTGAGGCCCATCTGGTTTAGGCCTTTTACCAGTGTCTGGAGATCCGCTCCCCTGACGATGGCCAGAGGCACCCGCTCCTCCGTCGCAGTCACCTGGGTACGAGGCACGACAGTGGTCTGTCCCATCGAAAACGGATCGGGCTGGGATACCTCAGGCGCTTCCGTAATCCGGATCGTCAGGTTGCCGTGGGTAATAGCGACTGTCGAGATCTGGACATTCCGGCCGATCACCACTGTGCCCGTGCGCTGGTCCACAACGATCCGCGCGGGTGTATCGGGCTGAATCTGGAGATCCCCCAATTCGGCGATGAACCGTGTCGCTCCGACACCCTTCGGCTTGTGCAGGACGACGGTCCGGAAGTCCCGCGGCGCGGCGACCCGCATTCCGTAACGCTGCTGAGAGTACTGATTGATGGCGTCGGTAATCAGGGTTGCGGTCTTGTAGTCGGGGTTCTTGAGTTCGAACGCTATCGGTCCGACTTCGTTGAAGCCGCCGGCGACCTCCCTTTCGATCAATGCGCCATTGGGAATGCGGCCCGCCGTCGCAACGCCCGAGGTCAGAGTTTCGGCCTGGCCCTGCGCGGAAAATCCGGAGACCGCGATGGCTCCTTGGGCAACCGCATAGATCTGCCCATCGCCGCCCTGGAGCGCTGTCAGCATCAGGGTTCCGCCCTTGAGCGAAGTCGCATCGCCCATGGATGTCACCGTGACGTCGATCCGGGAGCCGGCTCCCACGAATGGAGGAAGATCGGCCGTCACAATGACGGCTGCGACGTTGCGGGTCCGCAGGTTGATGTCCCGAACGTTGACGCCCATGCGGTCGAGCATCGATTGAAGCGATTGCTCCGTGAACTGGGAATTGCGAAGCGTATCGCCCGTTCCCTGCAGGCCCATGACGAGGCCGTATCCGATCAGCTGATTATCCCGCACACCCTGGACGCCCGCGACATCCTTGATACGCGTTGCGGCATGAGCCATCGTCGAACACAGAACCGCCACGATGAGAAGAAAGGCTCGAAACATTATTGAACACCAATACGAATCTTGCCGTCAGCCTGAACCCGACCGGTAATGATTCGGCCGCTGTCGGCATTCTTCACCTGGATCGTCTCGCCCAGGGTTCCCGATTGAAGCGGTGTCCCGACACCAATAATCGAGAGCCCTCCCTCCTCGAAGAAGATGGTGGCCTGAACTCCGCGTGTGACGATCTGCGGGTCGTCGACGGCGTTCATCGGAATGGGTTCGCCAGGAAGGAGCGTGCGGCGCGCAACCTTGCCGACGAGCACGCGGGGCGATTCCACGACGGCCGTCCGATACCGGTAGTTCTCCGGAAACGCCTTGTCCTTGATCATCGGCTCGCTGATGGTGTCGCCAGGATAGATCGTCTGGGCCGCGACGGGCAGAATACGCTCCTCGGCTGCGGCCAGATGCACGCTCGCCATGAGGGACGCGGCGGCAGCTAGCGCGTATTGGAGGGCGACCTTCATGAGCAACAATCCTCGAGTCTGAAATTTAGCGAATGCCCTTCGACACGGTTCCGGCCATGTCGTCGGCGGCCTGAATGACCTTGGAGTTCATCTCGAACGCGCGCTGAGCCGAGATCAGATTCGTTATCTCCTTGATGGGGTCGACATTCGAGGCCTCGAGATATCCTTGGTGGATCTTTCCGAAGCCCGGGTCGGCCGGAACGCCGACGACGGGAGCTCCGGAGGCCAGCGTCTCCCGATAGTAGTTGTTGCCGATCGGCTCGAGGCCCGCATCGTTTGCAAAGTTCGCGAGCGTCAACTGTCCGATGTTCTGCGGCTGCGTCTGTCCGCTGATTTTTGCGAAGACTTCGCCCGACTCGTTGATCGTCACGTCGATTGTATTCGGCGGAACGACGATCGGCGGGTTGACGGTGTATCCGTCAATGGTCACCAACTGGCCGTTGCCGTTCGTGTTGAACGAGCCCGCACGGGTATAGATGATGTCGCCGTTCGGGGCATTCACCTGAAACCAGCCGCGGCCGTCCAGAGCGAGGTCGAACTGGTTGGACGTGCTTGTGAGAGAGCCCTGCCGATGCAGGTTGCGGATTGCCGCCGTGCGGACGCCGAGACCAAGCATCGCTCCCTCGGGAATGGGGCTCTCGCCTGCCTGCGCGGGCACGCCCTGAGCTCTCTCGGCCTGATAGAGCAGATCGGTGAACTCGGCCCGGGCAGCCTTGAAGGCGGTCGTGTTCACGTTCGAGATGTTGTTGGCAATGACTTCGACGTTGAGCTGCTGGGCGTTCATGCCCGTCGCAGCAATGGCAAGCGCTCTCATTGTGATCCCCTTAAATCGCCATCCGCGAGATTTCCTGATAGGCCGCGACGACCTTGTCGCGGATCGCGATTGCCGTCTGAAGCGTCTGTTCGGCCGACATGACGGCCTCGACCACCTGCTGCACGGATGCCTTGCCCTGGATTCCGGAGATCGAGGCCGCTTCGCCGGCCTTCAGGGTATCGACCGCCGTTGTTGCGACCTGGGCCATCATGTCGCTGAAGCTCGCCTGAGAGACCCCAGCAGCCCCTCCGGAGATCGCTTGGCTGACGGCAGAGCCGGAGGAGACCGCACCAGAGCGGTCAATTGCGGATGTGATGGATGAAACAGCACCGATCATGTTCAGCCTCTCAGAAGATCGATTGTCGCCGAAATCATGGACCGCACCTGCTTCATCATCTGCAGGTTGGCTTCATAGGACCGGTTGGCCTCGCGCATATCGGCCATCTCGATCAGCATGTTGACGTTCGGCTTCTTGACCATGCCGTTCTCGTCGGCAGCAGGATTTCCGGGGTCGTACTCGACCGGAAAGGGCGTCGTGTCCCTGTTGATGTCCTTGACGGCGACCGAGGCCGAGCCGAGGGTGCGGTCGAGTTCGCTCTTGAAAGTGACAGTCTTGCGGGCGTACGGGTCGGACCCGGGCGTCTGCCCTGTGGACTGGGCGTTGGCGACGTTCTCCGACACGACGCGCAGACGCAGGGACTGAGCCTCGAGCCCCGCGCTCGACAGCCGCGCCGATGCAATCAACGGATCGATCATTACGATGTCCTCACACAGGACATGAGCATTCTATGGAAAGACTTGACGATGTTGGTGTTGAGGGAGTGCTGGCGGCTCACCTCTCCGGCTTTCAACATCTCCTGTTCCAGGCTGACGGAGTTCTTGGAATAAACCGTGTCCCAGGTATCGGCCTTCTTCACTTTAGTCCCTTCGGCATGGGAGGGAGTAAAGCCTATGTGCTGAGCATTGGTGGCCGTCATGGCCAGCTTCGTCTTGTCCAGGACTTCGGCAAAGGGCGCCACATCGCGGGCCCGATAGCCAGGAGTATTGGCGTTCGCGATGTTTCCGGAAACGGTCGACTGCCGCACGGCAAGCCACTGAGCTTGTCGCGATGCCAGATCGAACAAGTAGACGGGTGACGTCACAGGGGCCTCCACACAAATATGGTGAAGAGCCGTTTACACTCTGAATCTTGCACGAGGCTGACCAGACGCCCCCAGTCGGGGCGACTGACCTATCCGCCAAGGATCGCCCTGTGCCTCGGACAGGCGTCGGGCGATCGCGGATGGAAGGCGCGGAGGAGATGCAGTTGATCCGTGCGGGGCTGAACCCATCTGACCATCGCAGCCGTCGATACTATGTATCAAATTATCCGTCCGATACACTGGGCATAGCGTTGCTTTGTCGCAGCGTCCGGATCATGTCTAGAGATCCGCTGATCGCTTGACGAGACCACGCGCCCCGTCAGCAGCCTCGGCATGCACGAGAACCGCGAAGATCCAGGCGAGGATCCGCGCTGATTGAACTGCCAGACAATTGATCGATGCGTCAGGACTCGCTAACAGCACGATCTGGATGGGGGCACAAGACAGGCATGTCTGCCTTGGCGGATCGTTTTGGGGCAAAAGCGAATTGCTCGACCGGCGAACGGGTCGATGCCGAGCGCATGATCGACGCTATCGTCGACATGGCTCTCGCGGCCCTCGACATGAAAGGAAATATCATATCCTGGAATTCCGGTGCCCAGCACCTCTTCGGATGGTCCGCCGAAGAAGTCAGAGGCATCCACTTCTCCATTCTCTTTGCCACGGAAAACGGAGAAGCCGGAACGCTCAGACAAATTGCCATTCCCGCTCCGAATGCAGGACACCTGGTGAGTGAGAGCCTCTGCGCCCGGAAGAATGGATCGTCGTTCGTGGGGCGGGTGACGCTCGACCCTGTCAGTAGCAATGCCAACTCGTTTCATTGTTTCGTTCTCACCATTCGCTCCATCACCGGTTATGCCGTCGCCTCGACCTCTCCGAGCATCGAGGAACAGCGCTACCGGGCACTGGTCGAAGCGACCGATGCAATCGTCTGGCGGGCGCACCCGAACGGCGCCCTCATCGAGTCCTCGGGATGGACTGCTTATTGCGGGAGGGAAACGGATTTTCTCGCCGGCTACGGATGGCTGGAGGTTGTGCATCCGGGGGATCGGGAATGCGTCCTCTCCTTTTGGCAGGAAAGACAAGCTCTGGGGCTGCCGGGCTCGTATGAGTGCCGGGTTCAACATGCCGATGGCCGGTACAGGCAAGTCCGCACCAGAGCTGTTCCAGTGCGGGACCCTGACGGCCAGGTGCAGGAATGGGTCGGGACGATCAGCGAACTCCCCGCTCGCGAGGCGAATGAGGACGCCTCCCGAGGAAGTGGGCAGCCGTGGAAGCCGATGAAGGAACAGCCATCGTCCGGCGCTTCATCCGATCCCGGCCGGGATGCCCGGCGAGAGGATCCGCCGGATGACGTGTTGCGCCACGACGAGGAGCGGCTGCGCAGGAGCGAAGCGCACCTCCGGTCCATTCTGGAAATCGTGCCTGACGCCCTGATCGTCACCAACGAGAAAGGAATCATCCAGTCCTTCAGCGAAACCGCTGTTCGCATGTTCGGCTATCACCCCGATGAGGTGATTGGAACGAACGTCAAATACCTCATGCCTCCGCCCTATCGGGAACAGCATGACGGCTTTCTGCTTCGCTATCGCCAGACGGGGGAGCGGCGGATCATCGGATCAGGACGCATCGGCGTGGCGCAGCGCAAGGATGGATCGACCTTTCCGATCGAGGTCCAGGTCAGCGAGATGCGATCCGGCGGGGAGCGCTACTTCACCGGCTTCATCCGCGACCTCACGGAGCGCCAGCGAACGGAAGCCAGGATGCAGGAGCTTCAGTCCGAGCTTGTCCATATGTCCCGTTTCACCGCATTGGGTGAAATGGGTTCGACGCTCGCCCATGAAATCAATCAGCCGCTTACTGCGATTTCCAGTTATCTCAAGGGCTGCTGTCTGATCCTCAACGACATGGAAGGGCAGCACGTGCCCATGCTGCGGGAGGTGATCAACGAAGCGGCCGAGGAAGCCCTGCGTGCAGGGCAGATCATCCGGCATCTGCGGGAATTCGTGGCCCGCGGTGAGAGCGAGCACGAGATCGAGGAGCTTCAGAAACTGGTCGAAGAGGCGAGCGCCCTCGCGCTCGTGGGAGCGAAGGATTACGGCATCGAGGTCGAGTACGACTTTCCTCCGGAAAGTCCGCTGGTCATCGTCAATCGCATTCAGATCCAGCAGGTCCTCTTCAATCTCATTCGAAACGCCGCCGAGGCCATGCAGGACGTGGATGAGCGCAGCCTCGTCATCAAGGCCGAACTCGTCGAGGCCGGCAAGATGGTGGACGTGAGCGTCCAGGACACCGGTCCTGGCATCGCTTCGGATGTCTTGAACAAGATTTTCACGCCATTTACGACGACCAAACGGAACGGCATGGGGGTCGGCCTTTCCATCAGCCGGACGATCGTCGAATCCCATGGCGGCAAGATTTGGGTCGATACGAAGCTCGGTGCAGGGGCGGCCTTTCACTTCACGCTCAGGACAGTCGACAAGGAGGATATGGCGGATGTCGAATGGGCCGATCGTATACATAGTCGATGACGACATTTCTGTTCGCAAGGCTCTTTCCTTTCTGCTCGTCTCGGCTGGCATGAACGTCCGCCTGTACGAATCCGCCAATGCCTTCCTTCAGGAAGTGAAGGATCTGAGCAGGTGCTGCATCGTGACGGATGTGCGAATGCCGGGGATCGACGGGATCGAATTCATCCGCCGGCTCAACAAAACGGGCTACAACGTTCCGGTCATCGTGATGACCGGCCATGCCGATGTGCCTCTTGCTGTCGAGGCCATGAAGGCCGGTGCAATGGACTTTCTGGAAAAGCCGTTCAGGGATGACCGCCTGCTCGAGGTGGTGCGATTTGCCCTGCTGTGCGATGAGCAGAGCGTCCAGAAGAGCCAGGAGCTGGCAAAAACTCAGGCTCGCCTTCAAGGACTGTCACAGCGAGAGCGTCAGGTCCTCGACGGGCTCGTGGCCGGCAAGGCCAACAAGACCATTGCCCATGAACTCAACATCAGCCCGCGGACCGTCGAGATCCACAGGGCCAATGTCATGGCGAAGATGGAAGCGAAAAACCTGTCCGATCTGATCCGGATGGCCCTGTTTCTCGAAGCGAAGTCGCCGGAGTGACGGCGCTCGCGAGAAATGTTTCATAGTTTCACCATCGCTCCTTCGCATCTGCGGGTCTCGATCCGTTCAGTTCAGCCCTTCGGTGTGAGAACTTGCGCCCTAGAGCATCGGACTGAAAGGCAGATTCAAGAGGTTTCGGCCTGGGCTGAAGTGTGATTCCCTTCTGAGAGCAGGAGGTGGATCATGACCCAGAG
>JBOZRS010000009.1:0-50523 GCA_050789065.1 Microvirga sp.
ATACTCTCCGTTGGCTTCCACTTTGGGCCTGATCACATCAGACCCCAATTTGCCGTCGAAGGGCACCAGGCCCGGAATAATCCCATGTTGCATTAACCTCGGCAGTGTAATCCGGATCGGCCAATCGAGGGGCCATCCTGTTGTCTCTGTTCAAGCGCCGCCGTTGTCCGGTCGCAATCATCCTGCTGTGCGGGCGCTGGTACTGCAAGTACGGCATCAGCTATCGCGATCTGGCTGAGATGATGTCCGAGCGCGGTGTCAGCGTCAATCCAAGCACGATCTTCCGCTGGGTACAGCGCTATGCGCCCGAGATCGAGAAGCGGATCCGAACTTACCAAGGACCTCGCTCAGGACCGTGGAGGGTGGACGAGACCTATGTGCGGGTCGGTGGCCAATGGAAATACCTGTTCCGGGCCGTCGATAAGCACGGTCAGCTGATTGACTTCATGCTCTCCGACCGTCGGAATACCCGAGCAGCTTATCGCTTCCTGCATAAAGCGCTGAAGACGATAAGTGACTATCCGCCATCCTCGATCACAACCGACAAACTGGCATCGTACCCGAAGGCGATCCGACGTTTGCAACGCGAAGGGCTGCTGGCGAACGATGTCGAGCATCGCACCTCGAAGTATCTCAACAACATCATTGAGGCGGACCATGGGGCGCTCAAGCGCGTCATCCGGCCGACGCGCGGCTTCCAGAGGATGAAAACCGCCTCTGCGACCTTGAAGGGCTTTGAGGTCATGCGGATGATCCGCCGCGGCCATTGCGGCTTGGGGCAGCCCGGTACGCCAGGAGAAATCCGTCTCGTGAAGCAACTCTTCGGTCTCGCGGCCTGAGGGAACCACTCGACTGGGTTCATTTTGCTCTTCTCAGGTTAATGCAACAGAGCCGACGGCCCTGCCCAGGAGAGAGGTTTCGTTCGGCAGAGTTCGTCTGGGTCATGCAGGTCCGCGCAAAAAATCATGGCCGGGCAGCAACCCGGCCATGTCGAGGTTTCAAGCCTTTCCGATCCTCAGGCCGCCTGCGTGCGTTTGTTCTGGCGGTTGCTGATCAGGTCGTCGACGACGGTCGGGTCGGCCAGCGTCGAGGTGTCGCCCAGATTGCCGAACTCGTCCTCGGCGATCTTGCGCAGGATGCGGCGCATGATCTTGCCCGAGCGGGTCTTCGGCAGGCTCGGGGCGAACTGGATCAGGTCCGGCGAGGCGATGGGGCCGATCTCCTTGCGGACCCAGGCCACGAGCTCCTTGCGCAGCTCTTCCGTGGGCTGCTCGCCGGCCATCAGGGTCACGTAGGCGTAGATGCCCTGTCCCTTGATGTCGTGCGGGTAGCCGACCACCGCCGCTTCCGAGACCTTCGGATGGGCGACGAGCGCGGATTCCACCTCCGCCGTGCCCATGCGGTGGCCGGAGACGTTGATGACGTCGTCCACGCGGCCCGTGATCCAGTAATAGCCGTCGGCATCGCGGCGGCAGCCGTCGCCGGTGAAGTACTTGCCCGGATAGGTGGAGAAGTAGGTCTGCACGAAGCGCTCATGGTCGCCGTAGACCGTGCGCATCTGGCCCGGCCAGGAATCGGCGATGACGAGATTGCCCTCGCAGGCGCCTTCCAGCACCTTGCCGTCCGCATCGACCACCTGCGGCTTCACGCCGAAGAAGGGCCGGGTGGCCGAGCCGGGCTTGAGCTTGGTGGCGCCGGGCAGCGGCGTGATCAGGATGCCGCCGGTCTCCGTCTGCCACCAAGTGTCGACGATGGGGCAGCGGCTGTCGCCGACGACGCGGTGGTACCATTCCCAGGCTTCCGGATTGATCGGCTCGCCGACCGAGCCCAGAAGCCGCAGGGACTTGCGCGAGGTCTTCTTCACCGGGTCCTCGCCCGCCTGCATCAGCGAGCGGATCGCGGTCGGGGCGGTATAGAAGATGTTCACGTTGTACTTGTCGATCACCTCCCAGAAGCGGGAGATCGACGGATAGGTCGGCACGCCCTCGAACATCAGCGTCGTCGCGCCGTTCGCCAGCGGTCCGTAGAGGATGTAGGAGTGGCCCGTCACCCAGCCCACGTCGGCGGTGCACCAGTAGACGTCGCCGTCGTGGTAGTCGAAGACGTATTGATGCGTCATCGAGGTGTAGACGAGATAGCCGCCGGTCGTGTGCAGCACGCCCTTCGGGGTTCCGGTCGAGCCCGAGGTGTAGAGGATGAACAGCGGATCCTCCGCGTTCATTTCCTCATAGGGGCAGTCGTCGGATACGAGCTGCGCCGCCTCGTCGTAATAGACGTCCCGGCCCGGCTCCATGTTCACGGCCGAGCCGGTGCGGCGCACGACGAGAACGTGGTCCACCACGCCGGGGCCGACGCGCTCGATGGCCTCGTCCACGTTCACCTTCAGGGGAACCTTGCGGCCGCCGCGCAGGCCCTCGTCCGCCGTCACGACGAAGGCGGACTTGGCGTCCTGGATGCGGCTGGCGAGCGAGTCGGGCGAGAAGCCGCCGAACACGACCGAATGGATGGCGCCGAGCCGCGCGCAGGCCAGCATGGCATAGGCCGCCTCAGGGATCATCGGCAGGTAGATCGTCACCCTGTCGCCCTTGCCGACGCCGCGGTTGCGCATGATGTTGGCCATGCGGCAGACTTCGGCGTGGAGCTCGCGGTAGGTGATCTTCTTCGACTCGGAGGGATCGTCGCCTTCCCAGATGATCGCGACCTGATCACCGCGGGTGTGGAGATGCCGGTCGACGCAGTTATAGGCCGCGTTGGTGACGCCGTCCTCGAACCAGCGGATCGACACGTTCTCGGGGCCGAAATTGGTGTTCTTGATCCGCGTCGGCTCCCTGAACCAGTGGATGCGCTTGGCTTCCTCCGCCCAGAACTTCTCCGGGTTCTTGATGGAGGCCTCGTATTTCGCCAGGTATCCGGCATGATCCAGATAGGCGCGGTGGCTCCATTCAGCCGGTACGTCGTAGACCTTCTCTTCCATGACGCTTCTCCCAGACTCGTTGTCATTGAGTAATTAGGACTAGGTTTACGGAAAGAGAGAGGGTTCGGGCAAGCGGGGCAGGGATCGGACTTTGGTCGCTGATACTTTCGGGGGTCGGCCCTCGCTGTCATCTCTGGCGGTCCGAAGGCCGGGAAGGGGATCCACGTTCAGGCTCGGCGCTCTGGATTCCCTTCCCCTCCGCTTCGCTCCGGCCGGGAATGACAGGGGGAAGCTCTCCGTGTCATCCCCGGCGAGCGAAGCGAGGGAAGGGGGTCCAAATCCAAGCGCAGCGGCGTGGATTGCCTTCCTGTCCGCTGACTCTCCGGCCGGCATGACGCCGGGGCTTACAGCCCGCCCATCCGGCACACGATCGCCCATTCCTCGTCCGTCACCGGCTGGACCGAGAGGCGTGAGTTGTTGACGAGAATCATCTTTTCGAGCAGGGGCTCGTTCTTGATGTCGTCGAGCGTCACCGGCTTCGGCAGCGCCTTCACGGCCTTGATGTCGACCATGCCGAACTTGCCCGTCTCGTCCGTGTGGTCGGGATAGTATTCCCGGATCACCTCGACGATGCCGACGACCGCCTTGCCCTCGTTGGAGTGATAGAAGAATCCCTGCTCGCCGGTCTTCATGGCCATCAGGTTCTGCTTGGCGACGTGGTTGCGCACGCCGTTCCAGTGGGTGCCTTTCTCGCCTTCCGCGACCTGCTGGTCCCACGACCAGACGGAGGGTTCCGATTTGTAGAGCCAGTGGGCCATGCGCAGTCACTCAGTTCTCGGATTTGAGGGGACGGGCCATCAGAGCATCGACGGCCTGGTCGAGGGTCCATGCGCCGGTCAGGATCTGTTCGACCGCTTCGGCGATCGGCATGTCGACGTTCTTCGCGCGAGCGAGCCCCACGAGGGCGCTCGCGGTCGCGGCGCCCTCCACCAGCTTGCCGCCGGATGCATCCTGGGGTGCCATGCCCTGGCCGAGCCTCATGCCGAAGGCGAAGTTGCGGGAATGGGCGGAGGAGCAGGTCAGCACGAGATCGCCGAGCCCGGACAATCCCATCAGGGTCTCCGCCTCGCCGCCGTAAGCGCGGGCGAAGCGCAGAAGCTCCGCGAAGCCGCGCGCGATCAGGGCCGCCTTGGCGCTCTCGCCCAGGCCCCGTCCGGCCACCGCCCCGCAGGCGATCGCCAGCACGTTCTTGGCCGCGCCCCCGATCTCGACGCCGCGCACGTCGCTCCGGTGATAGACCCGGAGCGTCGGCCCGGACAGGGCCGTGGCGAGGTCCTCGGCGAGCGCCGCATCGCGGCAGGCCAGGGTGACGGCGGTGGGCAGGCCGCGTGCCACGTCGTCCGCGAAGCTCGGCCCCGAGAGCACCGCCACGGGGGCGCCGGGGCGGACGGCTTCCACCACGTCGCACAGGAAGGCGTTGGTCCCCCGCTCGATGCCCTTGGCGCAGAGCACGAGGGGCGTTTCCACGGGCAGAACCGAGGCGAGTGCCGCCGTCATGTCCCGCGTGGTCTGGGCCGGGGTGACGAGCAGAACAGCGCGGCTCGCCGCGAGGCCGCCGAGATCGGCGGTGGGCTGGATGCGGTCGTGCAGCCGCAGGCCGGGCAGGAAGCGCTCGTTCGTCCGGGTGGCGGCTAGGCCGGCCGCCTGTTCGGGCCGGCGCATCCACAGGATCACGTCGTTTCCGGCGATGGCGGCCGCATTGGCGAGCGCCGTGCCCCAGGCGCCCGCGCCCACAATGCCGATCGGGCCGGAGCGGGTCGTCATCAGGCCTTGGCTCCCGCCTCGTCGCGGCTCGTGTCCAGGGGCCAGCGGGCGCGGGCCGCCACCGTGATGTCGTCGATCAGCCCGAGCCGCATCCGTTCGAGACCGGCCCAGGCGATCATCGCGCCGTTGTCGCCGCAGAGCGACAGGGGCGGGGCCACGAGCTTGAGGCCCGTTTCGACCGCGAGCCGCTGGAGGGCCTGGCGGATGGCCTGGTTGGCCGCGACGCCGCCCGCCACCACGAGCGCCGTCGGGTGGCCCGCGATGTCGCGGAAGTTGCGCAGGCCGACGCGGGTGCGGTCGACCACGATATCGACGATGGCGGCCTGGAAGCTGGCGCAGAGATCGGAGATGTCGCTCGAGGTCAGGGGCGCGATGCGCTCCGCCTCCAGCCGCACGGCGGTCTTGAGGCCCGAGAGGGAGAAGTTCGGCTCGGAGCGCCCCATCAGGGGGCGGGGCAGGGCGAAGCGCTCGGGATTGCCCTTCGCGGCCTCCCGCTCCACATGTGGCCCGCCCGGATAGGGGAGCCCCAGCATCTTGGCCACCTTGTCGAAGGCCTCGCCGATGGCGTCGTCGATGGTGGTGCCGATGCGAACATAGTCGCCCACCCCCCTTACGGCCACGAGCTGTGTGTGGCCGCCGGAGGCGAGGAGCAGCAGATAGGGGAAGCCGATGCCGTCGGTGAGGCGGGCGGTGAGCGCATGGGCCTCGAGATGGTTCACCGCCATGAGGGGCTTGCGGGTCACGAGGGCCATGGCCTTGGCGGTGGTGAGGCCCACGAGCACGCCGCCGATGAGGCCGGGTCCCGCCGCGACCGCGATGCCGTCGATGTCTCGGACAGCGCAGCCGGCGCTCTTGAGCGCCCGGGCGATCAGGCGGTCGAGCACTTCCACGTGGGCGCGTGCCGCGATTTCCGGCACCACGCCCCCATAGGCCGCGTGCTCGGCGATCTGGCTCAGCACTTCGTTGGAGAGGATTTCCCCCCGCCCGTCGAAGCCGACGCCCACAACGGCGGCCGCGGTCTCGTCGCAGGTGGTCTCGATGCCCAGGATACGCATGTTCGTGAGTGCCGTTGCTACGTGAAGTTTCGGACTTTCCGGCCCGTCTGCCTCCCCCTATAGTCCGCCCCGCCGTACAAGATCAAACGCCGATCGCACTTGTCAGGAGAGCAGAACAGGAATGGCCCCTTCATCCGCCCTGGTCATAGGCACGCGAGGCAGCCCTCTGGCGCTGGCTCAGGCTCACGAGACGCAAGACAGGCTGGTGGCCGCCCACGGCTGGGCCGTCGAGCGCCTGCCCCTGTCGATCATCAAGACCACGGGTGACGCCATCCAGGACCGGCCGCTCTCGGAGGCGGGCGGCAAGGGACTCTTCACCAAGGAGCTCGACATCGCGCTCCTCGAGGGCTCCATCGACCTCGCGGTCCATTCCGCCAAGGACCTGCCGACGACGCTGCCCGAGGGGATCGCCATCGCGGGCTTTTTGCCGCGTGAGGACGTGCGCGACGCCTTCATCAGCCATCGCTTCAAGAGCCTGTCCGACCTGCCGCCCGGCGCGGTGGTGGGCTCGGCCTCCCTGCGCCGCCAGGCGCAGATCCGCCGGCTGCGGCCGAATCTGAACGTCACGCTCCTGCGCGGCAACGTGCAGACGCGGCTCGCGAAGCTGGAGCGCGGCGAGGTCGACGCCACCCTCCTCGCCATGGCGGGCCTGCGTCGCCTCGGGCTCACGGACCACGTCACCGCCGTGCTCGGCACGGAGGATTTCCTGCCCGCGGTCGGGCAGGGGGCGATCGCGATCGCGATCCGGGCCGAGGACGAGCGGGTGAGGGAGGCGCTGCGGCCGATCCTCGACGCGCCCACCGGTTATGCCCTGGCGGCCGAGCGGGCCTTCCTGACGATCCTCGACGGCTCGTGCCGCACGCCCATCGCCGGCCATGCGCGGCTGGTCGGGAACGAGCTCGAGATCCGCGGCCTCGTGCTGCGCCCGGACGGATCGGAGAGCCTGGAGACGATCCGTCGCGGCTCGCCCGACGATGCCGTCGCGCTCGGGCGCGATGCGGGCAGCGAGCTGCGGGCCCGCATGCCGGCCGGATTTCTCGGATCCTGATGCGGATTCTCGTCACACGGGCGCAGGACGACGCCGAGCGCACGGCGCAGAAGCTTGCCGCGCGGGGGCACGAGGCTGTCATGGCGCCCCTGACCCGGATCGTCCCGACGGGGGTGCCCCAACCCAACGCCGTATGGGACGCGCTGATCGTGACGAGCGCCCATGCGGCGGAGGCCCTGTCCGCGATCGAGGACCGGAGCCGCCCGGTCTTCGCGGTCGGGGAGCGCACGGCGCAGGCAGTGCGCGCGGCAGGCTTTGCCCCCGTCATGGTCGCGGAGGGCGATGCCGTGTCCCTGTCCCGGCTGATTCGCGAAACCCTGCCGCCCGGGCGAACGCTTCTTCACGTCACGGCCCGCCACCACAAGGACGAGCCGGCGGCCTCCCTGCGCGCGGCCGGCTTCTCCGTGCTGCAATGGGAGGCCTACGAGGCAGAAGCCGTTTCCGAGCTACCCCTGGCGGTGATCGAGGCGCTCCGCTCTGGCCAAATCGGCGCCGCGCTCCATTATTCCCGCCGGAGCGCGGATCTCGTGATCCGGCGGGCGGAAGAGGCTGGCCTGTTGTCCGGCCTCCGGGCCTTCTCCCATCTCTGCCTGTCGGCGGATGTGGCCGCGCCCCTGGAGGCCGTCGGCGCCCGGACCCTTGTGGCCGCGGAGCCGTCCGAGGAGGCGCTGCTCGCCCTCCTCGAGGGGTTCGGGTGACGCCGGCAACGGCTTCGTTTACGATCTCGGGACCAGGGGATTTCGCCATGAGAAAGGATCGCGATCCGCTCAGACCATGACCCTTCAGGATCGTCTCCCGGCCAGGGAACGAAACGCTGCGCCCAAGCTTGCCCCAATTGCATTTCACACTGACCCGTCAAGATTGCCCGACCAAGAGTGACCCGTGACCGATTCATCCGACCGCAGAGCCCCGAAATCCTCCCGCAGGAAACATGCGCGGGAGCCGGCAACGATCGACCTGAAAGCGACCGTCATCGATGACGGCAAGCGCGAGGAACCTGCGCACGAGGAACCCGTGACGGAGAATCCGACACCCGAGGAGACGATCGAGACCGGGGCCGAGCGCACCCCCGAGGAGGTCGTCGCGGCCCCCGGGGCCAGTCTGGATTCGGGCCTGGGCACCGATTCGCTCGGGCCGGAGCAGCCTTCGCAGGAGCAGCCCCGAGAGCCACTTTCGCAGGAGTCGCTTTCGCAAGAGCCGCCCCCGGAGGAGCCGTCGACGCAGGAGGCGCTCGCGCCGGAACAGCCCGCGCCGGAACAGCCGGCGGCGGATCTGCCGCCGCGCGGGAACGAGCCTCACCCGGCTCCCGTCCGGCGCACGTCGCCCGCCGCCCTGATCGGCTCCGGCGTGCTCGGCGGCATCGTGGGGGCCGGGCTCGTCTATTACGGGCTTCAGGCGTGGCAGACGCCAGAGCCGCAGGACAACCAGCGGCTTTCGCAACTCGAGCAGCGCGTGAACGCCCTCGGCCGGCCGGCGGCGCAGACGCAACAGGGCGCTCCCCAGGGGATCCCCGCGGCCGTGGAGGAGCGGATCCAGGCGCTCGAGGCCGCAAGGGGTTCCCTGGACCAGCGGCTCCAGTCGATCCAAGGCACGGCCGAGCAGGCCGCCGAACGCGCCCAGCAGGCCTCCGCCCGGGCCGAGGAGGCCATGAACCGGCCCGTGCCGGCCGCGCCCGCCCCACAGAACGATCAGGCGCTCACGGATCTTTCCGACCGCCTGTCCGCCCTCGAGAATCAGGTGAAGACCGACGCGCAGAACGCCGGCAGCGCGGCGAACGCCGTGCAGGCCCTGGAGCGCCGGGTCGCGGAGCAGGAGAGCCGCGTGAACGAGCGCGAGCAGCGCGCGGCCGAGCGGGACCGCCGGGTCGATGAGCAGGAGCAGCGCCTCGCTGCCCTGTCCCATCAACTGGCGGAGCAGAAAAGCGGCGCCGCGACGGCGAGTCAGGCGAGCCAGGCCGGGACCCGGGTGATTCTCGCGGAACGCCTGGGCGACGCCCTGCGGAAGGGCGCGCCCTACGCGGAGGTTCTGCAAGGGTTGAAAAAGGCCGGAACGGATCAGGCCAGAATCGCGCCCCTTGAGCCCTTCGCTCAGGAAGGCGCTCCGACGGCCGCCGCGCTCAGGCAGAGCTTCGAGCCTCTCGGCCAGACGATCCTGCGCGAGGATCGCGCCGCCTCCGGCGACTGGACCGACCGGGTGCTCCACATGATGGATCGCGTGGTCACCGTCCGGCCGGTGAACGAACCGGGCTCCACCGGCGTTCCCAGCCTCGTCGCGCGTATCGAACAGGCTTTGGCGCGGGGCGATGTGGCGGATGCCGCCGCGGCCTGGGAGGCCCTGCCCGAGCCATCGCGGCGGCTGTCCGAGGACTGGGGCCGGCAGGTCAAGGCCGTCGCCGAGGCCACCCGCGCCTCGCAGGGGATTGCCGACAACGCCCTCGCGGCTCTCAACCAAACGGCGCAATAAAAGGATCAGGCCAGTATGTGGCGTGCACTTGTCTTCATCGGTCTACTCTGCGTCGCGGCTTTCGGGGCGGTCTGGCTTGCCGACCGGCCCGGCACGGTTCTGGTCACGTTCGGCGGCTATCAGGTGCAGACCTCGGTGGCCGTGGCCGCCATCGCGCTTGCGGGCCTGGCGCTGGCGCTGGCGCTGCTCTGGTCGGCGGTGTCGGCGATCATGAACCTTCCCTCCCGGCTCACCTTCGCGTCGCGAGCCCGCCGCCGCGCCCGGGGGTATCAGGCCGTGTCCCGCGGCATGGTGGCGGTAGGCGCCGGCGATCCCATCGCGGCGCGCCGCTACGCCAATGAGGCCGAGCGCCTGCTGGGCAAGGAGCCGCTGACCCTGCTTCTCAAGGCCCAGGCCGCCCAGGTCTCCGGCAACAGGTCCGCCGCGGAAGCCGCCTTCACGCAGATGATGGAGGAGGATCAGACCCGGGTTCTCGGCCTGCGCGGCCTCTTCGTGGAGGCGCGGCGCCGGGGCGATGCCACCGCCGCCCGGGAATATGCGACCGAGGCCGTCCGCCTCGCGCCCGCCGCCGCCTGGGCGAGCGACGCGGTGCTGGAAGCCCGCAGCGCCGAGCGGGACTGGCGCGGCGCGCTGGAGAGCATCGAGCGGCGGACCTCGCTCGGGCTCCTCGACAAGGGCACGGCGAAGCGCCAGCGCGCGGTCCTGCTGACCGCCGACGCACTCGACCGGGTCGAGCACGATCCGGACGGGGCGCTCAGGAGCGCCCAGGATGCCGTGAAGCTCGCCCCCGATCTGGTGCCGGCGGCCTCCCTCGCCGGCCGCCTGCTGTCCCGCCGGGGAGACCTGCGGCGGGCCGCCAAGGTGGTGGAGACCGCATGGCGGAGCCTGCCCCATCCGGATCTGGCCGAGGTCTATCTGAACCTGCGCCCCGGCGATTCGGCCCTCGACCGCCTGAGGCGGGCCGAGACCCTGTTCCGGCTCTCGAACGGAGCCCCCGAGGGACGGCTGGCCGTCGCGCGCTCGGCCCTCGAGGCGCGGGAGTTCGCCCGCGCCCGCGATGCGCTCGAGCCCCTCATCGCCGACCGGCCGACCATGCGGGTATGTCTGCTCATGTCCGATCTGGAGCAGGCCGAGCACGGCTCCACGGGCCGCGGCCGGGAATGGCTCGCCCGCGCCACCCGCGCGCCGCGCGATCCCGCCTGGATCGCCGACGGCGTGGTGTCCGACCATTGGGCCCCGATCTCGCCCGTGACCGGCCGTCTCGACGCCTTCGTGTGGCAGGCGCCGCCCGATGTGCTCGTGGCCCCCGAGCTAACCCTCCACGACGACGTCACGGCCGATCTCGACGACGAGGCGAAGGCGCTGCCCGTCGCGGTCGCCGAGGAGCCGGTCACGGTCGCTCCGCCCGAGCCGGTCCGGGAAGTCCCCGCTCCTCCGCCGGCCGAGAAGCCGGAGGGGGCAGCCGGCGCCGAGGCGGAAGTGAGGGAACCCGTGAGGGAAGAGCCCCTCGCGGCCCGGTCCGGGCCCGTTGTCTTCCCGGCCACTCCGCCGGACGTGCCCAAGCCCAAGGAGGAGGAGGCGTCGGCCCGCCGCAGCGTTTTTTCGCTTTGGTAGCCCGCTTCCTGGCCCAGATCCGCTTGCCAAGCGGCGGGGTTGAGGGTATGAGGGCGCCCTCTTCGATCGCATGATCGCGACGCCGCAATAGCTCAGCTGGTAGAGCACCTCATTCGTAATGAGGGGGTCGGGGGTTCGAATCCCTCTTGCGGCACCATCTCTTTCTCCTTGATTTCAAGGGTTCAGAAATGGATTGCCCCGGAGGCAGGTTGCGGTTATGGCTTCGGAGGAAGCGCGGTGGTCAACAGCGCTTCCGCAACAGATTGGGGCTGTAGCTCAGTTGGGAGAGCGCGTGAATGGCATTCACGAGGTCAGCGGTTCGATCCCGCTCAGCTCCACCAATCTGCTGACGAGACTGAAGCGTGCGGGTGTAGCTCAGGGGTAGAGCACAACCTTGCCAAGGTTGGGGTCGAGGGTTCGAATCCCTTCGCCCGCTCCAGTCTCTCAGAATGAAGGTTTCCAGGACATCGCTGAGGACAGCGCCGCGCTTGCGTGTCGGCGTGTCTGCATGAGATGGTATGGAACCGCGCCAACGCGGACGCGGCCGGCCGCCTCACCGAAAAGGTACCCAAGAAGAGATAATGCGGCTGCCAGGATCATTGACTGGCCGATCCAGGCCCTACGTCTATCGTATTCTTTCCCGGCAAAAATTATCCGAGCCTGTTTCATTCGCTCGTCTTGATGAAAGCTGCTGCTTTCGAGCTCAATAAAGACCAAGTCTTAGATGCTCCTTTGCGGCAATTGATAAGCTCTTGCGCTCTGCGTTTCGTACACTTAGGCTTGACCCCAATAATAAGAAGAAAGGCCAAAGGCGGGCTCGAGGGAGAAGACGCTTGGGAGCAGAAGTCCGTGATTCGCGGCATGGGCTCTCCATTGGGGCCATTGCCGATGCCGTATGGCGGGCGATGTCGGCGCGGGCTGCCCCTGAACCGGGGAGGGGGGCGGCGTCATGACCCTCGTTCTCGACAACGTCAGCAAGACCGTCGGCGCGGAAACCCATATCCGGGACGTGTCGCTCACCCTTGAGCGGGGCTCGCTCAACGTGCTGCTGGGCGCGACGCTCGCCGGCAAGACCTCTCTCATGCGGCTCATGGCGGGGCTCGATGCGCCGTCGAGCGGGCGCGTTCTCGTCGACGGGCGGGACGTGACCGGATGGCCCGTGCAGCGCCGCAGCGTCGCGATGGTCTACCAGCAGTTCATCAATTACCCGTCGCTCAGCGTTTACGAGAACATCGCGTCGCCCCTGCGCGTGGCGGGACTGGCCCATTCGGAGATCGAGACGCGGGTGCGGGACGCGGCGAGGCTCCTGAAGCTCGAACCCTATCTCGACCGCAAGCCCCTGAACCTCTCCGGCGGCCAGCAGCAGCGCACGGCCATTGCGCGGGCCCTGGTGAAGCGCGCCGATCTCGTGCTGCTCGACGAGCCTCTGGCCAATCTCGACTACAAGCTGCGCGAGGAACTGCGCGAGGAGCTGCCGCGGGTCTTCGCCGCCTCGGGCGCCATCTTCGTCTATGCCACGACGGAGCCCTCGGAAGCGCTGCTTCTCGGCGGCAATACGGCGACCCTTTTCCAGGGCCAGGTGACTCAATTCGGCCCGACGCCGCAGGTCTACCGCAAGCCGCAGGATCTCGTCACGGCGCGGGTGTTCTCCGATCCGCCGCTCAACACGCTGACGGCGCGCAAGTCCGGCGGCGCCGTCGACCTGAGCACCGGCGGGCAGGTCCAGGCGGCCGGCGTCCTCGCGGGCGTTCCCGACGGAGACTACACGGTGGGATTCCGGGCCCATCACCTGAGCCTCGAACCCGCCGGCAGCGACGGGATCGCCATTCCGGCGACTGTTTCCGTGGCCGAGATCACAGGCTCGGAAAGCTACGTCCATCTCGACGCGGGCGGTCACCGCTTCGTGGCTCTCGTTCCGGGCGTGAAGCGCCTGGAGCCGGGGTCCGGGATCGTGGCCCATCTCGACCCGCGGCACCTCTTCCTGTTCGACGGCAGCGGCCGTCTCGCGGCCGCCGATCTGGCGCAGGCCGCGTGAGGAGAGAGCCATGGCCCGCATCACCCTCGATCATCTCGCCCATGCCTACAAAGCCGATCCGCGAGGTCCGCAGGATTACGCCCTGAAGGAGATCAATCATGTGTGGGACCAGGGCGGCGCCTATGCGCTGCTCGGGCCCTCCGGCTGCGGCAAGACCACGCTTCTCAACATCATCTCCGGGCTGGTGCGCCCGACGCGCGGACGCATCCTGTTCGACGACCGCGACGTGACGGATCTGCCGACGGAAGCGCGCAATATCGCGCAGGTGTTCCAGTTCCCCGTGGTCTACGACACGATGACCGTGCGCGAGAACCTGGCCTTCCCGCTCAGGAACCGGCGCGTGCCGCGGGACAAGACCGCGCAGCGCGTGGAGGAGATCGCGCGGTTCCTCGATCTGACGCGCGTTCTCGACCGCAAGGCCAGCAACCTCACGGCCGACATGAAGCAGAAGATCTCCCTCGGCCGGGGCCTCGTGCGGCCCGACGTGGCGGCGATCCTGTTCGACGAGCCGCTGACCGTGATCGACCCGCACCTCAAGTGGCAGCTCCGCTCGACCCTGAAGGAGATTCACCGCGCGCTCGACATCACCATGATCTATGTGACGCACGACCAGACGGAGGCGCTCACCTTCGCCGACAAGGTCGTGGTCATGCACGACGGCGCGGTGGTCCAGACCGGGACTCCGGACGAGCTGTTCGAGCGGCCCGCCCACACCTTCGTCGGACATTTCATCGGCTCGCCGGGGATGAACATCCTGCCCTGCCGGGTGGAGGGCGCGACGGCCTTCATCGGCCACGACGCCATCGCGCTCGGACGCGCCTATCCGGGCCTGCCGCAGGCGGGGCGGATCGAGCTCGGCATCCGGCCGGAATTCGTGCAGCTCCAGCGCAGGGGAGCCGGACTGCCCGCGCGCATCCGGCGCATCGACGACATCGGCCGGGCCCGCATCGCCCGCGTGGAGATGGAGGGGCGTTCCCTCGCGGCGAGCGTGCCGGAGGGCCTGTCGATCGAAGGAGACGAGGCCGCGCTCGCCTTCGACGTCCGCCATGTGCACATCTACGCCGACGGCCATCTGGTGGCGGGCGAGCCGCTGGGAGGGCAGGCGTGATGACGAAGACCCTCAACAACAAGGCCTGGTTCCTGGTCCTGCCCGTCTTCCTCATCGTCGCGTTCTCGGCGGTGGTGCCGCTCATGACGGTGGTGAACTATTCCGTGCAGGATACGTTCGGGAACAACCAGTTCTTCTGGAACGGCGTCGGCTGGTTCCAGGATCTGCTCGATCCGTCCAAGGAACTCGGCGGACGCTTCTTCGAATCCCTGTGGCGCACGCTGCTCTTCTCGGGAATCATTCTGGCGATCGAAGTGCCGCTCGGCATCGCGGTGGCGCTCGCCATGCCGCGCGAGGGCTGGACGGTCGCGCTCTGCCTCGTCCTCATGGCCTTGCCGCTTCTCATTCCGTGGAACGTGGTCGGCACGATCTGGCAGGTCTTCGCGCGCGGCGACATCGGCCTTCTCGGCTGGGTCGTCAACCATCTGGGCATCGACTACAATTACACCGGCGATCCCGTGGACGCCTGGGTGACCATCATCGTGATGGACGTGTGGCACTGGACGAGCCTCGTGGCGCTGCTGTGCTACGCGGGCCTCAAGTCGATCCCGGATGCCTATTACCAGGCGGCGCGAATCGACGGCGCCTCGCGCTGGGCTGTGTTCCGCACGATCCAGCTGCCGAAGATGCGGCGCGTGCTGCTGATCGCGGTGCTCCTGCGCTTCATGGATTCGTTCATGATCTACACGGAGCCCTTCGTGCTGACCGGCGGCGGGCCCGGCAACGCCACGACGTTCCTGTCCATCGATCTGGTGAAGCTGGCGCTGGGCCAGTTCGATCTCGGCAAGGCCGCCGCGATGTCTCTGGTCTACAACCTGATCATCCTCGCCATCTGCTGGATCTTCTACACGGTCATGACAAACGTGGATGCGCAACGCGAAAGGATCGAGGCATGACAGGATCCGTTGCCATCCCGTCATCCGACGTCAAGACCGCCGCGACTCCGGCGGCCGTCAACAAGGCCCTGTCCGGCCCGCGCGTGAGCGGACGCGTGGTGGTGATGACCCTCTATCTCCTGTTCCTGATGCTGCCGATCTACTGGCTCGTGAACATGAGCCTGAAGACGAACATGGAGATCACGTCCGGCCTGACCCTCTGGCCGCGGGAGATCACGTTCGACAACTACGTCAAGATCTTCACGGACGAGAGCTGGTATTCGGGATACATCAACTCGCTCACCTACGTGCTCATCAACACGGTGCTGTCGATCTCCTTCGCGCTGCCCGCGGCCTATGCCTTCTCGCGCTACCGCTTCCTGGGCGACAAGCACCTGTTCTTCTGGCTGCTCACCAACCGCATGGCGCCACCGGCCGTGTTCGCGCTGCCCTTCTTCAATCTCTACTCGGCCATCGGCCTGTTCGACACGCCCTGGGCCGTGGCGCTGGCGCATTGCCTGTTCAACGTGCCGCTTGCGGTCTGGATCCTCGAAGGCTTCATGTCCGGCGTGCCGCGCGAGATCGACGAGACCGCCGCCATCGACGGCTATTCCTTCCCGCGCTTCTTCGTGAAGATCTTCATGCCGCTGATCGCCTCCGGCATCGGGGTCGCGGCCTTCTTCTGCTTCATGTTCTCCTGGGTCGAGCTGCTGCTCGCCCGCACGCTGACCACGGTGAACGCCAAGCCCATCGCCGCCACCATGACGCGCACGGTGTCCGCCGCCGGCATGGACTGGGGATTGCTGGCCGCCGCCGGCGTCCTCACCATCCTGCCGGGCGCGCTCGTGATCTGGTTCGTCCGCAACTACATCGCCAAGGGCTTCGCCCTGGGCCGGGTCTGAGGAAACGCGCATGCCCGATCTCGCATGGATGGCCTGGACATGGCAGACGGGGCTCTTCTTCGCCGGCATCGCGAGCCTGCTTCTCGTGATGACGCTGCTTGCGGTCTATCGGCCCGAGACGGAGCGCGTGGGCGTCCTGCGGATCCTGACGACCCGCGGCGACCGTCTCTTCATTTCGCTTCTTGGTTCCGCCTTCATCCACCTCGCCTGGCTCGGGCTCGTCGGCCCGGACCTGTGGTGGGCGTCCGGCCTTTCTCTCCTCTATGCGGCGGCGGTGTTCCGCTACGTGTAGGGAAGGAAAGGCTCAAAAACACTCTTCGGCCACAAGGGACCGGAGGGGAAGAAGATCGGCTTTCAAGCCGGCTGGGCACAATCTGGAGGAAACAATGAATCTTACGCAATCCCGACGCTTCAGACTCTTCGTCTCGACCAGCGTCGTCGCCATGGCGCTGGGCACCAGCGCCGCTTTCGCCGGCATGGACGAGGCCCGCCGCTGGGTCGACACCGAATTCCAGCCCTCCACGCTCTCGAAGGACGAGCAGCTGAAGGAGATGGAATGGTTCGTGAACGCCGCGAAGCCCTTCGCCGGCATGGAGATCAACGTGGTCTCCGAGACCATCACGACCCATGAGTACGAGGCCAAGACCCTCGCCAAGGCCTTCTCGGAAATCACCGGCATCAAACTCACCCACGACCTCATTCAGGAGGGCGACGTGGTGGAGAAGATCCAGACGCAGATGCAGTCGGGCCGCAACATCTACGACGCCTGGGTCAACGATTCCGACCTCATCGGCACCCATTTCCGCTACAAGCAGGCCATCCCGCTCGACGACTGGATGGCGGGCGAGGGCAAGGACGTGACCCTGCCGACCCTGGACGTGGCGGATTTCATCGGCCGGTCCTTCACCACCGCGCCGGACGGCAAGATGTACCAGCTGCCCGACCAGCAGTTCGCGAACGTGTACTGGTTCCGCTATGACTGGTTCCAGCGCCCGGACCTGAAGGAGAAGTTCAAGGCCAAGTACGGCTACGACCTCGGCGTGCCGGTGAACTGGTCGGCCTATGAGGACATCGCCGAATTCTTCACCAACGACGTGAAGGAGATCGACGGCGTCAAGGTCTACGGCCACATGGACTACGGCAAGAAGGATCCGTCGCTCGGCTGGCGCTTCACCGACGCCTGGCTGTCCATGGCCGGCAACGGCGACAAGGGCATCCCGAACGGCCTGCCGGTGGACGAATGGGGCATTCGCATGGAAGGCTGCCGTCCGGTCGGCTCCTCCATCGAGCGCGGCGGCGACACCAATGGTCCCGCAGCCGTCTATTCCATCGTCAAGTACATCGACTGGCTGAAGAAATACGCGCCTCCGCAGGCGGCCGGCATGACCTTCTCGGAATCGGGTCCGGTTCCTGCGCAGGGCAACGTCGCGCAGCAGATCTTCTGGTACACGGCCTTCACGGCCGACATGGTGAAGCCCGGCCTGCCGGTGGTGAACGCAGACGGCACGCCGAAATGGCGCATGGCGCCCTCGCCCCACGGTTCGTACTGGAAGGAGGGCATGAAGCTCGGCTACCAGGATGCGGGCTCGTGGACGCTGTTGAAGTCCACGCCGCTGGAGCGCCGCAAGGCGGCCTGGCTCTACGCGCAGTTCGTGACCTCGAAGTCGGTTTCGCTGAAGAAGAGCCATGTCGGCCTCACCTTCATTCGCGAAAGCGATATCTGGGACAAGAGCTTCACCGAGCGCGCGCCGAAGCTCGGCGGTCTCGTCGAGTTCTACCGCTCGCCCGCCCGCGTGCAGTGGACGCCGACCGGCAACAACGTGCCGGATTATCCGAAGCTCGCGCAGCTCTGGTGGCAGAACATCGGTGACGCCGCTTCCGGCGCCAAGACCCCGCAGCAGGCCATGGATTCGCTCGCCGCTGCCCAGGACGAGGTGCTGGGGCGTCTCGAGCGCGCCAATGTGCAGGGCGAGTGCGGACCGAAGCTGAACCCGAAGACCTCCGCCGAGGAGTGGTTCAAGAAGGCTTCCGCCTCCGGCAGCATCGCGCCCCAGCGCAAGCTGGAGAACGAGAAGCCGAAGGGCGAGACGATCGACTACGACACGCTCATCAAGAGCTGGCCCGCTTCCCCGCCGAAGCGCAGCTGAGATCGGGGCAAGAGCTGAACGGAGGAGGGGCGGAAACGCCCCTCTTCTTTTACAGGCCTACAGCACCACGATGCCGGCGTGCTTGGCCTTGTTGTCGGGCTCCACGTGGATCGTGATGAGGGCGTCCTTGACCTCGGCCTTGAGGGCGCGCTCGAGGCGGTCGCAAATGTCGTGCGCGTCGGTCACGCTCATGGCCCCGGGCACGACCAGATGGAAGTCGATGAAGGTCACCTTTCCGGCATGGCGCGTGCGAAGGTCGTGCGCCTCGATGGCGCCTTCCGCATTGCTGGCGATGACCTCGCGAATCTGGTTCAGAACCTTGTCCGGCACCGCCTCGTCCATCAGGCCGCCGATGCTCTCCTTCATCAGGCCCCAGCCGGACCAGAGAATGTTGACCGCCACGACGGCCGCGAGGATCGGGTCGAGGATGGTCCAGCCCGTGATCGTCACCAGCAGCAGGCCCGCCAGAACGCCGAAGGAGGTGACGACATCGGTGAGGAGGTGGCGTCCGTCGGCCGCCAGGGCCGGGGAGCGCATCCGACGGCCCTGGCGGATCAGGACCCAGGACCAGAACGCGTTGATGCAGCCCGCGAGCGCATTGATGGCGAGGCCCTCGGCGGGCGCATCGAGCATCTTGGGCGCCAAGACGCCGTAATAGGATTCCCGCAGGATCAGCAGGGCCGCGACGATGATCAGCACGCCTTCGAGAACGGCGGAGAAATACTCGACCTTGTGGTGGCCATAGGGGTGATTCTTGTCGGCGGGCGCGGCGCTCAGGCGGACGGCCATGAAGGCGGCCACGGCCGTCACCATGTTGATGATGCTCTCCAGCGCGTCCGAATAGAGCGCAATACTGCCCGTGACATAATAGGCGGCATATTTCAGGACGAAGACGACGATCCCAACGAATATGCTGCCGATGGCAAGTTTCTGGATCTTGTCCATGGCGTCACCGAACATCAAAGGCCAGCGGAGGAAGCGGAGCCGCCCTTATAGGGCCTGTTGCTCGCGGCGCAAGGCCTTGAGGTGACTTGCAAATCGCTCGCAGGTGCACATCGGCCGGCGCGGCCCGGATGCGCTCAGAGCCGCTTCCACTCACGTGGAATCAGCTCTCTTCGTTGCTGTGCCGCATTTTTTGACGGCGAACCGGTCCACTTCGCCGGAAAATGCGCTAGGCGCTTCTCTGCAGCCGTTTCGAAAGGCGAGCGTAATAGCCCGCCAGCGACGGCGCCAGGATCTGGCAGCGTGCGATCAGGGCCGCGGCCTCGTCGCTGCGTCCGGCCCGCAGGCTGGCGAGAACGCGCGGATGGATGTCGACGAGTTCGGCCAGCGCCGGACCCTGCCGCTCCGAAGCTGGAGCCACGGCGGTGAAGATGGCGGTTTCCGTCGCGCGGCCCTTCACGGCGATCCGGTCGAGTTCGACCAGCACGTATTCGTCGCGCACGGCCTCCGCCGTGGCCGGCCCGAGAATGAGCGCGACGCCGTATTCCTTCGAAAGGCTCTCCAGGCGCGAGGCGAGGTTTACCGTGTCGCCGAGCACGGAATAATCGTAGCGCCAGCGCGAGCCGACGTTGCCCACCACGCAATCGCCGGTGTTGATGCCGACCCCGATGGCGAAGACCGGCGCGGCGTCGCCTTCCTCGCGGCGCAGGGTGGCGTTCAGCGCGGTCACGGCTTCCATCATCCGCATCGCCGCCCGCACGGCGCGGGCGGCATGGTCCGGGCTCGGCAGCGGCGCGTTCCAGAACGCCATCACGCAGTCGCCGATATATTTGTCGATGGTGCCGCCCTCCGCCAGGATCGCTTCCGAGAGCGGGTCGAGCAGGCGGTTGATGAGCGTGGTGAGGCGCTCCGGCTCGTCCTTCAGCTTTTCGGAGAGGGTGGTGAAGCCGCGCACGTCGCAGAACAGGATCGAGAGATTGCGGCGCTCGCCCCCGAGCTTCAGCGCGCCCGGATCCCGCGCGAGCTGCTTGACCAGTTCCGGCGAGAGATAGCGGGAAAAGGCCTCCGACACCGCGTGGCGCATCTGCCGCTCGCGGGCATAGTCGAGACCGAAGCGGGTGCCGAACACCGCGAGCGCCGCCGCGACGGGCAGCGCGGGCGGCGCCCAGACACGCTCGAATCGAAGCAGGACCCATGCTCCGGCGAAGAAGAAGGCGACCACGAAGAAGGCCGCGAGCCCCGTCCGCCATGTGACGCCCTGCATGCAGAAGATCGCGGCCAGGAATGCCGCGGCGACGACGAGGCTTACCATCGCCAGGCGGGGGACCGGAATGACGTAGAGCCCGTGACGCAGATTCTCGAGGATCGTCGCCTGAACCTCCACGCCGGCGGTCAGGCTGCCCGTGGTCAGGGTGTAGGGGGTCGGGAAGGTATCCGGCGCGCCTGTGTCGGCGGAGGTCGCGGCCTTCAGGCTCAGGCCCACCAGGACGATTTTGTCCTTGAGTCGGCCGGGCGGCAGGAAGTGCTCCGGATCGAGGGCCTGGTAATAGGACACGGTCGGATAGGTGCGGTTCGGGCCGAAATACTGGATCAGGGCACCTGCCGGCGGGGGCGGGACGGGCTCTCCCCGCAGGCGAAGAGCCTCCGCCGCGAAGCTGTCCGAGGCGTTGGGAATGCGGCGCAGATACGCGTCGCCGTCGATGTCCACCGACGTGACGCCGGAAACCGCGCCCGCGTCCAGGAAGGGTTCGATGGCGCTGACGCGCGTGGTCTGGATGCCCTGATCCAGCACGGTCGTGACGTCGTCCGCCGCCAGGATCACGTCCGGGCCGAGGGATTCCGCAAAGGCGCGGTCTGCCTCCTCCGTCGAGGGCTCGGAGAAGATGACGTCGAAGGCGATCACCTTCGCGCCGGCGCGGCGCAGGCTCTGGACGAGCCGGGCATGCAGCTCCCGCGACCATGGCCAGCGCTGGCCCACTTCGGAGAAGGACGGCTCGTCGATGGCCACCACCTCCGCAGCCGCCTCGCGCGGAACCGGCGGCGCGAGGACGGACAGGATGTCGTAGAGCCGCGCCTCGATGAGGCGGAAGGGCGGGAAGAACAGAACCGGGAGCAGCAGGGCGGCGATCAGCCCCGCCATCAGGAAGTGACGCCAGAGGGGCTGGCCGTCACCTTCTGTCTGTGGTGCCGATCCGTTCCCGTTCACGCTAGAACCGCGCCTTCAGGCTCGCCGCGAAGGTGCGGCCGGGACCCGCGATGCCGGGCGCAAGCTCGAAATTGCGGTCGGCCAGGTTGAGGACGCTCAGGCCCACGAGGAGCCGCCGGTCCGGCGTCTCCCACGTGACGGATGCGTCGCTCGTCCAGTAATCGTCGATGGCCCGGCCGGTTAGGTCACCCTTGAGATCGCCCACATAGGTTCCGGCGAGCGTGAATTTGAGCCGGCTCGGATGGACGAAGCTGACGCCCGCGCGCGCGAACCGCCCCGCCACGAAGGGAACGTCCAGGCCCCGGTTCTCGTCGGAGCGGATCTCGCTCGAGGTCGCCCCGACGGTCCCGAACACGCCGATGCCGTAGCCGAGCCAGAGATTGGCCGTCGCGGCCACCCGCTCGATGCGCGCCTTCCCGATCGAGACCGTGTCGAAGACATACGGCACCGGAAGATCGAGGTTCTCGAGGTCCTGACGCTGGTACTCGACGGCCGTGAAGATGTGGGGCGTCCATTCCGCGTCCCACCGGAGGGCCAGCGTATCCGCCTTTCCGCTGAGGGCGAGCGGCAGCTGGTTGGGCACGAGGCCGACGGTCGAGACGGGCGAGAGGGTGAAGGAGAGGGGCAGCACGCCGTCGCTGCGATAGGCGGCGCGCAGCCACTGCCCTTCGAAAGGAGACACCGCGATGCCGGCGCGGGGAGAGACCGCGTGCTCGTCCTGTCCCGGATCGGTATCGACGGCGCTGCGCTCCACGCCCGCCTGCGCCTCGAAAAAGTCGGACGGGCGCCAGAAGAGGTCGGCGTAGAGGCGGCTCGCCCGGAAGTCCACATCCGTCCGCTCGTCGATCGGCGCGCGCTCGATCGCGCCCGTGAGCGCATTGTAGACGAAAGCGCTTCCGACCTTGTTGGCGAGGCTGCGCCCGCCCTGGGCCTCGAAGCCGTAGCGGAGGGTCAGGTCGCCGAAGCCGATCATGTGGCCCAGCGCCGCCGCCACGCCGTCGGTCCGGTAGCGCTCCCATTGCGTGCCGCCCAGGACCAGCGGGAGAGCGTCTGCGTTCGCCGCATTGGTGTAGCGCCGGTCGAAGCCGCGGGTGGCGTAGACGGCTCCCGTCAGCACGTTCCTGTCGCTGAAGCTGTGGCTCCAGCCCGCGGCCGCCTGCGCGGCCGTCGCGTCCTGCGTGCCTTCGAACAGGCGCGTCCGCGTGTTGATCCGCGCAAGGCCGGGCTCCAGCTCGGACGCCGCTCCGAACACCAGGAAGCGGTCCGCTGCCGAGGGCGCGGTGCCGATGAAGAAGGCGCCGTTGTCGATGCTCTCCTGGTCGATTGGGTCGCGCCCATCGACCCGGGTGCGGCTCGCGGTCAGCGAGAACGAGGTGGGAAGCGGCTCGTTGGTGAAGCCCTGAACGTTGGCCTCCGCGCCCCAGCCGACCTTGTTGTCCTTGACGATCAGGCTTCCGCCGATCTCGGTGTCGAGGAAGGGGCGCCGGAGCAGATCGACCCGGCCGATGCGTCCGGAGACCGCCAACGGATCGAGGAACAGGCCCTGGATGGTCAGGTTGAAGGCCGAAAGATCGACCCCGGTGTCTTCGGCCGTGGGGGAATCCGGCTTGCCGGTGACGATGTTGGGGCGCCGGGCGGCCCCCTGGTCGAAATAGCTCGAGGCGGTGAACGGATCGAAGGTCCGGTCGCCGTAGAAGCGGGCCCACTCGTCGAGATCGAGAAAACGATAGGCCTGGGCCGGATAGGAGCCCGCCTGCTTGTTGACCGCGAGGCCCGCGAAATCGCCTCCGCGCTGGCGGAAGCGGCGCACCGCCTCGCGGGCGCTCAGAATGGCTTGATCGGCCCGGTACTGGTCGATGGCGATGGCCGTGCGGGCAATCGCCACGATCGGATCGTTCGGATCAAGCCGGTCCGCGTTGTCGAGCGCCTGATCGGCAAGCTCCTCCTCGCCGTTCTGGTAATAGGCGATGGCCGCCGCGAGCAGCCCCTGGGAATAGGCCGGGTTGGCGGCGGAGCCCGCGAGGATGGCTTCCAGCCCCTTCGCGGCCTCGCCCTTCTGCAGGAGATAGCGGCCGCGGGCGATGTAGCCCACATGGAACGCGGGATCGATGGCGAGCGCCTTGTCGATCAGGGCGCCGGCTTCCTCGACCCGGTTCTGGTCGAGCAGCACGAACGCGAGATTGGCGTAGGACACCGGGCTTTCGGGATCTTCCGCGATGGCCCGGCGCAGGGCCTCCTCGGCGGCGAGGGGCCGGTCCCGGTCAGCCTCGAAGAGGCCGATGCTGTTCCAGATACCGGAACTGCCCGGCGCGACCTCGGCCGCCTTGCGCAGGGCGTCGAAGGCGGCGTTGACCTCGCCGTCGATATCGCCCCGGATGTTGCTGTCGGCCGCGATGACGTCCGGATCCTCGGGATCGGCGGCCTTGGCCCGGGCGATGGAGGTCCGCATCTCCTCGCGCCGGTTCAGGGCGTAGGAGACCTGCGCGGCCATGACGGCGATCCGGGTGTCGTTCGGAAAGCGCTTCTCGGCATCCTTCAGGACCTTGGCTGCGGCTTGCAGATCCTCCCTGAAGGCCACCACGTAGGCATGGGCCAGGACGGCAACGGGATCGTTGGGCGAAAGCCGGGGCTCGGGATAGACCCGTTTCGGGTCCGCCAGGGATTGGGCGATGTAGCGCCCGTAGGCCGCCGTCGCGCGCCGCTTGGGGTCGACGCCCTTCTCGGCTCGTCCAAAAAGCGCGGCCGCTTCCGACCAGCGGTGCTGCGCTCCCGCCAGGGTCGCCTCGACCAGATCGGCGCGGGCGCGCTGCGACGTGCTCAAGGGCTTGCTCCGCGCCTGGGCCAGGGCCTGGGCGGCGGCGGGCCTGCCGTCGAGATAAATCCCGGTCTCGGCCAGGACGAGCCAGTCCTCCCCGCGCCGGTCCTGCGGCGGGATCGCCCGGATGCGGGCCCGCTCGGCCCTCAGGGCCGGACCGCTCAGGGGTGTGATCGGGACCGACGAGAACGTATCCCGCAGGGTCATGTAGAAGAGCATCTGCTCGCGGTCGTTCGAGGACGTGAGCACGAATTTCGCGGGCGCCTGCCCGATGGACGCAACCGCGCCCTCGCCCTGGCGGACGGTCACGGAGCCCTGGGCGTTCGTCAGTTCCACCACGCCTTCGAGCACGATGAGGGAGGTCCTGCCCGATCCGTCCACCGCCAGCGACCAGTCGGTGCCGCGAATGGCCGCCACCGCCGCCGGCGTCTTCACGTCGACGCCCGTGCCGCCGCGGGCGGCGCGCGCCCAGATGTTGCCCGCCTGGAGGCCGAGCTGGGTCGTTCCGCTGCCGCCCCCGGCGATGTCGTTGACGGTCAGGGTCGAGTTGCGCCCGACCCGGATCTGGGTCTGGTCGGCGAACAGGATCGCCAGATTGCCGATGGCGTTGGTGCGCAGCACGTCGCCCGTCACGATCTGCTGCTGAATCAGGGCGGACCGCCACAGGTCCTCGCGCACGAAGCGCATCTCCTCGCCGCCCTTGGCCGCGACGATGGATCCGGCGGCCGGGATCGGCCGGGGGACGGGAGCCTGCGCCCGAGCGTCGGCGAGGCTGAGCGCGAGAGCGCTCACGGCGGTCAGGAGCCAGAGGGAGCGTGACGACATCGAGGATCAGCTAGGAGTTGAGGTCTATCGCTAGGGGAGCGGAACCTTAGCAGGAACAGACCAACTTCAAAGCAGATTTCGAGGCGCCATGATGTGTTTCACAACACTTCACAGCTGCCCTAACGGAATAAGCCGCAGGGGAAGGGTGATGCCCTTAAGAAAAAACCTTTGCTTCAGGCGGTTTTGTTCTTCGCGAGGATGAGCTTCTGCTTGAGATCGTGCTGGGCGAAGGGTTTCTGGAGGACCGGGCGGTCGCGGAAGGCGTCGCGGATGCCCGCGCTGCCGTAGCCGGTCGAGAAGACGAACGGAATCGAGCGTGCGGCCAAGGCCTCGGCGACCGGATAGATCGGCTCGCCCGCGACGTTCACGTCGAGGATCGCAAGGTCGACCTTTTCGTTCGCCACCGCATCGAGGGCCGCGGAAAGGCGGGCCGCTGGACCGATCACCTCGCAGCCGAAATCGAGGAGCATGTCCTCGAGGAGCAGGGAGATCGCCGCCTCGTCCTCCACGACAAGAATGCGCAGGCCGTTGAGGTCGCTGTCGCTCGTCACGCTGTCAGTCACAGTTCTACTTTCTTTCACGCCGGGCGCCGCGGGCTTGCCCCTCAAGATACCAGATCAATACCTGGGGATACGGAGGATGCAAGCGCCGTGAAGCGGCATTTCTCCCACGTCGGCAACTCGATACGGAAGCCGCCGTCTTCCCAGGCAATGTCCAGATGTCCTGTCCCGGCTGATTCTAGGGTTCGGGATTCCGATTGCATAGGTCCCGGCGAGCCTGGGCTCATTCACCTAGGTGAGACCAGGGTGCCTCTTTTCCAAGAGGGCCTGTCCAGTGCCTCCTGCGACTCTTCGCCGTGACGGCCGGACCCTGGCCGGCCGGGAGCGACAAAGATCCCGCGATCGAGCCTCTTGCGGAAACAGCCTTCTCGCCTGAATAATTGCCTCATGTGCCCGTTGCCACGCCTTCGTGATCCGCTCCGCCCGTTCATGAGTGCCGCCAGTCCACGTTGTCCGTCGTCGGATCGCGCCCATGGATAGGTCCGAAGCCCAAAAGCCGATCCTCATCGTCCTTCACCAGGAGCACTCGACTCCGGGCCGGGTCGGGCGCCTGCTCGTGGAGCGGGGCTACCGCCTCGACATCCGCCGTCCCCGCTTCGGGGATCCGCTGCCGGAGACGCTCGCCGGGCATGCCGGCTCCGTGATCTTCGGTGGGCCGATGAGCGCCAACGATGCGGACGATTTCGTCAAGGCCGAGATCGACTGGATCCGGGTGCCCCTGCGGGAGAAGAAACCCTTCCTGGGCCTGTGCCTCGGGGCGCAGATGCTGGCGAAGCACATGGGCGGCCAGGTCTGGCCGCATCCGGAGGGCCGCGCCGAGATCGGCTATTACCCCTTGCTCCCAACCTCAGCCGGTGAGCGCCTGAGCGAGCGATGGGGCGTGCCCTGGCCGGGCCACGTCTATCACTGGCACCGGGAAGGCTTCGATTGTCCCCCCGGCGCCGAGACCCTGGCGACCGGCGACGATTTCCCCACCCAGGCGATCCGCGTGGGCGAGGCGGCCTTCGGCCTCCAGTTCCACCCGGAGGTCACGCACGCCATGATGTGCCGGTGGACCGTGGTCGCCGAGGAGCGCCTCGCGATGCCGGGAGCGCAGGACCGCCTCCGCCAGATCGAGGGGCGCTTCCAGCACGACCCGCACGTCTCGCGCTGGCTCGACCGCTTCCTCGATCACTGGCTACTTGTGTCGTGATGAAAACGACCTAATAAGTACATCGAAAGTAGAAAAGTCATAGATCGAAAAGGTCTGATTGGTCGGTAGTTTCATGGTTTTTATTATAGGTACCTAATAAAGAAAATAAAGATTCTTCGTCGAGAGGTGAGCCAAGAAACTCATCATTGTACTTAAGCACTTTCAGAACTTTTATATCTTTATGTCGACCGCTTTCTTTGCGAAAGGCCCATTGAACATTAATCGTGTCTAATATGTGTGAATTTAGATTTCCTGTTTTTACAAGATACCAAAAATGTTCATCGTCAATTCGAAATAACTTGTCTCGACCGTGAATATCTTTGCCTTTCCATAGACGATTCTTATCATATTTGTCCCAATTCGGGGATGTAACTTGAAGTGTCGCTATCCCAACATGCCATGGCTCTTCCTCTATCTCGTCCTCTTTTGGTGGAATGGCCACTTGTAATCTTGCGAAATCTCTACGCTCGATTGGGAAAAATTCGGCTTCTTCAAACCCAAGACTGCGGACCTCTCGGTTCTCTGAGCAGGCTTTATAAAACAGGTTCCTTGCCTCGAAGGCATCGCGGAATCTCTTAGGATCAATGCCAACTTGGATAAGTTCTGAGGTGTCCTTCTGAAGAAATGATTTCGTGGCCTCGACCAATACCACGGCCTCAGCATGACACTTTGTGCGCCGCTCTACATCTGCCTTTTTCAGCTCTGAGGCCTTAGCTTTATCGATCAATTGCTTCTTAATTTCTTCGCCTGCGATCTCCGACCAATGCGCTGGCTCATGGCCTGTTAACCCCTTAATGAATGCTTTTCCGATATCACTTTCGGTGAAGCTCCACACAACTCCCCAAGCAACAACCAAAATTCCAAGTTTGCTTTTGAAAGTTCCTGGTTCTGGCGGAAAAACCAGCAGTTGATATCTAAGTTGGCCATCAAAAAATTTTTCATTGAAGACCGCAATGATTGCGTCAGTTTGTACTGCGGTCTCGATAAATGTCTTCAGTGGGAGGTGATGTCCTGGTACATTGAAGTGGATAGGGATAATATCCAGCGCGCATTCATGATGTTCGAACTCGCTAACTTCCAATGAGTGCCCCCTATACCTCAGGTAGACCCAGTCATTGGCTACAATGAGCTGTATGGCTTGTGAAGGTAAGGGGGAGTTAAAGCGGCCAAATATCTCTTGATAAGTCAGGTGTGCTTGAGACTCATGGTAGATTGGGTTTTTGGTGCGTTGCTCCTGCTTGAAAAGCGTCGCCGAAGCTCAGCCCATACTACGTGCTGTCTAAGTCAAAGAGGTGGTCACTTGCCTAACCAGCAAAAGTTATTGCTTGGCCAAAGTTGATCAGGTCGCGTCGAACTCGAAGGGCGAGACGCCGCGCTTCATCTCGTCCACGATCAGGGCGTGCATCAGGGGCGGGGCGGCGCGCTGCGGGCAGGCGACCCGCTCGCAGAGGCGGCAGTTGATGCCGATCGGGGTCGGATCGGGCGCCGACAGGTCGAAGCCGCGCGCATAGGCGAGGCGATGGGCGTATTTCAGCTCGCAGCCCAGGCCCACCACGAATTGCGGATCGGGCGTGCCCCAGGGGCTGAAGGCCCGCTTCACCGAGCGGGCGATGGAGAACCAGCGCGAGCCGTCCGGCAGTTCGATGATCTGGGTCACCACCTGGCCCGGCGTCCTGAAGGTGGAATGCAGGTTCCATAAGGGGCAGGTGCCGCCGAACTGCGAGAACGGGAACCGGCCGGAGGAGAAGCGCTTCGAGACGTTGCCGGCCGAATCCACCCGCACGAGGAAGAACGGGATGCCCCGGGCGCCGGGACGGGCGAGGGTCGTCAGCCGGTGGGCGACCTGCTCGAAGCTGGCGCCGAAGCGGGCGCCCAGGACCTCCACGTCGTAGCCCAGCGCCTCCGCGGCCGCATGGAACTTGCCGTAGGGCATCATCAGCGCGCCGGCGAAGTAATTGCCGAACGACACGCGCAGGAGGCGCCGCGCCGGCCCGTCCGCAGGCTCCAGCCGGGCCGCCAGGGCGTCGATGGTCTCGCGCATCTCCGTGAAGGCGAGCTGATAGGCCGCCTGGAAGGTGCGGCCCGACGGATCGACCAGCTCGGAGATGAGGAGCTGGCGGCGGTGATGGTCGTAGCGGCGCAGCGAATCCGACATCACGTCGACCGGCATGACGCGCACGCGGATCCCGTGCTTGGCGTGCAGCCGCTCCGCGATGGCGAAGAAGGGCTCGTGCCCCGTGAGCGCCAGATCCGACGCAAGGGCCTCGGCGGCCTCGTCCAGCTCCGGAAAATGGTTCTTGGCTTCGTGGATCAGTTCCCTGACCCGATCGACCGGGTTGAGCTGCGGCGCGTCCTCGGCGCGATCCCGGTCGTTCAGGCTGGGGGGCATCGCCTCGCGCGCGCCACGCATGGCCACATAGGCGCGATAGAGGCGGTTGACGGCATCGACCAGCGTGGGGGCGCTCTCGATGGTCTCGCGCAGCTCGAGGCGCGCGACCGGCGTGCTGCGGAAGAGCGGATCGGCAAAGATCTCCTCCAGCTCCGACACGGCCCGCTCGTCGTCGTCGTTGGCGAATTCGCGCGGGTCCAGCGCATAGGCATGTGCGAGGCGGATGAGCACCTGCGCCGTGATCGGGCGCTGGTTGCGCTCCATCAGGTTCAGATAGCTCGGCGAGAGCCCGAGCTCCTCCGCCATGCGGGCTTGGCTCAGGTTTCGCTCGCGCCGCAGGCGCTTGAGGCGGGGGCCGACAAAAAGTTTTCTGCTCTCATCCATCTGTAAATTTCTTTACATCTTTACCCGTGAGGTCCTGTCGATCATTTACAGAGCGACTTTTCTTCCGGAATTTCCCGTTGAAACAAACGCTTCGTCTGGAATTACTATAGTCATACGCGCTGCCGGTTCCACGGGATTGTGGTCTTCCGGCATAGTTTGTCAACGGATGTAAACTGAAGGGTGAAAGTCGAAAGCTCAGTTCCGGACCTCGGTCACGCTTCGGGGCGCCACATGATTTCCACCCTCAACCCTTGTCACCAACGGAGTTCGACCATGATCAAGTCTCGTTTCTGGGTGGTCGGAGGAGAGTTCACCTCCTGCGACTGCGACACCATCGTCCAGGGCACCGAACGGGTCGTCGGCCCCTTCGACAGCCGCACCGAGGCGGAGCGCACCTGGCGCATCCTGTCGGAGGATCACCGGCCGCAGGCCCAGGTCCGCTTCACCATCGCCCAGGAGCCTCCTGCGGCCCTGAGCGCCTGACCGGCAGGCTCCCATCGGACCTGCAACCCTGCCGTCGGGTGGATCAACGGCAGGGTTACTCCATACCCGCACGACAAATTGACTCTTCAAGGCAAGCTTCTGAGCTTATCCCTCTGCCTAACGGCTCCGCGTGACCTAAAAACAGCCGAGTGCTGCTGTGCCGTCACCCAAGGGGATCCTCATGAAGACCAGCCTGAAATCGCTTACCGTCGCCCTGGCTCTCGGCCTGGCTTCCTTCGGCACCGCGAGAGCCGACGTCGTCGTCTCGTCCAAGATCGACACCGAGGGGGCGGTCCTCGGCAACATCATCCTGCTCACTCTCAACGCCAATGGCATCAAGACGCAGGATCGCATCCAGCTCGGCGCCACGCCCGTCGTCCGCAAGGCGATCACCGCCGGCGAGATCGACATCTACCCGGAATATACCGGCAATGCCGGCTTCTTCTTCAACAAGGCGGACGACCCGCTCTGGAAGGATGCGGCGAAGGGATTCGAGACTGCCAAGAAGCTCGATTACGAGGCCAACAAGATCGTCTGGCTCACGCCCTCGCCCGCCAACAACACCTGGGCCATCGCCGTGCGCAAGGATGTGGCCGAGCCCAACAAGCTGAAGACGCTCTCCGATTTCGGCCGGTGGGTCTCCGGCGGCGGCAAGGTGGTGTTGGCCGCGTCCGCCGAGTTCGTGAACTCGGCGGCCGCGCTGCCGGCCTTCCAGAAGGCCTACGATTTCAAGATGAAGCCCGAGCAGCTCATCGTCCTGTCCGGCGGCGATACGGCGGCCACCATTAAGGCAGCGGCCGAGCAGACCAGCGGCGCCAACGCGGCCATGGTCTACGGCACCGATGGCGGCATCGCACCCTCGGGCCTCGTCGTGATGGAGGACGACAAGGGCGTGCAGCCCGTCTATGCGCCGGCGCCCATCATCCGCGAGGCGGTGCTGAAGGAGAACCCGAAGATCGCGGAGGTGCTCAAGCCCGTCTTCGAATCCCTGACTCTCACCACCCTGCAGGACCTGAACGCCCGCGTGCAGGTCGGGGGCGAGGCCGCGAAGGCCGTGGCGACCGATTACCTGAAGCAGAAAGGCTTCCTGAAATGATCCGGGGCTCCCGCCGAGGATAAGCCGCGGACAGGGTGTCGGATTGGCCTTGAACTCGATCACATCGCAGACGGGCGCGTCCGGCATCGTGCCGGCGCGCCCTGCTTTCGCTCCCGACCGGCTCGGGAGCGTGATCGCGCTTGCGATCGGCATCGCGCTCTTCGCCGCGCCCTTCGTGACCTACCGTCCCAACCGCATCGTGTCGGGCGAGGGGCGCCTGCTGGTCGATGCGCTGCCCGCCATGATCTCCGCCGCCGTAATCCTCGTGTCGCTTGCTGCTGCGGGCTCGGCGGCGCTGGTGCGCCGGCCCGTCCTGCGGCTTGCGGCGGCCGTCCTCGGCCTCGCCGTCGTGTTCCCGGCCGTCGGGGCCTCGGCTGGTTTCGTCACGCCGCCCGGCAACAGCTTCGCGCGCGTTTCGCCGGCCTTCGGCTTCTGGCTTCTGGTCCTGAGTTTCGGCCTTCTGGTTGCGGATGCGCTCACCCGCCTGCGGCTCGGTCCCTGGTCGCGGTTGGCCGCGTTGGCGGTTGCGGCAGCTGCGATCGCGCTGCTGCTCGTCTCGGGGAGCTGGGATAGGCTCTCCCTCCTCAGGGAATACGCGACCCGGGCGGACAGCTTCTGGCGCGAGGCGCGACAGCATCTCCTGCTGGCCTTCGGCTCGATGGCCGCAGCCTGCCTCGTCGGGCTTCCCATCGGCATCCTGTGCCATCGCGTCCGGTCCCTGCGGGCCGCCATCCTGCCGGGACTCGGCGTCATCCAGACGGTGCCGAGCATCGCTCTCTTCGGCATCCTGATGGTGCCCCTCGGCGCGCTCGCGGCGCATGTCCCCCTGGCGGCGGCGCTCGGCATTCACGGCATCGGCGCCGCGCCCGCCTTCATCGCGCTCTTTCTCTATTCGCTGCTGCCAGTCGTGGCCAACACGGTCGTGGGCCTGGGCCAGGTGCCCGCGGCGGTCGTCGATGCGGCACGCGGCATGGGCATGTCCGGGCGTCAGCGACTATTCGAGGTCGAGGTGCCGCTGGCCCTTCCGGTCATCCTCGCGGGCATTCGCATCGTGCTCGTCCAGAACCTGGGACTCGCCACGGTGGCGGCGCTCATCGGGGGAGGGGGCTTCGGCACCTTCGTGTTCCAGGGCATCGGCCAGTCCGCCACCGATCTCGTGCTCTTAGGGGCCATTCCGACAGTGGCCCTGTCCTTCGCGGCGGCCGTCATCGTCGACGCGCTCATCGACCTCGCGAGGAGGGGAGTCGAATGATCGAGATCGAGCATCTCACGAAACGCTACGACTCGACCATCGTGGTCGACGACGTGTCGCTTCGGGTGGAGGACGGCACGATCACGGTCGTGGTCGGGACGTCGGGCGCGGGCAAGTCCACCCTGCTCCGCATGATCAACCGCCTCGTCGAGCCGAGCGCAGGCCGCGTCCTCATCGACGGCCAGGACACGATGACGATTCCGGAGGACGAGCTTCGGCACCGCATCGGCTACGTCATCCAGGGCTACGGGCTTTTCCCGCACCGGACGGTGGCCGAGAACATCGCCACCGTGCCGCGTCTGCTCGGCTGGAACCGCAAGCGCATCGCGGCCCGGGTCGAGGAGCTGCTCGATCTGTTCCAGCTCGACCCGGCGGAATTCGCCCACAAGTTTCCGCATCAATTGTCGGGCGGGCAGCAGCAGCGAGTCGGCGTCGCGCGGGCGCTGGCCGCAAGGCCCGCGCTGCTCCTGATGGATGAGCCCTTCGGCGCGCTCGATGCGGTGATCCGGGGCAGGGCGCAGGACGAACTTCTGGCGATCCAGCGGCACCTGGGCGCGACCATCGTCCTGGTGACGCACGACATGAACGAAGCCTTCCATCTGGGCGACAGGATCGCCGTCATGGACCAGGGACGGCTCATCCAGCATGCGACGCCCGCCGAGCTTCTGACCCGACCGGCGGAGACCCTGGTCGAGCAGCTCGTCGGCACTGCCGAGAGGCCCTTCCGTCTGCTGTCGCTGACGAAGGTGCGGGACGCCCTCGAGCCCGGAGCCGCCGAGGGAGCGCCCCTCGCGGCGGCGGACACTCTCCATGATGCGCTGGCGAGCCTCATCTGGTCGGGACGGGAGGCGCTGCCCGTCGTCGATGCCTCCGGGGCCGTTATCGGCCGGGTCAGCGTCAGGGGCATTCTGGCGCACGGGCGGGCCTTAGCATGAGCGTGCGCCCGGCCCTCCTGCGCGCGGCGGCGCTGATCCTGCTCGTGGCGTTCGTCACGGCCCCGCAGCTCTTCGCCTTCGCGTTCGAGCCGCTGACCTCGAACGACGCGCCCGCGATCTACAACCAGGGCAGCCTGCTGGCCCTGACCCTGTCGCATCTGCGCACGGTGGCGCTTGCCACGCTGGCGAGCACGATCGTCGCCGTCATGCTCGGCATCTTCGTCACGCGGCCGTCCGGCATCGAGTTTCTTCCGCTCTCGCGCAGCCTCGTCGATATCGGACAGACCTTTCCGCCGATCGCTGTTCTGGCGATCGCCGTGCCGCTGGTCGGCTTCGGCGAGAAGCCGACTTTCATCGCGCTGTTTCTCTACGGTCTCCTGCCGATCTTCGAGAACACGCTCACGGGCCTCACGCAGGTTTCGCCCCTGACGCTCGAAGCCGCCAAGGGCATGGGCATGAGTCCGCGCCAGCGCCTTCTCCAGGTGGAACTGCCCCTGGCCTTTCCGGTTATTCTCACCGGCATCCGCCTCTCGGTCATCATCTCCCTCGGCACCGCCACCATCGGCTCCACCGTGGCTGCCAAGGGGCTGGGCGAGGTCATCATCGCGGGCCTGCAATCGAACAATGTGGCATTCATTCTCCAGGGCGGATTGGTGGTTGCGCTGCTGGCGATTCTCCTTCACGACGCGCTCACCGTGGTCGAACGGATCGCCGCCAGGAAACTGGGGCGGCCCCTGGACGAGGCATCATGACACTGCTCGAACGGCTGAAGCTCGAAACCCGGCCGGCGCACGACCGGATCGAGGCGGCCATGGATATCGGCCGCCGGATCGCATCGCCCGAAGGCTACCGGAACATGCTGATCCGGTTCTACGGATTCCACAGCGCCTGGGAGGAGGCCGCAGGCGCGGTCGCGCCCGATCCGGTCTTCTTTCGCCGCCGCTGCAAGACGGAGCTTCTGGTCAGGGATCTGGAAGCGCTGGGCATGACCGGACGCGAGATCTTGCGCCTGCCGCGGTGTTGCTCTCTGATGCCGCTGTCCCGTCCGGCGGCGGTGCTAGGGAGCATGTACGTGGTCGAGGGCTCGACCCTGGGCGGCGCGATCATCGCGCGCGAGGTGGAGCGCAGGCTCGACCTCAACGCGGCGACGGGATGCGCGTATTTCCGAAGCTATGGCCGGGACATTGCCATGATGTGGAAGTCGTTCGGCGAGGTTCTGCTTGCTGCGTCCTCCGCCGATACGGACGATCTCATCGTCGAGACGGCGAAAAGAACCTTCGACGTGATGCATGACTGGTTGTGCGAGGCGCCATGACACTCCAAACGCCGCAAGAGCTCGATCTGACCGCCTGTGAACGCGAGCCCATCCACATCCCCGGCAGCATCCAGCCGCACGGCATCCTGTTCGCCATCCGGTCGAGCGACAGGACGGTGAACTATGCCAGTGCCAACGCGGCACGGGCTGTCGGCCTCGATCCCGCCGCGCTCCTCGGACGGCCTCTGCGGGAGGTTCTCCCTAGCCTGGGCGCGGAGCTCGATGCGACCCTGGACGAACCCGCGCCGGGGCCGGGCACCCGCTACATCCGGACGATCCAGGTCGGGACGGAAACCGGCGCGCTTTCCTTCGATGCCGTGGTGTCGCGCTCGGGCGATCACGCGATCCTCGAGCTGGAGGAAGCGCCCTCCGATGCGGTCTTCAGCCTCGACACGCTCTATCCGAACCTGCGCCGCTTCGTGGAGCAGCTGCAGAGCGCGATGACCATCGACTCCCTCTGCCGTCTGGCGGCAGAGGACATCCGCCGTCTTACCGGCTTCGACAGAGTTCTGGTCTATCGCTTCGACCCGCAGTGGAACGGCACCGTCATCGCCGAGGACCGCAACGAGAACCTGCCGTCCTATCTCGACCTGCGCTTCCCCGCGTCCGACATCCCGGCCCAGGCACGGGAGCTCTACCGCAGGAACCGCCTGCGCATCATTCCGGACGCCAACTACACTCCCGTTCCCATCGAGTCCCACGATCCAGCGCCGCTGGACCTGAGCGATTCGGTCCTGCGCAGCGTGTCGCCGGTGCATCTCGAATACATGCGCAACATGGGGACGCTCGCCTCCATGTCGATCTCGATCCTGCGCGACGGCGCACTCTGGGGGCTGATCTCCTGCCACAACAAGGAGCCGAAGCGCGTTCCGCTCCAGGTGCGCAATGCCTGCGACTTCCTCACCCAGATCTTCTCCCTCCAGCTGGAGGCGCGGGAGAACACCACCCTCGCCGAAAACCGCGTGCGCCTGGGAAGCGTGCAGACCCGGCTCCTGGCCTATATGGCGGCCGAGGAATCCTTCATCGACGGTCTGGTCCGCAACCCAACGGACCTGATGCTCCTGGCCGGCGCGCAGGGCGCGGCCGTCGTGACAGAGGACCGCTGCTGGACCCTGGGCGCGACGCCCGGCGAACAGGAGGCGAGATCGCTGTTTTCCTGGCTGGCGAGGCACCATCCGGAGGACGTCTTCGCCACCGACAACCTGTCCGCGCTGCTGCCCGAGGCGAAGGCCTATGCGGACCGGACGAGTGGCCTCCTCGCCATCTCCATATCGAAGATGCATGCGAGCTACATCCTCTGGTTCCGTCCCGAGGTCGTCCAGACCGTCAAGTGGGGCGGCGACCCGCACAAGCGGGTCGAGGCGGAGGCCGGCACGATGCGGCTTCATCCCCGGCGCTCGTTCGAGATCTGGAAGGAAACCGTGCGCGAGCGCTCGCTTCCATGGGGGCAGGGCGAGATCGAGGCAGTGAAGGAACTTCGCAACGCGATCGTCGGGATCGTGCTGCGCCGGGCGGAGGAACTCGCCTCCCTCACCGACGAGCTTCGCCGCACCAACAAGGAGCTGGAGGCATTCTCCTATTCCGTCTCCCACGACCTTCGGGCGCCGTTCCGCCACGTGGTCGGCTATGCGGAGCTTTTGAAGAAGCAGGAAGCCGAAAAGCTGACGGACAAGGGCAAGCGCTATCTCGACACGATCATCGATGCGGCATTTTCCGCCGGAACCCTGGTCGACAATCTGCTCAGCTTCTCGCAGATGGGCCGCACGTCGCTCAAGCTCCGGCGCGTGGAGACGGGGCCGTTGATCGCGGCGATCCGTCAAAGGCTCATGATGGATGCGGGCGACCGCCGGATCGAGTGGCGGATCGCGGATTTGCCCGCCGTCGTCGCGGATCCCCAGATGATCCCGCTCGTGTTCGACAACCTGTTGGGGAACGCGGTGAAATACACCCGCCCCCGGCAGACGGCCCAGATCGAGATCGGCTCCTATCGCGAGGGCGGAGAAGTCGTTTTTTTCGTTCGGGACAACGGCGTCGGGTTTGATATGAGATATGTCGGCAAGCTGTTCGGCGTCTTCCAGCGCCTGCACCGGATCGAGGAATTCGAGGGAACCGGGATCGGACTGGCCAATGTTCGCCGCATTGTTGAAAGACATGGAGGCCGAAGTTGGGCGGAAGGCGCGCTCGACAAGGGCGCGACTTTCTACATTTCCCTGCCGGATATCGAAGGAGCGGCTTGAATGCCGGAATTGAAGCCTATTCTTCTGGTCGAGGACAACCCGAAGGATATCGAACTCACGATGGCCGCCCTGGAGCAGAGCCAGCTTGCCAACGAGGTCGTGATCGTGCGCGACGGCGCGGAGGCGCTCGATTTTCTCTATCGGCGCGGTGAGCACGAGAGCCGCAACACGAGCGACCCGGCCGTGGTGCTGCTCGACCTGAAGCTGCCGAAGGTGGATGGGCTGGAGGTGCTGGAGACCGTGAAGGCCGATCCGCACCTGCGGCACACGCCCGTCGTCATGCTGACCTCGTCGCGGGAGGAGAGCGATCTCGTCCGCAGCTACGAACTTGGCGTGAACGCCTTCGTGGTGAAGCCGGTCGGGTTCCGGGAATTCTTCGACGCGATCCAGGACCTCGGCGTGTTCTGGGCGATCCTCAACGAGCCGCCGCCGCGGCGCAATGGCGAGCCGGAGGTCTGATGGATCGACCGGCCGCTCTCCAATCCGCCCGCATGCTGCGCATCCTTCTCCTGGAGGACAGCGCGCTCGATGCCGAGCTGATGATGGAGACGCTGGCCGATGCCGGCCTCGAGGTCGCGGTCGAGCGCGTGGTCGCGGCCGAGGATTTCACCAGGGCCGTCCGGGACGAGGCCTGGGACCTGTTTCTGGCGGACTACGTGCTGCCCGCCTTCGACGGCTTGAGCGCGCTCGCCATCGCGCGGGAGCACTCGCCCGGAACGCCCTTCGTGTTCGTGTCCGGCGCGCTCGGCGAGGAGGTGGCCGTCGAGGCACTGAAGCGCGGAGCGACCGACTATGTCCTGAAGGAGAGGCTCGCGAGGCTGCCGGCCACGATCCTGCGCGCCCTCGCCGAGGCGCGCGAGCGGGAGGAACGGCGGCGCACCCAGGATGCCCTGCACCGGCTCCTGGAAGACCGGACGGCGCTGCTGCACGAACTCGATCACCGGGTGAAGAACAATCTCCAGCTCCTGCTGTCCCTGATCGGGATCGAGATCCGCCAGGCAGACGATGACGGCGTGCGCCACGTCCTCGATCGCATGAGGAAGCGCCTTCAGGCTCTCGCAGCGGCCCATCGGGATCTCTACGACGGCGAGGGATCGACCCGGTTCAACGCCGCCGATTTCGCCAAGGGGCTCTGCGAGGGACTGGCGGCGGCGCTGGAGGATGTGCCCGTCACGGCGGAGTTCGATGTGGAGAGCGTGGAGGTCGGGGCCGCCAAGGCCGCGCCCATGGCTCTGCTGTTCAACGAGCTCGTCGTCAACGCCCTGACCCATGCCTACCGGGGCCGGCACGGGAAGCTGAAGCTGACCATGGGGATCCGACAGGGCCGCCTGCTGTTTCAGCTCTCGGACGACGGCTTCAGCCCGGAGGAGAAGCAGGCCGCGCGGGACGGTGCATCGGGCATCATCCTGAAGGCCCTGGCGCAGCAGCTCGATGCGGTCGTGGAATGGCCGGACGACGATCCGGCGATCCTCGTGCGCGTCTTCCTGCCCGTACGGGAAGTCGCCTGACATGACGGAGGAGACCCGGATCCCCTTTGCCGACAAAAAACCGGCCACTGTCTCTTCCGGCGGCGCCCGCACTTCGTTGCGGCAGGTCCTCTGGGGCCTCGTCCTGGCCCTGACCCTGCCGGCCATTCTGGTTGCGGGCGCCGGTCTCTATTCGAGCTACCGGGCCGAGCAGCAGAGCATGGACCTCCGGCTGCGGGAGACGACCCGCGCCCTGGCATCGTCCCTCGAGCGCGAGATCGGCAAGACGGAAGCCGCCTTGAGGATCCTGGCCCTCTCGCCCTCCCTCCGCAGCGGCGATTTCGCGGGCTTCTACGAACAGGCGAAACAGGCGGACCTCGCGGCTCCCTCCTGGATCGCCTTGTTCGACACGAGGGGCAGGGTTCTGCTCAACACCCGTGTTCCCTACGGCACGCCGCTGCAGGACAGCGTCCGGCTGGAGACCCTGCGGCGGGTGCAGCAAACCCGTGAGGCTGAGCTGTCGGACCTCTATGTCGGTCCGGCGACCGGACAAACCATGGTCACCCTCGACGTACCCGTCATCACCGGCGACGAGGTCGGTTACGTGCTCTCGACCGCGATCGGGCCGGAGGTGTTCCAGAGGCTCATTGCCGACCAGAGGCTGCCCGGCGACTGGAACGCCGCCGTGCTCGACCGGAGCGGCCGGATCGTCGCCCGCTCCCGGTTCCCGGAACGGTTCGTCGGGCAACCGGCCCGTCCCGCCCTCCTCCAGGCCATCGCTGCCTCTCCCGAGGGATACATCGCGAACGTTTCGCTCGAAGGCATTCCGGTCCGCTCCTATTTCAGCCGCTCCCAGGCCTATGGCTGGTCCTTCGTCATCGGCCTGCCGTCGGCGGAGCTTACCGCATCGCTCGAGCGCTCCCTGTTCTGGATCCTGATCCTCGCAGCCGTCATTCTGGTTGGGATCCTGCTCGCGGCGTTTCTCTCCCGGTCGATCGCGCGGCCGGTCGATCAGCTCGTCGCCGCCGCCCAGGCCCTCGGGCGCGGAGAGGCGATGCCCGTCTCCACCACCCATGTCCAGGAATTCGACACGATCCAGAAGGCCCTCGGCGAAGCGGCTTCGTCGATCCGCGAGCAGAAGCACGACCGAGAGGAGGCTCTCGAGCGGATCGCGGAGAGCGAGGCGCGGCTGCGGCTTGCGCTCGATGTCGGCCACCTGGGGAGCTGGGAATACACGCCCTCCACGGGCATCTACGAGAGTTCGCCGATCTGCCGCATGAATTACGGCCGGCGTCCCGACGAGTCCTTCACCTTCGAGGATCTCGTCTCCTCCATCCACCCGGAGGACCGGCAGAAGCAGGCGGAAGCCTTCGCGCAGGCCATGGCGAACCGCACCGACCTGCACGTGGAGTACCGCGTGTTCTGGCCGGACGGCAGCGAGCACTGGATGCGCGTGAGAGGCCGCACGCGCGTGGGACCCGACGGCGAACTCCTGATGGTCGGGTTTTCCCAGGACATCACGGAGCGCCGTCTCGCCGAGGACCGTCAGGCGCTCCTGCTCCACGAGCTCAACCACCGGGTCAAGAACACCCTCGCGACCGTGCAGTCGATCGCGTCGATGACGCGTCGCTCGGCGGGCGACGATCCGGCGGCCTGGGGCGCTTTCCTCGACCGCCTGCAGGGGCTCGCCAAGACCCACGATCTGCTCACCTCCAGCCAGTGGACGGGGGCGCTCCTGGAGGATGTGTTGAGGAACGAGCTCGATCCCTATCAGGATCCGCTCGGGCAGCGCATCAGGCTCCGCGGTCCCCGAATCAATCTGCAGCCGAGCGCCGTCCTGGCTCTCGGGCTCGCGATCCACGAAATGGCCACCAATGCCACGAAATACGGCAGCCTGTCCGTCCCCGATGGACGGGTGAGCGTCATGTGGGCCGTCACGAGGGGGTCGGCTCCGCCCGCGCTCCTGGTGGAATGGGTCGAGAGCGGGGGCCCGCTCGTGCGGCCCCCGGAGCGCCAGGGCTTCGGAACGAAGCTGATCCAGCGCGGGCTGGCGCAGCAGCTCGGCGGTGAGATCAAGCTCGACTTCCTGCCCACCGGCGTCCGGTGCATCATCTCCTTCCCGCTCCGGTCGGTGGCTCTCGGCGCCGACGAGGCGAACGAGGGCCAGGAACGCTACGCGTCCTGACGAACGGCTTGACAGCAGGGCGCCTCTCAGGTGCTTTCGATTTCCATTTCAGCGCATCGTTTCACCCGAAAGCGGTTCCCGCTTTCGGGTGAAACGATGCTCCAACCCATGACTCCCGCCCCCGATCCGGTGCCTCCATGACATCAGTACGAGACAAGCTCGAAAGCATCCTGGCGCGGCTGGCTGCCCGCGCGGACAACGAGCGGGTTTACCTGCGCGTCTATCCGGATGCCGCGCGCGCGGCTGCCCAGGCCGCCGACGCGCGCAGACGGGCCGGGGTCTCTCTTGGACCACTCGACGGGGCGATCGTCTCGATCAAGGACCTGTTCGACGTGGCGGGCGAGACCACCACCGCCGGATCCGTCGCCCTGCGCGACGAGCCTCCCGCCAGGCAGGATGCCGCCATCGTCCGCCGGTTGCGGCAGGCGGGCGCCGTGATCCTGGGCAAGACCAACATGGTGGAGTTCGCGTTCTCGGGACTCGGCCTCAACCCCCATTACGGCACGCCCGGCAATGCGGCGGATCCCGAGCGGATTCCCGGCGGTTCGTCATCGGGCGCAGGCGTCGCCGTGGCCGAGGGCACGAGCGAGATTTCCATCGGCAGCGACACGGGCGGTTCCGTGCGGATTCCAGCGTCCCTCAACGGCGTGGTCGGCTTCAAGCCGACGGCGCATCGCGTGCCGCTGGACGGGGCCTTTCCGCTGGCGCCCAGCCTCGACTCCATCGGCCCGCTCGCCGGCTCCGTCCAGGACTGCGCCTTCACGGACGCGATCATGGCCGGCGAGGAGCCGCGGGCCCTAAATCCTCATCCGCTGGCGGGATTGCGCATCGGCGTTCCGCGCGGGCGCCTGTTCACCGAAACGGAGCCGATGGTGGCCGAAGCCTTCGAGGCCGGCCTGAGCCGCCTGTCCCGCGCCGGCGCCCGTATCGTCGATCACGACATCGAGGATCTCCTGCAGGCCATGGAAGACACGACCGTGCGGGCCTCCATCGCGTCCATCGAGGCGTCCGACGTCTATGCCGACTGGATCGACGCGAAGGCCGACGTGATCGACCCGCGGGTGCGGTTCTGGATCGTCCGCGCGGGTGCCGTTCCGGCGCCGGTCTATATCCGTATGCTCCGCAGGCGACGCGAACTCATCGCGGCCATGGACGAGCGGCTCCAACCCATCGACGTGCTGGCGCTGCCGACGACCGCAATCTCGGCGCCGCTGACCGCGCCGCTGGAGGCGGACGACAGGCTCTACAACAGGACCGACGATCTGATCCTGCGCAACACGACCTTCGGCAATCGGTTCGACCTCACCGGCATCTCGCTGCCGGTGTCCGGCTGCGAGCGCCCCGTCGGCTTCATGCTGATCGCGCGCCATGGCCAGGATCGCCGCCTCCTGGAGATCGCCGCCAGCGTCGAGCGGGAATTCGCGCGCTGAGCCAGCCAGGGACGACGCCGGGGCAGCTTTGTCTGGCGCGGATCGGCCTCGGTTGAGTCCTGGGCGGCGTCACGAATCACTTCCCGGAGGGCGCATGCCTGCCCCGGAGTGGCTAAGGCCCGCGTTCCCGAATGAGGAACCTTGGCCTTTGCGGTCAGAGCTTATTCTCAAGAAATAACAGTATTTCGCCAGTTCTACAAAGTAATAATATTCGCTAAAGCAAGTTGTCGGCCCCGGTCCACAAACCGCCGCAAAGTTGCCAAAGAGTAGCCGAGCTTCTTGGATTAACCCCTTCGCACCACTGAACGGCAAAGCTACGGGAAACGGCTGATCCATGGATGGCTCGCTTCGGAATATCGGCGCGGACGACTCCTTCTGGGAGGTCGGCCGACAACCTGCGAGCGGGCTGGAAACCCGGCTTCAGGGATGGCTTGACCGGCTGAACGGCCGTCGCATTTCGATCCTGCGCCGCTTCCACGGCGCGTTCACGGCCTCCACGGCCCTCTATCCCAAGCTGGCCTCCCGTATCGCGCAGGCCGCCCGGCCTGCCGTGAAGGCGCTGTCCGAAGTCGTCGCGGCAGGGCAGGCTGCTCTTCCGGCCGCCGTTCCCCAATCTGTCCGCAGAGCGCTTGCCCTCATGGGCCGGACGGAAATGTCCGATACGTCCCAGGAACCCGATCCCATCCAGATACTCCTGAGCGAGTTCAACGCCTTGGATCCGGACCAGAAGGACAAGGTCGCGAGAAACCTGACGCTTCTGTGGGACAACTTCCAGGACGCGTTCGACGGGCTCAGCGGCTTCCTGGCCGCACCCACGACGGAGCAGGACGCCTTCATGGAGAAGCTCGAGGCCGCGGCCGAGCGCATGAGGCCCGCCAGGGGCACGGAAGCCGGGTTCCACTATGTCACGGTCGAGCTGACGCGCCAGTACATCGCTTTCCTGCGGGTCGGCAAAGCGGATCGGAGCGCGGTCGCACTCGCGACCTGCGTGGTCTCGCTGATCGATCGCGGCCGCCAGCTCCGCCGCCAGGCGGCCTGAACACTTCCTTTTGCCGCAGGCCGAAGCTTCGACGGACAGGCAACCAAGCCTGCGGTTGCACGTTGCGTTGTGTGCGGCACGGCACGGTCGCGTTGCCTCGCATGTGCTGAGCTGCCCGTGTCAGAAGGATTCGGCCATGCGCTTCCTGTTCGTCAGCCTATTGTTGGGTGCGTTCGGTGCCGTGGCGACCGGCTCGGGCGCCAGCGCCCAAACGGCGGACACCCGGGTTGCCACCATGCCTTTCGCGGAATGCCTCGCGATCATCGCCGAAACGGAGCAGGAGCTGGGCGAGAAGCCCGTGACCCTCGTCAGCACGAACGATCTCACGACCGTGCGGATCAACGCCTCCGATGGCTTCGTCACCGTCTCGTGCAGCCGTCCCGACAGCAAGATGACCCTGACGAAGAGTCCCGTCCCGGCGGCCGCTGGAATCTCGGCATCCCGCTGAGCACGGTGCAGCATCGCGAGCCTGACGCGGCTCCACGCGATGATCGGAAAAATCACCGGATCGGCTTCGATTGATTTTTCGCAAAGCCGGTTCTTTCCGGATCCGTATCGTGATCCGCAAGTGGTCACCCGAGCGCCAAGCCCGCAACCCCTTGTGCTTTCCCGCTCGCCCGCTTCACCTCTTGAGGTGTCTTGGCCCGGTCTCGAGGAGATCGGGCTCTTCTTTTGCCGCGATGCGATTGCGGCTCTCCATCTCGGCCTCCAGTTCGCGGATCACGTGAAAGGCCGAGGTCCAGGCCCAAAGGACTTTGTCCTGCTGAAACCCGGTCTCCAGGTCGAGGGTCAGGCGGGAGGTCTTCAGCAGGACAAAGGGAATGCGGCGCTCCCTCAGGCGCAGGACCAGGGGGGCGACAGTGCCGTTCCGGAGGTACTCGTCCAAGATGGCCCCATCGACAGGCATGCCGTTGAGCAGGTCGAGGGCCTCTCCGATCGTCGCGACCGGTCCCAACGGCTCGCCGCCGAAGGACTTCACGTCGCGGCAGAAATCGAGCCCGCCCTGCTCGGCGCTCTTAGCGATCAGGATGTGTTGTCCCCTGAACATGTCCACCTCCAGGCAGAGCGGAGATGGGAAGGAACCGACCCGCGCAGGTGCCGGACGCAGGCAGGGCAGGAGTCGGATTCGACCCGTTGCGGAACTAAGACCCTGCAAGAATCAGCCATGATATGGGCGCAAGTCAGGCATCTGCGGTGTTTCTGACATAGTATGGCCCTCTACTCCCGAAGAGCAGCGCTTCTTGAACCAGCGCTGACGCGCAAGCAACCGCAGGGTGAGGGGCGGTGCAGATCTTCGGGTGGCCGCGATACCTCCGAAGAGAGGCGGGGATCCTCCGGCGCGGGCAGCCCGCCGTCATTCCGCCGGATCCCTCGCCGGAACCGGATCATCATCTAGTTTATTCTATGTTGGCAGAGTATCGGACACTGCAAAGCTCATCATGGCGAAGGCTTCGGACGGCGATCATCGCGCCAACTGGCTCCTGGCGGCCCTGGAACGGGAGGACTTCGCCGTTCTCGAGCCTCATCTGGAGGCTGTGGAACTGCAGGCTGGCCAGGTGCTCTCCGAAACTGGCGAGGTCGTTCGCCACGCCTACTTTCCGCACGACGCCATCATCTCGCTGGTGACCCTCATGGAGGACGGCGGCATCGTCGAGATGGGCGTGTTCGGGCGCGAGGGCGTCACGGGCTTCGTCGGGGCCCTGACCACTCGCCAAGCACTAGGGCGCTATCTCGTGCAGCTGCCCGGCTTCTCCTCCCGTATGCCCATCGAGCCGCTGCTGGACGCTTTTGAGGCCCGCCTCAAGGTCCGGCAATTGTTCATCCGCTACACGGAAGCCCTTCTGGCGCAGACGTTCCACATCGTGGCCTGCAATGCCGTTCACAGCGTCGAGGCCCGCTGCTGCCGCTGGATCCTGCGGACCCACGATCGGGTGGAGCGGGACGACCTGCCCCTGACTCATGAGTTCCTGGCCGAGATGCTGGGGGTCCAGCGCCCCACGGTCAGCACCGTCACGCGCGCCCTTCAGACGGCGGGATTGATCACCCAGCGCCGGGGCGGCATCACGGTGATCGATCGTGCCGGGCTCGAAGAGGCTGCCTGTGAATGCTATCGCAAGACAAGGCGAAGCTTCGAAGGCCTTTTGCCAATGGCTTACGCAACGACCTGACCCTGCTTCCTTCCGATGTTGCTCCCAAGCTTGGCAGGGTAAATTTGGAAAAAATGAGGATGAGACTATCGAATTACTGATTTCTGTAAGATTCCTGACAGACGGTTTCTGATCGCCTGCTTAACTTTTGTTTATTGCTCAAGGACGGAAGGGGTAGGGATGACCGTGCAGAGGATTGAGTTCACCACCGCAAAGCCGCTGGAGGCCGTCGAGAGCTGCCCGGGCTCGAGGGCGAAAACCGCCACGGCTCTCATCTGCAGCAATCCCCTGCTTGGCACCGGACTAAGGCATATCCTGTTCGGGACGCAGTTCGAGATCGACCATGACATCTCTGCCGCGGATGGCGTGTTGCCGGGCCATCGGGCCGAGCCGCCTGCGCTTGTCATCGTGGAAGCAAACCGGCCTTCCCATTCGGCCGCCGAGGTCATCAGGCCGGTGAGGGAGTGGTTCCCAACGGCTCGGATCGTCGCGCTGGCGGACCGCTTCGACCTCGATATGGTGTGGCAGGCGCGCGACGCCGGCGCGGATGGCTTCTGCCTGACCGCCAGCGACCGCGAGGTCCTTCTGACATCGCTCCAGCTGGCCATGCTCGGGGAGTGCGTGCTGCCCACGTCACTGGTTCGGGCCGTGCTCGACGCAGCCTCCCTGGGGGCCGTTTCGGCGCTCCGGAGCGAGCGGTCGGCCGACCCGAGGCTTGTCGACCCGAAGGCGAGCAGGCTTTCGGCCCGCGAGGCCGAAATCCTGCGGTGCCTGACCGGCGGCGCGTCCAACAAGATGATTGCCCGCAAGCTCGACGTGACCGAAGCGACGGTCAAGGTCCACGTCAAGGCGATCCTGCGCAAGCTCGGCGCCGCCAACCGGACCCAGGCCGCCATGTGGGCGATGGGGCAGCTCGCGGCCCGGGAAAGCGGCGTGCCGGCCCGGCAGATCGCCGTTTCCAGGGCGGAGCTTTGAATCGAGGCCGAAGGGACCCGCGGCACCGAGGCTGGCGGACCTCCGGCTATGCACGATGTTCAGTTCGCGACGGAGAATACCCGAACTTCGTCGGATATCCCCTTCAGGGAACGCGCACCCTCATCGACAAAACGGAGCCCGGAGCCCGCCACAAGATCACGGACCGTGCTCGACACAAGCACTTGGCCACCCTGAGCCAGGGCCGCGATCCGCGCTGCGACGTGAACGGCAATTCCCGCAATATCGCTTCCCTTCAGCTCGATCTCGCCCGTGTGCAGGCCACAGCGGATTTGCAGACCGAGGGAGTGCGCTCCCTGCACGAGAGCCGCCGCGCACCGAACCGCTCGTGCAGGTCCGTCGAAGGTGGCGAGAAAGCCGTCCCCGAGCGTCTTCACCTCCCGGCCTCGCAATCTGGAAATCTCTCGACGGACGAGGTCGTCGTGCTGGTCCAGCAAGGTGCGCCAGCGGCGGTCGCCGAGGTCCGATGCCCGCTTGGTTGAGTCCACGATATCGGTGAGCAATACCGTCGCCAGGATGCGATCCACCTCCACGGCGGGCCGGGAGCCCGTCACGAATTCCTGGATTTCATCAGCGATGTCGGCCGCGTTCTCACCGATGTAGGGGAGGTGATCCGCCCCAGCGAACTCCGCCAGGCGCGCACCCGAAATGTGCTGGGCCAGGAAGCGGCCGTCCTCGATGCCGACTGCGGCATCGTCGGTCCGGTGGATCACCAGCGTCGGGACATGGATCGCGTTCAGGACACCGGAGATGTCGATCTCCTCGTTCATCCGCATGAGGGCTTTGGCGGCAGCGGGTGTTGCGCCCACCCGCTCGTGGCGCGCCCAAATCTTCCGGAAGCCCGCATCGTCAGCCATGGACGGGGCATATTTCCGAACGCTCTCGCCCGTACCCCATTTCTCATCGACGTACCGATAGAACGCGGCCAGCTTCTCTTCCGTCGGATACCAGCCGGAGAATGCCGCGAATGCGCCATAGAGGATCAGCGACGAGCAGCGGTCCGGAAGACTCGCTGCGAACAGGGCGGCAAGCGACCCGCCCTCCGAGATGCCGAGCAGAACGGCGCGCTCGGAATGAGCCGCGTCCATGACGGCTCTGGCGTCGTCCATGCGCTCATCCAGGCTCGGCACGGACCCCGCCCGATCCGAAAGCCCAGTTCCGCGCTTGTCGAACGCGATCACCCGTGCAAATCGGCCGAGCCGCTCCAGCCAGCGTGCCGCGCTGGGATTCTCCCAGGTCTCCTCGACATTCGAGATGAACCCGGGCACGAGCACGAGATCGACGGGCCCCTCGCCAAAAACCTGATAGGCGATATGAAGATCGCCACTTCTCGCGTAGCGGGTGTCGGGCTGCATGGGACATTCCTGCGAACGAGATGTTCAGAGGCGTTGCCGAAAACGGTTGAGCGCCCAAACAGCCGGGCTTCCGAGAGGGCCGAAACGACGATGGAGGCCACAACCACTCGGCGGCAGTATAGCCACGATCTCCCGGGCCACAAAGCCGATCCGATCAGTCCCAGGTCGTCACTTGCGCATCGGGCACTCCAAAACGGGGCTGGGACCGGTCCCCGTCCCGGCCGCTCTCGCGAGCGTGGCGACGCTGGAACCTCGATCGTGCTTCCCAAGGCGAGCGTGTACGACAGTCAGGGCCGGGAAACGAGAATTCTTCTTGATGTTCAGGAAATTGGTGGTGGAGGCAGTCACTTGCGAACCTGTCTCCATTGTCATTCACTGATCTGAGGGAATTCTGCAGGGAAAATCCTGCTTTCGCGTAGAGAGACTGACCTCCTCTGCATCTATCCTCCGCAAGCCTTGAACACTCTCTTTGTCATTTAAGATCAATGACTTGCCAGTGGGTCAGAACTCGGCTAAATCCAGATTCGTCTCGTGGCAGATTCCTTCGGGAGCAATTCGCGGACAGCCCTCGGCCATAGCGGCCGAACCACTCTTCGAGATCGCTCGATCTCACGGTGATCGTTGCCGACGTGTCTCGGCAGCGGGGTTGGCCCCTATTGTCTAAAGGAACCTCGCTATGAGCGACCAAATTCACATCCCCTCCTCAGCTTCAAGGCAAGCTGTTGCTGGTTGTGCTGCCCCTCGAAAGGTCAAAGCTCTCTATCGTGACCTGAAGCTCGCGGTCGAGTACGTGCCGATCGATAGCCTCAAAGCTTACAAGCGTGCCCTGCGCACCCATTCTGCCGCTCATATCGAACAGCTAGAAGCCTCGATCCAAACCTTCGGCTTCGTGCAGCCCATCCTGGTCGATGCTGTCGGTGAGATTGTCGGCGGGCACGGGATCTTTGAGGCCGCCCGCAAGGCGGGCTACGGCTCAGTCCCAGTTATGCGTCTCACCCACCTCGATGATGCCGGGAAGCGAACGTTGCGCATTGCCCTGAACCGTCTGGCGGAGACATCCGGCTGGAACCAGGAACTCCTGGCGCTTGAGTTCAAGGAACTGCTTGAACTCGATCTCACGCTTGACCTTGAATTCGATCTCACCATCACCAGCTTTTCCTCCCCTGAGATTGATCGGCTGATCGAAAGCCAGGAGCAGGGTTCCGATGCTGATCCGGACGATCTTCTCCCCGATGGCTCTGATGGGCCCCCTGTGTCTCAGCTCGGTGACCTCTGGCTCCTCGGTGAGCATCGCCTGATCTGCAGCGATGCCCGGGATGAGGCCACCTATGCCAGGCTCCTTGGAGGTGAGCAGGCTGCTATGGGTATCCACGATGCACCTTATGATGTGAAGATCTCGGGCCATGTGGCCAAGCCCGGCCGGCATAAAGAGTTTGTCATGGGCACCGGCGAGCTGGGCGAAGCCTTTGCTACCTTCCTGACCGCTTTCCTCAAGGCGGGTTCAGCCTTCCTGGCTCCCGGCGCATACCAGTTTTGCTTCATGGACTGGCGCCACATGAGTGAGATGCTGGCGGCCGGACAGGCGGCCGGCCTAGAGCTGAAGAACCTGTGCATCTGGAACAAGGGCTCCGGCGCCATGGGCTCGCTCTATCGCTCGCAGCATGAGCTGGTCTTTGTCTTCAAGGACCCGAAGAGTCCTGGGGCCAACCATGTGCAGCTGGGTAAGTTCGGCCGCAATCGGACGAACGTCTGGGATTACCCGGGGGCTGTTAGCCTGCGCAGGGAACTCGAACTGCACTCCACGCCGAAGAACGTGCGGATGATTGCCGATGCCATCCGGGATGTCACCAGCCGCAACGAGATCGTGCTCGATGCCTTCTCCGGCTCCGGCACCACCATCATTGCCTGCGCCAAGGTTGGACGGCGCGGCTACACGGTGGAACTCGATCCGCATTACGTCGATGTCGGAGTGCGTCGCTGGGAGCAGTGGTCCGGGGAGCTCGCCCGTCATGCTGAGACGGGGCTCACCTTCGCTGAGATGACTGCACAGCGCGCGACATCGTCCGATCGTCAGACCGGCCCTGAGCCGGAAGCGCAGGGCGAGGCTGCTTCGGCGGTTCGGGTCCGGCAGCGCTCATCTCAGGGTGTGAGGTGACGTGCCATGGCCACAAAGAAAACCAAGAGCCCCCCGGCCGCCTATGAGGTTGGCAGGGGCAAGCCACCCCGTTCCAGCCAGTTCAAGCCGGGCCAGTCCGGCAACCCGGGCGGTCGCAGGAAGGGCAGCGTCAATCTCAAGACCATCATGACGGCCGTGCTGGAGCGTGAGATTGAGCTCACCGAGAACGGCCGCAAGCGCAAGGTGCCGCTGCTTGAGGCCATCATCCTGCGTCAGGCTCAGGATGCCCTGCGCGGGCAGCTGCGGGCGATCGACAGTCTGCTTGATCGCTACGAGCGTCATGCCGGTCATGAGGCCGAGCGCTCATGTGAGCTGCCGGAGGAGGATCTTGCCCTCCTGGAGCGGGTGCTCAATCCCTCCTGGCGGCACGACACGTCAAACGTGGGCTCACGCTCGGATAATGACGGCTTCGCTGAGGAGGGACAGGATCATGACTGATAGCGCGCGTCTTCTGCGGGCTCTGCTGCGTCAGGACCTCTCTGTCTTCAGCCAGAAGGTCTTCGCCACCCTTGAGCCCGGCACAGCCTACCAGCACAACTGGCACATCGATCATCTGTGCTGGCAGCTGACGCGGGTCTCCCGCGGCGAGATCCGCCGGCTCATCATCAACGTGCCTCCACGCTCGATGAAGTCGATCACCGTCTCGGTCGGCTTCACCGCCTGGATGATAGGCCGGGATCCAACCCGGCGCATTATCTGTGCTTCTTACGCCGATGATCTCGCCCGTAAGCTTTCGGTCGACACCCGCACGGTGCTCGACAGCCCCTGGTACCGGGATCTCTTCCCGCAGATGCAGCTTGCCTCTAAACGGCCCCGCAACACGGAACTGGTCACGACCGAGCAGGGCTACGTTCACCCGTACATCCATTAAGATTCCAGCCGGACCCGTCTATGGAGCGGGTCACTCTACCGCACATAGAACAGCTCCCTTTACAATTTATACAAGTTATAATATTTCAACCTAAGGATGTCGGCGTTCCGAGACGGCCGTCGCGGAGCGTGAGCTGCTGAACACGGTTCTAGAGCATCGGACGATTACACGGACGCATATCCGGCTGCCTTGAGGTAGTTCCAACACTCTTGTGGCTCGAAGAGGCCGCAGATGTCGCCGAGCGC
>JBOZRS010000084.1:0-16215 GCA_050789065.1 Microvirga sp.
CGTATCGCTCTTCTTGAAGAGGTTCTGGCAGGCTGGACACCCGCCTCGATACGTCGCCTTTCTCAAACCGTCATCACCCACATTCCGAAATAACTCGTGAATCAGCGGCATGGCCCCTTCGCGCCGCGCTGCGGTCAGGACATCGAGCGCGGCATGATCGTCGAGACGGAGAGCATCGTAAGTCAGGTAGATTTTGACCGAGGTAAATCCCTCTCTGACGAGGGCTGGCAAGTCGTGATTGAGCGTTTGATCCGAGGCATCCGTTACGATCAGGTGGAAGCCGTAGTCCAGCACCGATCTGCCGTGGGCACGTGCCATGTAGTCGTCGACGACACTGCGCAGTCGCTGCCCCCGGTGCTGTGCCGCAAACGGGATCAGCGTGGTCGTGCCGCCGAAGGCTGCCGAGACGCTGGCGCTCTCGAAGTCATCGGCTGTGCGTGCGCCACTCGAGACCATCTGGTCGATATGGCAGTGAGCATCGACGCCGCCAGGGAGGACGAGCAGGCCTTCGGCATCAATCGTCTCCCGAGCTGATTGAATGTCTTGCCCGATGGCGGCGATGCGACCATCCCGCACGCCGATGTCCGCATCCATGGCGCCTTGTGGCGTCACAATCCGGCCGTGTCGGATAACAGTATCAAACGGTTCCGCGCTCATATGTTGTCCATCCCTGGTCGGTGACCGGGCCATGTGAAGACTATCAGGTTCTCTCGGAAACGGAGGCGCCCGGTCACAGAGGGGCGACACTCCTGTTCTGCAGACGGGACACCAGTCGGACGAAAGGCCAGAACATCAGGAAGTACACGATGGCCGCGACAACCAGCGGGGTCGCGTTGTAGAGCAGACCCTGGGCGATTTGGGCGGAGCGCAACAACTCCTGAAGGGCCACCGCCGATGCGATCGATGTCTGTTTGACCAGTTCGACGGTGTTGCTGACCAGGTCCGGCAGCACGTTCCGTGCTCCCTGCGGGATCACGACGTAGATCATCATCTGAAACCAGGTTAATCCGGTCGATCGGGCGGCCTCGCGCTGTCCTTTCGGCACGGACTCGAGACCGGCCCGGAAGATTTCGGCAAAATAGCTTGAGCCGTTCAGGGTCAAGGCCAAAATCGCTGCCGGGAACTCGCTGAGCTTGGCCCCAAGGAAGGGCAGCCCGAAAAAGATAAAGATAAGCAGCACGAGGGGCGGGATGGCTCGCAGGGTATCGACATAGGCGACGAGAAGCATCCGCAGCAGCTTGCTATGGGTGTCCTGCGCGACCGCGATGCCGACGCCAAGAGCAACCGAAAGGGGGACTGCGACTGCGGCCAGCCCGAGTGTCATCCACAGGCCCTGCACCAGCACCGGCCAGACCTGACGCAACACATCAAGATTGAAAAAGGTGTCAACTAGCTCGCTCATCATCACCTCGGATGGGCATGAGCCCGTTCCAGCCAGCGCGTGAAGCGCACGAAGGGCAGGAACAAGATGAGAAACAGAATCGCACCAACCGTCAGTGCTGTCGGATTGGCAACGTTCGACTGAATGCTCGACGTCACATTAAGGAGTTCAGGCACGGCGACGACGGAGCCGAGGGTGGTGCCCTTGCTGATTCCGATCGCGCGGTTGGTCAGCGGCGGAATCGACATGCGTACGACCTGGGGCAGGATGATATGCGCCAGTGTCTGAGTAAAGCCGAGGCCTGTCGATCGGCCCGCCTCCCATTGGCCCTTTGGAATGGCCGTGATACCTGCCCAGAAAATTTCTTCGGCGAACGCGGATAGCACGACGGACAGCGCGAGAACCGTGGCTGTGAAAGGTTCGAGCACCAGATTGAAGTACGGCAGGGCGAAGTAGGTGAGGACAATCAGCACAAGCTGTGGGATCGATCGAAAGAAATCGATGTACAGAATGATCAGTGCATTGAGCGGTTTGATGCCGTAAAGGCGCAGGATCGCGATTGCAAGACCAAGGGGAATGCCGATGACGATCGTCAACACCGACATTTCGATGGTGATCAGAAACCCCTTGAGAATGTCCGGCCAATAGGCCGCGAGCAGTGGAAAATTGAAGAAATAGCGGATGATTTGATCCATCGGACGTCGTCAGCCTCTGGTCCGAGCCAAAAACTCGCGGATGCGCGGATGTTGCGGCGAGACGAGGATCTCCTCGGGAGTGCCTTCCGCAAGGATCGTGCCCTTGTCCATAAACACCACCCGATCGGCGACTTCCCGAGCGAACTGCATTTCGTGGGTGACCACGATCATCGTCATTCCGAGTTCCTTCGTCCGCACCATCACATTGAGCACCTCACCGACCAGTTCCGGGTCGAGGGCTGAAGTGGGCTCATCAAAGAGAATGACCTGCGGTTCCAGGGCCATGGCCCGGGCAATGCCGACACGCTGTTGCTGCCCGCCTGACAGTTGGGAAGGATAGAAATCCGCCTTGTTGGCGAGACCAACGAGTTCCAGATGACGGCGTCCCTTCTCCTCGGCCTCGGCCTTTGACAGACCGGCGACTTTGCGCAGGGCGAGGGTCACGTTGCCGAGGGCGGTCTTATGCGGATAAAGGTTGATGCCTTGAAACACCATCCCGATGCGCCGACGCAAGGCATTCAGATCGACGCCCTTGCCAGTCACCTCCTGATGGCCGACGAATATCTTGCCCTTTGTCGGCTCCTCAAGACGGTTGATGCAACGCAAGCAGGTACTCTTGCCGGAGCCGGAGGAGCCGACGATCGCGACGGCTTCTCCTTTCTTGACCCGGAGGTCGATGCCGTGCAGGACCTCAACCGCACCATAGCTCTTGCCCAGGCCCTCGATGACGACGATGTCTTCCAGCGCGCTGCGATCCTGCACGTCCGTCCTCACTTGCATTCAGCCTTATGTTCCGTTGGATCGTAACCGACGAAATCAGGTGCGCCGACGCCCGGATAGACTTTGCTTGTCGATGAGTTGGGATCGGGCTTCACACCGAACCACTTCTCGTGAATCTTCGCGAGAGTGCCATCGGTTTTGAGACACTCGATCGCGGCTTCGACCTGCGCGCGAAACGCCGTATCCTCTTTGCGGAAGGCGATACCGAAGTTGCGGCCCGTGTCGAGGACAAAGGGGACCTCGGCGGTGGGGATTTGCGTCGCGACGTAGCGTGACACGGGTGCGTCTGCGACATTGGCGAATGCCCGGCCGATCATGACGGCTTGCACGGCATCGGAATTCTTGTTGTAGCGCTGAATGCTGAAGCCGTACTTGGCTTCATTATCGGTCAGCCATTTGTCCGAGACGCTGCCGTTATTGACGGTCAGCGCCTTGCCCTTCAGATCCTCAAGCGTGGCGATCTTGCCGCCTTTTTTGACGAGGAAGCCAATGCCGGTTGGCATGTATGGCTCACTGAACAGCATTTGCTCAGCCCGCTCGGCCGTGATGTTCGTCGGAGCCGGGATCATTTCGTAGCGTTTCGAGAAGAGCCCCGCAAAAATCGCCGAGAAGTTGGAATCCGTGACTTCGATCCCCGGGCGGCCCAGCTTCTTCGCAATGGCTTCGGAGAAATCGTATGTGAAACCCGTAATCTCGCCCGCCGCGGTCTTGAAGCAGAAAGGTGCGAACCCGAGATCGCAGGCGACTTTCAGCTTTTCCGTGGCCGGGTGGTCGGCATCCTGCGCCATGGTGGGACCAGAGAGGAGACCGGCGAAAGCCAAGCTGCAGGCGGCCAAACGTGCGCCTCTTATCGATGCAAGCCACATAACTGTTGTTCCCTTTGACATTATTGTCGGACGGAAGGTGTGTCCCCGCAGGACCGTATCAGCTTCTTCGGGTTCGTTCCTTATGCCTTCTTGTGCCCTTGGCATAACATCACGTTAAGGGATCAAGCTCGAACTCGTCGTCCAACAGCGAGGTCTTAGGCAACGATGGCAGGAACTCGGCCAGGATGGTCACAAAGGCCTGTGCCAACCGGGAGAGAGGTTCCTGCCGTGAAGTCAGAAGATGAACATGCACAGGCGTCCGTGGAGCGAGTGGTCTCGATATAACATCCGGCCAGGAGCGACCGCGCATCACGAAATCATCAACGATTGCGACCCCGGCCCCAGCCTGGACAAGTGAACAGGCAACAGGTGTGAAGCGCACCACCGTGTTGAACCTGATCTTTTTACCGCTCGCCGCGAGCGCACGCTCCACATTCATGCCATAGGGTGTCTGCGGGCTATAACCGATGAGGGGGTAGGCAGCGAGATCGTTCGGCGTCACGGTGGACAGCTTCGCGAGCGCGTGATCGGTCCGGCAAATAACCGTGAGGCTGCCCTCGGTGATCGGTACGGAGAAAATAGTCGGCTCGTCGACGGGGAGGACTGACAGGCCCAGGTCCACGCGGTTCGATCCCACCCTGTCAATCAGTTCCAGCAAGGTCAGGATTTCAAACTCCACACGCACGTCGGGAAAACGTTGCCTGAAGCGCCCAATTGCCTCGGGAGCAAGCGCTTGGCCCACACTGGGGCTCGCGACGATGTGCAAGGCGCCAGTACCTCGCTCACGCAATTCCTGAGCAAGCTCGTTGACCCGCAGGACGCCCCGGTGGACTTGATCGACTTCGGCGAAAAGGCGTCGCGCTTCCGGTGTTGGCTGAACGCGGCCTTTGACCCGTTCGAACAGCTTGAGACCGAGACGGTCCTCCGTATAGGCCAGCAGTCGGCTGATGGCAGGCTGGGACACCGAGAGCAGGCGCGCCGCGCCGCTGATCGAACCGGTGACCATGATCGCACGGAACACCTCGATCTGCCGAAGATTAAATCGCATCCCTATAGCATCCGGTTATGGGGTGGCGCGAAATTAGCATGTTTTGATCGGGTTGCTAGCCCTTATGCTCCCGGAGCGCCTAGCCGAGGCTGAGCCTTGCGCCAGGGACACGGAGCAGGGGAAAAGACATGGGACGCATTCTGACCCTCAGGGACGTCGATGCCGCGATCGCCGGGGGCTCGATTTTCGCGGCGGGCGGAGGTGGGTGGCTGGAGCACGGCCGCACGCTCGGGACCGCTGCGGTCCTGGCGGGGCGACCCGAACTCGTTGCCATGGATGAGGTGCCTGACGATGCGATCATCGCCACAGCCGCGGCGATCGGCGCGCCGGCCGGGACGACCGAGTGGGAAATGCTCGGCGTCGATTATGTTCGGGCCGTTGAACTGCTGCAGGAGGCATTGGGAAAACCGGTTTATGGGCTGATGATCGGGCAGAACGGCATGTCGAGCACTCTAAACGCCTGGTTGCCCGGCGCCATTTTGGGCACGAAGGTGATCGATGCCGTGGGCGATATTCGCGCCCATCCAACCGGCGATATGGGCTCGCTTGGGTTGGCCAACAGTCCCGAAGCGACAATCCAAACCGCTGTCGGTGGCAACCGCACTCACAATTCGTATATCGAACTTGTCGTGCGCGGCGCGACAGCCAAGGTCTCTCCGGTTCTGCGAACGGCCTCCGACATGTCTGGGGGCTTCATCGCCTCCTGTCGAAACCCTGTTGCGGCCTCTTACGTGCGCGACCATGCAGCGCTTGGCGGCATATCCATGGCTCTGGCGCTTGGCGAGCGTATCCTGGCCGCCGCTCCGAAAGGCGGAGAGGCGGTGATAGAGGCGATCTGCGATCAGACGTCGGGTGCAATCATCAGCCGAGGCGCCGTGACACGCAAATCTGTGCGCTATACCGATCAGGCCTTCGACATCGGCACCATTCAGGTTGGCACGGGCACAGGAGCCTGTCTTCTGCATGTGATGAATGAATATATGGCCGTGACCGACCTCGATGGGCAACGGCTCGCAAGCTATCCCGACGTCATCACGACTCTCGGCGTGGATGGAAACCCCATCAGTGTGGGGCACGTGCAGGAGGGCATGGAACTGGCTGTCCTGCGCATAGCGAAGGAGCATGTTCCTCTCAGTGCCAGCGTCACGGATCCGAGTGTCTATCCAATCGTGGAGAAAGGACTTGGTCTCGACCTGACGAGCTATGCTATCGGCGCCGGAGATGGGGCAGGGCACCAATAACCCTCTGTTATGATGCCCCGCCGAATAAGCATGTTCGGCTCGGGGCCGAAGTTGTTATTGTCGCCTCAGACGCCGGGCACTGCCGGCCTTTCCAGCAAGCAGGTTATCATGAGCGATTTCGATCTCGTCCTTCGGGGCAATGTGGTTCTGTCCGACAGGATCCTCGAGGATGGTTATGTCGCCGTCTCCGGCGAGAAGATAGCGGCCATAGGAACGGGCGTGCCGCCGGCGGCGCGTGAGACCCAGGACTTTCGCGGCCAGTGGATTATGCCTGGCGCCATCGACGGCCAGGTTCACTCGGGCAGTCAGGCCAACCACGAGGGCATCGGCATGTGCTCGCGGGCTGCGGCCGCCGGCGGCGTCACCGTTATGGTCGACATGCCCTATGACGAGCCGGAGCCCGTCACGAGCTCCGCTCTCTTCAACGAGAAGGTCGCGACGGTGGAGCGCGATGCTCATGTTGATGTGGCGCTCTATGCGACAATCACGGTCGAGAACGGCCTCGACGCAATCCCGGGGCTTGTCGATGCCGGGGCCTGCGCCTTCAAGTTTTCGACCTTCGAGGCCAATCCCACCCGCTTCCCGCGGATCGGCGACGATACGATCTACGAGGCCTTCCGGCGCTTGGCTCCAACGGGCCTGCTCTGCGGCGTGCATAACCAGGACCAGGAGATGACCCGGCGCAATATCGCGCGTCTCATCGAGGCTGGTGATACGGGTCCGGATGCCTTCGGTCGCGCGCACACTCATCTGATCGAGAATCTCGCAACCGCGCGGATTTACGAGATTGGTGCCGAGACCGGAGCCCGGGCGCATGCGGTGCACGTGTCGACTTCGCGCGGCTTCGAGATCTGCAACATGTACAAGCGGGCCGGCTACAAGGCGACCGTAGAGAGCTGTGTCCAATACCTGATGCTGAACGAGGAAGAGCACGTTCCGCGCTTCGGCGCCAAGGTCAAGCATTATCCGCCCATCCGCTCCAAGGCCGAGTCGGAGCTGCTGTGGAGCCATGTCGCTGCCGGCCACTGCGACTTCATCTCGTCCGATCACGTCTCATGGGGACTCGAAAAGAAGGGTGATCCGAACGTGTTCAAGAACACGTCGGGCGGCCCTGGCATCGAGACCCTGCTGCCGGCGTTCTGGACGGGTTGCGAGGAACATGGCATTTCGCCAACGATGGTCGTGAAGCAGCTGTGCGAAGGGCCGGCAAAGGCCTTCCTGCTGGCCGACAAGGGGCGTCTGGCCCCCGGAGCCGATGCCGACATCGTCGTGCTGGAGCCCGGGCGCTTCGTGTTCGATCCGTCGAACAGTCTGTCGGCCGTGAGGTGGAGCTCCTTCGAGGGGCGCGAGTTCAGGGTGCGCGTTGCGGCGACGTTCGTACGCGGCAATCTCGCATGGGACGGGTCCGTGATCCGCAACCAGGCCGGCAATGGTCGCTTCCTGCGGCCCGCAGCATGACCAGCGCGACGATTGCCATCGATCCCGACCGTCTGTGGCGCCGGATCGAGGCGCTCGCACAGATCACCGACCGGGAGCGTCCGTGGACACGGCGCTCCTTCTCACCCTTGTTCGTCCAGGGACGGGAGTGGCTTCGGGCCGAGTTCCGTGCAGCAGGGTTGGATACGACTATCGATGCCGCAGGCAACCTCGTGGGCCGTCTTCCAGGCCGCGAACCGGGATTGAAGCCCCTCGTCATCGGCTCGCATTCCGACACAGTTCCGTCCGGGGGACGGTACGATGGCATTCTCGGCGTTCTCGCTGGGCTCGAGGTTGCTCAAGCTCTGACCGAGCGCGGCGAGCAGTTACGCCACCCGCTCGAGCTGTACGACTTTCTGGCCGAGGAGCCTAGCGAGTTCGGCCTGTCGTGCATCGGAAGCCGGGCGCTTGCAGGCGCATTATCCGCAGACATGCTGGAACTCAACCGGCCCGACGGAATGACCCTGCGGGAGGGGCTTCGATTCGTGGGCGGACGGCCGGAGGAGCTTCCCTCGGTTCGTCGTCAGCCCGGAGACACCGCCGCCTATGTCGAGGTGCATATCGAACAGGGGCGAGTGCTGGAAAATGAGGGCCTTGCGATCGGCATCGTGACCGACATTGTCGGCATCCGCCGTGACCGGATCATTCTGACAGGCCGGGCCGACCATGCCGGGGCGACTCCTATGCCCCTGAGGGCGGATGCCCTTGTCGGGGCTGCGCGCCTGATCGATCAGGCTCACGCCCGTGCGCTCAGGTTGTCCGGCGGTGACAAGCCCCTGGTTGCTACCATCGGCAGCATTGAGGTTAAACCCAACGCCGCCAATGCTGTGCCTGGCATTGTGCAGTTGATTCTTGAGGTCCGTTCGGGCGACGAGGTGGCCATCAACGCGTTTGGTGAAGCGCTTCTCCGCGATTTGGCCCCATCCTTTGACGAGCTCGGGCTACAGGTCACGTCTGAACTGATCAGCACCGTCGCACCGACACCATGTGCTATGCCGGTGCGCGAGACGATCGAGGCTGCTGCCACGGCTCTCGGGCTTTCCTCCCGCGAGCTTCCCAGCGGGGCTGGGCACGATGGCGTATTCGTGGCGCGAACCGGGCCGATCGGCATGATCTTCGTGCCGTGCCGTGACGGACGCAGCCACGCTCCTGAAGAAGCGATTGAACCAGATCAAGCGGCCAATGGCGCCCGGGTCTTGGCCGAGACGGTACGGCGGCTGGACCAGGTTCTGGAGTAGACCATGGACTGGGCGGCAAGCGACCTCTCCGAGAGAGACATTTATAAACTGCTCGTGAACACGGTGCTGCCCCGGCCCATCGCATTGGTTACGACGGTTGACGGGCAGGGGCGGGCCAATGCGGCCCCATTCAGCTTCTTTAATGTCTTCAGTCATGCGCCTCCACTGGTCGTGCTCGGTGTCGAGGGACGTGAGCCGGGGGAGATGCCGCTGAAGGACACGATGCGCAACATCCGCGCCACAGGCACATTCGTCGTGAATCTGGTCGATCGACCGCTTGTCGAGGCCATGACAGTTTGCGCAATCAACTTCCCATCCGACATCGACGAGATCCAAGCGGCTGGCCTAGTCACCGTGCCGAGCCGTCAGGTCGCGGCCCCACGACTGGCAGCCTCGCCGGTTCAGCTGGAGTGCCGCGAGACGGTCTCGCTGTCGCTCGGCACGCGTGATCGAAATCTGGTGGTCGGCGAGATAGTTCACGTTCACATCCGCGACGGCCTAGTCGATGAGCGTCTCCACGTCGACGTCGATAAGCTCGATCTCGTCGGGCGCCTGCATGGCGCGGACTGGTACGTCACAACCCGGGACCGGTTTCAGGTCCCGCGTCAGACCCTCGAAACATGGCAGGCGCAGCAGCGAGCCAACAAGCCAACCTCAGGTGAGACATGAGCGGTACGATCTACGTCATCAATCCAAATTCGACCGAGGCCGTCACGGCAGGGATCGATGCTGCCGTCGCGCCGCTACGATCATCCGATGGGCCTTCGATTACATGCTTGACCTTGGCCGATGGTCCGCCTGGTGTGCAGTCGCAGCGGGATGTCGACGGTATCGTATCGCCGTTGCTCAAACGGGCTGCGGCCCTCGAGGGGGATGCCGCTGCCTTTGTCATCGCGTGCTTCTCCGATCCGGGCTTGTACGCCCTTCGCGAGCAAAGCGCACGGCCAGTTCTGGGCATTGCCGAATGTGGTGTGCTCACGGCGTTGTCGCTGGGGCAGCGCTTTGGCGTCATCGCCATCCTGCCGACCTCCATTCCGCGTCATCTGCGCTACTTTGGATCCATGGGGGTGACCGACCGCCTTGCAGCCGACTTGCCGATCGGGCTTGGCGTGACCGAATTGGCCGATGAAGCCCGCACACTCAGCCGGATGACCGAGGTCGGACGAACCCTGCGCGATGGCCACGGTGCGGATGTCCTGGTCATGGGCTGCGCCGGCATGGCCCGTTTCCGGGAGCCGTTAGAGCGAACTCTCGGGATTCCCGTGGTCGAACCGACCCAGGCCGCCGTGACCATGGCTGTTGGCCGGGTGCGCCTCGGTTGGGGTGGGCGGCCCCTGCAGGGAGCGTTGTGATGAGCGAACTGCTGGAACAGCTCGCCCGTATTGTTGGTGACAGCCACGTGCTCGTCGATGAGGGTGACAAGGCCCCGTTCTTGCGCGATTGGCTCGGGAAATATAACGGCGCCGCTATGGCAGTCGTTCGGCCCGGCTCCGCGACAGAGGTCGCGGCAGTGCTCGCGGCATGCCGGAGCGCTGGTGTCCCCGTGGTTCCACAAGGGGGCAACACCAGCATGTCCGGCGGGGCGACTCCCGATGCCACGGGCCGGGCCGTGGTGCTGTCACTTTCACGGATGAATCGGATTCGCGATATCGACCCGGTGGGGAACACAATCACGGTCGATGCCGGCGTGGTGCTGGCTGCGGTGCAGGCGGCCGCGCGGGAAGCCGGACTCCTGTTTCCCTTAAGCCTTGGAGCTGAAGGAAGCTGCACCATCGGCGGAAATCTGGCGGCCAACGCTGGCGGTGTCGCGGTTCTGCGTTACGGGACCATGCGTGAGCTGACCCTTGGTCTCGAGGTGGTTTTGCCCGACGGGCGCATCTGGGATGGCCTGAGGGCTCTGCGCAAGGACAATACCGGCTATTCGCTCCGCGACCTTTTCATCGGTTCGGAAGGGACGCTTGGGGTCATCACTGGAGCGGTTCTGAAGCTGTTTCCCGAACCGAAGGTCCGGGCCACTGCTCTAATCTCCGTTCACGACACGGCCAAGGCGCTGGCGTCGCTTGCGGTCATCCGCGACCGTTGCGGCGACCGCCTCACGGCGTTCGAGTTCATGACAGGCGCATGCCTCAGCCTCGTCCTCCGTCATATCGCCGACGCGCGCCTGCCGTTCCGCGAGGTGCCCGGTGCGGCTGTATTGGTCGAACTTTCTGATACCGATGATGGTGCTGCGCTGAACGCCAGACTTGAAGCAGCTCTGGTCGAGGCCGCCGAGGCCGGATTGGTCATCGACGCGGCGATCGCTCAGGATCTGAGCCAAGCGAAGGCATTCTGGCGCGTGCGCGAGGGGATCTCCGAAGCCCTGGTTCGTGAAGGCAAGGCGGCGAAGCACGATGTCTCCGTGCCGGTTGCTCGCATGGCAGATTTCATCGTGGCCGCGGATGCAGCGGTTGCGGCGGCCGCTCCCAGTGTCCGTCATATCGTATTCGGGCACCTCGGCGACGGTAATCTGCACTATAACTTGCTCAAGGGTGACAGCATGAGCGAGGCGGAGTTCGCTGCCATGGCCCCTGAACTCACACGGCTCGTGCACGACGAGACCGTGCGCTGCCGTGGTTCCATCAGCGCCGAGCATGGCATTGGACAGCTCCGGATCGCCGACATGCCCCGCTACAAGGCGCCGCTCGAACTCGAGCTGATGCGCAGCCTCAAGCAGGTCATCGATCCAGCAGGACTGCTTAATCCGGGCAAACTCTTGCCCATTCCAACAGACAGGTAAGGAGAAGAGATGGCATTGCTGAACGAGACGGCGAACGGCGTTTTCGTGATCGCCGTCACGCCATTTTCGGAAAACGGCTCACTCGATCTGGAGAGCACGGATAGGATGGTCGATTTCTATCTGGACAAAGGTGCCACTGGCCTGACCGTTCTGGGCATGATGGGGGAGGCTCCCAAGCTCACGGCAGCGGAGTCGCGAACCTTCGTCCGGCGGGTTCTGGGGCGTGTCGACGGCCGGGTTCCGGTGGTTGTCGGTGTCTCGGCTCCGGGCTTCGCACCCATGCGTGAACTGAGCGAGAGCGTCATGGGCGATGGGGCCGCCGGCGTGATGGTGGCTCCTCCGGCAGCGCTCAAGACAGACGAGCAGATTTACGGCTATTACGAGATGGTCGCAGAGACCCTGAGCGACACACCCTTTGTCCTGCAAGACTTTCCACTTGTCACGAACGTTCAGATCAGCCCGTCGGTGATCCTGCGTATCACCAAAGCGCTGCCCACCTGCGTGATGCTTAAGCATGAGGATTGGCCCGGATTGGCCAAAATCTCGGCACTGCGGGCGGCGAGCGACAAGGGCGAGGCGAGGCGGATTTCCATTCTCGTCGGCAATGGCGGCATGTTCCTTCCAGAGGAACTGGGACGTGGGGCCGATGGCGCGATGACGGGCTTCGCTTACCCTGAGATGATGGTCGATGTCTGGAAAGCCCACCGGGCAGGACAGACTGAGCGCGCGCAGGATTTGTTCGACGCCTATCTGCCGCTTGCACGATATGAACAGCAACCTGGACTGGGCCTTGCCATACGCAAGTACACGTTGGCAAAGCGTGGGGCAATTGCATCCGGCACGCTGCGCAAGCCAGGCGGCCGCCTCTCGAACGCGGACATTGCCGAAATCGAGCGGCTCATTGCCCGCCAGACGCGGCGCCTGAAGGAGATTGTGTGATGGATCTGGGGCTTGCCAATAAGCGGGCGCTTGTAATCGGCGCAAGCCGTGGTTTGGGCGCAGCCATTGCCCGAAGCTTGGTGCAGGAGGGCGCTACGGTCATTGCCGCCGCTCGCCACACGGATGTGATCGAAGCCTGGATCGCGGACCTTCCCGCTGACCTTCAAAGCCGAGTGCGGCCGGCCCGCCTCGATCTCGCTGATCTTGCGTCAGTCGACGCGCTCATCGATCGGATCGCAGGGGAGGGGGGTGTCGATATTCTGGTCGGAAATTCAGGAGGGCCGCCCCCTGCAGAAGCCCGCGAGGCCAAACGGAGTGACTGGCTGATCCAGTTCGAGGCGATGGCCGCGAACCTGTTCCATCTGGCGCAAAACCTCCTGCCGGCCATGGTCGAACGTCGCTGGGGCCGCATCATCACCATTGCATCCTCAGGCGTCGAACAGCCTATTCCTCGGCTCGCCTTGTCGAACGGCATCCGCTCGGCGGTTGTCGGCTGGTCGAAGACACTTGCCTCGGAGGTGGCCGCCCAGGGCGTGACGGTCAACGTCGTGCTGCCGGGCCGCATCCATACCGAACGGGTGGACCAGCTGGACAAGGCCGCTGCCGATCGCACCGGAACCTCGACGCAAGCGGTCGCGCAGGCATCCATGGCAATCATTCCGGCGGGCCGATATGGAAGCCCGCAGGAGTTTGCCGACGTCGTGACGTTCCTGGCCAGCGAGCGCGCCTCTTACGTCACGGGTGCCAAAATTCGCATTGACGGCGGTGCCATACGCTCGATCTAGCGGCGCTACGAATGAGAGCCGCCGATCCCGAAGAGAAAGCAGCCCGCCGTCTCGGCGGACTGCCTCGTCCTGTCGTTGGATTGCCGGGCCTCAAGCAGGTTGAGCGCGTCACGGTTCAGGCTGTGTGCCGAAGCCTCATCCTGTCGAGGATACTCATGATGGGGCCGGCGCTGAGGCCGTAGACGATGACGGACAGGAGCACGATGATCCCCGTGATCCGCCACAGGCGCTCGGGATCGGCCGCATGGCCGTCGTTGATGGCGTAGGCGGTGTAGTAGAGCGAGCCGAGCCCCCGGATACCGAAGAATCCGAGGGCGAGCCGCACCGACATCGGGTGGCGCGAACCCGCAAACCCGAGGAGCGTGGAGAGCGGGCGCACCAGGAAGAGCACCACGAGGGCGAAGGCCACCTCGGTGAGGTCGAGCGAGGCGATGAGCCCTTCGGCAAGCGCGCCGCCGAACAGGGTAAGGATCAGGATCGACACCAACTGCTCGATCTGTTCGGCCGAGCTATGGATGTCGCGGGTATAGCTGATGTTCTTCGTCGTGTTGCGGATGGTCGCGGCCGCCGTGAAGACGGCCACGAAGCCGTAAGCGTGGATTGCCTCCGCGGCACCGTAGACGAGAAGTGCGACCCCGACCGCCGCCAGCCCATTCTCGGATCGCGAGATGCGGAACCGCTCCGGAATGCGTTGGTTGACCGCCGTGATGCCGCGGCCGACTGCAAGGCCGACGGCAACGGCCGAGCCGATCATCCAGAGAAGATCGATCAGAACCCAGCCTCCGAACACCGCCGGTCGTGGCGCATTACCCAAGAGAAGAAGGCCGAGCGTCACGAACGGATAGGCGAGCCCGTCGTTCAGCCCGGCCTCTGAGGTCAGGGCGAAGCGAACCTCGCCTTCCTCGCCCACGCCAGGCGGGCCGACCTGGACGTTCGAGGCCAAGACTGGATCGGTCGGCGCCAGGATGCTTGCGATCAGCACTGCCTCGGCGAGAGAGAGATCGAGCATCCACACTCCACAAGAGGTGATCCCCGCAACGGAGAGCGGCATGCCGAGGCCCAGCAGCCGCCATGTACTCGCCCATGATTTCCAGCCGAAGAGCCTGTCGATCTTCAGGCCCGCTCCCATGACGGCGATCACAAGGACGAATTCGAGGAGGATCTCCGTCGCAGCACCGTAGGTCGCGAAGAACCGTCCCCGCGGCATGGGGAGGAAATACACATAGCCGAAGGCCACCGCGAGGATCGGCAGGCTCAGAGGCGCTCTCTGGAGCAGGACCGGCAGCCAGACCACGGCCAGGACGACGAAGCCGAGCGTGAGAAAACCGAAGAGGTGAAGCTGGTTCATCATGCGATCAGTCAACCTGTCTGGAGCATCGGGTCGATCAGAACAGGAAACCACTGGCCGCGTCCGATGTTCTCAGGTCAGGCGCATTCCTCAGGAGATCTCGGATGGATACACCCAGGACAGACGATTTCCGCATCGAGCGTCGGGGCGACCGGCTCGTGATAACCTTCACGCCGGATGGCCGGTGCTACACGTTCCGCATCGACGGCGGCCGGTTGTCCGATCCGACGGTCTCTCCGGCCCAGGTCGAGGCCGCCGATGTCGCTGAGGGCGACATCCGCAACGCAGCCACGGAGCTTGCCCAGCTCGCCATCGAGGGATCTCCAACGGGCGAGAGGCCTCCGGCGCAACCGGGGTAGATTGTGGAGAGTCCGAGACTGCCCGGCAGCTTGTCGTGGTCGGGCGTGCCCCGGTTATCCCACCGGATGATTGCTGCGCTTCGGTAATCGAGATCATTGGCCGAGCGCATCGAATGAAAAAGCAGACCCGGTTTTCAGCTAGAACGATGCGCTCTTCAAAGGGGGGAAGCATCGGAAAGAATCCCGAAAGTCAGTCCATTTTCGGGCCTGAGGCTGGGAGCCGTTGCTTCTACAGCAGCCGGCTAGCGCGTGCTCGCCAGGATAGACCAGCAAAAGCCGAGGTTGCGAACCGCGCCCTCTGATAGGCCGAAGGTGTTCGGGTCTGGATCCTGTTAAAGAGTGAGAAGGAGCGCAGCATAGGCTGCCATGCCGGTGGCGAAGGCCCAGAAGCGGCTCTGCCGCTCGCGCGGCACCTCCTCCTTGAGCACGTTCAGAATGACGCCTCCGGCCAGGAGAGCCGTGAGAACGGCAATGGCCGCCTCCGAAATCTCGGTCCTGTACCCGATGCCCAAGCCCAGCAGGACGGCCACCGACAGCACCCAACGGCCGATGTGGCGGTAGGGCGCCTTGTGGTCCTCGTTGAGCCCGTAATCGGTCACCAGAAAGTGCAGCGCCATCGCCACGGTGAAGAACAGCAGCGCTGGCAGCGTCATGACCTCACGGTGAAGCAGCAAATAGCCGATCAGGCCGTTGTAGATCGCAAACGAGCCTATGTGGATCCAGAACACCCGGGGACTGGTGCTCGCCTCCGCCGCCTCGCTGTCACGGCCGGATTGCACCATCTTGCCCTGCCGCCTGGAGCGGGACGTCTTGGCCAGACGGTCAAGGCCGTAGAAGACCGCCAAGCCCGCAAGAGCAATGAGATAGACGTGGCGCTCGGCGAAAGTTTCGCTTTGCGCCACCACGCGGCTGACCTTCTCCTGGCCAGCCGCGAGTTCGGGCAGGAGGTGAACGAAGACATAGGCGACGGACACGCCGCCGGCGAGGGAGAGCCAGATGCTGCGCGGAGTGCCCGCGAGAAAGCGCAGGGAGGGGGTGATCACATGAACGAGGGTCAGGACATGGCACCGGGGGCTTCGCGCAGGAACTGTTTGGTAGCCGCTGGGTCTCGCCGTTCACCGAACCGGAACTTGACCGTGTCGCCGTTGCCGTCGATAATCCGGTACAGGTACATCCAGCGACTTGTGACTTTGATGTAGATACCGTCTGAACGGTCAACCCTGTTAGGCAGCTGGAACGCGATAGCCATCTTGGCTTTTCAGGACGCCAAAACAGATGTGAAC
>JBOZRS010000085.1:0-6582 GCA_050789065.1 Microvirga sp.
ACCGGTCTCGTCGCTGCACTCGGTCCCGCGTGCCGCCTTCGGCGTCGCTATGCTCACGCTCCTGCGGGTGCCATTTTCCGTTGAGGCGATGCGCCCTGGCGCACGCCTAATCGGGGCCTGCGGCCTCACGACAAATGCACAAGAGGCTGAGAGTAAGAGTCCAGGTTGGGTTTTCCGTGACGGGTTTTCAAGCTGCGAGAGAGCCTCGCGGCACCCGTCGCGGAGACCCGCGATGTCAAAACCTCACTCTCGGGCGCGCACCGGAGACGGCCGGGCGAGCCTTTATGACGAAATCACCGACAAGATTATCTCTGAGCTAGAGGCCGGCCGTGTGCCGTGGGTTCAGCCCTGGGGTACCGCTGCGGCGAAAGCTCCGCTGTCGATGCCAAAAAATGCTTCGACGGATCGTTCGTATAGCGGCATCAACGTTTTGCTGCTCTGGGGAAGCACGATCGAACACGGATTTACCGGACAAAGCTGGGTGACCTTTCGTCAGGCGCTCTCGCTTGGCGGCCATGTGCGTAAGGGCCAACGCGGGACGACGGTGGTCTATGCCGATCGTTTCGTACCGAGCGACGAGAAGCGACGCGCCGTTGAGACTGGCGAAGAAGCAGTGCCGATTCCATTCCTAAAACGCTTTACCGTCTTCAACACGGACCAATGCGAGGACTTGCCTGCGGAGATCGCAACCGCGGCGCCCCCACCGCCGCCAGGGCTGATCGAGCCTACGGTCGAAGCACTCATCAAGGCCACAGGCATCGATTTTCGTATCGGAGGTAATCGTGCATTCTACGTGCCGGTCGAAGACTACGTGCAGGTCCCGCCGCCACAGGCCTATTTCGAACCGATCAACTGGCATCGCACCGCGCTTCACGAACTCGGCCATGCGACCGGGCATCGCTCGCGCCTCAATCGTGATCAGAGCGGATCTTACGGCACCAAGAAATATGCCTTCGAGGAGCTGGTGGCGGAGCTCAGTGCCGCATTCGGCTGCGCTTCGCTCGGAATCGTGCCGACCGTTCGTCATGCTGACTATATCGGCTCCTGGCTGGAAGTCTTGCGCGAAGACAATCGTGCCATCGTGCGCGCGGCATCTCAGGCGAGCAAGGCCGCGGATTATCTGCTCGGCTTCGTTGCCGACGTCGCCCCAGCCGCGGCCGCGGAAGCGGGAGTGAGCGATCATGAGGCGGCGTAACGTCGTTTGTCCTCCCCGGATCGCCCGCGAGAGTGAGAGGGGCGGAGGTTCTTCGCGACGGGTTGGAAGCCGAGAGAGAGTTTCCCGGCGGCCCGTCGTGGAGAGTGCAAATGACGAAAGTCGAAAAGATCACGCTGTCGCCTTCGCGCGACATTCCCTTCAACAAGCTGGTCCTGAGCCAATCCAACGTGCGGCGGGTGAAGGCCGGAGTCTCGATCGAGCAACTCGCCGAAAGCATTGCCCAGCGCACTCTGCTGCAGAGCCTGAGCGTTCGAGCAGTCGTCGACGGTGAGGGCACCGAGACCGGCATGTTCGAGGTGCCGGCTGGCGGCCGGCGCTACCGCGCCTTGGAGCTTCTGGTGAAGCAGAAGCGGATGTCGAAGACGCAGGCTGTGCCGTGCGTTGTCCGCGAGGGCGGCCTCGCGGAGGACGACTCGCTCGCGGAGAATGACGAACGCGTCGGCCTGCATCCGCTGGACCAGTTTCGAGCGTTCAAGACTCTGACCGATGCCGGATTGACCGAGGAAGACATTGCCGCGCGCCACTTCGTGACGCCGGGGATCGTCAAGCAACGCCTGCGGCTCGCGTCGGTGTCGCCGAAGCTGCACGATGTCTATGCCGAAGACGGCATGACCCTCGAACAGCTCATGGCGTTTTCTGTCACGGCCGATCACGCTCGACAGGAGCAGGTCTGGGAGAATGCCAGTCGCTCCGGCCATGATGAACCATACCAGCTCCGACGAGCGTTGACGGAAAATACTGTCCGCGCCTCGGATCGTCGCGCCCGCTTCGTTGGCGTTGACGCCTACGAGCAGGCTGGCGGCGCCGTCGAGCGTGACCTCTTTCAACATGATGATGGCGGTTGGCTGCAAGACGTCGCGTTGCTCGATCGACTCGTCACCGAAAAACTCACCGCCGAGGCCGAGACCGTCGCCAAGGAAGGATGGAAGTGGATTACGGTTGCCCTGGACTTCCCCTTCGGTCATGCCGCGGGCCTTCGGGAACTCGATGGCAAGCCTGCCGACCTCACGGCGGAGGAGCAGGCGACCATCGACGCCCTCAACGCCGAGCATGCCAAGCTGGAATCCGACCACCAGGACGCCGACGAGCTGCCCGACGACGTCGATCAGCGCCTCGGTGAAATCGAAGCAGCCCTGATGGCGTTCGAAGAGCGCTCGATTATCTATGATCTCGTCGACATCTCCCGCGCCGGCGTCTTCGTGAGCATCGATTCCGAAGGACGGCTCTCGGTGGACCGGGGCTATGTCCGGCCCGAGGACGAAGCGCCGCGGGAAGATCCGGCCATCGGGCAGGATACATCGTCGAGCGACGGCCAAGGGCCTGGTGGTCGTCCCGGTGTGCAACAGACAGCCATCTCGGTTGCGGGCGGTACCGCCGATACCGAGGATGATGACGAGGATGCCGCGCGACCGCTGCCGGATCGTCTCATCATCGAGCTGACGGCGCATCGGACGCTGGCGTTGCGCGACGCGCTGGCAGAAAACCCCGCCATCACCTTCCAGGCCGTGCTGCACAACTTCGTGCTGACCGCCTTTTACCGGTTCGCTAGCTCCGGGAGCTGTCTTGAGATCGGGCTTCGTACACCGACGTTTCCGGCTCAAGCTCCTGGGTTAAGGGAAAGCGCGTCGGCGAAAGCCGTCGAGGCGCGGCATGAGTCCTGGAAAGCACGTCTGCCCAAGGACGAGAAGGGCATCTGGGATGCGCTTACCGCCCTCGACGGCACGGCTCAGGCATCTTTGTTCGCCCACTGTGCGTCGTTTGCCGTCAACGCCGTCTACGAGCCGGCCAACCGCTACAGCCAAGGGCGTGTCTCCGCCCTTGGCGTCCAGGCTCGGCTCGACCAATCCGATGTGCTGGCGCGCGCCGTCGGACTCGACATGGTCCAGGCTGGGTGGAAGCCTACGGTCGACAACTATCTCGGCCGCGTCACCAAGCCGCGCATTCTGGAAGCGGTTCGGGAGGCAAAGGGCGAGCCGTCGGCTCAACTCATCGACCATCTGAAGAAGGGCGATATGGCCAAGGAGGCCGAGCGTCTTCTCGACGGATCCGGCTGGCTGCCCGAGTCGCTCCGCCTGGTCGACGTTGCACCAGAGCCGACTGAGCTAGGGAGTGAAGCAGGACCGTTGCCCGAATTCCTCTCCGATGATGAGGAGCGCGAGCCCGCAGCCGACGAAGACCGGCCGCAACAACTTGACGCCGCCGAATAGCACCATATCGCGCGACGGCTCGGGCTGCCCGCGTTGGTGACAGCGACATGGGGATCAGCGTGCGGCGCCGGTCCCCTTTTTGTTGGCGAAGACCCAAGAGGAAGAGCGGGGCCGGGAAGGGTTTGAATCGCCGCGGTCTGAAGGAGAGCGCCGGGTGGTTCCGCCGTTTCCCCGCTCTCCCAGAGAAATCTCCCATGACCGAATCTCACCTCGGCGGCGCCAGCGCCGCCCCGCTCTCGATGCGTGCCACCGCGGTTGTTGCCTCCGCGGTTGTCAGGGCCGCGCGACAGCTCTTCGTCGATCTCGAGCGCGGCCGCCGCATCGACGCGACCGCTCTGCGCAACGCCATGGAGGCGGCCTTCGGCGCCTCGGATGCGAGTGGCGCCTGGAACTGGAAGACCGCCTATGACGCTTGCGAGGCTGCGACCGTTCTATTCCTGCGGCGCTATGGCGCCGCGATGCGTGCCAAGGCAGCGTCACCTGCCGCCATGTTGCCGTTGGTGATGCGGATCGCGAGCTTGGTTCCGACCCACACAAGGCGTTCCGAGGAAAGCGAGGCGCTGCAACAGTTCTCAACGCCGATTGGGCTGGCATTTGTCGCCAGCGTGGCCTCGGCACTCACTCCGGCCGACGTCGTGCTGGAGCCGTCGGCTGGCACCGGCTGTCTTGCCATCCTCGCCGAGCTTGCGGGCGCCTCCCTCGTTCTCAACGAGTTCGCCGAGAATCGTGCCGGGATTCTCTCGCAGCTTTTCCCCGCCGTTTCGGTAACCCGTTTTGATGCCACCCACATCAACGATCATCTCGACGCCGGCATCGTGCCGAGCGTCGTGCTGATGAACCCGCCGTTCTCGGCAGCAGTCCATGTCGATCGCAAGATGGCCGATGCGGCGTTACGGCACATCGCCTCGGCTCTTGCGCGTCTTGGCGAAGGTGGGCGCCTCGTCACCATCACCGGCGCAAACGTCGTCTCCGACAATCCCGCTTGGATCGAATCCTTCATCCGGCTCCAGGAACATGGCCGCGTCGTGTTTACAGCCGCGATTGACGGTGCGGTCTACGCCAAGCACGGCACCAACATCGACACGCGCTTGACCGTCATCGACAAAGTGCCGGCTGATGACGTTGCGTCATTCCCGCCGTCCCCCGGATGCGCGCCCGACCTGCCGACATTGCTCGCCTGGGTCATGCAATATGTGCCGCCACGTCGTCCAAGTGCTGGCACGGCGGTCGCCCGGGTGCCGGCAATTGCCAGCCGTGCGGCGCCTCGAACCGTCCGTGGCTACCTCGGCCAGCATCGACCAGTCGCCTCCCTGCCGGCGGTCGACCTCGCAGCGACGGAAGTCGCCTTCGAGCCGGTGGACCGGGCGCCCACCGATGCCAGCCAGATCAGCGAGGCGTTATATGAGGCCTATACGCTGCAGTCGATCCGTATTCCCGGCGCGCTGCCCCATCCCACCCAGCTCGTGCAATCGGCCGCGATGGCTTCGGTCGTTCCACCCATGCCATCTTATCGTCCGCATTTACCGGCCAGCGTGGTGGCGGATGGCATCCTCTCGGACGCGCAGCTTGAAAGCATCATCTATGCTGGCGAAGCCCACTCAGAATTTCTCGCGGGCTCCTGGACGGTCGATCCGAGCTTCGATCTCGTAGCGGCAGCGACCGACGGAGCGGAGAATGCCGTTCGTTTCCGTCGCGGCTGGTTCTTAGGGGATGGGACCGGCGCTGGCAAAGGCCGGCAGGTCGCCGGGATTCTGCTCGACAATTGGTTGAAGGGTCGCCGCCGTGCAGTCTGGATCAGCAAGTCCGACAAGCTGATCGAGGATGCGCAGCGCGATTGGTCCGCGCTCGGTATGGAGCGCTTGTTTGTCACCCCGCTTTCGCGCTTTCGTCAGGGCACGCCGATCAGGCTCGCGGAAGGCATCCTATTTGCAACCTACGCTACGCTGCGCACCGATGAACGCGGGGAGAAGCTTTCGCGCGTCCGCCAGATCGTCGAATGGTTGGGCTCAGATTTCGACGGAGTGATCGTCTTCGACGAGAGCCACGCCATGCAGAACGCGGTGGGCGGCAAGGGCGAGCGAGGCGACCAGGCCGCCTCCCAGCAGGGGCGTGCGGGCCTGCGGCTCCAGCATGCTTTGCCGAATGCCCGTGTTGTCTATGTCTCGGCGACCGGCGCCACCACCGTGCACAATCTTGCCTACGCACAGCGTCTCGGCCTATGGGGCGGCGAGGACTTCCCGTTCGCGACCCGAGCCGAATTCGTCGAGGCGATCGAGGAGGGCGGTGTCGCGGCCATGGAGGTGCTGGCACGCGACCTCAAGGCGCTCGGCCTCTACGCTGCGCGTTCGCTCTCCTATGAGGGCGTCGAATACGAACTGCTCAAGCACCAGCTCACACCCGAGCAGATGCGCATCTATGACGCCTACGCCGGCGCATTCGGGATCATTCACAACAACCTCGATGCGGCCATGCGGGCCGCCAACATCACCGGCGCAACCGGCACCCTGAACGCGCAGGCAAAGTCCGCCGCGCGATCCGCTTTCGAAAGCGCCAAGCAGCGCTTCTTCGGGCACCTCCTGACCTCAATGAAAACGCCATCGCTGATCCGCTCCATCGAGCGCGATCTCGACGCCAGCCATGCCGCCGTCATCCAGATCGTCTCGACCGGCGAGGCACTGATGGAGCGGCGGCTCGCCGAGATCCCGACCGAAGAATGGGGCGACGTCCAGGTCGACATCACGCCGCGCGAATACGTCCTCGACTATCTCGCTCATTCCTTCCCGGTCCAGCTGTACGAGCCATTTACGGACTCGGAGGGCAATCTCTGTTCCCGGCCCGTCTATCGGGATGGCCAGCCTGTTGAAAGCCGGGAAGCCGTCGCGCGCCGCGACCGGCTCATCGAAAAGCTCGCATCCCTGTCCCCGGTGCCGGGCGCCTTGGATCAGATCGTCCAGCGATTTGGTACCGACGTAGTCGCCGAGGTCACTGGCCGCTCCCGCCGTATCATCCGCAAAGGCAGCCGCCTCATCGTCGAGAACCGCGCCGCGTCGGCGAACCTAGCCGAGACCGCGGCGTTCATGGATGACGCCAAGCGTATCCTTATCTTCAGCGACGCCGGCGGCACCGGACGTTCGTACCATGCCGAGCTGTCGGCAAGGA
>JBOZRS010000086.1:0-47490 GCA_050789065.1 Microvirga sp.
ACGATGCGCCAGCCCAGAGAAGGAGCATCGGAGCTGATCCCAAAAGTGCAAGTCCACTTTTGGCCACGCCGCGCGAAGGCGGCGCACGATGCTCTAGTCGCCCTCACCCGGATTGGCCGAGAAGTACTTCTCGAACTTGCCCGCCACGCCGTCGAATTCCTTGGCGTCGGAGGGCGGCTCCTTCTTCTGCGTGATGTTGGGCCAGCTCTTGGCCAAGTCCGCGTTGAGCTTCAGCCACTGCTCGAGACCGGGCTCCGCATCGGGCTTGATTGCCTCGGCCGGGCATTCCGGCTCGCACACGCCGCAATCGATGCACTCGTCAGGGTGGATGACGAGCATGTTCTCGCCCTCGTAGAAACAGTCCACCGGACAGACTTCGACGCAGTCCATGTATTTGCACTTGATGCAATTTTCTGTGACGACGTAGGTCATGAACGGTCCTTCAAGGGTCTGTTCCAGAACGAGAAAACTCGGCTTCCGCCGCTCTAGCGGCTGTCGGGGTCGCTGACAAGCGCTCCATTCGCCTCATTGAGATCCACGTAGAGCTGCCTTGCTTCAGATGCAGGGCCGCGGCGCTCGCCGAGCCCTTCGACCCGGACCACGAGCGTCGCCCTGCCAAGGGCGATCGTCACCACGTCTCCCACCGCCAGGGCCTTGGCGGCATTGTCCGTGCGCTGGCCGTTGATCCGGACGAAGCCGCTCGCGACGAGCTTGGCCGCGAGTGTTCGGGTCTTCGCAAACCGTGCGAACCACAGCCACTTGTCGAGCCGCTGCCGGTCCTCACGCATGGGGTCAGGGCCTCACTTCTTGCTGTCCTCGAGCTGGGCCTTGAGAGCCATGAGCTTGGCGAAGGGCGAGTTCGGATCCGGCTGCTTCTCGCGGCGCTCGGAGCCGCCGTGACGGCCCTCCGCGCGCTTCTCGGGACGCGGTCCGCGGCGCTCGTCCGGGCGACTGGGGCCGCGCGGCGGGCGGTTCTGCGGACGGCCTCCCTCGCCCTGCCCGTCGCGGCGCTCCTGGCGCTCCTGGCGCGCCTGACGCTCGCCGGGGGAACGTTCGCCGCGAGCCTCCCCATGGCGCGGACGCCGTTCGCCCCGCTCGGGACGGGAACGCCCGTCGCCGCGTTCGCGGCCCTGGCGGGCCTGTCCGCCCTCGTGGTGACGGCGGTGCTGGCGCCAGACCTCGATCATCTCGGGCTCGGCAGGCTCGGCCGGCGCCGCATCGGCCGCGGCCTGGGCCTGTCCCTCGGGAGATGCCATTGTCTCGAGAGCGCTGGCCGCCACTTCCTCAACCGCAGGAGAGACCTCGGGAGCCTCGACGGAAACCGCCCCGGCCTCTTCGGCCAGAACAGGGGCTTCAGCCGGTTCCGAAGGCGCCTCTGCAGACGCCTCCTCCGCCGGGGCCGCGCCCTGCTCGGCCTCGCCGACCGCCTGGGGCTCCACCGCCTGCGGAGCCGTCTCCTGCGGGACAGGCGCGAGCGGAACCGTGACGGCGGGACCGGGACGGCGCTCCATCACGTAGCCGAGGGATCTCAGGATCGTGGCGAAGTCCTCGCCGGCGCAGCCGACCAGGGACGTCATGGAGACCGTGGGAACGAAGCCTTCGCCATCCGCGGCGCCGGCGGGCGGCTCGCCGGGGGTGATGCCCGGGCGATACGCGATGGCAGGCCGGATCAGGTCCGCCAGCCGCTCCAGGATGTCGACGCGCACGGCCCGGCCGCCGCAGACGCGGAAACCGGCGGCGCGGTAGAGCCCCGCCGCGATCTCGGGATCGACCGGAATCGAGGTGCGGCCCGACTGGGCCAGATGAGCGATCTCGTCGATGCCCTTCTGATCAAGGCCACCGTTCTGCAGGGCCCAGAGCTGCGCCGCGAGAATGCGTGGAGCGGGCTTCAGCAGGGCCGGCAGGTAGAGATGATAGGCGCCGAAGCGGATGCCCGCCTTGCGAAGGGCCGCGCGGGCGTCCTGGTCGAGGCTGCGGACTTCGTTGAGAACTTTCGCGCGCTCCAGAACGCCCAGGGCCTCGCCGATCTGGAACGCGATGCCGCGGGCGAGCCCCGTGAGCTCGGCGTTGGTCTCGAGGTCGATCACCGGACCGAGCAGGCGCACCACATAGGCCTTGAGCCAGGCCTTCAGGCGGTTTTCCACCTTGTCGCGGGCCGGACCCGTGAGCTGCTCGTCCGACAGGACGCGCAGGCGCGGCTCGAAGAGCTTGTCGCCGGACTCCAGCTTCGCGACCGGATCGCCCATCCACCGGATGGTGCCGTCGTTCGACAGGACGAGAGTCGTGTCGGGGGTTTCGGCGAACCGGTCCGCCCGCGCTTCGATCTCGCCCGCCAGCGCCTTGCTGGCGGCGTTGCGCAGGGTCTTGGCCTCCGTCGTGTCCGCCTGAGGGTCGGGCACGAAATGGAAGCCGTGCAGGTGGCCGATGTGCTGACCCTCGACCGTGACATCGCCGGTGGTCGTAATTTCCGCTTCGAGCATCGTGTTCTCTCTCAAGCGCCGCATGAGAACGCTGGTCCGCCGGTCGACAAATCGCTGGGCCAGACGTTCATGAAGCGCATCCGATAGCTTGTCCTCTACCTGACGCGCAACGCCCTGCCAATGCTCCGGGTCCTTTAACCAGTCGGGACGGTTAGCGACGAAGGACCAAGTCCGCACCTGGGCGATCCGGTTGGACAGGGTGTCGATGTCCCCGTCCGTGCGATCCGTGGCCGAGAGATGGCGGGCGAACCAGTCCGCCGGCACGGCCCCGTCCTTCATGAGGAAACGGTAGAGCTGGCCCACCAGATCCGCATGGGTCTGGGGCGACACCTTCCGGTAATCCGGCACCTGGCAGATCTGCCAGAGCCGCTCGACGGCCACTTTCGACCGGGCGAAGGACTGGATGTCGTCCTCCCGCGACAGGATCTCGAGGGCCGCCACGTCCTCGCCCATGGGCGCGCGCACGAGGCCGTGCTCGCGGGGCTGGTCGGCGAGGCTGTCCCGCAGTTTCGCCAGGGAGGAGAATTCCAGGTCCGGGTTGCGCCACTGGAGGACGCGGGTGGGATCGAAGGTATGGTTTTCCAGGGCCTCGACCGTTTCGGCGTCGAAAGGCGGGCAGCGGCCCGTGCTGCCGAAGGTCCCGTCGCGCATGTAACGCCCGGCGCGGCCGGCGATCTGGGCCAGCTCCGGATTGTAGAGCTTGCGGAAGCGGAAGCCGTCGAACTTCTTGTCGGACGCGAAGGCCACGTGGTCCACATCGAGATTGAGGCCCATGCCGATGGCGTCGGTGGCGATGAGATAATCGACATCGCCGGACTGGTAGAGCTCGACCTGCGCATTGCGGGTGCGGGGCGAGAGCGCCCCCAGCACCACCGCCGCGCCGCCGCTCTGGCGGCGGATCAGCTCCGCGATGGCGTAGACCTCTTCGGCCGAGAAGGCCACGATGGCCGAGCGGCGGGGCAGCCGGGACACCTTCTTCTCGCCCGCGAAGGTCAGTCGCGACAGGCGCGGCCGGGTGATGACGTGGACGCCCGGAATCAGGGCTTCGATGATCGGCCGCATGGTGCTGGAGCCGATGAGCAGGGTCTCTTCGCGCCCGCGCTGGTTCAGGAGGCGGTCAGTGAACACATGGCCGCGGTCGAGGTCGGCCGCGAGCTGGATCTCGTCCACGGCCACGAAGGCGAGATCGAGGTCGCGCGGCATCGCCTCGACGGTCGAGATCCAGTAGCGGGGCCGGTCCGGCTTGATCTTCTCCTCGCCCGTGATCAGGGCGACGTTGTGCGGGCCCGCTTTCTCGACGACACGGCTGTAGACCTCGCGCGCGAGCAGGCGCAGGGGCAGGCCGATCATGCCGCTCTCGTGGCCGAGCATCCGCTCGATGGCGAGATGGGTCTTGCCCGTGTTGGTGGGGCCGAGCACGGCCGTCACGCCACGTGCGCGTATCTGCGGGGGAAGGGAACGGCGGGCCATGCCTGGATGTCGGGTAATGCGGAAATTCCCGGATGAGAAACGCTCGGATGCTCCAGAGCCGCCGTCAGCCGGTGCAAGCAGCCCTCTCGCAAAGCAGGCCGGACCGAGGAGCCCGGCTGCAGGCTCATCTCATATATGGGGTTTCGGGCGCGCTTCGCTACCCGTCAGCACGTGATTCCCAAGGATCCTCAGGACTTATTGCGCCGCTCCGGCCCTCACGGCATCCCGGGCCCGCACGCGGCGGCCCGAAGTTGGGATCATCTTGGCGCTCCCGTCCACGGACCAAGTGGAGGCCTCGGCCACGCTCATGCCGATCATCGTGCGTACGGCGACCCGGACCGGGAACAGAACCCGCTTCCCTTCGAGGGGCGCGAGCCAGACGGCCATGTCCCTGTTCTCCTCCATGAACTTGGTAGAGGGGCGCAGCGCCCGGTGGCCGGAAATCGGCACATAGCGGGCCTTGCAGACCAGGGCTGGGCCGGAATAGCCCGGCCCGTCCATCTGTTTCGTTTCCTCGTAGGTCAGGATCACGTCGAAGCGCGATGCTCCGTCGAAGACCGGGATGGTGCGGTTGCAATTGGCCGGGTCGGTCAGGCTTTTCGACGCGACGGCCGGAATGAGGAGGGCGCTGAACGGATCGACGACGCCCTTCTTGTCGGCCTCCTTGACCGGGACCCGGTCGGCCTTCTCCTCGAGGGGCGGATCGATCTCCACGTCCGCCACGTTGCCGGTCCTGAGGTTCATGCGCACCGTGCGCTGGTCGCTGGAGGAGCGCGAGGTCACGGCGAAGGCAGCCGGTCTGATCTGGTCGCCCACGAGAGCGCCGGAAGCGTTCGCGACGCCCTTGCCGCCGGTGAGCAGCTTGGCGAGCCCGGAGAGTTTGACCTTCCCTTCCAGCTGGTATTTCGAGCCTTCGAAGTTCGACGCGAGATCCGCCGTGCCGAGCGGCAGGCCCGCCAGGGAGAGGTCGTATTCCACTTTCAGCGTCTGGGCCGACGCAGCGGATCCGATCCCCACGAGGGCCAAGGTCATGAGAGCTGGGGCGATAAGGCGCATTGGGCTTTCCCGATAGTCTATCCTGTTGCATCTCATGGGAATCAGAATAAATCGTGACCACGATGTTGCAAAAAAACGGGCCGCGGCGTCGCACTATTCTTGACGAGGGGGCCGTTTTCGGCCTATAGGCTCGCACCTTCCAAGGACTTCTGGTGTCCGGCCACGCGGGATCTGCGTCGAAGCAAACCCGCGAAATCGAAGCCGCGACCCTTATGACAATAGGATTGAACCCATGTCGCGCCGTTGCGAACTGACCGGCAAGGCCGTGCTGAGTGGCCATCTGGTGAGCCACTCGAACCGCAAGACGAAGCGGAAGTTCCTGCCGAACCTCTGCAACGTCACGCTCCAGTCCGACACCCTGCAGCGCTCCGTGCGCCTGCGCGTGTCCGCCAATGCGCTCCGCTCGGTCGAGCACCGCGGCGGCCTCGATGCCTTCCTGGCCAAGGCCAAGGCCGAGGAACTGTCCACGGGCGCCCTTGCGATCAAGCGCGAGATCGAGAAGAAGCTCGCCGCCGCGAGCTGATTTCTCGTCTCAAGAGAATTGCACTGCGGGCGGCCCCCAAGCCGCCCGTTTTGCGTTTGTCTCAAGGCCAAGCTCTCGCCCGGAGAAGGACGACCATGAACGCCATCGACCGCCGTGACTTCGTCATCGCGCTTGTCGCGATGACCCTGGTCGTGCTCGCATCGAACATCCTGGTGCAGTATCCCTTCCATCATCTGGGCCTGGGCAACTACCTGACCTGGGGCGCGTTCAGCTATCCCTTCTCGTTCCTGGTCACCGACCTGTCGAACCGGCGTTTCGGCACGCAGGGCGCGCGCCAGGTGGTCTATGCCGGCTTCGTGCTGGCCGTGGTCCTGTCGGTGATCCTCGCCACGCCGCGCATCGCCATCGCGTCGGGAGCGGCCTTCCTGATCGCCCAGCTCCTCGACATCAGCATCTTCGCCCGTCTGCGCGACAAGGCCTGGTGGCTGCCGCCCTTCGTGTCGTCGGTCATCTCGTCGGGCCTCGACACGATGATCTTCTTCTCCGTCGCGTTCTATTGCGGCGCTATCCCGGGCTTCGGGCTCACCATCAGCGAAGCCCTGGGCCAAGCAGGCATCGCGGATCAGTGCATCGCCCTGCCGTGGGTGAACCTCGCCGTCGCCGACTACCTCGTGAAGCTGGCCCTCGCGGCGATCTCGATCGCGCCCTACGGCCTGATCCTGGCCTTCATGCGCCCCATGAGGATGCAGCGGGCCTGACGAATATCCTTCTTCAGGCCACCAGAGCGAATTCCAGCAGAAGGGTCCGCTGGAGCGCGCTGAAATTGTCGTCGGAGATCAGGGTCAGGATGGTCTCGCCTCCCTCCTGGTGAACGGCGAGCCCTTCCATGTTGTCGATCTGGTCCGAGGCGTCACTCTCGAAAATCACCTCCCCGTCGACGCGGGCGCCCGGTCTCATGGCTGCCGCAGCCACCCGGCGCAGGCGGCAGCGAAAGCCGCCCAGGATCGAGAACCGGCGCTCCAGAAGCAGAACCTCGCCGTCGGGCAGGAAAGCGAGATCAGAAACGTCGTAGCCGTTCGAGCGCACCACCTCGAAGGTGCCCTGCCGGGATCCCGTCAGAATGAAGCCGCGGGTCGTGTCCCCTGCTCCGCCCTCCGCCACGCCGACGACGGCCCCGGCCAGGGGCGAGCGCCGGGGCGCGACGCCGAGGGCCTCCAGGCCGCCGTTGCTCGGCAGGCTCCCGAGCTCCTTCGGAACCGGGATCGGGATGCCCCGGACCGGCGCTCCGCTGCTGTCCCGCCCGAAGCGGACGACCGCGTGGTTGCGCTCGACGCCGATGAAAGCCGTGCCGCCCGAGACCGCGAGACTTTCCGTGTCGTAGTAGCGGGACCGCCGCAGGGGCTTGCCGCTGCTGAACAGGAGCGGTGCCATCACCGCGCCGGAGAGGCCGGAGAGCCGCCCGTCGGACGTCTCGGTCCGGGCCTTCAGGAACTGGGCGTTGTCGGCAATCGCCAGGACGTCCCGCCCGTCGGGCGAGCGCCACAGGCCGGAGAAGCCGCCGAAGGTGGAAACGGGCGATTTGAGATGGAGCCCGGACCGGAACAGCAGGGCGCCGAAGCGGGAGCGGTCCGGATCGGACACGGAGAGGCGGTCGATCGGCTGCGCCGTGACCGGAATGGCGGTCGCGCCCGGAAAAGCCTGCGGGCGCTGCGCGAGGGCCGTTCCCGTGGCCGCGACGGCGGCGAGGCTGCCGCCGCCGATCAGGAAGCTGCGGCGGCTGAGCCTCAAGCGACGGCCCTGCGCCGCGGTACGCCGGGGCGCGACGCCTGCGGCGGAGCCTCCTCGAAGAGTTCGGCCAGCTTTTCGGTCATGACGCCGCCGAGTTCCTCCGCATCGACGATGGTCACGGCGCGGCGGTAATAGCGCGTCACGTCATGGCCGATGCCGATGGCGATGAGCTCGACGGGCGAGCGGGTCTCGATCTCCTCGATGATGTAGCGCAGGTGCCGCTCGAGATAGTTGCCGGGATTGACCGACAGGGTCGAGTCGTCCACCGGCGCGCCGTCAGAGATCACCATCAGGATGCGCCGCTGCTCGGGCCGTCCGAGCAGGCGCTTGTGCGCCCAGTCGAGGGCCTCGCCGTCGATGTTCTCCTTCAGCAGCCCCTCGCGCATCATGAGGCCGAGATTTTTCCGCGCGCGCCGCCAGGGCGCGTCCGCCGACTTGTAGATGATATGGCGCAGGTCGTTGAGGCGGCCCGGATTGGCGGGCTTGCCGCTCTGCAGCCACGTCTCGCGCGACTGCCCGCCCTTCCAGGCGCGGGTGGTGAAGCCGAGGATCTCGACCTTCACGCCGCAGCGCTCCAGGGTGCGGGCCAGAATGTCCGCGCAGGTTGCCGCCACCGTGATCGGACGGCCGCGCATCGAGCCGGAATTGTCGATCAGGAGCGTCACCACCGTGTCGCGGAAATTGGTGTCCTGCTCCTGCTTGAAGCTGAGAGGCTGGAACGGGTCCATGACGATGCGCGGCAGGCGCGCGGGATCGAGGGTACCTTCCTCCAGGTCGAACTCCCAGGACCGGTTCTGCTGCGCCATCAGGCGGCGCTGCAGGCGGTTCGCGAGGCGTCCCACCACGCCCTGGAGATGGGCGAGCTGCTTGTCGAGATAGGCCCGAAGGCGCGTCAGCTCGTCCGCATCGCAAAGGTCTTCCGCGTGGATGACCTCGTCGAATTTCATCGTGAAGGCCTTGTAGTCCGGCCCGCGTGCCTCGTTGGAGCGCGACGGCGGACGCCAGGATTCGCCGGCATCCTCGGAATCGGCCTCTTCGGCCTCCTCGGGCAGCTCGCCGGAAGGACCGTCGGCCTCTTCCGTTGCGCCCTCCTCCATCTCGTCGCTCGAATCCTCGCTGACCTCGACTTCGGCGCGGTCGCCCTGGGACTGCTCCTCGGATTCGCCTTCGCCCTGCTGCTCCTGCTGCTCGGAGTTCTGCTCCTCCTCGTTCTCCTCGTCTTCCTGATCGAAGGACGCATCCTCCGCCATGTCGAGGGAGGAGAGCAGCTCGCGGATGCCGCGGGCGAAGTCGCGCTGGTTCTCGATGTTCTTCAGGAGCCCGTCGAGATCGTGGCCGGCCCGGTCCTCGATGAAGTCGCGCCAGAGATCGACGATCTTGGTCGCGGCCGGAGGCGGCTTCTCGCCGGTCAGGCGCTCGCGCACCATGAGCGCCACGGCATCCTCAAGGGGAGCGTCGGCCCGGTCCGTGATCTCCTCGTATTTGCCGCCGCGGTGATAGCGGTCCTCCAGCATCGCGGCGATGTTGGAGGAAACGCCCGCCATGCGCCGGGAGCCGATGGATTCGACGCGCGCCTGCTCGACCGCGTCGAACACGGCACGGGCCGCCTGGCCTTCGGGGGCGAGCCTGCGGTGCAGGGCAGCATCATGGCAGGCGAGGCGCAGGGCCATGGCATCGGCATTGCCGCGCAGGATCGCCACGTCCTGGGAGGTCATCCGCCGGGGCGGCTCCGGCAGGCGCGCCTTGTCCTGGCCCATGAGGGCCGGACGGTCGGACGCGAAGGCGACCTCGAGATCGGGCTTGCGGGCAATCGCCTTCATGGCGCCCGCGATGGAGCGCTTCAGCGGCTCCGCCGGCGCTTCCTTCTTCTCTCCCGGCTTGCGGTTCGAGATGGACATCTCACCTCTCCTGTCATTCCCGCCTTTGCCATCCCCGCGCGGGCGCGGGGACCCATGAACACAGGCCGCAACCCGGCCTTCTCGAGTCAGCGGTCATGGACCCCGGGGACGGCCATGCCGCCCCGGGATGACAGGGAATGCTTTACGACAGCACCATGTTCACGGCGCTCTCCGGCAGTTCCTTGCCGAAGGAGCGCTGGTAGAATTCGGCCACGAGCGCACGTTCCAGCTCGTCGCACTTGTTGAGGAAGGTGACGCGGAACGCGAAGCCCGTGTCGCCGAAGATCTCGGCGTTCTCGGCCCAGGTGATCACCGTGCGCGGGCTCATGACGGTCGAGAGATCGCCGTTCATGAAGGCGCTGCGGGTCATGTCGGCGACGCGCACCATCTTGTTGACGATGTCCCGGCCCGCCGGATCCTCCTGATAGTGCTTCGCCTTGGACAGGACGATGTCCACTTCCTTGTCGTGCGGCAGGTAGTTGAGGGTCGTGACGATGGACCAGCGGTCCATCTGGCCCTGGTTGATCTGCTGCGTGCCGTGATAGAGGCCGGACGTGTCGCCCAGGCCCACGGTGTTGGCCGTCGCGAACAGGCGGAAGGCGGGGTGAGGGCGGATGACCCGCTTCTGGTCCAGAAGGGTCAGCTTGCCCGACTGCTCCAGCACGCGCTGGATCACAAACATCACGTCGGGACGACCTGCATCGTATTCGTCGAACACGAGGGCGACGTTGTGCTGGAGCGCCCAGGGCAGGATGCCGTCCTGGAAGGCGGTGACCTGCTTGCCGTCCTGGAGCACGATGGCGTCCTTGCCGACGAGGTCGATGCGGGAGACGTGGCTGTCCAGGTTCACACGCACGCAGGGCCAGTTGAGCCGGGCCGCGACCTGCTCGATATGGGTCGACTTGCCGGTGCCGTGATAGCCCGTGATCATCACGCGGCGGTTGCGCGCGAAGCCCGCCAGGATGGCCAAGGTCGTCTCACGGTCGAACAGGTAATCCGGATCGAGATCGGGCACATGCTCTTCCGCCTGGGAGAAGGCCGGCACTTCCAGATCCGAGTCGATGCCGAAGACCTGTCGCACGGACACTTTCATGTCCGGCAGTAGGGTCGTTGTGTCGGTTTGTGCCGTCATAGGGGCCTCTCGGTCGGATGGGTTTCGGTTTCGGAGCCATGGGCTTCTTAAACCTCATGGCCGCGCGGTGCAATTTCCTAGAAAGGCCGGCGGGGCTGCATGGAAGGGAGTCGCCTCAGCACAGGCCGGCGGTCTTGAGGGTGTCGTGCGCCTTGATGATGTCGCGCAGGCGCTCCTCGAAGGAACGGTCGCCTCCGTTGGCGTCCGGATGGAACCGCTTCACCAGAGCCTTGTACTGGGCCTTGATGGAGGGGCCGTCCGCCGTCTCGTCGAGGCCGAGCACGTCCAGCGCCCGGCGCACGGCGCCGGAATAGCGCGGGCGCTTGGGCTCCGCCGGATCCTGTCGGGTCCGCCGGGCCTGAGTGAAGTCCTCGCCCCTCAGGATCCCCAGGGGATCGAAATAGGCCCAGTCGCGCGGTTCGGCCTTGGCTCCCTCGCCCTCTCCGTCGGGCTTGCCGGACGTGTTCACGCCCATGGCCCAGGTCGGCCGGTGGCCGATGACGGCATCCTTCTGGTAGGCGGCGACGGCGGAATCCGACATGCCGGCGAAATAATTGTACGACGCGTTGTACTCCCGCACGTGCTGAAGGCAGAAGCGCCAGTACTGGCCTTCCCGGTCGCGGCCCTTCGGCGCCCGATATTCGCCGGCCGCCTTGCAGGTCGGATGCTCGCACACGGGGCCCTTCGCGTCCTGCGGCTCCTCGCAGGAAGGCTTGATCCGAATGCGGTCGAAAAGAGGCGAGTTGAGATCCATGATTCAGCGATTATGAGTGGCTTGGGGCCTTGAGCCAAGGCCTCAGCGCTTTTGGCCGCAGACTCGTTCAAAAAGGTTTACGAAACAGCATGACCCTCACCGACTGGATCACGCAGACTTTGCAGGAGAACCTGCATCCGACAGAGCTGACCGTCACCGACGAGTCGGAGCGACACCGCGGCCATGCCGGATGGCGGGAGGGCGGGGAAACTCATTACCGCCTTCATATCGTGTCGGAGACCTTCGCGGGCAAGAGCCGCGTCGAGCGCCACCGCCTCGTCAACGAGGTGCTGAAAGGCGCTTTCGACAGGGGCCTGCACGCCCTGGCCATCCAGGCCAAGGCGCCGGGGGAGTAGGGCAACGCCTCTCCGTTGCCATTCCCGAAAGGACGCACTGCGGGGAGCGTGAATCCGCTGCAGTGGCGCCTGAACATGGATCCCCTTCCCGGTCCTGACGGACCGCCGGGGATGACACGGTGTGTGTGTCCTCCCTGTCATTCCCGGCCGGAGGTGACGCAGTCACCGCAGGGGAAGGGAATCCACCCGCAGGCGCGACGCTTCTTTGGATCCCCTTCCCGGCTCTTCGAGCCGCCGGGGATGACAACGAGCGCTTCCCCATTGTCATTCCCGGCCGGAGCGAAGCGGAGGGGAAGGGAATCCACGGACAAGCGCGACGGTCTGGACCCCCTTCCCGACCCTGCGGGTCGCCGGGGATGACTAGGCAGGGCGCCTGGTCATTTGATTCGTTCGAGCACGCTGACGTAGTTCGCCACCGCCGCGCCGCCCATGTTGAAGATGCCGCCCAGCACCGGGTTCCTCACCTGGATGCCGCCCGCCTCTCCGCAGAGCTGCATGGCGGAGAGCGCATGCATGGAGACGCCCGTCGCACCGATCGGGTGCCCCTTGGACTTGAGGCCCCCGGACGGATTGACCGGCAGCTTGCCGTCCCGGTTCGTCCACCCCTCCTCGACCGCGATGGCACCCTGGCCGCGGGGCGTCAGGCCCATCGCCTCGTATTCGATGAGTTCGGCGATGGTGAAGCAGTCGTGGGTTTCCACGAAGGACAGGTCCGAGAGCTGGACGCCGGCCTGGGCCAGGGCGCGCCGCCAGGCTTCCGCGCAGCCCTCGAATTCCACGATGTCGCGCTTCGACATGGGCAGGAAATCCTGCGCATGGGCCGTGGCCCGGAAGGCGACCGCGCGCCTCATGCGCAGAGCCGTCTCCGTATCGGCCAGCACCAGGGCGGCCGCGCCGTCCGAAACGAGGGAGCAGTCGGTGCGCTTGAGCGGCCCCGCCACGAAGGGATTCTTGTCGCTTTCGGCGCGGCAGAACTCGAAGCCGAGATCCTTGCGCATCTGCGCGTAGGGATTGTCGACGCCGTTTCGGTGATTCTTCGCCGCGATGAGGGCCAGCGCATCGGACTGGTCGCCATAGCGCTGGAAATACTGGCCAGCGATCTTGCCGAAGACGCCCGCGAAGCCCCCGACCGTGTCGCCGTCCTCCGGCAGGTAGGAGGCCTTCAGGAGGATGTTGCCGATCTCCGGCCCCGGGGTCTTCGTCATCTGCTCGACGCCCACCACGAGCACGGTCCTGGCCCGCTTCGCCTCGATGGACTTGATGGCCTGATGCACGGCCGCCGAACCGGTGGCGCAGGCGTTCTCGACCCGGGTCGCGGGCTTGAAGCGGAACTTGTCGCTCGCCTGGAACACCAGGGAAGCCGTGAACTCCTGGGCGGAGAAGCCGCCGTTGAAGTGGCCCAGCACCACCTCGTCCACATCCTCGGGCCCGATCCCGGCATGCTCCAGCGCTTCGTTGGTGACGCGGACGATGAGGGACTCGACCGTTTCCGAGTCGAGCTTGCCGAAGGGCGTGTGGGCCCAGCCGACGATGCAGGCTGTCATGGGGATCTCCTGGAGGGTTCCTGTGCTTGCCCTAAAGGTGGAACTCTTCGCGACTTTCAGCAAGTCGGACTTGTGGCGGCTTGACCGCCGGGACGAGCCGCCGGGACGGACATCGCGCTTGCCCCGCCCCGGCCGTTCGTGATCCTTACGGCGAAACACGAGGACGATTCCATGCGCCTTTGCGTCTTCTGCGGCTCGAATGCCGGCCACGATCCCATCTACGTCGAGATGGCCCGCTCACTCGGCGAGGCCCTGGCCCGGCACGGGATCGATCTGGTCTATGGCGGCGCCTCGGTGGGTCTCATGGGGGCGGTGGCCGATGCCGTGCTCGACAACGGCGGCCACGTCGTCGGCGTGATGCCCCGGGCGCTCGTCGACAAGGAGATCGCCCATGGGGGCCTGAGCGAGCTGAGGGTCGTGGGCTCGATGCACGAGCGCAAGGCGCTCATGGCCGAGCTGGCCGACGGCTTCATCGCCCTGCCCGGCGGCCTCGGCACCTTCGAGGAGCTGTTCGAGGTCTGGACCTGGGCGCAGCTCGGCTATCACGGGAAGCCCTGCGCCCTGCTCAATGTCGGCGGCTTCTACGACAAGCTAGCCTCCTTCCTGGACGAGGTGGTGGAGCGCGGCTTCGTCAAGCCGGTCCATCGGGCCATGCTGATCGTCGAGAGCGAGCCCGATGCGCTGATTGCGGCCATCCGGGCCTATGAGCCTCCGACGGTGATCAAATGGATCAAGGAGGGCGAGCGGTGATCGACATCGTCACGGCCCTCGTCCGCGACGAGCGCGGCCATGTACTCTTGGTGCGCAAGCGCGGAACGGAGAGCTTCATGCAGCCCGGAGGCAAGCGCGAGCCGGGCGAAAGCGATCTGGCTTCGCTTGCGCGCGAAATCGGGGAGGAGCTCGGCTGCGCGCTGCTTCCGGATTCCGCCCAGAGGCTCGGCACCTTCGAGGCCCCGGCCGCCAACGAACCTGGCCGGTCGGTGCGGGCCACCGTTTATGCGGCGCGCATTGCAGGACAGGTCCGCTGTCAGGCGGAGATCGCCGAACATATCTGGATCGATCCCCGGGAGCCGGGCGGCACCCGGCTCGCGCCCCTCACGCGGGATGTCGTCCTTCCCCTGGCGGCCTCGTTGAACGAGGGGCTTCAGGCCCTGTAGGCGGCGACGCCCTCACCGAGATGCGGACCAACCCGTTACCATGTGGGCAATCTAGCTCTGAGCCCACAGGAGCAGCCCGACGCCGCCGAGGATGAGAACCATGCCGGCGATCTCGCGGCGGGTCGTGGCCTGCGCGAGGAAGCGGTGCGACACGACCTGGGCCATCAGCACCTCCACGAGCGCGAGGGTGCGGACGTTGGCGGCCGAGGTGAGCGCGAAGCCGATGAACCAGAACTGGGACGCCAGGGCTCCCAGAAAGCCGGCCCCGAGGGAGGGGCGCCAGGCCCGGAAGCTCGCGATCAGCGCCTTGCGGTCGAAAAGGCCGAGCCAGACGAGCAGGATGACCGTCTGGAGACCGAGACCCCAGACGAGGGTCGTGGAGGCCCGGATCAGGGGAGAGCCCTCGGCCAGCGACAGGATCGCACCGCGGAAGCAGATGGCCGCCAGGGCGAAGAACGCCCCTGACGCAAGGCCGGAGAGCACGGGCCTGAAGCCCGAGGAGGCCAGGCTCGTGCCGGGCTTGACCGACATCAGCACGACGCCCGAGGTGGCGACGACGATCGCCAGCACCATGGCGGGCGTCAGCCTGTCCCCGAGGAGAAGGAACCCGAACAGCGCCACTTGCACCGGCTCGGTCTTCGTGTAGGCGGTCACGACCGAAAAGGCGCGCTCCCTCATGGCGGAGAGCATGAGGGCGGTGGCAAGGATCTGGGTCACGGCGCCCGCGAGCGCATAAAGCAGGAAGGTGCCGGTCGGACCCGGCACGGCTTCCCCGGTGGCCAGGCGCGCGACCGTCAGGGCCAGGAGCGCGAAGGGGAATCCGTAGAGAAACCGGACCTGGGTGGCGCCCACCGTTCCGATCTGCTCGGTCAGGCGGCGCTGGGTGGCGTTGCGGCCGGTCTGGGCCGCCGCGGCCGCCACGGTCACGGGGATCCAAAGCAGGGAGACATTCATTATCGATCTACAATCCGCGCCGCTCTTGCCACTGTCTTGCCATGGATTTCCTTAGAAAGGGTGGATACGCATAAACGATAAGACCGTCCTGACCTAGTCAACGCCATGGTTCAGGACTAAAAATACAGCCCAGCTGGCCTAAGCGGGGCTTGAAACAGATCCCCTCTCCTATCGCCGCACGAAGCTAAGGAGTCGTTCCGAATGAACGCGAGCCGAGCCCTCCGCATGACAGTTTTCGCCCTTGCCGCCCTGGTGAGCGGCGCGGCACTGGCCGGCAACCCCGCCCTCGTGATCGAGGTCGATTCGGGTCGGGTCCTGCATGCGGAGCGGGCCACGGATCCCTGGTATCCGGCGTCCATCACCAAGCTGATGACCACCTATGTGGCGCTCGACCAGGTGCGCTCCGGTCGGCTGAGCATGGATACCCTGCTGACGGTTCCGGAGAGTGCCGCCGCCCTGCCGCCCTCCAAGATGGGGTTCAAGCCGGGCACGCAGATCCGCCTCGACAACGCGCTCAAGATCATGCTGGTGAAGTCGGCGAACGACATCGCCGCGACGGTCGCCGAGAATATCGGCGGCTCGACCGATGGCTTCGCCGACATGATGAACGCGCAGGCCCAGCGCCTCGGCATGCGCGACAGCCACTTCGCCAATCCGCACGGCCTGCCGGACGAGCGCAACCAGACCACCGCGCGCGACATGGCGATCCTGGCGCGCGCGCTCCTGCGGGAGTTTCCCCAGTACCAGGACCTGTTCCATATCGGGGCCGTCCAGTTCGGCCGCCGGATCATGCGCAACACCAACGGCCTCATCGGCCGCTATCCCGGCGCCGACGGCATGAAGACCGGCTTCATCTGCTCGTCGGGCTTCAACGTGGTGGCGAGCGCCACGCGCAACGGCCGTCACCTGGTCACCGTCGTGCTCGGCGCGCCCTCGGCCAACGAGCGCACGATGCAGGCGGCCGAGCTGTTCGACCGCGGCTTCAACAGCAAGGTGAACTTCACCAATCCGGAACTCACGGCCCTGCCCGTTGCCGCCTCTCACACGCCGCCCGACATGCGCTCGGTCATCTGCGACCGGCGCGGCCCGATGCCGAAGGAGGAGGAGAGCCCGACCGTCGCCGAGGACAATTCGGGCGTTCCCAACCTCTTCTCATCGGACGTGATGGCCTTCGCCGGTGACGCCCAGAAGCCCGTGCGCACGGTGCTCGGCCCGCGGACCGCCGTCCAGCCGGAGCGGGTCTGGATCGGTCTCAACCCGCCGTCCGACGCCGAGCTCGCGGCCCAGGCCGCCGCGGAAGATGCGGCCGATCAGGCCCGGAAGGCCAAGTCCAAGAAGAAGCTGGCCGTCAAAGGCAAGGCCGCCAAGGAGACCGCGTCCGACGAGGCCGATGCGGCCCCGGCTGCCGAAGGAGACGGCAAGAAGGCGAAGGACCAGAAGCGCACGAGCGTCACCCTGAAGCCCGTCTCCGACACGAAGCCCGCTGTGAAGAAGCCCCATTCTCCGGCCGATGGGAAAGCCAAGAAGGCGGACGCCGCGACAAAGAAGACGTCCACGAACTGAGACGCCCGCAAACCGGGCTGCGGATCACGGTCCGCGATCGGCATGATCGAATGAAACGCCCGGCCACCGAGTCGGGCGTTTGCGCGTGAGCCTCTTGCAATCGGGGAAGATCCGCGCGAACGGTGCGGACCCCAGTTTCCGAATGCAGCAATGACCCGCTCTCCCGCTCAAGCCAACGGCCTGCTCTTCGCCCTCGTGTCGGCGAGCCTTTACGGCTTCAACATCGTCTATGCCAGGATGGCGTCCTTCGCGGGCGTCAGCGGATCGGCCCTCGTCGTCTACCGCGTGTTCCTGATGCTGGCGCTGGTCGGCCTCGTGGCCGCCCTCACCCGGCGATCTCTCGCGATGGCGCGGGAGGAGCGCGGCATCCTGCTCCTGCTCGGCGTCTCCACCGCACTCGTGGGCATCTGCTATCTCTCGTCGGTGGCCTTCATTCCGGTGACGGTGGCGGCGGTGGTGTTCTACACCTTTCCGATCCTGATCGTGCTCGCGAGTCCCTTTGTGGAAGGCACGAAGCTCACTCCGCCCCTGCTCGGCGTCGCCGCCATGGCCACGCTCGGGGTCGTCATGGTGGTGGGTCCGGCCTTCGGGGATCTGGACTGGCGCGGTCTGGTCCTCGCCTTCGGGGCCAGCCTCGCCACCGCGACCCAGTTCTTCGCAGCCGCCCGCTGCCGCAAGACGGGCGTGGTCGCGAAGGTGTTCTGGATCCACCTGCTCGTCCTGCCGACCGCGGCGCTCATCAGCCTCGCGGTCGGGCAGTTCGCTCCTCCGGCGGCGCTCACCCTCGCGCCTTATGCGGTCGCCATGACCATCGGCGGCTACCTGTTCGGCTTCGTGCTGCAGTTCCTCGCCCTCGGGCGCATCACCGCGGTCGCGGCGGGGATCATCTACTGCACGGAGCCGGTCGTCGCCGCCGTATCGTCGGCCCTGATCCTGAAGGAGAGCCTCGCGCCCCTTCAGGTCGCGGGCGGGGCTCTTGTGCTTTCGGCGATCATCGCCAACGTTCTCCTTGAGCAGCGCCGCCTGAAGAATGCGCCTCTGGTGCCCGTGGACTGAGACATGACTGACAAGCCCTTCACCCCCCCGGCTCCCCTTCCGCTGACGATCCTCACCGGCTTCCTCGGGGCCGGAAAGACGACTCTGCTCAACCGGCTCCTCAAGGACCCGGCGCTTCAGGACACGGTCGTCATCATCAACGAGTTCGGCGAGATCGGCCTCGATCACCTCCTGGTGGAGAAGGTCGACGAGGGGATGGTGCTTCTCTCCGCAGGCTGTCTCTGCTGCACGGTGCGGGGCGATCTCATCGCCACGCTCGAGGATCTCCTGCGCAAGCGCGACAACGGCCGCATCATGCCGTTCCGGCGCGTGATCATCGAGACGACGGGCCTTGCGGATCCCGCTCCGATCCTGCACGCGGTGCTCTATCACCCCTATCTGTCCATGCGCTACGCGGTCGAAGGCGTGGTCACGGCCGTCGATGCGGTGAACGGGGCCGCGACCCTCGACGCGCATCGGGAAGCCGTGAAGCAGGCGGCGGTCGCGGAGCGAATCGTCATCACCAAGGCCGACCTCGTCGACGACCCGTCGAAGCTCGACAGCCTGACCGGGAGATTGCGGCAGCTCAATCCGGGAGCCGCGATCCTGAAGGCGGACGCTCCCGTGGAAAGCATCATCGCGGGCGGGCTCTTCGACCTCGACGGCAAGATCGCCGACGTGGCTGAGTGGCTGAAGACGGAAGCCGTCGAGGAAGCCGAGCACCGGAACCACGCCCACCCGCACGGGCACCATCATCATCATGGCCACCACGGCGACGATCATCACCATCACGACGTGAACCGGCACGACGAGCGCATCCGCGCCTTCTGCCTGACGAGCGACCAGCCGATCCGCCAGGGCACGCTCGAGATGTTCCTCGACCTCCTGCGCTCGTCGCAGGGCGCGAAGCTCCTGCGCGTGAAGGGGCTCGTGGCGCTGGCCGAGGACCCGGAGCACCCGGTCGTCATCCATGGCGTCCAGCATGTGATCCATGTCCCGGCCGTCCTGCCCCGCTGGCCGAGCGAGGACCGGCGGAGCCGGATCGTCTTCATCGTGGACGATCTGGAGAAGGAGGCGATCGAGACGCTCTGGAACGCCTTCCTCGGCCGCCCCGCGGTCGATCGGCCGGATGCGGCGGCGCTCGCCGACAACCCGCTGTCGCTCAGGCGCTGACCGGCGCGGGCGCGAGGAGCCCGATGAAGGCCGAACCCTTGCTCAGTTCACCTTTCTCTGGTCGGGAGGCGGCAGGAACTCGTCGGTGAACACATCCTCCACCTTGGGCTTGTTCTTGTAGGTGAGAGTCAGGCCGATCTGGTCGAGGGCCTTCGCGAAGCGCTCCTTGTCGATCCCCCCGAAGCCGTTCTCCTTCACCCAGGGCGTGATCATGTTCTGCTCCAGCACCATCTTCAGGCGCTCGAGCTCCACGTCCTTCTTGGCGACGTCGTTGCGCTTGAGGACGGCTTCGACGGCGCCCGCCGGATCCTTCACGGTATCCTGCACGCCCTTCATGATCGCGCGAAGCAGGCCCTTCACGGCCTCGGGATGCTCCTTGGCCAGCGTGTCCGATACGATGATCGCGTTGCCGTAGAGATCCACTCCGTAATCGCTCATCTGCATCACGATGATGTCGTCCGTGGGCACGCCGCGGGATTTCAGGTTGATGTAGGTCGACATGGCGAAGCCGAAGACCGCATCGAGCTCCCCTTGAGCCAGCATGGGCTCGCGGACCGCGAAGCCCACGTTCTCGAATTTCATGCCGCTGTCGTCGATCTTGTTGACGGTCTTGAAGATCGGCCATTGCGCATAGGCGGCATCGCCTGTGGGCGCACCGAAGATCTTGCCCTGGAGGCTCGACGTCTCCTTGGTAATCCCGCGGCTCTTGCGCCCGATGATGGCGAAGGGCGGCCGGTTGTAGATCATCATCACGGCCCTTAGGCCGGCATCGGGGTTCTCGTCCCGGAAGCGCACGAGGGAATTCACGTCGCCGAAGCCCGCATCATGGCTGCCGGAGGCAACGCGCGTGATCGGCTCGCGCGAGCCTGCCGCCGTGTCGATGGTGACGTCGAGCCCCTCGGCCTTGAAATATCCCTTGTCGAGGGCGACCGCGAAGGGGGCCGCAGGCCCCTCCCAGCGCCAGTCGAGGCTGAACCGTACTGGCGTTTGCGCCTGAGCGGCGGCGGACGCCAGAAGGGCTGCCGCGCCTGCCAGCATTGCCCCGACCCATCCCGCCCGCGAAAACATCACGCCACCTCTGCCCTGCCGCCCAGCTTGATCCGAACGCCGGAAGACGACTGGTCTCCCGGGCGCCTTGCTGCTCTTGTTCTGGACCCTCATGCAATCAGAACGGCAGCGAACGTCAACCCTCCAGGGGCTCGTCCGCGCCGCCCGAAGCGGCGCCTGACGAAGAATTGAGCGCGGGACCTTCCTGACCGGCGGCCCTTGACGGCTCGGGCGGGGCTTCCCACCTTGAGTCCTGTCGGTGACCGGGCCCCTCTGGCGGACGAAGATCTCGTCCGTGATGTCGGAACCGATGTTGGTTCAACATATGGGTTCGGTCATGCTCGAAGTCCTGCTTATCGGCTGGCTCGGCAAGCCTCTGTGGATGTGGCTTGCCTTTCTCGGTCTCGTAATCGCTCTCTTGGTCCTCGATCTCGGTGTGCTTCATCGCAAGACGCATGAGATCGGCGTGCGCGAGAGTCTTCTCATGAGCGCCTTCTACATCGCGCTCGGTCTCCTGTTCGGCGGTTTCGTCTGGTGGTATCTCGGTCCCGAGCCGGGAATGAACTATCTCACCGGCTTTGCGGTCGAAAAAGCGCTGGCGATGGACAACGTCTTCGTCATCGCGATGATCTTCGGCTTCTTCGCCGTGCCGCGGATCTATCAGCACCGGGTGCTGTTCTGGGGCATTCTCGGCGTCATCGTGCTGCGCGCCATGATGATCGGTTTCGGGGCGGCGGTGATCTCGGAATTCTCCTGGGTCCTCTACGTCTTCGCCGTATTCCTGATCGCCACCGGCGTGAAGATGCTCGTCTTCTCCGACAAGGAATACGACATCGCGAAGAATCCCGTGCTGCGTTTCATGCGGCGGCATTTCAACGTCACGGACGAACACCACGGCGAACGCTTCTTCGTGAAGAAGCCGCATCCGACAAGCGGCAAGCTCGCGTGGTTCATGACGCCGCTCTTCATGGCCCTCGTGCTCATCGAGATCGCGGACGTGATCTTCGCGGTGGATTCGGTTCCGGCGATCTTCGCCATCACGACCGATCCGTTCATCGTCTACACGTCGAACATCTTCGCGATCCTGGGGCTGCGCGCGCTCTACTTCGCGCTCGCCGCCATGGTGCACCGCTTCCACTATCTGAAATACGCGCTTGCCGTGGTGCTGATCTTCATCGGCTCCAAGATCTTCGCGGCCGACATGCTCGACCTCGCCAAGATCCCGCCCGTCATTTCGCTCGGCATCACCTTCGGCATTCTCGCGTCGGGCGTGGGCTGGAGCCTCTGGAAGACGCGCAACGAGACCGGCGACGCGAAGCACGCCGTCAGCTGACGACGCAACAGGCGGGAGGGTCGAAAGCCCTCCCGTCTTCCGTCACACCGGCAGCATCCCGTCGCTCTTCACTTCCTCCATCACCGCATAGGTGCGGGTTTCCTTGACGCCCGGAAGGGCGAGCAGGATCTCCCCGAGGAAGCGGCGATAGGCGGCCATGTCGGCGACCCGGGTCTTCACCAGATAATCGAAGCCTCCCGCTACCATGTGGCACTCCAGAACCTCCGGAGCGCGCCGGACGGCCTCGGCGAATTTCTCGAAGACGTCGGGCGTCGTCTTGTCGAGGGAGACCTCGACGAAGACCAGAAGCTCGAGGCCCAGCCGGTGGGGATCGAGCCTGGCCCCGAAGCCGGCGATATAACCCTCCCGCTGCAGGCGCTTCATGCGCTCGCTCGTCGAGGTGGGGGAGAGCCCGACCCTCTCGGCCAGGTCGACGGTGGCGATGCGGCCATCGCCCTGGAGGAGCTTCAGGATCTTCCGATCGATCCGGTCGATTTCCGTCATTATCACGGCCTTGTTCATATTTCTCCGCGTTTCTTACGGCAAAACCGCCAAGATCACCATCGAATCGCGGCTTCTTCCCTCTTATATTTCGCAAAATCTCCGGAGGATGCCCGAATGACCCTGGCCATGGATGCCGCCCTGCCCTTCAATCCCCCCTATGCGGAAGACGACAGGGCCATCGCGGCCCGCCTTCTGGCGAATGCGACGCTACCGCCGGAGCGGGAGCGCCGGGTCGATGAGCGGGCCACGCGCCTGATCGAGGCGATCCGCTCCAAGGGCGGCGGCCTCGGGGGTGTCGAGGAGATGCTGCGCGAATACGCGCTCTCCACCAAGGAGGGGCTCGCCCTCATGGTGCTGGCCGAAGCCCTGCTCCGGGTGCCGGATGCGGCCACCGCCGACCGGCTGATCGAGGACAAGCTCGGCAGCGCCGATTTCGCGGGCCACGAGGCGAAATCCGAGGCCTTTCTGGTTTCGGCCTCGGCCTGGGCCCTCGGGATCACCGCCCGCATCATCCAGCCCGGCGAGACGCCGGAAGGGATTCTCCGCCAGCTCACCAAGCGGCTCGGCCTTCCGGCCGTCCGCACGGCGACGCGCCAGGCCATGCGGGTGATGGGCAACCACTTCGTGCTGGGCCAGACCATCGAGGAGGCCCTGAAGCGGGCGACCTCCGCGAAGGGCCGCATCTATCGCTACTCCTTCGACATGCTGGGCGAAGGCGCCCGCACGGCTGAGGATGCGCGCCGCTATTTCGAATCCTATGCGTCGGCCATCGATGCCATCGGGCGCTCCGCCGGCAACGAGCCACTGCCGAACCGCCCCGGCATCTCGGTGAAGCTCTCAGCCCTGCACCCGCGCTACGAGGCCACGAGCCGCGAGCGCGTGATGCGCGAACTCGTGCCCCTCGTGGTCGAACTGGCACAACGGGCCAAGTCCTACGATCTCAACTTCACGGTCGACGCGGAGGAGGCTGATCGCCTCGAACTGTCGCTCGAGGTCATCGAGGCCGTGCTCGCCGACTCGTCGCTGGTGGACTGGAGCGGCTTCGGCCTCGCCATCCAGGCCTACCAGAAGCGCGCCGGGTCGGTGATCGACGCCATTGCGGCGATGGCGGAACGCTACGACCGGCGGATGATGGTGCGCCTCGTGAAAGGCGCCTACTGGGACACCGAGGTGAAACGCGCCCAGGAGCGCGGCCTCGACGATTATCCGGTCTTCACCCGCAAAGCGATGACGGACCTGCACTACGTGGCCTGCGCCGAGAAGCTCCTGTCGCAGCGTCCGCGCATCTATCCGCAATTCGCCACCCACAACGCGCTGACCGTCGCGTCGATCATCGAGCGGGCGGGCGGCACGGAAGGCTACGAATTCCAGCGCCTGCACGGCATGGGCGAGGCGCTCTACGGGCGTCTGCTCGAGGACGCGCCGGGGCTTGCCTGCCGGGCCTATGCACCGGTCGGCGGCCACCGCGACCTCCTGGCCTATCTGGTGCGCCGCCTGCTCGAGAACGGCGCGAACTCGTCCTTCGTGTCCGTCGCGGCGGATCCGGACGTTCCGGTTCTGGACCTGCTCAAGCGGCCGGCCGACATCGTCGTGTCCGCCGACCGGGCCCGCCATCCGAAGCTGCCCCTGCCGCGCGATCTCTATGGCCCCGGCCGGCCCAATTCCAAGGGCGTCGAGTTGGGACACCGGGCCGCCCTCGATGCGCTGCTGGCCGAGATCCGACAAGGGGCGCAGCAGACCTTCAAGGCCGAACCGCTGATCGACGGCAAGGCGGCCTCAGGCGAGACGCGGCCCGTGGTGAGCCCGATCGATAGCGCCACGGTGGTCGGGCACGTCACGGAAGCGTCCGCGGAGACGGTAGACCGGGCCATGGCGGCCGCGCGGGCCGGTTTTGCGGCCTGGAGCCGGGCGGATGCGAATCGGCGTGCCGACGCCCTCATGCGCGCGGCGGATCTTCTCGAATCCCGTCGCGGCACGCTGCTGCATCTCCTCCAAGTCGAGGCCGGAAAGACCCTTGACGATGCGCTCTCCGAGGTGCGCGAGGCGGTGGACTTCTGCCGCTACTACGCGGCGCAGGGCCGCACGCTGTTCGGCGCGGGCGAGGCGATGCCGGGGCCGACGGGCGAGAGCAACGTGCTGCGGCTTCGCGGCCGCGGCGTGTTCGTGGCGATTTCTCCCTGGAACTTTCCGCTCGCGATTTTCCTCGGCCAGGTGTCGGCCGCCCTCATGGCCGGCAATGCCGTGGTGGCAAAGCCCGCCGAGCAGACGCCTCTTATCGCGGATGCGGCCGTGCGGATTCTGCACGAGGCCGGCGTTCCGACGGCCGCGCTCCATCTCGTGCCCGGCGACGGGCGCGTCGGCGCGCGTCTCGTGGAGCACAGGGACGTGGCGGGCGTGGTCTTCACCGGCTCGACCGAGGTGGCCCGGATCATCAACCGGACGCTCGCCGCGAAGGACGCCGCCATCGTGCCGCTCGTTGCGGAGACCGGCGGCATCAACGCGATGATCGTCGATGCGACGGCTCTCCCGGAGCAGGTCGCGGACGACGTGGTGACCTCGGCCTTCCGGTCGGCGGGCCAGCGCTGCTCGGCGCTGCGCCTCCTCTGCGTGCAGGAGGATGTCGCGGACCGCATGATCGAGATGATCGCCGGCAATGCGCGGGAGCTGAAGCTCGGAGATCCACGCCAGGTCTCGACCCATGTCGGCCCGGTGATCGACGCCGACGCGAAGGCGAAGCTCGATGCTCATGTGAGCGCGATGATGCGGACCGCCAAAGTGCATTATGCGGGCGAGGCGCCGGGGACGGGCACCTACGTGGCGCCGCATATCTTCGAGCTCAACAGGCCGCACGATCTCGCCGAGGAGGTGTTCGGACCCGTCCTGCACGTCGTCCGCTACAGGGCGGAGCAGCTCGAAGACGTTCTGCGGGCGATCGAAGGCACGGGCTACGGCCTCACCCTGGGGGTGCATTCGCGCATCGACGCGACGGTAAACCGGGTCGTGGAGCGTCTCTCCGTGGGCAACGTCTATGTCAACCGCAACATGATCGGCGCGGTTGTGGGCGTTCAGCCCTTCGGCGGACACGGCCTTTCGGGCACGGGTCCGAAGGCCGGCGGGCCGCACTACCTTCTGCGTTTCGCCACGGAGCAGACGGTGACGATCAACACGGCGGCGGCGGGCGGCAACGCAAACCTGATCGCCATGGGAGAGTGAGCGCCTGATTCGCGGGCTTCGTGAGGCCGGTGCTTCGTCCTGTTCGCGAGGTCCGGCCCTGGCCGGGAGGTCGCGGCGCCTGAAGGGTGCGTCAGGCGCCGATGAATGGAAACGTCTGCGCCTTCTCCCATGGCCCGCCGCGATACCACCACAGGTCCAGTCCGGCAGCCGTCGCGGTGAAGGGCGCGAAGGCGGCAGTGAGCTCCGACAGGAGTGCTCTCGCGTCGGGTGGATCGACCTTGTTCTGCACGGTGACGTGGGGCCGGAGCTTCTGCCGGTCCTGCGCGGTCAGCCAAAGGCGCCAGGTTGCGGCCAAGCCCATGTGAAGACGCTCCAGATCGGGCGAAGCGAGTTCGTAGGCGACCCCGCGCCCAAGCGAGCGCAGTCCTGTCACGGCCAGGGCGAAGGGTGCCTGTCGCCGGGAGAGGTCATGGAGGTCGCCCGTGACGCCCTCGGCCTTGTGCCCGGGCAGGTGGTGGAACAGCGTGAGATGAGCGGGAATGAAATTCCGCTGAGGCGGGAAGTGGCGTCGCCTCTGCTCGTCGAAGAACGCGAAGGAGCGCTTGTCGAGGGCGAGCGTCAGGATGAGCGGCGCGGTCTGGGTCATCCATAGAAAAACCCGGCTCGCGGCCGGGTTGTTTCAGATCAGAAGTTCAGCGCCTCTTTGGCTTCGCGCAGCTGGGCGATCGCCGATTCGGCGGCGTGCTTCGCGGTCGGATCGCTGGTGGCGTCCCAGGCCATCTCGGCCTGGAGGATCTCCTTGTCCAGGATGTCCTGCGTCAGCTCCTCGGCCGGAAGAGCCCGCTCTGCCAGGACCCTGAGGCCGTTCTGGTTGACGTCGGCGAACCCGCCGCGCACTAGAACCCGACGGCCGTTGCCGGGAGTGCTCGTGATGACGAGGAACCCGGTCTTGAGGGCCGTCATGGTCGGCGCGTGTCCAGCCAGAACCGTCATGTCGCCTTCGCTCGCCGGGAGGACGACCGCGTCGACTTCGCCGGAGAACAGCACACGTTCGGGAGAGACGAGTTCGAAGTTGAAGGTAGCCATCTTAGCTCTTCGTCACCCCGCTCGTCGAAGATCGACGGCCGGGAGGTTTTTGAAAGATACGCTCGGGACGAGGAACCCGGAGCGCGAGGACGCGCTCCGGGGCATTCTGTTCGGTTACGCGGCTTCGGCAGCGAGGCGCTGGGCCTTCTCGACCGCTTCCTCGATGGTGCCGACCATGTAGAAGGCGGCTTCGGGGAGGTGATCGTAGTCGCCGTTCACGAGACCCTTGAAGCCCTTGATGGTGTCTTCAAGCGAGACGAGCTTGCCGGGCGAGCCCGTGAACACTTCCGCCACGTGGAAGGGCTGGCTGAGGAAGCGCTCGATCTTGCGGGCGCGGGCGACGGTGAGCTTGTCCTCTTCGGAGAGCTCGTCCATGCCCAGGATCGCGATGATGTCCTGGAGCGCCTTGTAGCGCTGCAGCACCTGCTGGACCTGACGGGCGACGCTGTAGTGCTCCTCGCCGACGACGGCGGCAGACAGCATGCGCGAGGTCGAGTCGAGCGGGTCCACGGCCGGGTAGATGCCCTTCTCGGCGATCGAGCGCGACAGCACGGTCGTGGCGTCGAGGTGGGCGAAGGAGGTGGCCGGGGCCGGGTCGGTCAGGTCGTCGGCGGGCACGTAGATGGCCTGCACCGAGGTGATCGAGCCCTTGGTCGTGGTGGTGATGCGCTCCTGCAGGGCGCCCATGTCGGTGGCGAGCGTCGGCTGATAGCCCACCGCCGAAGGAATGCGGCCGAGAAGCGCCGACACCTCGGAGCCCGCCTGCGTGAAGCGGAAGATGTTGTCCACGAAGAACAGCACGTCCTGGCCCTGGTCGCGGAAGTGCTCGGCGACGGTCAGACCCGTGAGCGCGACGCGGGCGCGGGCGCCCGGGGGCTCGTTCATCTGGCCGTACACGAGGGCGCACTTCGAACCGGCAGCGGAGCCGGCCTCGCGCGGATCGACGTTCACGCGGGACTCGATCATCTCGTGATAGAGGTCGTTGCCCTCGCGGGTGCGCTCGCCGACGCCAGCGAACACGGAGTAACCGCCGTGCGCCTTCGCGACGTTGTTGATGAGCTCCATGATGAGCACGGTCTTGCCGACGCCGGCGCCGCCGAAGAGGCCGATCTTACCGCCCTTGGCGTAGGGCGCCAGAAGGTCGACGACCTTGATGCCCGTGACGAGGATCTGCGCCTCGGTGGCCTGCTCGGCATAGGTCGGAGCGGGCTGGTGGATGGCGCGGGCGGCTTCGCCGACGATCGGGCCGGCTTCGTCCACGGGCTCGCCGATGACGTTCATGATGCGGCCGAGGGTGGCGGCACCGACGGGCACCGAGATCGGCGCGCCGGTGTCCACGACCTCCTGGCCGCGGACGAGGCCTTCGGAGGTGTCCATGGCGATGCAGCGCACGGTGCTCTCGCCGAGCTGCTGCGAGACTTCCAGCACCAGGCGGTTGCCCTGGTTCGTGGTCTCGAGGGCGTTCAGGATCTCCGGCAGATGCCCGTCGAACTGCACGTCGACAACGGCGCCGATGACCTGCGTGATGTGACCGACCTTGCTGGCGGTGGTAGCGGTATTGGCCATGATTGGCTCCTCTCGGATGTCGTCAGAGCGCCTCGGCGCCCGAGATGATTTCGATCAGTTCCTTGGTGATCATCGCCTGACGCGACCGGTTGTAGGTCATCGTCTGCTTCTTGATCATTTCGCCCGCGTTGCGGGTCGCATTGTCCATGGCGCTCATGCGGGCGCCCTGCTCGGAAGCCGCGTTCTCGAGAAGCGCGCGGAAGATCTGCACGGTGAGGTTCCGCGGCAGGAGCGTCGCCAGGATCTGGCCTTCCTCGGGCTCGTAGTCGTAGATCGCCTCGCCGGAGGCAGCACCGGCCTCGATCTCGGCCGGAATGATCTGCTGCGCCGTCGGGATCTGAGCGATCACGGAACGGAAGCGCGAGTAGAACAGGGTCGCGACGTCGAACTCGCCGGCCTCGAAGCGGGCAAGCACTTTCTGCGCGATCATCTCGCCCTGCTCGAAACCGATCTGGCGCACCGAACGCAGGTCGATGAACTCGATGATCTGCTCGGCGAACTGGCGACGCAGGATGTCGTAGCCCTTCTTGCCGACGCAGATGATCTTGACCGTCTTGCCATCGGCGAGCAGCCGGTTGGCGTGGTCGCGGGCAAGACGCGCGATCGAGGAGTTGAATGCACCGCAGAGGCCGCGCTCGGCGGTGCAGACGATCAGCAGGTGAACGCGGTCGGAGCCGGTGCCGGCCAGGAGACGCGGCGTCTCGGGTCCGACGGTGATGCCGGACGCGAGGTTGCCGAGCACGACGGCCATGCGCTCCGCGTAAGGACGCGCGGCCTCCGCCGCGGTCTGCGCGCGGCGCAGCTTCGCGGCGGCCACCATCTGCATGGCCTTGGTGATCTTCTGCGTCGCCTTGACCGAGGCGATGCGGTTTCGAAGGTCTTTTAAGCTCGGCATCGAGCGGCCCTACCCTCTCCGGTAATCCGGCTGGATCTTACGAGAACGACTTGGCGAAGGACTGGACGACGTCCTTGAGCTTCGCTTCCGTGTCGCTCGACAGGTCCTTCGACGCGCGGATCGACTCCAGGATGTCGGCATGCTTGCCGCGCAGGAGCGAGAGAAGGCCGTCCTCGAAGGCGCGCACGCGGTTGAGCGGGAGCGGATCGAGATAGCCGTTCACGCCGGCGTAGATCACGGCGACCTGCTCTTCCATCTTCAGCGGCGAGAACTGCGGCTGCTTCAGGAGTTCGGTCAGGCGCGAGCCGCGGTTCAGCAGGCGCTGCGTCGTGGCGTCGAGGTCGGAGCCGAACTGGGCGAAGGCCGCCATCTCGCGGTACTGCGCCAGCTCGCCCTTGATCTTGCCCGCGACCTTCTTCATCGCCTTGGTCTGGGCCGAGGAGCCCACGCGCGACACCGACAGGCCGACGTTCACGGCCGGGCGGATGCCCTGGTAGAACAGATCCGTCTCGAGGAAGATCTGGCCGTCGGTGATCGAGATCACGTTGGTCGGGATGTAGGCCGACACGTCGTTGGCCTGCGTCTCGATGACCGGCAGAGCCGTCAGCGAGCCCGCACCGTGATCGTCATTGAGCTTCGCGGCGCGCTCCAGCAGACGGGAGTGCAGGTAGAACACGTCGCCCGGATAAGCCTCGCGGCCCGGCGGACGGCGGAGCAGCAGGGACATCTGGCGGTAGGCGACGGCCTGCTTGGACAGATCGTCATAGGTGATCACGGCGTGCATGCCGTTGTCGCGGAAGTACTCGCCCATGGCGCAGCCGGCGAAGGGCGCCAGGAACTGCATCGGGGCCGGATCCGAAGCGGTGGCCGCGACGATGATGGAGTATTCCAGCGCGCCGTTCTCTTCGAGAGCCTTCACGAACTGGGCGACGGTGGAGCGCTTCTGGCCCACGGCCACGTAGACGCAGTAGAGCTTCTGGCTCTCGTCGTTGCCCTGGTTGAGGGGCTTCTGGTTGAGGATCGTGTCGAGCGCGATCGCGGTCTTGCCGGTCTGGCGGTCGCCGATGATCAGCTCGCGCTGGCCGCGGCCGACCGGGATCAGGGCGTCGATGGCCTTGAGGCCCGTCGCCATCGGCTCGTGCACCGACTTGCGCGGAATGATGCCGGGAGCCTTCACGTCCACGCGGCGACGCTCGGCGGCCTGGATCGGGCCCTTGCCGTCGATCGGGTTGCCGAGCGCGTCCACGACGCGGCCGAGCAGGCCCTTGCCGACCGGCACGTCCACGATGGCGCCGGTGCGCTTCACGGTCTGGCCTTCGGCGATGTCGCGGTCGGAGCCGAACACCACGACGCCGACGTTGTCGGTCTCGAGGTTGAGGGCCATGCCGCGCACGCCGCTCTCGAATTCGACCATCTCGCCGGCCTGAACCTTGTCGAGGCCGTAGCAACGGGCAATGCCGTCGCCGACGGACAGGACCTGACCGACTTCGGTGACCTCGGCCTCGGTGCCGAAGTTCTTGATCTGCTCTTTGAGGATCGCGGAGATCTCAGCGGCTCGAATGTCCATCAGCGGACCTCTTTCATCGCTAGACGAATGGAATTGAGTTTGGTGCGCACCGAAGCGTCCACCATGCGGGAGCCCATCTTCACGATGAGTCCGCCGATGAGGCTCGGGTCGATTTTGACGTCCAGGGAGACGTCAGCCTTGGCGACGTCGCGCAGCGCCGCCTTGATTTCGTTCATCACGGCATCCGAAGGCGTCTCGGCCAGGGTCACCTGGGCCCGGACGATGCCCTTCGCGTCGGACACCAGATCCTGGTAGGCGCGGATCATGTCGGGAAGCGCGAAGAGCCGGCGCTTCGAGGCGACGAGGCGGATGAAATTGCCCGTCAGGCCCGAGATCCCGGCCTTGTCGAGAATGGCACCCACCGCCGCGGACTGCTCCTCGGCCGTGAAAATGGGATTGCGGATGAGGCGCTGCAGGTCTTCGCTGCCCCGGATCAGCTGGTCGAAGCGGCCGAGATCGCCCGCAATGGCGTCGACGGCATTCGCTTCCCGAGCGAGGTCGAACAGCGCCGACGCATAGCGCATCGCCACGCCCGACAGGAGGGGTCCTTCTTGGGAACCACTTTGCGCCACGTATCGTCTCTCTCAAGTTACGGGTTTCGGACCGGCAAAGCCTTGGAACAAGGCCCTCGGGAAACCCGTCAGGTCGATGGAATTGAGCCCTGGGCGGGACCGTCTCCGCCCGTCAGGCGAGGGTGCACTAGCATGGGTTTTCCGCAGGCGCAAGGCGAGCTGAGCCAAGCGGGCCCTAACATATCGGGCCAGAACCCGATTCAGGGCTAAGCCGGGCTCACAATTCGAGGGCCGCGACCTCGCAGTTCTGCAGCTGGCGCCCGGTCAGGTGGTAGAAGAAGGTACCGTGGCCCACGACCGCGATCAGCCGCTCCGGCCTTTCCCGGAGCCATTCGCGGAACTGCCGGACCCGGGTGCTCAGGAGATCCGGGGGCTCGATCACGAAACCGCGGGGGTCGGGCTCGCCCTCGTTGTGCCACCAGATCTCCTCCAGGTGCCCGAAGGACAGGTGCGGGAAGTCCCGGGCCAGCAGATGGGGAGCCCGCCCGACGTCGCAGCTGCTTTCCAGATATTCCCGGTGCAGGCACTCCACATGGATCGGCGGGGCGGCCGGATGGTCGCCGAACAGCCCGAGCGTGGTCTGGATGGCGCGGGTCAGGGGAGATGTGACGACGAGCTCGTAAGGATGCTGGCGCAGCTCCGCCGCCCGCTCCGCGGCCTGGCGGCGGCCGAGCTCGGTCAGGGGCGCGTCGGGATGCAACGGGTCGAGCCCCGTCGCGGCGAAATGGGCATTGAAGGTCGATTGGCCGTGCCGGATGCAATGGACGATTTTGGGCATGCTCTTCCTTGGGATGAGGCGTCGGTGGATCACAAAAAGCTCTGGGGGTCCACATCGATGGACACGCGGGTATTGCCCTTCGTCTTCGGGCAGCGGGCCATCCAGGCCCGAAGATAGCTCTGGAGGTCGACGTCCCGCTCGGTTTTGACCAGAAGCCTGTAGCGGTAGCGTCCCCGGATCAGGGCCAGCGGCGCCTCGGCGGGCCCGAGCACGGTGACGCCGGGCGGCGGCTCCGCCGCGAGGGCCATGGCCCGGGCGTGCCCCTCCGCCGCGTCGCGCTCGGTCGCCGAGACGATGAGGGAGGCGAGCCGCCCGAAGGGGGGCAGGCCCGCCATCTCGCGAACACGCGTCTCCTCCTCGTAGAACCGCTCCGCATCCCCGGACACCAAGGCCGCGATGACCGGGTGGTCCGGCTGCCAGGTCTGGACCAGGGCCCTTCCCGGCTTCTCGCCGCGCCCGGCGCGGCCCGTCACCTGCTGGAGAAGCTGGAAGGTGCGCTCCGCCGCCCGGGGATCGCCCGAGGTCAGGCCGATATCGGCGTCGAGCACGCCGACCAGGGTCATGAGCGGGAAATTGTGGCCCTTCGCCACGAGCTGGGTCCCGATGACGATGTCGAACTCGCCCGCCGCGATGGCGGCGAGTTCCGTGCGCAGCCGTTCGGTCCCGCCGGGGAAGTCGCTGGAGAGCACGATGCAGCGCTTGTCCGGGAAAAGCTCCGCCGCCTCCTCGGCGATTCGCTCCACGCCCGGGCCGCAGGGGACGAGCGAATCGATGCTGCCGCACTCGACGCAGGCCTGGGGCGTGCGCTCCACGTGGCCGCAATGGTGACAGACGAGGGAGCGCCGGAAGCGGTGCTCGACCAGCCAGGCAGAGCAGTTGGGGCATTCGTAGCGGTGGGCGCAGGAGCGGCAGAGGGTGAGCGGGGCATAGCCGCGCCGGTTGAGGAAGAGCAGCGCCTGCTCGCCCCTGGCGACTGTGTCCTCCACGGCGGCCAGAAGGGTCGGCGACAGCCAGCGTCCTTTCGGGATCTGCTCGCGCCGCAGGTCCACGGCGCGGATCTGCGGCATGGAGCGCCCGCCGAAGCGCTCGGGCAGCTTGACGTGGCGGTAGCGCCCGCGCTCCACGTTGACCCGGCTCTCGATGGAGGGCGTGGCCGAGGCCAGCACCACAGGGGCATTCTCGATCCGCCCCCGCACCACCGCCATGTCGCGGGCATGATAATGGACCCCGTCGTCCTGCTTGTAGGCGGTCTCGTGCTCCTCATCGACCACGATGAGGCCGAGATCGGCGTAAGGCAGGAACAGGGCCGAGCGGGCGCCCGCCACCACCTTCACGTCGCCGGACGCGACGCCCGCGTAGAGCCGCTCGCGCCTGCGGCCCGTCACGCCGGAATGCCAGGTGGCGGGCTTGACCCCGAAGCGCGCCGCGAATCGGTCGAGGAACTGGGCCGTGAGGGCGATCTCCGGCATGAGGATCAGGGCTTGCCGCCCCGTCCTCACGGCCTCGGCCACGGCCTCGAAATAGACTTCCGTCTTGCCGGAGCCCGTGACCCCTTCGAGCAGGGTGACGGGCGGATTCTCCTCGCGCATCGAGGCCACGAGCTCGTCCGCCGCCGCCCTCTGCCCGTCCGAGAGGCCCGTCCTGCCGAAATCCGGATCGGGCCTCTCGGCGACGGGCTCGGGCAGCAGGGCCACGGCCTCGAGGGTCCCCTCGTCGATCAGCCCGTCGACGACCCCGGCGCTGACGCCCGCCTCCTGGGCGAGGTCGCGCTTGAGGCGCACGCGCCCGTCGCCGGCCGCCTCGATCACGCGCTGGCGGGCGGGAGTCATCCGCTTGGGCAGGTCTCCGGCGAGCCTCACCCCGACCCGGACCGTTTCCGTGCGCTCGCCGTCGGGAAGCTTGAGGCTCATGGCCAGCGCCGAGCCCTTGGGCGCCAGGGTGTACCAGGAGACCCAGTCGAGGAACTTGCGGGTCTTCGGGGGAAGGCGCGGCGCATCGATGGCGCCGGTCACCTTCTTGAGGTTGCCGCCCTGCCCCTCGCGCAGGCCCCAGACCACGCCCGCGACCTCGCGGGTCGCAAGCGGCACCTGCACCACATCGCCCTCTTCGAGCGGCAGACCGTCCGGCACGGCGTAGCTGTAGGCCGTGTCCAGCGCCAGCGGGATGAGGACATCGGCGATGCGGCTTGTCATTCGAAAGGAGTTAACCTGTCCCTGTTTATGGTTCTGCCTTGCATAAAGCGGAACCATGTCAAGCAGCGATTCGAAAAAGCTCCTCGATCTCGCGCTCCCCGGCGCGGACGATGCCCGGCAGGAGGCGAGGGCGTGGCTCGCCTCCCTCGCCAAGGAGCGGCGGCTCTCGGCCAAGACGGTCGAGGCCTATGCCCGGGACCTGAGGCAGTTCCTGACCTTTCTCACCGGCCATCTCGGCGAGCCGCCGGGCGTGAAGGCGATCCTCGGGCTGAAGCCCCTGGACATCCGCTCCTTCCTGGCCGCGCGCCGCATGGAGTCGGTGGGAAGCCGCTCGCTCATGCGGCAACTCGCCGCCCTGCGCTCCTTCGCCCGCCACCTGGAGCGGGAGGGCCATGGCACGGCCTCGGCCTTCGCGGCGATCCGCACCCCGAAGGTGGACAAGAACCTGCCGCGCCCCCTCTCGGCCTCCTCGGCGGTGGCCGTGACGGATGCGCAGACGCGGGCCTCGGAGAACCGCAAGCCGTGGATCCTGGCGCGGGACGCCGCCGTGCTCGCGCTTCTTTACGGCGCGGGCCTGCGCATTTCCGAGGCCCTGGGGCTGCAGCGGCGGGATGCGCCGGTCAACGGCATCGACTCGATCACCGTGACCGGCAAGGGCGGCAAGATGCGCAGCGTTCCCGTGATCCCGCCGATCCAGCGCGCGGTCGAGGAGTATCTGGCGCTCTGTCCCTACGCGCTCGCTCCGGAAGGGCCGCTCTTCGTGGGAGCCCGCGGCGGGCCGCTCTCGCCGCGCATCATCCAGCTCGCTGTGGAGGAGCTGCGCGGCGCGCTTGGGCTGCCCGACAGCGCCACGCCGCACGCCCTGCGCCATTCCTTCGCGACGCATCTTCTGGCCAAGGGCGGCGATCTGCGCGGAATCCAGGAGCTGCTGGGCCACGCCTCGCTGTCGACGACTCAGCTCTACACGAAGGTCGACGCCGCAAGGTTGATGGATGCGTTCAACGCGGCGCACCCACGAGCAAGAGTGAAGTGACCATGAACGTTTCCCAGATCGGCTGCGCCGTCCGGGACGATGCGATTCATTCCGCAGCCACGGCCCGCGCCAGCAACTGCCGCGCGGCAGGGCCGATCTCGCCCTTCATCCAGTGCGGACGACAGACGGAGACGTAGCGGCCTTCGCCGCCGATCTCGACCACCTCGCCTGAGCGCACGGCCTCGCCGTTGCGATCGTATTTGAGGATCATCGTGGCCTTGCGGCCGCAATGGCAGAGCTGCTTGATTTCCTGGAAATCCTCAGCCAGCGCCATGATCGTGCTGATCGCATCGCTGAACAACGTGCCGTACACGTTGTTCTTCAACCCGTAGGCCATGACGGGGATTTTCAGCTCGTCGACGATCCAGGCCAGCTGATGGACCTGCTCGGCCGTCATGAACTGAACCTCGTCGATCAGAACGACCGTCACCTTCTTCCTGGCGTGCTCTGCCGCAACGAAGGCGCCGATGTCGTCGTCTTTCCTCAATGGGATCGCATCGGCCTCGAGGCCGATGCGGGACTTCACTTTGCCGACGCCGAAACGGTCGTCGATCAGACTCGTGAACAGCAGAACGTTTCCGCCGTTCTCGATGTAGTTGTAACGGACCTGCAGGAGATGCGTGGTCTTGCCTGCATTCATTACCGAATAGATGAAGTGAAGCTTTGCCATGAATCCATATTACATATGGATGGCGCGCTTCTCCACGGCCAGCGCCGCTTCCTTCACAGCTTCCGCGAGAGTCGGATGCGCGTGGCAGGTGCGGGCGATGTCCTCGGAGGACGCGCCGAATTCCATGGCGATCGCCGCCTCGTGGATGAGGTTGCCCGCTTCCGGACCGATGATGTGGACGCCCAGCACCTTGTCGGTCCCGGAATCGGCCAGGATCTTCACGAAGCCGTCCGTGGTGCGGTTGACCTTGGCGCGGCCGTTCGCCGTGAAGGGGAACTTGCCGACATTGTAGGCGACGCCCGCAGCCTTCAATTCCTCCTCGGACTTGCCGACCGAGGCGACCTCCGGGAACGTGTAGACCACGCTCGGGATGACGTCGTAATTCACGTGGCCTGCCTTGCCGGCCAGGATCTCGGCGACCGCCACGCCCTCGTCCTCGGCCTTGTGGGCGAGCATCGGACCGGCGATCACATCGCCGATGGCGTAGATGCCGGTGACGTTGGTGGAGAAATGCTCATCCGTGAGGATGCGGCCGCGATTGTCCTTCTGGACGCCCACGTGGTCGAGGCCAAGGCCCTCCGTGTAGGGCACGCGCCCGATGGCGACGAGCACCACGTCGGCTTCGATGGTCTCGGGGTTGCCGCCAGCGGCGGGCTCGAAGGTGAGCGTCGCGCCCTTGGGGCCCTTCTCGACCTTGGTGACTTTGGCGCCGAGCTTGAACTGGAAGCCCTGCTTGGAGAGGATGCGCTGGAAGTTCTTGGCGACTTCCGCGTCCATGCCGGGCAGGATGCGGTCGAGATATTCGACGACCGTGACCTCGGCGCCCAGGCGGCGCCACACGGAGCCGAGTTCGAGGCCGATGACGCCGGCGCCGATCACGACGAGGCGCTTCGGCACGCTCTCGAGCTCCAGCGCGCCGGTAGACGAAACGACGACCTTCTCGTCGATCTCGATGCCGGGCAGGCGCGTGACGTCCGAGCCCGTGGCGATGACGATGTTCTTCGTCTCCAGGACCTGGTTGGAGCCGTCCTCGGCCTTCACCTCGACCTGTCCCGGAGCGGCGATGCGGGCCGTGCCGATGAATGCGTCGATCTTGTTCTTCTTGAGCAGGAACTCGACGCCCTTGGTGTTGCCGTCGACGCCCTCCTGCTTGAAGGCCTGCATCTGCTTGAGATCGAGCGCGGGTGCGCTGACGCTGATGCCGAGATGGGCGAAGTGATCCTTCGCATCCTCGAACATGTGGGAGGCGTGGAGCAGCGCCTTCGACGGAATGCAGCCCACGTTGAGGCAGGTGCCGCCATGGGTCTTGCGCTTTTCGACGACGGCAGTCTTCAGGCCGAGCTGCGCGGCGCGGATCGCGCACACGTAGCCGCCGGGGCCGGTGCCGATGACGATGAGATCGTAGGACATTCTTTCGCCCCCTTGGACGTCATGGCCGGGCTTGACTCGGCCATCCGGTCTCAGGGATGGCCGCCCGGCTCGGAAATCGTGGATGCCCGGCGCGAGGCCGGGCATGATGGGTGTTTGTCAGAGATCCAGAACGAGACGGGCCGGATCTTCCAGGGCTTCCTTGACACGCACGAGGAAGGTCACGGCTTCCTTGCCGTCGACGATGCGGTGATCGTAGGAGAGCGCGAGATACATCATCGGACGCACGACGACCTGGCCGTTGCGCACGACGGGGCGCTCCTCGATGCGGTGCATGCCGAGAATGCCCGATTGCGGCGCGTTCAGGATCGGCGTCGACATGAGCGAGCCGTAGATGCCGCCGTTGGTGATCGTGAAGGTGCCGCCCTGCATCTCGTCGATGCCGAGCTTGCCGTCGCGGGCGCGGCGGCCGAAATCCGCGATGGTCTTCTCGATGCCGGCGACCGATAGGAGATCGGCGTCGCGCACGACCGGAACCACGAGGCCCTTCTCGGTGCCGACCGCGATGCCGATGTGGTAGTAGTTCTTGTAGACGAGGTCCTGGCCGTCGATCTCGGCGTTCACGGCCGGGATCTCCTTGAGGGCCTGGATCACCGCCTTGGTGAAGAAGCCCATGAAGCCGAGCTTCGTGCCGTGCTTCTTCTCGAAGATGTCCTTGTACTGGCTGCGCAGCGACATGACGGCGCTCATGTCCACGTCGTTGAACGTGGTGAGCATGGCGGCGGTGTTCTGCGCGTCCTTCAGGCGGCGCGCGATGGTCTGGCGCAGCTTCGTCATCTTCACGCGCTCTTCACGCTCGGCATCGGCCGGCGCGGAGGGGGCGCGCACGGTAACGGGAGCGCTCGGAGCCGGAGCGGTCGCGCCGCCCGTGGCGATGGCGGCGAGCATGTCGCCCTTGGTCACGCGGCCATCCTTGCCGCTGCCGGGAACGGCCGCCGGGCTGACGCCGCTCTCGGCCGCGAGGCGGGCGACGGCGGGGCCATGATCCTTCGCGGCGCCGGGAGCGGCGGCCACGGGAGCAGACGCAACGGCGGGAGCCGGAGCAGCCTTGGGGGCCTCGGCCTTGGGCGCAGGCGCGGTAGCCGCCGCACCGCCCTCGACGATGGAGCCGAGCACCGCGCCGGGGCTCACCGTCTCGCCGTCCTTCGCCAGGATGTCACCGAGGGTGCCGCTCGCGGGAGCGTTGACCTCGAGCGTCACCTTGTCGGTCTCGAGCTCCAGAACGGGCTCGTCGGCCTTCACGGGGTCGCCGGGCTTCTTGAACCAGCGGCCGATGGTGGCCTCTGAAACGGATTCGCCGAGAGTGGGTACGCGGATTTCGGTTGCCATGTTCGTCTTAAGGTCTGCGGGGTTTTACGCCCGTGGGAAAGGATGAGATCCTTCGCGGCGGTCAGGCCGCGAAAGCCTCGTCGAGGAAAGCCTGCAGCTGGGCCATGTGCTTGGACATGAGGCCGGTGGCGGTGGCGGCGGAGGCGGGGCGGCCCACATAGCGCGGACGGTCCACCTTGGAGCCTGCGGTCTTGAGCACCCATTCGAGATAGGGCTCGACGAAGGTCCAAGAGCCCATGTTCTTCGGCTCCTCCTGGCACCACACCACGTCGGCCTTCTTGAAGCGGGACAGCTCCGCCGCCAGGGACTTCGCCGGGAACGGGTAGAGCTGCTCGACGCGCAGCAGGTAGACATCGTCGATGCCCCGCTTCTCGCGCTCCTCGAGCAGGTCGTAATAGACCTTGCCCGTGCAGATCACCACGCGCCGGATCTTGTCGTCCTTCACCAGCTTGATGCCCTCGGGGTTGCGCTGGGCGTCGTCCTGCAGCACGCGGTGGAAGGAGGTGCCTTCCGAGATCGCGGCGAGCGTCGAGACGCAGCGCTTGTGGCGCAGCAGCGACTTCGGCGTCATCAGGATCAGCGGCTTGCGGAAGTCGCGCTTCAGCTGGCGGCGCAGGATGTGGAAATAGTTCGCCGGGGTCGAGCAGTAGGCGACCTGCATGTTGTCCTCGGCGCACATCTGCAGGAAGCGCTCGAGGCGCGCGGAGGAATGCTCCGGTCCCTGGCCCTCGTAGCCGTGCGGCAGCAGGCAGACGAGGCCCGACATGCGCAGCCACTTGCGCTCACCCGACGAGATGAACTGGTCGAACACGACCTGGGCGCCGTTGGCGAAGTCGCCGAACTGGGCTTCCCACATGGTCAGCGCGTTGGGCTCGGACAGCGTGTAGCCGTACTCGAAGCCGAGCACCGCCTCTTCCGAGAGCATCGAGTTGATGACCTCATAGCGGGCCTGCTTCTCGCTGATGTGGTTGAGGTTGGTGTAGCGCTCCTCGTTCTCCTGGTCGGTGAGAACCGAGTGGCGCTGCGAGAAGGTGCCGCGCTCGCAATCCTGGCCGGAAAGGCGCACGCGGTGCCCTTCGAGCAGCAGCGACCCGAAGGCCAGAGCCTCGGCCATGGCCCAGTCGATGCCCTCGCCGGTTTCCAGCATCTTCTTGCGGTTGTCGAGGAAGCGCTGGATCGTGCGATGAACGTGGAAGCCTTGCGGCACCGTCGTCAGCGCCTTGCCGATCTGCTGCAGGGTCGCGGCCGGGACGCCAGTCTGGCCGCGGCGCGGATCGTCTTGATCCTCCCGCACGGCCTTGAGGCCCGACCAGCGGCCGTCGAGCCAGTCGGCCTTGTTCGGCTTGTAGTTGGAGGCGATGTCGAACTCGGCATCGAGCTTCGAGCGCCAGCCGGTCTTCATCTCCTCGACCTCGGCCTCGGTCACGATGCCCTCGGCCATGAGCTTCTTGGAGTAAAGTTCCACGATCGACGGATGCGACCGGATCTTGCGGTACATGAGCGGCTGCGTGAAAGCCGGCTCGTCGCCCTCGTTGTGGCCGAAGCGGCGGTAGCAGAACATGTCGACCACGACCGGCTTCTGGAAGCGCTGACGGTATTCGGTCGCGACCTTGGCGGCGAAGACCACGGCCTCCGGATCATCGCCGTTCACGTGGAAGATCGGCGCCTCGACCATCTTGGCCACGTCGGACGGATACGGCGAGGAGCGCGAGAAGCGCGGATCGGTGGTGAAGCCGATCTGGTTGTTGATGATAAAGTGGATCGACCCGCCGGTGCGGTGGCCGCGCAGGCCGGAGAGACCCAGGCATTCCGCCACGACGCCCTGGCCCGCGAAGGCAGCATCGCCATGGATAAGCAGCGGCATCACGGCCGTGCGGTTGTCCGGCGAGCAGCCGTGCTGGTCCTGCTTGGCGCGCACCTTGCCGAGCACCACAGGATCGACGATCTCCAGGTGCGAGGGGTTGGCGGTGAGCGACAGATGGACGTTGTTGCCGTCGAAGGTGCGGTCCGAGGAAGCGCCGAGATGGTACTTCACGTCGCCGGAGCCTTCCACGTCGTCGGGCGCGAAGGAGCCGCCCTTGAATTCGTGGAACAGCGCCCGGTGCGGCTTGCCCATGACCTGGGTGAGGACGTTCAGGCGGCCGCGATGGGCCATGCCGAACACGATCTCCTGCACGCCGAGATTGCCGCCGCGCTTGATGATCTGCTCGAGCGCCGGAATCAGCGACTCGCCGCCATCGAGGCCGAAACGCTTGGTGCCGGTGTAGCGGACATCGAGGAACTTCTCGAAGCCCTCGGCTTCCACGAGCTTGTTGAGGATGGCGCGCTTGCCTTCCTTCGTGAAGGTGATCTCCTTGTCGGGGCCTTCGATTCGCTCCTGGATCCAGGCCTTCTCGACCGGATCGGAGATGTGCATGAACTCGACGCCGAGCGTCTGGCAGTAGGTGCGCTCCAGGATGGCGACGATTTCGCGGATCGTGCCGAATTCGAGGCCGAGCACGTTGTCGAGGAAGATCTTGCGGTCCCAGTCGGCTTCCGTGAAGCCGTAGTGGGAGGGATGCAGCTCCTGGTCGCTCGGGCGCGGATTGATGCCGAGCGGGTCGAGCTTCGCATGGAGATGACCGCGCACGCGGTAGGCGCGGATCAGCATGATGGCGCGCACGGAGTCGCGGGTCGCCTGCTGCACGTCGGCCTGGCTGATCTCGGCGCCCTTGTCCTTGGCCTTCGCCTTGATCTTGTCGCCGACCGCCTTCTCGACCTGAGCCCAGTTGCCGTCGAGCGCGGAGACGAGCTCGCCGTTGGCGTGGATCGGCCAGTTCGGCCTCTCCCAGGACGGTCCCCGAGCCGCCTTTTCGACCGCCTGCTTGTCGTCCTTCAGCGCGCCGAAGAACGCCTGCCACTCGGCATCGACCGAGGACGGATCCTTTTCGTACCGGGCATGAAGATCCTCGATATAGGACGCGTTCGCCCCATAGAGGAAGGCGGTGTTGAGAAGCTTTTCGTTGGCGTCTTGGCGTGCCATGGCAATGCCTATCTGAAAAATCACAAGGGGCCGCTCCGGTTTCGGAGCGGCCTTTCTTTGGGTGTTACTTGCCCTTGAGGACCTCGACGAGGGTCTTGCCGAGGCGGGCCGGCGACGGCGACACGCGGATGCCCGCGGCCTCCATGGCGGCGATCTTATCCTCGGCGCCGCCCTTGCCGCCCGAGATGATCGCGCCGGCGTGGCCCATGCGGCGTCCGGGAGGAGCCGTGCGGCCCGCGATGAAGCCGACCATCGGCTTCTTGCGGCCCTTCTTGGCCTCACGGGCGATGAAGTCGGCCGCCTCTTCCTCGGCCGAACCGCCGATCTCGCCGATCATGACGATCGACTCGGTCTTGGGATCGGAGAGGAACATGTCGAGCATCTCGATGAACTCGGTGCCCTTCACCGGATCGCCGCCGATGCCGACCGCCGTCGTCTGGCCGAGGCCTTCGTTGGTGGTCTGGAACACGGCCTCGTAGGTCAGGGTGCCGGAGCGCGACACGATGCCGACGGAGCCGGGCTTGAAGATGTTGGCCGGCATGATGCCGATCTTCGACTCGCCTGCCGTCACGATGCCGGGGCAGTTCGGGCCGATGAGGCGCGACTTGGAGCCTTCGAGGGCGCGCTTCACGCGCACCATGTCGAGCACCGGGATGCCTTCCGTGATGCAGACGATGAGCGGGATTTCCGCGTCGATCGCCTCACAGATGGCGTCAGCCGCGCCCGGCGGCGGGACGTAAATGACCGAGGCGTTGGCGCCGGTCTTCTCGCGCGCTTCCATGACCGTGTCGAACACGGGCAGGTTGAGATGCGTGGAGCCGCCTTTGCCGGGCGAGGTGCCGCCGACCATCTTGGTGCCGTAGGCGATGGCCTGCTCGGAATGGAAGGTCCCGTTCTTGCCGGTGAAGCCCTGGCAGATGACCTTGGTGTTCTTGTCGATGAGAATGGACATCAGCTCGAAACCTTACTTCCCGCCGCGGACGGCGTTGACGATCTTCTGGGCGGCGTCGTCGAGGTCGTCCGCCGGGATGACGTTGAGGCCGGACTCGCGGATGATCTGCTTGCCCTCTTCCACGTTCGTGCCTTCGAGGCGAACCACCAGCGGAACCTGCAGGCCGACCGTCTTAACCGCTGCGATCACGCCGCGCGCGATGACGTCGCACTTCATGATGCCGCCGAAGATGTTGACCAGGATGCCCTTCACGTTGGGATCGGCCGTGATGATCTTGAACGCCGCCGTCACCTTCTCTTCCGAAGCGCCGCCGCCGACATCGAGGAAGTTCGCCGGCTCCTCGCCGTAGAGCTTGATGATGTCGAGGGTCGCCATGGCGAGGCCTGCGCCATTGACCATGCAGCCGATGGTGCCGTCGAGCGCGATATAGGCGAGGTCGTACTTGGAAGCCTCGATTTCCTTCTCATCCTCTTCCGTGAGATCGCGGAGCTCCATGATCTCGGGATGACGGTAGAGAGCGTTGGAGTCGAAGGAGATCTTGGCGTCGAGGCACTTGAGGTGCTGGTCCTTCGTGACGATCAGCGGGTTGATCTCCAGCATCGACATGTCCTTCGCGACGAAGGCCGCGTAGAGCTTCGCCACGAGGTCGCCCGCTTCCTTGGACAGCGCGCCGGTGAGGCCGAGGGCCTTGGCGACCTTGCGGCCGTGGAAGGCCTGCACGCCGGTCGCGGGATCGACCGAGAAGGTCAGGATCTTCTCAGGGGTATCGTGGGCGACCTGCTCGATGTCCATGCCGCCTTCCGTCGAAACGACGAAGGCCACGCGGCCCGTCTCGCGGTCGACGAGCATCGAGAGGTAGAATTCCTTATCGATGTCGGAGCCGTCCTCGATATAGAGGCGGTTGACCTGCTTGCCGGCCTCGCCGGTCTGGACCGTCACGAGGGTCCGGCCGAGCATCTGCTTGGCGAATTCCTTCACCTCGTCGACGGACTTGGCGAGGCGCACGCCGCCCTTCTCGCCGGCTTCGGCTTCCTTGAACTTGCCCTTGCCGCGGCCGCCCGCATGGATCTGGGACTTCACGACCCACAGCGGACCGCCGAGTTCCTTCGCGGCGGCTTCCGCCTCGTCGGCGGAGAAGATGGCCTTGCCACGGGAGACCGGCAGACCGAACTCCTTCAGAATGGCTTTGCCCTGATATTCATGGATGTTCATGTGTTTTCCTCTCCGTCATGCCCGGGGGCTGGCCCGGGCATCCGCGCCTCGAACGGCGGGGCAGTGAAGACGTGGATGGCCGGCGCGGAGCCGGCCATGACGTGTCGTGTGTTAGGCCAGAGCCTGGTTGATCTGCTTGCAGGCCTCGACGAGACCCTGCACCGAGGCGACCGACTTCTCGAACATGGCCTTCTCATCGGCGGAGAACTCGACCTCGACGATGCGCTCGACGCCGTTCTCGCCAATGACGATCGGAACGCCGACGAAGATGCCGTTCACGCCGTACTGGCCGCTCAGGTAGGCCGCGCAGGGCAGGACGCGCTTCTTGTCCTTGAGATAGCTCTCGGCCATCGCGATGGCGGAAGCGGCCGGAGCGTAGAAGGCGGAGCCGGTCTTGAGCAGGTTGACGATCTCGCCGCCGCCCTTGCGGGTGCGCTCGACCATGGCGTCGAGCTTCTCCTGGCTGGTCCAGCCCATCTTCACGAGGTCGGGCAGCGGAACGCCGGCGACCGTGGAGTAGCGCACCAGCGGCACCATGTCGTCGCCGTGGCCGCCGAGCACGAAGGCGGTCACGTCCTCGACCGAAACGTTGAACTCTTCAGCCAGGAAGTGGCGGAAGCGGGCGGAATCCAGAACGCCGGCCATGCCGACGATCTTCTCCGGCTTCAGGCCCGAGAACTTCTGCAACGCCCACACCATGGCGTCGAGCGGGTTGGTGATGCAGATGACGAAGGCGTTCGGGGCATATTGCTTGATGCCGTTGCCGACCGCTTCCATGACCTTCAGGTTGATGCCGATCAGATCGTCGCGGCTCATGCCGGGCTTGCGCGGCACGCCGGCCGTCACGATGATCACGTCGGCGCCTTCGATGGCGGCGTAATCGTTCGCGCCCTTGTACCTGGCATCGAACCCGTCGACCGGCGCGGATTCCGCGATGTCGAGACCCTTGCCCTGCGGGACGCCTTCCGCGATGTCGAAGAGGACGACGTCGCCGAGTTCCTTCAAGCCGACGAGATGGGCGAGCGTACCGCCGATCTGGCCAGCACCGATGAGCGCGATCTTTTTCCGGGCCATGGTTTGTCCTTGGGTGTTGGTAAGGCGAGAGCCTTCTGAGGGTGCCGCTGTTTGACTCAGAAATGGGCCTGCTTCAAGCCAGCAAAAGGTTAACGGGCAAGGACTTGGGCCGCTCGGCCGACCTGACGGGGCTTAGCCTTAACGAAAAGTTTCAAGATTTCAGAAGGTTAGGGTGCCCGGAGCTGCGGCAAATTTATTGTTACATTTTTCAAATTTTGTAACCGGCGCTATACGCTGCCGTTGGCGAGGGCCCGCAGGACGACCCGGATCATGGCCGAGAGGCGCTGGTTCAGAATGTCCTGCGGCACGTCCGCGTCGAGACGGACGGTGAGCGGATTGATGAAGCGGTAGACCGCGTCGCTGATGAAGGCGATGGCCTTCTCCCGGTCCCGGGGGTCGAACTTGCCGGTGACGATCCCCTCGTCCAGTACCCGTTCGATCAGCTGCCGCAACCGGGCGCGATGCTTCCGGATGAGGGCGCGCGAGGTTTCGGTGGCAGAGCAATAGACGTCGAAAAGGTGCCGGTCCTCGATCAGCAGGTCCCGGTGGCTACGGGCCCAGGCCTGGATGAGGCGCTCCAGCTTGTCGTCGGCCGGATCGGGAGAATCCGCGATATCGGCGACGGTCGCCTCGAGGCCCCGGAGCCATTGTCCGGCGACGGCGTCGATCAGGGCCGACTTGGACGCGAAGTAGCGATAGACATTGGCGTGGGTCATCCCGGCCGCATCGGCGATGCTGACGACCGTGACGTGCTTCGGCCCGAACCGCTTGAGGTGATCGGCCGCGATGGCCAGAAGACGGCTGTCGGCCGGGGCGGTTTCGGCGCCCCGAAGAGAACCGCCACGGGGCCGCTTCATGTCTCGACGAGCCCGGTCGTCTGCCCCGCATCGGCCGAGTCGACCGAGCCGTGCGGCAGGGAGAGATACTCCTCGGAGCGCATCTCGATGAGCCGCGACACCGTCCGGTCGAACTCGAAGGCCTCCCGGCCCGTGTCGGCGTGATAGAGCTCATGCGCTTCGGCCTCCGCAGAGGCGAGCAGCTTCACATGAGAGTCGTAGAGGGCGTCGATGAGCATGATGAAGCGCTTGGCTTCGTTGCGGCGCTCGAAGGTCATCTTCGGAATGTTCTCGAGAATGACCGTGTGGAACTCCTCGGCCAGCGCCAGGTAATCGGCGGCGCCCAGGGGCTTCGAGCAGAGATCCTCGAAGGCGAGGCGCGCGACTCCGCTCGCGGCCTGCGGCACCTCGACCGGGTGGCCCTTGACGGTGAGCGTCAACGGCTTGCCGTGCTCGCGTCCCGTGAGGCGCCTGAAGGCCTGGGTCAGCGCCGCATGGGAATGCGCGTCCGCCGGGGTGTAGAAGACGGGGCTGCCCGCGAGCTTCTCCAGCCGGAAATCGGTGCGGGAATCGAGCTTCACCACATTCATGCGCTCCTTCAGGAGCGCGATGAAGGGCAGGAAGAGCGACCGGTTCAGGCCGCCCTCGTAGAGCCGGTCGGGCTCGACGTTGGATGTGGCGATGACCACGACCCCATGGGCGAAGAGCGCCGTGAACAGGCGGCCGAGGATCATGGCGTCGGCGATGTCGGTGACGGTGAACTCGTCGAAGCAGAGAACCCACGCCTCCTTGGCGAGCGCCTCCGCCACGGGGGCGATCGGGTCGTCTCCCTTCACCTCGCCTTTTTTAAGCTTCTGCCGCCAGTCATGGATGCGCTCGTGCACGTCGGACAGGAAGGCGTGGAAATGGACCCGGCGCTTGCGCCGGACCGGCAGCGCCTCGAAGAAGAGATCCATCAGCATGGTCTTGCCGCGCCCGACGGAACCCCAGACGTAAAGCCCCTTCGGGGGAGCGGGCGGGGTCTTCTTGCCGAAGAGCCAGCCGAGCGAGCTGGTCTTGCGGGCGAGCCGGACGCTGCCGAGATGGTCGGCGAGGGCCTCGAGCTGCTTGAGCAGCTTCACCTGGGCCGGATCGCGCTCGATGGCGCCGGACGCCACGAGGGCGTCGTAGCGGGCCTTGATGGATTGGGGGGATTGGAGCTGGGTGTCGGTCACGTCCCGTTCGATACCGTTCTGCTCATCCGAGCGCAAACGCTGAGAGCCGGAAAACGATGATTTTCTTTGTCGCTCCCGGCTCAGCTCTGCCGTCAGCGCCCCAGCGAAAGCGGGGCGCCGGACTTGGCGAGGACGCCGGCGAGCGAGGAGGACGAGCCGCGCAGGCGCGCCGCGACGGAACCGCCCGTCTGGTAGAGATAGACCTCGCCATCCCGGTAGTCCCAGGCATTGATCTTGGACAGGTCCTTGTTGGCGCAGCCGGAGGCGGAAGCCCGGTACAGGTCGAGCGCGGGCGAGCTCGACAGCTGGACGCGGCAGCTGCCGCCGGACGCGTCCCGGGCGGTCCAGGTGCCGACCATGGAGGTCCGGCTGGCGGGCGCAGGCGCCGGTGCGGCGGCCGGAGGCGGGAGGGCGGCGACGTCGGTGCCGGAGGGAGGCGTCGTCATGCCGGGAGCCACGGGCGCTCCGGCGATGGGCGGCAGGGCCTGGCCCTCGATGGGGGCGAGCGGCGCGGATTCGATGGGCCCCGATGGCACGGCCTCGACGGGGGCCGGCTCCATGACGGGCGCGGCCGCGGCGCTGCGGATCGGCGAGCCTCCGAAGCGGGACGAGGAGCATGCGCCGAGCGCCAGGGAAACGCCGAGCGTTGCGGTCACGATCCAGAGGGGGCTCTTCATGGTGGTCCTCATGTTGCTTCGCCGTCCTGTGTGACGGCTTCCGGCGGCCGGTTCCGGAGCGATCCGGCCCATCGCCGGGAGGGAGTGGGTCGGCCCGAAACTATGGGAAGGATGCCGACAAAAAAAGGCGCACGAGGCGCCTTTTCGAGAAGGTGTTGCACGGAAGCGTCACACGGCCCGCGCGATCATCATCTTCTTGATCTCGGCGATGGCTTTCGCCGGGTTCAGCCCCTTGGGGCAGGTGTTGGCGCAGTTCATGATCGTGTGGCAGCGATAGAGCCGGAAGGGATCATGCAGGTTGTCCAGGCGCTCGCCGGTGGCCTCGTCGCGGGAATCGATGAGCCAGCGATAGGCCTGAAGCAGGGCCGCGGGGCCCAGGAAGCGGTCGCCGTTCCACCAGTAGCTCGGGCAGGAGGTGGTGCAGCAGGCGCAGAGAATGCACTCGTAGAGCCCGTCGAGCTTCGAGCGCTCCTCCGGGGTCTGGC
>JBOZRS010000087.1:0-7382 GCA_050789065.1 Microvirga sp.
ATGAGGCATGTTGCATTGCAAAGAGGCGGGATGCAGCCGATATGAGCGGTGGCTGATTTCAACGCGGCACCGCTTTTTCTTCCTCCCGGCGCTGCCGGGTCGGCCGTTCCCTCTGGAAGGTTTTGACTTTTGTCGGACCTCTACTTTCGCCGGGCCTTTGGCCCGGCTTTTTTCTTGGCGTTGCAGTCACACAGATCAGTGCGCTGCTGGACCAAGATATTTCCGAAGCGCCGCAATTCGAAAGATGGCGTTCGAAGCTCCATAGCCGCGATAACCACGACGCTCCACGATTTCGAAGAAGAAGCCTTGACCGTATGTCGGGCTGTACATTTGAAAATATTCGCCATGGTCGTCGCGGTCGTACAGGATGTTCTGCGCCCTGAGGCGCTCGGTGAGAGCCGGGTCGAGGCCGAAACGGGCTTCAAGATCATCATAGTAGTTGGGTGAGATCGGAAGAGACCGGAACCCATTGGCCGACAACGCCGTGGCCGTCTCGAAGATGTCGTCGGTGGCAAAGGCCAGATGCTGGATGCCAGACCCGGACGTCTCAGCGATGAAGTGGCCCGCAAGAGTCTTGCTGTTCTCAGCACCATTCATCGTGATCCGAAACGAACCATCATCATTTTCAATGACCTGGCTGCGGACGAGACCAGACGGATCGACAATGTCCACCATCGGTGTCTTCCCGACAGCAAGACATGATGCGTAGAACAACAGCCATGTCGGCAGTTCATCATACCTGACCGTCTGAGCGACATGGTCGACCCGGAGGAGACTCGCGGAAACGGAACCGGCTGGTTCGCCGAGCGACTCAAACTCGGCCTCCCATATGCCTGCAAGTTCGGACTTTTGATCAAGGAAGTAGATCAGGCCCCCAGCCCCACGAGCCGCAGGGACATCAATCTCCCCCGGACCGACAGGTTGCGTGAAGAGCTCGCCACCAAGAGCGACAGCACGCTCAAGTGCAGCCCGTGCGTCTTCCACCATCAGCCCCATGGCGCAGGCGTATGGGCCGTGCATCATGTAGGACGCATTGGCAAAGCCTGTCGTCTCGGTATTGATGACGAGATTGATCCCGCCCTGCCGGTAGAGAGTGACACTCTTCGTGCGGTGGCGAGCCACCTTCCGGAAACCTAGAGCAGCAATCAGCTCTTCGAGCTCAACGGCTTGCGAGCCCGTGACGGCAAACTCCACAAATTCTACCCCTTTTACGATGCTTCGGGGTGGCATCGGTGGCATCTTGAGGCTGACATTCGGCTCGCTGCGCCTGACCTGATCACCAAGATAGATCAGCGAGCGTTGACCATCTCGCGCGATCGCGGTAGCTGACCCGCCGCGGAATTGATCATTGAAGATCTCCAGGGAGAGATAACCATCATAGCCCGTTGCCGCGACTGCCTTCATGAAGTCGAGGACCGGCAGGTCGCCTTCACCGGGCATGTTCCGGAAGTGCCGGCTCCAATAGAGAAGGTCCATGTCGATCAGCGGCGCATCGGCCAGCTGAATAATGAAGATCTTTTCCTTCGGAACCGATCTGATCGAATTCACGTCGATCTTGCGGGATAGCGTATGGAAACTATCCAGAATGAGCCCGATATTCGGATGATCTGCACGGCGGACGATTTCCCAGGCATCGCGGTGGTCACGGATAAAACGGCCCCAGGCCAAGGCTTCATATCCAACCCGCAGGCCGCGTTTCGCCGCTCGTTCGCCAAGCTCATGGAAATCCGCAGCCGCACGATCAATTCCGCCAAGCGCCGCAGGCGACACATTGGAGCAAACGAGGACGAGGTCCGTTCCCATGTCCTGCATGATGTCGAATTTGCGCTCCGCACGATCGAAGGTGCGCCTGCGCAGCGGTTCCGGCATGCCTTCGAAGTCCCGGAATGGTTGAAACAGAGTGACTTCCAACCCATAATCACGCGCCATGCGTCCCACTGCACGTGGGCTCTCGTCATAGATCAGGAAGTCGTTTTCAAAAATTTCGACTCCGTCGAAGCCGGCCTTGGCGATGGCCTCGAGCTTCTGCTTCAGGTCCCCGCTGATCGAAACTGTCGCGATAGACGTCTTCATGTCTTTGAGCCCTTAATGGCGATCACTGCCTGTGTTCCGGCCAGCCAAAGCGGTCGTCGAGTGCATCGTAGGCAGCAAGCCCGGTGATCTCGCTGAACTGTGCGTAGGTCACCATCTGGTCCGCTCTGTTCTTTGGGGTGCCGTCGCGCTTGAGCGCGCCGAGCGTGTCCTCGATAGCCTTGACCGCCGTGAAGAGTGTGGAGAGAGCATAGAAGACGACGGTGAAGCCCATCTCCTCCAGGTCGGTCGCGGTGAGCGCCGTCGTCTCGTTGCCGTCGACGATGCTGACGACCTTTGGCCCGGGAAGGTCCCTCGCGATGGTCTCGACCTCGGCGATCTTCTTGACCCCGTCCACGAAGACGAGATCGGCCCCGGCATCCCGATAGAGTTTCGCGCGATGAATGGCCAGATCCAGGCCCTCGCTTTGCAGAGCGTCGGTCCGGGCGATCAGCAGCAAGTCATTCCGCCGGCGGGCTTCAGAGGCACAACGCACCCGACGGACGTTCTCCTCAGCGGGGATCACCCGAACACCTGCGCGCTGGCCGCAGCGCTTGGGGAACTGCTGGTCCTCAAGATGGATCGCCGCGACACCGGCCTGGATGTATTCCTCGACGGTCCGCACGATGTTCGCCGGGCCGCCGTACCCTGTATCCGCATCGGCAATGACCGGGATATTCACCGCGCGCGCCATGTCCCGGGCGTGGGTGGTCATCTCGGTCTGCGTCAGCAGACCGATGTCCGGGAGGCCGAGGCGCATGGCCGTGGCCCCGAAGCCCGTCATGTAGATGGCTGGAAAGCCGACCTTCTCAATCAGCCTCGCCGTGAGCGGATCGGGTGCACCCGGAGCCTGGACGATTCGCCCCGACGCGATCAGTGTCTTCAGTTCTTGCACCTTGCTCATCTGCTGGATCTCTCACAATGCAATTGTGGTTTAGCGTCCGCCCGAGACGTCGAGCACGACCCCGGTGATGTAGGCGGCATCGCGCGACAGCAGCCAGATAGCGGCGTCTGCGACCTCTTCAGCCGTTCCGAGACGCTTGAGCGGGATGAGATTCGCCATCGCGTCGATATTGGCGGGGTCGGCGAACACGTCCTTCTGGATTTCCGTGTCGATGACGCCGGGCGCCAGCGCGTTCACCCGGACATGGGGAGCCAATTCCTTGGCCAGAGCATAGGTGAACGACGAGATGGCTCCTTTCGTTGTGGCATAAGCGATGTTGCCGACCATTCCGCCGGTTCGCGCCGCAATCGACGAAAGATTCACGATGGAGCGATCCACGCTTGTGCGCGGCATCCGAACGAACGCGCTTGAGACATGGAAAACGCTCTTCAGGTTGACCGAAAGCACACGATCCAACTCGGCTTCGTCGTATTGCTCGACGGTCATGCGTTGCCCGATGATGCCGGCGTTGTTGAGAAGATGATCGATCCCGCCCCACTTCGCCGCGATTTCCGCAGCGGCCGCGTCGACGGCGCTCTTGTCGGACACGTTGACAGACTGTGTAAGGACGCGATCACCGTGACGTGCGCGGCATTCAGCGAGCCGATCTTCGCGAATGTCCCACACCGCGACTTTTGCGCCGAGCCCTACCAGCCCATCCGCAACCGCTTTGCCGATGCCTGAAGCGCCACCGGTCACCAGAACAACCCGGTCGGTAAAGAACGTCGGGATCGTGCTCTTCGGGTGAAATTGGTACATTGTTTTGTCTCCTAGCGGACCACCACCCGCCAATCTGTGACTTAAAAGACCGGGTGCAGCTTAGGATGTCAACTAGGGTACTAGACGAAGAATGTTAGAAATGTATGCTGGTGATCTGGCTTGGACCAGGACCGAACGGAACTCTGCGCTCAGCAGGGTCCAATAACTTAGGGAGAACGCCATGGCGGGAGCCATCAGCGCTGCCAGTGCTCAGCTTGACGCGAGTCTGCGCGATCGCACAATCCGGAAGCTCAATCTGCGGATCGTGCTGTTCTGCTTCATCTGCTTTATCGTCAACTACCTCGACCGTGTGAACATCGGCTTTGCCGCCCTTCACATGAACGAAGCGATCGGGCTGACACCGTATATGTTCGGCTTGGGAGCCGGGATCTTCTTCTTTGGCTACCTGGCGTTCGAAATTCCCAGCAATATGATCCTGCACAAGATCGGCCCGAGGGTCTGGATCGCTCGCATCATGGTGACCTGGGGTCTTGTCTCGTGCGCCATGGCCTTTGTCCAGGGCCCGACGTCGTTTTACATTCTGCGGTTCCTGCTCGGCGTTGCCGAAGCGGGGTTTGCTCCGGGCGTTCTCTTGTATCTAACCTATTGGTACCCTGCGAAGGAACGGGGCAAGGCCGCAGCACTCTTCATGACCGCGACCGTGCTCTCGATCGTCGTCGGAGCGCCGCTGTCCGGCTGGCTGATCGACGCCGGGGAGGGATTGGCCGGGTTGCATGGCTGGCAGGTCATGTTCCTCCTTGAAGGCCTTCCGTCTGTTCTTCTTGGCGTCTTCACCTTCTTTTACCTGGTCGACAGCCCACAGAAGGACACGACGTGGCTCTCCGCCGATGAGCGGCAGTGGCTCACGAGCGAGTTGGCCAAGGATCAGAAAAACCAGCAGCCTGACACCCGCCATAGCTTGCGGGAGATATTCAGCGACACCCGGGTCTGGATGCTGACCCTCGTCTACCTGTTCAACGGAGTTGCCGTTTATGGCGTGATCATGTGGCTGCCGCAGATCGTCAAGAGCATTGGCGGCCTGACCGCGGCACAGACTGGCCTGGTTTCAGCCATCCCGTTCGTCTTTGCGGCACTTGGCCTTGTCGTCATCTCGCGCAACTCCGACCGGACCGGTGAGAGGAAGTATCACACGGCCATTGCCGGCCTGTTCGGCGGCGTGTTCCTAGCCGCAAGCGCAATCGCTCCTAACCCGTATGTCGGCCTCATGCTGCTCTGTGCATGTGCGTTCTTTCTCTGGTCCTATCTCGGAGTCTTCTGGACGTTGCCGACGCAGTTCCTCTCGGGCGCTGCCGCAGCCGGCGGGTTGGCCGCGATCAATGGCTTCGCTCAGCTCGGCGGGTTCACCGGACCTTATATCGTCGGGTGGGTCAAATCGGCGACAGACAGCTTCTCGCTGTCACTGCTGGCGCTGGCAATCTTCCCAATTATCGGCTTCTTCATCTGCATCAGCTTGAAAGCGAAGCGCGACTAGGCAAATGTGATCGGCAGCAGCTGTTCAAGCCGCTGCCGACTCTCGATGAATTCAGCGAGCTGTAGAGGGACATGGCAAAAACCACGGACAAGCCCCGCAAGGGTCTTGTAGGGACAATCGCAGAGAAGATCCGTACGGCAATCGTCGATGCGGAGCTCGACTTTGGTGAAAGCCTTTCAGAGGATGCTCTCGCGACTGCTTTCGAAGTCAGCCGTACCCCGGTTCGAGAAGCACTCAACCTCCTTCAAATGGAGGGCCTCGTCCATATCGTCCCGAAGTCCGGGACCTACGTATTCACGCCGACGGCCGAGGAGATTGCGGAGCTGTGCGATTTTCGTGCTGGCTTGGAGCAACAGGCTGTCATGCTGATACCGGACGACGGTATTCCCCGTGTCGTCGCGCGCCTTGAGATGCAACTCGAGACGATGATTGCGGCCATCGCCGCAGCGGACATGCAAGCCTACGGACGGGCCGATACCGCTTTCCATTGGACCTTCTTCGAGGACTGCGGCAATCGCTATCTCCGGAACGCCTACAATCTTGTCCTCGGGCGGGTGGCCGCGCTGCGGACACACCTTGCCATTCGCGCGGAAGGCGAACCTGACAGATCGTTCCAAGACCACCGGGAGATGATCGCCCTGTTAGCGGGTGGACAACGCGATAAGCTGGCCGACATGTTGAAAGCGCACATCCTCAGAACGAAGGACAATTACGTCAACGCTTTTGAGAAATTGCCGATTGCATCAAGTGATACGCGCGCCTTGCGCCTTAGGCGACGGCTCGCGATCGCGAATGATCCGGTTCCGCTTGAATAGCTTTGAAGGGATGGCACCAGGATCCGGTCTTTGGCACCATGAGCTTTAGGAACCTACATGCACCGGCATAGACATGCCATGATCTCAGGCGCTAAGGCCGGCCATCGCGCCAACCGGCTCCTGGCTGCTCTGGAACCAGAGGACTTCGCGCATCTGGAGCCATACCTGGAGATTGTCACGCTCCCGGCCGGAACGGTTCTCTATGAGACGGGTGCCCCCCTGCGCCATACCTACTTTCCGCATGACGTCGTCGTCGCCCTGGTGGCGGTCATGAAGGACGGCCGCTCCGCCGAAATGGCGGTCTATGGCCACGAAGGCGTGGTCGGTCTGGTCAGCGCCCTGGTCACCCGCCAAGCCCTGGGGCGCTATGTCGTGCAAGCCTCCGGCACGGCGTCCCGTATTGAGTTGGATCGTCTGCACGCGGTGATCGGCCAGCGGTCGAAGATCCGCCAGTTGGTCCAGCGCTTCGCCGAAGCGATGATGACGCGCATCCTGCAGAATGTGGCCTGCAACGCGGTTCACAGTGTCGAGGCCCGCTGCTGCCGCTGGGTCCTCAGCATCCACGACCGCCTCGGCCGGGACGATCTGCCGCTCACGCACGAGTTCCTGGCTGAGATGCTCGGGGTTCAACGCTCCACCATCAGCACCATCACAGGGGCCCTTCAAGAGGCAGGCTTAATCCGGCAGGGCAGGGGTGTCATCGTGGTTACGGACCGGGTCGGTCTCGAGCAAGCTTCCTGTGAATGCTACGCAACGATCCGCCACCGTTTCGAGTGTCTTCTTCCCCAAACCTACAGGAGGAGCCCGGACGATGAGCCTCGGAAGACTTGTTGCGGCTCCTGAGCGGCGCCAGGCCGGGAGCTGCTAGCTGACCGAAACCGATGAGACGAGCGAGGCACCGAGGCTCTTTGCAGACCGCGAGTCAGCGGCTCACCGCATCAGAGTGCGAGGAGCTCGCTTCTCCACCACGACCACGGGGCGTCGCGTACCTGACGGAGATGCTCCCGGGAGTTGGCGCGGGATCCGTGCGGCTGGTGCCACCGCCTTCAGGATGACAGCCCGGACTTCGGCCTCAGGCAAGCCCATCAGCATGGCTGCGATCTGTGCTTGGCCCTCAAGGTCGTCGGCCAGCCCTTGCGCGGCGAAGATTGCCTCGTCCAGGGTCGGAGGCTCAAAGCGCATGGCGCGACGGTTCGTCGTTGACTTAGTGGTGCATCCGGCAGGTAGAGGGGTATAATGGCGTCTCCTGCTGATCCAGTAGCGGAGGCGACCCATGGCACCAGTCTGCCTACGGGACTTAACC